>NZ_QTWS01000001.1:0-17485 GCF_003461245.1 Blautia sp. AF19-10LB
GTCGGACAATCCCATAGTACTGTAGAAATCGGGCAATGCCGATGGAGGGAAGGGGATTGCATAGTAAAGGTCTTACTGAGGACACATTATCCGTACTCAGGGACGGAGGAAATAATGGAAACGAAATTAGTAAGAATAGCTGAGATATCGGCAACATCAAAACATCCTATATTTACATCCGTGTACCACTTGATAAATGAAGATATGCTAAAGCAATGCCATAAGGAATTAGACGGGAACAAAGCAGTCGGAATTGACAAGGTAACTAAGGATGAGTATGGGAAGAACCTTGATAGAAATATCAAGGAACTGGTACAGAGGTTGAAAAGCAAATCCTTTAAGCCACTTCCGTCACTGAGGGTATATATACCTAAGGGAAATGGAAAGAAACGACCATTAGGGATTGCTTCCTATGAAGATAAGATTGTACAAATGGCAGTGAAGAAAATACTGGGAGCTATTTATGAACCGAGATTCCTAAACTGCATGTATGGATTTAGACCGAATAGGGGGTGTCACGGAGCAATAAAAGGGGTATACCAACGGATAAGCTATGGAAAAATCAGCTATATCGTAGATGCTGATATCAAAGGTTTCTTTGACCATATTGACCATGATTGGATGATGAAGTTCCTTGAATGGAATATACAGGATAAGAACTTATTGTGGCTAATACGTAAATACCTTAAAGCAGGAATAATGGAGCAAGGAAAATTTGAGCCAACAAAGGAAGGTTCGGCACAAGGCTCAGTAATGAGTCCGATGCTTGCAAATATATACATGCATCATGTGCTGACGCTGTGGTTTAAGCTGGTGGTGCAAAGGGAAATGCAGGGAGAGTGTTTTCTCGTCAACTTTGCGGATGATTTTGTTGCAGGATTTCAATATAAGTCAGAAGCTGAAAGATACTATAAAGAGTTAAAGGAACGAATGGAAAAGTTTGGACTGGAGCTGGAAAGTAGTAAAAGCAGACTGATTGAATTTGGGAGATTTGCAGAGCAGAATCGTAGAGCAAGAGGAGAATGTAAGCCTGAAACATTTGATTTTCAAACTTATTGTGGCTAATACGTAAATACCTTAAAGCAGGAATAATGGAGCAAGGAAAATTCGAGCCAACAGAGGAAGGTTCGGCACAAGACTCAGTAATATTTGCAGAGCAGAATCGTAGAGCAAGAGGAGAATGTAAGCCTGAAACATTTGATTTTCTTGGATTTACCTTCTACTGTAGCAAAACTCGAAAGGGAGGTTTCGTGCCAAAGGTACAGACTTCAAGAAAGAAGTTTGAGCAAAAGGTTAGAGCATACAAGAACTGGATTTACGATAATCGAAATCGACCAATGCGAGAAATAATTAAAGAGTTGAATGTAAAACTAATTGGACACTATCGATATTATAGTGTTACATGGAATTTTCGGAAAATAACAACATTCCTGCATAGAGTACAACAGTTTCTATTCAAAGCCATGAATCGGAGAGGTTGTAGACGGGCATACACATGGAATGGATTTGTGGAAATGCTCAAGTATTACCCGTTAGCAAAACCTAAAACGTACTATTGTTTATATTGAAGCGAATGTTACTATGAGGAGCCGTATGCGGGAAAGCCGCACGTACGGATCTGTGAGGGGCTAAGATTGAGAGGTCTTAGTCTACTTGACTGGAGAATTGAAAAAAACGGAATTTACTTATTAAGACATATAAACTGTTGACAATAAAGCTCCTATATAGTATGTTTTTAATAAACTACTATATAGGAGCTTTTGAATGGAAATGAATGGAGGATTTCTTGTTACCAAAATAAAACAGCTTGGAGACCGGATTTTCGAGAAGATTCTCAGTGAAAAGAATATTGATGCATTTAATGGAGCCCAGGGGCGTATTCTTTATGTGCTGTGGCAGAAGGATGGTATTTCAATCAGGTCACTCTCGACTAAATGCGGGTTAGCGATAACATCTCTTACTACGATGCTGGAAAGAATGGAAAATCAAGGGCTGATAAGCCGTGTTCAGTCTGAAACGGACAAAAGGAAAACGCTCCTGTTTCTGACTGAGAAAGCACATGCCTTAAAGGGCGAGTACGATTCTGTATCTGATGAGATGGGCAGTATTTACTACAAAGGTTTTTCAGAGGAAGAAATTACCCGGTTTGAGGAATGCCTCGACCGCATCAGAAAGAATCTTGAGGAGTGGCAGAAGTCATGAGTATTTGTATCAAAGATCAGATTCAGAACATGAATATCGTCATTGGCTGCACAGTGGGGTGTACATATTGCTATGCCCGCAACAACGTGAAACGCTGGCATATGATTGATGATTTCGCTTACCCTGAATTCTTTCCGGGTAAGCTCAAGATGATGGAAAAGAAACGTCCGCAGAACTTTCTTCTTACTGGCATGAGCGATTTCTCTGGATGGAAGCCGGAATGGAGAGACGAGGTATTTGCAAAGATCCGTGAAAATCCACAGCATCAGTTCCTGTTCCTTAGCAAGCGACCTGATTTGCTGGATTTTGATACCGATCTGGAAAACGCATGGTTTGGCGTTACGGTGACGAGGAAAGCAGAACGGTGGCGTATCGATGCCCTTCGGAAAAACGTCAGAGCAAAACATTACCATGTTACCTTTGAGCCGTTATTCGATGATCCCGGCACAGTTGACCTTTCCGGAATCAATTGGATCGTTGTCGGCACCATGACCGGAGCTCAGAGTAGGAAGATTCATACGGAGCCGGAATGGGCATGGTCTCTGACGGACCAGGCACATAAGCTCGGCATTCCGGTGTTTATGAAGGAAGATCTTGTCCCTATCATAGGGGATGAAAATATGATTCAGGAAATGCCGGAAGAATTTAATAAAGTGTTAGAGGTACAGAAATCATGGAAGAAGTAATAAATGGAATCCTCATTCGTGAGGTGGAAACAAAGAACATCATGACTAAGTCTAGTCTACCGGTAGGAGGTTACTCGGTCAATCCCTATGTGGGCTGTACACATGCCTGCAAGTATTGCTATGCTTCTTTTATGAAGCGCTTTACCGGGCACAAGGAGGAATGGGGCACTTTCCTTGATGTGAAGCATTGGCCGGAAATTAAAAATCCGAAGAAATATGTCGGACAGCGGGTGGTCATCGGTTCTGTGACAGATGGCTACAATCCACAGGAGGAGCAATTCGGGAATACCAGAAAACTTCTGGAGCAGCTGATCGGCAGTGACGCAGATATTCTGATCTGCACAAAGTCGGATCTTGTGGTACGGGATATTGATCTGTTGAAGAAGCTTGGACGTGTAACCGTTTCATGGTCGATCAACACACTAGATGAAAATTTCAAGAACGATATGGATTCTGCTTCGAGCATTGAGCACCGTATCGCTGCTATGAAGCAGGTATATGAGGCAGGTATCCGTACAGTTTGTTTCGTATCCCCGGTATTCCCCGGTATCACGAATTTTGAAGCAATCTTTGAGCGGGTAAAGGATCAGTGCGATCTGTTCTGGCTCGAAAATCTCAATCTTCGAGGCGGTTTCAAAAAGACAATTATGGATTATATCGCCGGAAAATATCCTGATCTTGTACCACTTTACGACGAGATCTATAACAAGCATAACCGCAGCTACTTTGAAGCACTTGAAGTAAAAGCTGAGGAAATGGCTAAGAAGTATGATTGTGCCTTTGTGGATAATGAAATGCCTTATGGCAGAGTTCCGCAGGGGCATCCGGTGATCGTAGATTATTTCTATCATGAGGAAATCCGTGGGACAGAGAATACCGGAAAAAGAAATCGCTAACTTCAAGTTTGTAGAATTCAAAAATTTAATATGAAATGTGAGATAGAGCGTATGGAAATTAACTATACGTTCTATTTTTTTGCCTTTTTTGAAAAAGTGATTAAAAAACTATTGACATTTTGTTACTGGCAAAACTGCAAAATCGATTTTGATTTCCTGTGGTGCCAGACTTTCACCATTTGATATTCAGGAGCTTCGAGAAATCATGTCGTATGACGAAATGGAACTGGATATGATCGGCGATCAGAGAACAGCCATGTTTGTCATCATCAGTGATACCGATGACACATTCAACTTTGCGTAAAAAGGCTGACATGCTTTTCATGCCGGATGCTTTGAATTTGGCAGTGAGAATGTACTGCTCATCATCGCTGAGATAAAATTGCACCGGATTGGTGCGGTTTCTGTTTGCCATTGAGTCACGTACTTCCTAAAAATGGGTACAAAAAAACTGCTGTAAAATGTTCAGTTTTTACAACAGTCTGTTTCGTGTTTAATTCAATTTTGGGTGTAACTACCCAAGGCAAATTGTAGCAAAGACGGTAGGAAAGTGTGGGGGATTTCGCCTGTGTCATGACACAGGCAGCGCTTGCTATTCTTGATTAGTTAAAGGTTTTTAACTTCCCTGATTTTAAAATAATACCGATCAATAATATCCTGCAATGTAATGGATTTCATTTTATCATCTACCATATTTTGAATTTCATGATAGAAGTCCCCAATAGCGAATTGAATGTTGATACCGATTCCACAATCCGGATTGGTATCTGTGTCCAGGTGAAGCAGCGGCTTATCGCCCTCTACGGCTCGGTAGATGTCATACATATTGATTTTATCTGCCGATTTTGCAAGAGCGGCATTCGCATGACCTTGTGTGTTGACAACAATGCCTGCATTTTTTAGGGTTGCCATAAGCTGTCTGACATAAGCCGGGTTTGTCTTGATACTTTCTGCAATTTTTGCGCTGGAGAGTTGTTCGTCATCTCCAAGAGCAATAAATATAAGAATATGAATGGTGTCACTAAGCTTTGTGGAATATTTCATTTGTCACCTCGAACTTTCTTCTTGCAATTTTAAAATTTACATGATAATATAATTTCAATGCTTGATGTAAATTTAATTTTAACAAGTAAAAAAATAAAAGTCAAGCGAAATAAAAAATGTGGAATCTGATATAAAAAAGGAGATAAAGTGGTGTATGCAAAAGGAGGAACAAGTCAGTTTTCTGGCAGAAAAAATCCGTCAGGCAGATGCCGTTTTAATAGGCGGTGGTTCTGGTCTTTCCAGTGCGGCGGGATATAACCATTATCATTGGCTACCCTATATGGAGGAATGTTTACAAGATTTCAAGGAGTGGTATGGACTGAAATCTCCCTTTGACGGTTTTTACTACTGTTATTCATCGCCGGAACAACAGTGGGCATATTATGCACGTTACATACAAAGTATGTGGGATGCACCTACAGGACAGCCATACTATGACCTGCGTGATATTGTGGCGGAAAAAGAAGTCTTTGTTTTAACAACCAATATAGATATGCAGTTTGAACGGATTTTTCAGAAAGAAAGGATTTGCGATTATCAAGGTAATAGCGGCTATGTTCAATGCAGTCAGCCTTGCCATGACCAAATTTATTCCAATGTAGAAATGATTCGCAGGATGAACGAAAATATCCGGGAGCTGCGTGTTACTTCCGAGCTTCTGCCAAGATGTAATGAGTGCGGGAGAATCATGGTTCCCTGGGTAAGGGATGATACATTTTTGGAGGGAAAAGACTGGAGGGAAGGTGTAAGGCGATATGAGAATTTCCTAAAAAAATATCTCATGAATGGAACAGATAAGAATGTTGTACTGCTGGAGCTGGGGGTTGGCGAGATGACACCCAGTATTATTAAACTTCCTTTTTGGGAAATGACATATAAAAATGAAAAGGTGTTTTATGCCTGTCTGAATCAGAAGAAATCCTCAGCTCCAGAGCATATAAAAGACAAAGGCATTTATATAGCAGGAGATTTGGCAGAAACCCTGCGGGATTTAAAAGAAAACATAGCGGGAAAGGAAATGTGATGAAGATGAATGTATATCAAGAGATAAGTCAAATCATCAAAGAAGCAGATGGTATTTTGATTGGAGCCAGTAATGGTTTGTCTATCGCAGAGGGATATAATATTTTTGCAGATGACGCATGGTTTCAGGAAAATATGGGAGATTTCAGAGAAAAATATGGACTGCGTTGTGTTTTACACGGATTTTCAGTGCCAATGAAGGTAGAAGAAAAGTGGGCGTTTGTAAGCAGACTTGTTAAGGCAAAAGCTATGCAGGATGAGCCGAGTGAGATTATGAAAAACATCTATGCACTAGTAAAGGATAAAGAATATTTCGTAGTAACTTCCAATGCGGAGGATCATTTTGTGCCGGCAGGTTTTGAGGCAGACCGTGTTTTTGAAATGGAAGGGAAATTAACCCAGATGCGGTGCAAGAACAGATGTCATGACGAGGTTTATCCTAATCAAAAAGCAGTTCTCGCCATGACAGAAGAGGAAGTAAACGGAAGAGTACCCAAAGAGTTACTGCCGAAATGTCCAAAATGCGGTGGAGATATGGAAGTAAATTGGGGTGAGATGTCCTCGTTTACAGAAACGAAAAATTGGAAGGAAAAGGCTGCCTGCTATCAAGAATTTATTCAGAATTTACATGGAAAGAAGCTGGTAATTCTGGAATTTGGCATTGGTTGGAGAAATCAGATGATTAAAGCTCCTTTGATGCAGCTTGCAGCAGTAGAACCACAGGCAAGATATATCACATTTAACAAGGGCGAAATTTACATTCCAGAGGAAATCAAAGAAAAATCCATCGGTGTGGATGGTAATCTTACGGTAGCGTTAAAGAAAATCAGAAAGGAAATCTAAGGAAAATGACAAGAGAAGAAAAAGCAGTATATTACAAACATAATGGATTTAATTGCTGTCAGTCGGTTATCAAGGCAATGATCGATTCATCAGATTCTGATAAGGAAATACTGATGAATGCTGCATCCGGATTTGCGGTAGGTATGGGAGGTATGGAAGCAACTTGTGGTGCATTGATTGGAGCAACCATGATGGCGGGAATTGTAAAGCCGGGGAAGAAAAGTGCGATAACGGCGCGGGAGATATTAAACAAATTTCAGGAATATTCAGGTGCAACCATATGTAAAGATCTAAAGGGAAAGGATACAGGTGTTGTACTCTGTGAATGCGATGATTGCATTCGCAATGCAATACGGGCTTTTGACGAGGTGTTGCCAATGGAATCAGAAAGGGAAGGATAGACTAAGTAAAGTGGTTAAAGATATTACAGTTGTGAGATAGGAGAATGAAAAAAATGAGCTGTTATGAAAATTTGGTAATGAAAACACAAATGAACTATTCCGGACACTATAGTACCTATGCATCCGGCGGTACTGCTGTAGTGTTGAGCAAACAAAAACCACTTCCTTATGAGGAACAGATTCAGGAATTTGTTCGCAGAGTGCAGGAGGCAGAGTGTATCATAGTAGGCGGAGCATCCGGTTTATCAGCGGCTGGAGGTGGTGACTTTTATTATAGTGATACCCCTTCTTTTCGTGAGCATTTTGGAAAATTTGCAGATAAGTATGGATTCAAAGGTGCTTTTAGCGGCATGATGCATCGGTTTTCTACAAGAAATGAACACTGGGGATATGTGGCAACCTTTTTAAATACTACACAAAATGCCCCTATCAGAGAGCCATATCTGGATTTGGATAGAATCTTGCAGGGAAAGGACTTTCATATCTTAACGACTAATCAGGATACACAGTTTGTAAAGATTTATCCGGAAGAAAAGGTCAGTGAGATTCAGGGAGATCATCGTTTCTTCCAGTGTTCCCGGTGCTGTCAGGATGAAACATGGGATGCCGTACAACCTGTGGCAGATATGATTGCGGCTATGGGAGAGGGGACAATGGTGCCGGATGAACTGATTCCTCGCTGCCCTCATTGTGGTGCGGAAATGTTTCCGTGGGTAAGAGGATATGGGAATTTTCTGCAAGGGAAAAAATACGAAGAAGAATATGAGAAAATCTCAAAATACATTCAAAAGAACAAAGATAGAAAAATTCTCTTGATAGAACTTGGAGTAGGGCGCATGACACCGATGTTTATACAGGAACCGTTTTGGGAACTGACAAATAGCTTGAAAGATGCATATTATATCTCCGTAAATTCAGAATATCAGTTTTTGCCGGAATTCATTGAAGATAAGGGGATTGCTATTTTGGGAGATATAGGAACAGTATTAAAAGATTTGCGGAAAACAAAAGAGGAAAGTGCATTTGTATAGGATACTTGTTCTTGACATTCCACTTAATGGAGAAACATTAGAATATTGATTGATACAAAACTGCACTCAGGGATATTGTGGGTGCAGTTTTGCATTAAAATTATTGATTACGATACAGTTTCTGATATGCAGTAGGTAATATCTGAAATATATCTCGGAAAGCCGATGTAAATTTACTTTGGCTTTTATATCCCACAGCGGCGGCAATTTCCGAAATAGATTTATCTTCCTGCAACAGCATATTCGATGCCAACTTCATACGGTATTCTTTCATGCAAGAAGCGATGGGCATTCCATAGACTGCTTTGAAAACGGATTTCAAAGTAGTGGTGTTCATCAGGTACTGTTTTGACAACTCTTTAATAGTATAGTGGCGTTTTAGGTCGGATGTCATCAGACTGTGAATTTCTTTGATAGTTTCCACCTGTCCGGAAACATACTGGTTCAATCTTTTTGTATTTTCTAAATCCAGCATATCTAAAAACAACAGCAACTCTTGAACTTTTAATTTGAAATAAGGTATAAAAAATTAATGGGTGTCAGGCACTAAGGTGGATTTTATTTATCGAAGTCATCAGGGATTAGGAAAGCCGATTAAGATATATGTGTATGAAAGCTATTGTAAAAAATAATATAACATGACATAATCGGATTGACTAAAGAAACACAGATATTTATAATATAGACAAAATGAGAATGACATAGATGGAGGACAGGGTAATGGAGAAATCTGTAACACTTGAAGAGGCATTAAAAAGAATTGAGGAGTTGGAAAAAGAGAATGTAGAACTTCGGGAGGAATTGGAGTATTACAGAAATCGTAAGTTAAGCGGTCGTCAGAAACATAACGCCAAGTGGATGGCAATTTATAATGATTTTGTTGTTGGGTATGAGAGCGGCATGACAATGGTAGAAATTGCGAAGAGGAACAATGTCAGTGAGAGGACGATTTATAGGTATAAAGCGTATTATGACAAACTGAGGGAAAAAGAGGAATAGACCATTTTGCTGATGTCAGCAATATGTTGTATGAGAGTTGCGGACGATTTTTTTGACCGCAAATCTTAACAGTAAGAGCAGATATAATCCTCATGTATTTACAGAGCAAGGATTATATATGCTGATGACTGTTTTGAAAGGACCGTTGGCTGTTAAGCAGAGCAAGGCATTAATAAGAACCTTTAAGAAAATGAAAGATTACATATTAGAAAATCGTGATTTAATCGGGCAGCGGGAAATACTTCAGTTAAGCATGGAAACTGCTAACAACAGAATAGAAATTAACAAAATCAACTCAGATATGATATCTATTGAAAAGCAGATTTCAGATGTTGCAGAAGGCTTGAAGGATGTTGTGACAAAATCTGAGTTGGCTGATATGATGAACAGCTTTGTTTCAGACGATGATGACAAGTGGCTCATGTTTAATGCAAAATTCAGTAGTGCAGATGAGGTATATGAGTCCATTTATAAATAGGCAAAGTCGTCAATATATGTCGTTGACAATTATATTGGTTTAAGGACGCTGGTACACCTTAAGAATTCTCCTACTGGAGTAGATATTATTTTATTCAGTGATAATGTTGGAAATAATAAACTTCACAACATAGAATTTGCAGATTTCTGCAAGGAGTACCCAACAGTAAATTTGTCAATAAAAAAGACAGGCGGTATATTCCATGATCGTTTTATCGTGTTGGATTATGGAACTGCTGATGAAAGGGTTTTCTTATGTGGTGCTTCATCAAAGGATGCTGGCGCTAGAATAACCAGTATTGTTGAAGATTATGGAATATCTAAATATGCCCCTGTGATTGCCACGCTGTTAAAAAATTCGACGTTAATTTTACCACAATAGAGGGGAGCGAATGATTAAACATTCGTAAAGACAATCTATTAACACAAGAGGAGTTTGGCAAATTATTTCATGTTACCAGGCAAACTGTTTCAAATTGGGAAAACGGAAAAAGTTATCCTGATTTGTAAATCCTTGTAAGCATGAGTAATCAATTTAGCTCGCACCCAGTGCTCCTTAAGGCAAAGTAGAAATAGTGCAATTTTTACATGATATTATACAAGAATTACATAGAAATATATCGTATTATTGATATGGTATTCTTGAGTTGTATGTGAGGAGAAAAACTATGGCAGCGGAAAGAAAAACATTAACACAGCTATCTGTGCCAATATGCTTAGAAACTTTATTTTATATGCTTTCAGGTATGGTTGATACGCTTATGCTATCATCTGTAAGTGATCAGGCTGTAGGAGCAGTGGGAACAGCAAATACATATATAGGTGTTTTTATTATTATGTTTGGAGTAATATCGTCGGGTATGATAGCTGTTATGTCACAAAATATCGGAGCCGGAAGACCGGGGATAGCATATCAGGCAAGACAACTTGGACTTATATTCAACGCATTGATAGGTATCGTAATGTCTGTCATTCTTGCTACTTTTTCTGGTGGGATACTTCGAATCGTAAGTATTGCTCCGGCTTTGCTTGAGCCGGCTGAAATATATCTTAGAATTGTTGGCGGCGCATGTTTTTTAAATGCACTGATTCCTATTTTCTCCAGTTATTTGAGAGTGTTTGGATATACAAAACATTCTTTGATAGGAACTGTTGTTGGAAATGTTCTCAATATAATACTTAATTCAGTATTTTTATTTGCATTCAACTGGGGTGTGATGGGAGTTGCTGTTGCCACGGTTATTTCGAGAGTTGTAAATCTTATTATTGTAGCCGGCATGGGGGCTGTACTTATAAAAGCAAAGCAGAGTCCTGAGCGAATTACATCAAGAAAGATATTTGCACAGATTGTTAAGATTGGTTTTCCTTCTGCGCTTGAAACAGCACTTTACAACATCGCAATGACATTTATAGTGCGTTTTATGAATCAGATGGATGTGGATGGAATGAATGTTACAGCGCGTTCATATGCGATACAGATTGCAAATTTCTCGTATTGCGTGGGAGCTGCCCTTGCTCAGGCAAATGCAATTATGACCGGCTGGAGAATTGGAGCAAAAGAGTTTGAGGAATGTAGCAGGGGGACGAGAAAAGCTGCGATATATGGTATCATCACAGCGACATGCTTTTCCGTGACCTTTGCATTTGCCGGACATTTTATCGTGCATATATTTACGGATGATACACAGATGATAAATCTTGTGGTAAAGTTGTTAATAGTAGATATATTTCTTGAACTTGGAAGGGTAACAAACCTTGTATATGGGCAGGCGTTAAAAACGAGCGGAGACGCATTTTTTCCGGTTATATTAGGTGCGATATTTATGTATTTGTTTGCAGTTGGCGGAACCTATTTTCTCGGAATACACATGGGACTTCTGGCTGTAGGAGCATATATTGCTATGGCAGGTGACGAATGTGCGAGAGCAGTGGGAATGGTACTTAGATGGAAGAGTGGAAAATGGAAGAGTAAAGGTCTTGTAGAAGTATAGGAGAGAGTATGTACTTTGAATTAAAGGAAAATAAACCGCATGGTACAAAGGATGATCCGTTTAGTACATATCATATAAAAAATGAAGGACGATCATTTCAGATACCGGCTCATTGGCATGATGAACTGGAAATTATATATGTAAAAAGTGGTTTTTTGACTGTAAGTATATCAGGAGAAAATTATGTTGGAACCCCCGGGGATGCTTTTGTAGTGTCGCCGGGTAATCTGCATTTCATGGGTTCACAGACTGGTACAGTGGATTATTTTACTTTCCTTTTTCCATTAAAATACATATCTTTTTGCATAAATGACATGTTAGATGATAAATTACTGGAGCCGTTAAAAAATGGTCATCTAATGATAAATCCAAGAGTAAAAGATACAGCAAAAGAACTATGTGAGCAATTGGTTGAAATATATATGGCAAAAAACAAGAAAACTGAGCCCCAAATAACTGCTCAGATAAAGACAAAAATAATTCTTTTACAATTTATTCTTGAAATGTGGGAGAAGGGCTTTATAATTGAAAATGATAAAAGCGGGAGAAATACGATAGAAAAAGAAATGATTTCATATATACAGCAGAATTTTATGGAAAAGATATCATTAAAAGAATTTAGTGAGCAGTTTCATCTTTCGGAAAAATATATATCGCGATATTTTAAGGAACATTTTCATATTACCCTTTCGCAATATATAACACATTTAAGGTTAGAGCATGCAAAACAGCTGTTACAAGATACGGATATTCCTGTTACAGAGATTGCAATGCAGAGTGGATATCAGAATGTAAGCTATTTTATCAGAAGCTTCAAAAAAACATATGGAGTTTCTCCGTTAAAATATAGAAAAAAATAAGCCAGGTATATGGTTAGAAAGGAGAGGATATCCCGGTAGAATCAGAAAATCTGCCGGAGAGATATCGAGAATGAGTATGGGAAATAAGAATAAATGGTGGAAAAATGCAGTTGTATATCAGATTTATCCGAAAAGCTTTCAAGATTCGGATGGAGATGGAATCGGTGATATTCCAGGAATTATCAGCAGATTGGATTATTTGAAAAAACTTGGAATAGATGCAATTTGGCTCTCACCAGTGTATCGTTCGCCACAGGATGACAATGGATACGATATTTCAGATTATCAGGATATTGAGCCGATGTTCGGAACAATGGAAGATATGGAACAGTTATTTGCGGAGGCAAAGAAACGCGGAATCCGAATTATGATGGATCTTGTGCTGAATCATACTTCAGATGAACACAGATGGTTTTTGGAGGCAAAGAAAAGCAAAGACAATCCGTATCATGATTATTATGTGTGGCGTGACGGAGAAGAAGGTATTTACCCAAATGATATGAATTCTGTGTTCGGAGGACCGGCATGGGAGTGGGTTCCAGAACTGGGACAGTATTATTTTCATCAGTTTTCAGTGAAACAGCCAGATCTGAACTGGGAGAATCCGAAAGTGAGAAGAGAGCTCTATGATATGATTCTCTGGTGGATGGAAAAAGGAGCAGGTGGATTTCGTCTGGATGTAATCGATCAGATTGCAAAAGAGCCAGATCTTAAGATCACAAATAATGGACCAAAGCTGCATGAATTTCTGCGTGAACTAAGCAGAGAAACATTTCAGAAGGGGGATATGATCACTGTTGGAGAAGCCTGGGGAGCAACACCGGAAATTGCAAAGAAATATAGTAATCCAGATGGCAGTGAATTTTCTATGGTTTTTCAGTTTGAGCACATTATGCTTGATCAGGAAGAAGGAAAAGAAAAATGGGATACGATTCCATTGAATCTGGTTAAGCTGAAAAAATGCCTTGCAAAGTGGCAGAATACTTTATATCAGACAGGATGGAACAGTCTGTTCATGAATAACCATGATCTTCCTAGAATCGTGTCGCGTTGGGGAAATGACGGAAAATACAGAAAAGAGTCGGCAACAATGCTGGCGACAATGCTTCATGGAATGCAGGGAACTCCTTACATTTACCAGGGAGAAGAGCTGGGAATGACGAATGTGCAGTTTGACAGCATCGAGGAATATGAAGATATTGAGACATTGAATATGTACAAAGAGCGTCTGGAAAAAGGATATCAGCCAGAAGAAATCATGCAGTCTATCTACGCAAGAAGCCGTGATAATGCCCGTACTCCGATGCAGTGGAGCGGGGATGAGAACGGAGGATTCACAACAGGAGAACCATGGTTTGCCGTGAATCCAAATTATACCAGAATCAATGCCAAAGAGGCACTGGAAGATGAAAATTCGGTATTTTACTATTATCAGAAGCTGATTCGTTTAAGAAAAGAAAATCCAGTATTTGTGAATGGAAAATTTGAACTTCTTCTGCCGGAAGATGAGAGAATTTTCGCCTATACGAGAACAGATGAGCATACAAAGATGCTGGTATGTACAAACTTTACGGATGAGGAAGTTAGCTGCCCATTGCTTGATGAGTGGAAAGCCGGGGAAGTCTGGATCCGGAATTATGAGGACGACAGAGAAGGAAATATATTGCGTCCTTATGAGGCGGTGATAATTGCATTTGCTGGCAAATAGATTGAGTTTCTTTTTTAGCATCAAAATTCACTTACTAGCATAAGTAATAGTGAAATTATGTGGATTTCAACTTATTATAAGTGTAAGATAATAACTATTGAAATCGCCGTGTACCGAACGGTACGCACGGTGGTGTGAGAGGACGGGAGCTAATCACTCCCTCCTACTCGATTACTTATTTTACAGTAGCATTTTAACAAAACATGACAAGAATTCTCCTTCCTCTATAGGTGGGAGATGAATTGTAGATCTGAGCATAAATGCTCAAAAGAATTTTATAAACAAAAAAACACTTGTTCTTGTGCTTGGATTGTATTATAATAAAAAAGAACATATTGTTCGAAAAAAACAATCGGCTGCAGCCGATTTATCTATAACTATATGCTTGCAGATAAAATGGAACATTATAAAAAAGAAAAAAAGATGTTAAGGAACACACCAGCCAGTTACAAGAAAGAATATCCCTGGCTGAAAGAGGTGGATTCATTGGCGTTAGCAAATGTACAGATGCATCTGGAAAGCGCATTCCATAAGTTTTTTCGTGAACCATCTGCAGGATTTCCACGTTTCAAATCAAAGAAGTCATCAAGAAAATCTTATACAACAAACGTAGTGAATGGAAATATCTTTCTGGAAGGAAAATATTTTGCCAGTCTTTTATTTTGCTGTGAAAACCAAACAGCAGAAAAAAACGGCAGAAAAATTTATTGGGATCGATTTTGCGATGCAGGGAATGTGTGTGTTTTCTACCGGTAAAAGAGCTGAATATCCGATATTCTATCGGAATACAGAGAAAAAGCTTGCACGGGAACAGAGAAAGCTGTCCAGATGTCAGAAAGGCAGTCAGAATTATAAGAAGCAGAAGAAAAGAGTTGCACTGTGCCATGAAAAGATCCGAAATCAGAGAAAAGATTTTCAGCATAAACTCAGTGCCAGTCTTGCCGGGAGCTTCGATGCAGTATGTGTGGAAGATCTGAATCTGAAAGGGATGGCAGGAGGACTTCATCTTGGAAAAGGTGTACATGATAATGGATATGGCCTGTTTCTGTCTATGCTGGAATATAAACTGGAGGAACGAGGAAAATATCTGATCAAAGTAGACCGTTATTTTGCATCCAGTAAGATTTGCAGTGTATGCGGAAATAAAAAAGAAGAATTGTCTTTATCTGATAGGATTTATTACTGTGAATGCGGTAACAGAATGGACCGCGATGTAAATGCAGCAGTTAATATCATGAAAGAGGGAAAAAGAATCTTTGCAGAATGTGCATGACAGCACAATAAAAAGTCCGTAACCGGACTAATAAAAATCGCGGGGCACGCGAGGATAGCTTGTAGATACTTGGCTCTGTAGAGCCATTGAGCAAGAAGCCCCCACTTCAAAATCAGAGATTAAGTGGTGGGAGCATGTCACATTCTTTGCAGAGGATGCAGGATTTTGGAGTGAATCTGATCTGTGTTGAAGATGGAATTGACAGCTCAAAAGATAGTGGAAAGCTGATGATTTCTGTTCTGTCTGCGGTGGCAGAGATTGAACGAGAGAATATCCTTGTTCAGACAATGGAGGGACGTAAGCAGAAAGCCAGGGAAGGAAAATGGAACGGTGGGTTTGCTCCATATGGCTATGAATTGGCAAATGGAGAATTGCAGATTGCAGAGGATGAAGCGGAAATTATTCGTCTGATCTATGATAAATTTATTCATACCAATATGGGAATTTCTGCGATTGCTACATGGCTGAACCAGCATGGATATAAAAAGAAAAAACGACAGAATAATACACTGGACGCATTTGCCGCTTCATTTATAAAAGGCGTTCTGGATAATCCGGTATACTGTGGAAAGCTGGCTTATGGACGAAGAAAGAACGAGAAAGTATCTGGTACAAGAAATGAATACCGTATTGTAAAGCAGGAAAATTATATGCTGCACGATGGTATCCATGAAGGAATCATTTCAGAAACAGACTGGGAGCTGGCTCATCAAAAAAGGGAAAAAACAGGTGTGAAATATGAAAAGACACATAGTCTCGAGCATGAGCATATTTTATCCGAAATATTGAGATGCCCGTTATGTGGAAGCGGTATGTATGGAAACGTGAACCGAAAGAAAAAGAAAGACGGAACTTTATATAAGGATTATTTCTATTATGCCTGCAAACATCGTCGCCTGGTAGATGGTCATAAATGTGGATATCGTAAACAATGGAGCGAGGAGAAGATTAACAATGCAGTGGAAGAAGTTATTCGGAAACTGGTGAAGAATCCTAAATTTGAAGAAGCAATTCTGAATAAAATCGGTTCAAGAATAGATACAGAAGAAATAGAAAAAGAGATTGAAAGACTGAAAAAACAGCACAGGCAGCTGACCGGAGCAAAAGGAAGACTTGGACAGCAGATGGACAGTCTGGATATCATGGATAAATTTTATGAGAAGAAATATCAGGATATGGAGACAAGGTTATACCGTTTGTATGATGAGATTGAAGGCGTGGAGAACAGTATAGAAGAAGTCAAGAATCGCCTGCTGAATATCTGGCAACAGAAAATATCAGAAGAAAACGTCTATCAATTTCTTTTATATTTTGATAAACTATATGATAAGTTCACCGACCTGGAGAAGAAAGAATTTCTTAACAGCTTTGTAGAACAGGTGGACATTTACGAGCAGGAGCAGCCAGATGGCAGATTCCTGAAGCACATAAAGTTCCGTTTTCCGGTGTATTTTGGAGACAGGGAAACACAGGAACTTTGTTGGGATAACGAAAGTACCGCTGAGACTGTGGTGTTGCTACAAAGGAAAAATATGTAGAAATCCTTGAATTTACGCACTTTGTGGAGCTTTTCAGTTTCAAAAAAATAGGTGAAAATCACAAAGAAAAGAGCAGCCTTGTGAAGAAAGTAACCGTTGTTGTTGCGTTAGACCTCGGGACGGGGAACACAAAGAATCTTGAATATGAAAATGAATAGAGAGCTATCAGATCATTGATAGATTATAGGGATACTTGTTAAAAGCGGGTGTCCCTATTTTTTATGGGGCATTCCAGAAATGGAGTGTCTTTTTTATACCAAAATATTAAAAATTCAGGAGGAAAATGAAAATGACAAACACAGCGTTAAGAGCAGAGAATAGCAATTCTCGCACAATTACTTTCAAGAGCAGGGAACACGAAAAATTTTATGAGGAATATCTGAAAAAATGCAGATATCAGGATGTCTACCATCGGGCTTTGGTTTATTGCCTGGGTATCGACAGAGACACAAGAAATAATGTGAATAAAATCTATAATTTTAAAACTGGATGTGTAAAAACGGAATGCCTGCA
>NZ_QTWS01000001.1:17495-389918 GCF_003461245.1 Blautia sp. AF19-10LB
TTTTGTAGAACAGGTGGATATTTATGAGCAGGAGCAGCCAGATGGCAGATTTCTGAAGCACATAAAGTTCCGTTTTCCGGTGTATTTTGGAGACAGAGAGACACAGGAACTTTGTTGGGACAACGAAAGTATCGTTGAAACTGTGTGCCTCTTGAGCAACCGAAAACCAGATACCAGATGCCAAGGTGAAAATAGGCATTGATATGGATGATTATTACCGTATCAGGGAGAATGCTGAAAGCAAATAAACCTTTACAAAACCGAATAATACACTGAATTAAAGCAGGATAGAAGCTGTTGATGCGTTAGAAGATAACGTGTCAGCGGCTTTTTCTTTTTATCTGAAAATCTATTAGTCAAATCTGAAAGGAGTCAATTAAGTTAATGCACCAAAAAGAAAAGTATATCAGGCGCACGGGATCTTCTTGCTTAGGATCCGGTGAAGGATACGCCAGTGGCTGTGAATGGGATTGTTTCTATTCCTGTTGAGGAAATATATCCGTTTCATGATTATCCATTCCGGCTGTATGAGGGAGAATGCCTGGAAGACATGTACAGAGCATCAGGGAGTTTGCAGCAAGTGATACAGGAGAACTCTTGGAGTGAGTTTTCCAAAATTATCACAAAATGTTTCCTGCCTATTTCTCCTGTCATATAATGTTTTGCAAATTATTTTGCATGGATGTTCGCTGATAATAGGTATTTATGATATCCTGTAAAGTAATCGTATTCATTTTTCCTTCAGCAGTTTTTTGGATTTCATCATAGAATCCCTGCAAAGACAACTGAATATTAATACCAATGCCGCAATCGGGGTTGGTATGAGTATCTAAATGAAGCAGAGGTTTCTCGCCTTCAACTGCTTTATAAATATCCAGTAATGTGATCTGGTCTGCTGGTTTTGAAAGAGAAGGACGGGCATGTCCAGCTACACTGGTCATAAGTCCGGCTTTTTTTAGTTTTAACATAAGTTGGCGTACAAAGCCGGGATTTGTATGGACACTTTCTGCAATTGAGGCACTGGAGAGAGATTTTTCCTGGTTGATAGCAATCAGAACCATCACATGAACAGTATCGCTTAATTTCGTTGAATATTTCATGATAAGAAACTCCTTGTAGTATGATATAATGATTTTGGTTTCACGTTTTTGAGGCGAAAATATTTCTGGTTTGTCAAAAACATCCCAAGTTCTCAACAGCTCTTTTTAATGTGTTGAGAAACTGTACATATTTTTTATTTTGATGATTGTAAATAATATAATTACAACTATAATGAAATTTAAAGGAAAAGTCAACATAGGAATGAAACTTACGGAGGATGGTATAAATATGCTGATCGTAGACAAATTTATGAAACCACCAAAATCCTTGCATAAACATTGATTATTATATGATGCGATAAAATATTCACAAAGGAGAACTTATGGAATACAAAAATCAAACAGAAAATCGTGCATTTCAGGAAATGTTGCAGGCAGCAGTAAAACGGTTACAAAATCGTTCCGGAGAGGAGATTGCTGCAAAAAGTGGGGCTGTTTTTCATAGCAACCGAAATGTGCTTGAAGTACTGAGTTTTTATGAAACGATTGAAATTCAACTCCCTGAGTTTCGTATTAACTCAGACATGGACGAATGGCATTATCTGACATTGCTGCATTATCTGGATATGGCTGATGGAACAGAAGGTTCACAGAAGCTCATTACTTTTGGTAACCTGAAAGATGGATTGATTCGGGGAACCAGGTTTGACCGGACTGCAGAGCAGAAACTGGAAAAGCTTTTGCAGGATAAAGATCCTGAGAAAATTCAGAAAGCATGTAAAAATCTAGGTGCAGAATTCACAGAGACAAAGGCGGATCTGTGTGCTGTTTTTCCAGTTCTGCCAAGATATCCGGTAACTTTAAAGATATGGTTTGCAGATGAAGAATTTCCTGCATCTGGAAAACTATTTCTTCAAGATCATGCCAATCATTATCTGAGTGTAGAAGATGCAGTAACAGTCGGAGAAATCTTGCTGCAAAAATTATCGGAAGCATTTTCTTCCCTCTGATCATGAATCAGAAAACTTTCCAGTCCGGCTTTGATAAACTTGTCAATTGTTGTCTGAATCTGTTTCCAGTCATTACAGTGATTGCGGAGCATCAGTCTGTTGATGGAAAGGCAGCCATTCATTTGAAAATAAAAAACCGATTCTGCCTGCTCAAAGGTCAGGAGGCTGTGTGACATAAGCCAGGTCACATAGCCTTCTTTTGTATTTTCTGCTAATTTTTCCAGAAGAATGGGGGCAATTGCATCATCCAGAAACAGTGCCCTGTATTGTGATTCCATCTGTATTTTCTGACAGAACGGATAGGAACAGCTTTTTTGATTTAGACAGAATAAATGATCTACAGTTGTTAACATATCCTGAGTCATATCATTAAAAATATCTGATAATACATCATGGACATCGTAGTAATGAAGATAAAAAGTGCCACGGTTGATTTCAGCATTTTTGCAGATCTCTGTAACTGTAATTTTCGTAAAACTTTTCTGCTTTAACAATTCTAAGAACGTATCTTTTATGGTTTGCCTGGTATAGCGGGTACGGCGATCTTGTTTTCTCGTTTTTTCTGACATTATATACTCCTGTATTATTTGGGATCATATGATTCCTCAACAATTTTTCTGATGTGTTGAGTAACCATACAAATCTCACAGACTGATTATTGTAATTTATATAGTAACAACTATAATGAGGTTTAAAGAAAAAGTCAACAGATTGTTCAGAATTTTAGGAGGAAAAACATGGGACATGTAATTGCAGTATCAGGAAAAGGTGGCGTAGGGAAAACAACCCTTTGTGGATTGTTAATTCAATATTTATGTGAAAATAGAAAACATCCGGTTTTAGCTGTAGATGCAGATGCAAATGCGAATTTGAATGAAGTGCTCGGCGTTGAACCGGAGATTACACTCGGAGAACTGAGAGAAGAGATTGAACGTGCAGGAGTTGATCCACGATATCAGATTCCGGCAGGAATGACAAAACAGGCTTATCTGGAAATGCGTCTTTCCGATGCAATTGCAGAAGAAGACGATTATGATTTGATGGTAATGGGGCGAACCCAGGGACAGGGCTGCTATTGTTTTGTAAATGGTCTTGTGCAGACCCAGGTTCAGAAACTGCAAGGTCATTATCCATATATTGTGGTTGATAACGAAGCAGGTATGGAACATATCAGCAGAGGAATCCTGCCAATGATGGAAGTTGCGATTCTTGTAAGTGACTGTTCCAGAAGAGGTGTTCAGGCAGCCGGACGTATTGCAAAGCTGATGAAGGAGTTAAACTTTAAACCACAGAAAACTGGATTAATCGTGAATCGTGTTCCGGATGGAAAACTGGATGCCGGAACTCTGGAAGAAATTCGAAATCAGGGACTGGAATTGTTAGGGGTTGTGCCACATGATGACCAGGTATATCAGTATGACTGTGATGGAAAGCCGATCATACGGCTTCCGAAAGATTCTCCTGTAAGAAGTGCACTGGGAGAAATTGTAAAGAAGTTAGGATTGTGAATTGGAGGATTGAAAGTTTGAAGATTGAGTAAACAGAAATATTATCTAATTTGGTATAACCAATTGCAAAGAAAGGAAAATCTTCATGAGAAATCATTGGACAGAAATAGAAAAATATTTAGAAGACCAGAAGATAGCGCAGGAATTGATTGGAGAACTGAGAGATTTTCACATGCGTTATGAGGTAGAGAATCAGGTAAAGGAACGGGTAGAAAAACCGGATATCCTGTTTTATGGGAAAAAGATTCTGGAAATGTCAATAGCAGCGCTTCTTCAGGAAGATAACCTGTTACTTTCCGGTGCGAAAGCTACAGGAAAAAATGTACTATGTGAGACACTGGCATGGATATTCGGAAGACCGGAATACGACATTTCTTTTCATGTAAATACAGACAGTGCCGATCTGATTGGAACGGATACCTTTATAAATAATGAGGTTCACCTTCGGAAAGGCCCCATCTACCAATGCGCGGAATTTGGAGGATTTGGAATCCTGGACGAAATCAATATGGCAAAAAATGATGCGGTTTCTGTACTGCATGCCACGCTGGATCATCGGCGCAGAATCGATATTCCAGGATATAACAGGATTTTACTTCATCCGGCCACACGATTTATCGGCACGATGAATTATGGTTACGCAGGTACCAGAGAGCTAAATGAAGCATTGGTTTCAAGGTTTATGGTAATTGATATGCCTGAAATGGATGAGGATAGTGTCCTTTTTGTATTAAGACAACATTTTCCAGATGGGGAAAAAAGTGCACTGAAAGCTTTTGCAGGACTGTTTCTGGATCTGCAGATCAAAGCTTATCATGGAGAAATCTCAACAAAATCTCTTGACCTGAGAGGATTGGTTTCTGCTGTAAAAGCCACAAGAAGCGGACTTTCTCCAATTGATGCAATCCAGATGGGGATCATAAATAAAAGTTTTGATGTATTTGAAAAAGAAATCATAGAAGATGTGGTTTCTACCAGAATCCCATCTTCCTGGACCGGAAAAGACATATGGGGGTAAACTTGTATGGAGGATATCAGATGGCCGGCGGAACAACTGGAAGAACATCGTCTGGAGGTCAGCAATCGTATCAGAAATCTTTTTTGGACAGTCAGTGGTGATTATGGTATGGAATTTGAACCGGACACAGAAAAATATGTTTATTCAAAACAAACGGTTCTATATGAGGCAGTGAAGCAGGGTGCCTTTGCACGATATTTTGATCAGAAGAAACTTGGCATGTATTTGATGAAAAAATTACATTTTTCTGCTGGAGAAGATATGCTTTTACCTCTTGCTGGATTATGCATGGATGCTGCAGTGGAGCGCTTTATCATTCGAGAACGTTTGGGAACAAAGGAAATCAGAGAACAGGCGTTCAGAGAATTGGAAAAGGCCGAGGAAGAGCAGGTATCAGATAATGCTGGAACAGACCTGATTCACAGGATTAGGCTTCTGTATATAAGGCATGTTCTGAAGAACACAGACGATGAGGGAATGGATCCGCAGGCAGAGATTGCATTGTACAAGATTCTTTCTCTGAAGGATGCAGAAAATACGGAAGATGTCATAAACGTGATAGATGAGATTTATAACCATGTTCTGGATCCCTCTTTTGAAAAAAAGAATGGAAATCTGGAGAAGATTCTGAATTTACCGGATATGGCATTGGCCAATGACGCGTGGCAGGAATGCATGACAGATGAACAGATGGAAGACATCATTCAAAAATATCTTTCTAATATCAAAAAAAAGATGATGAGTCTGGATATCAGAAACAAAAAGAAAAAAAGATTTTATTTCTCTCCGGAAAATGAAGAAGTTCCGGAAAGCTCGGAGAATATAAATCCACAGGCAGTGCGACGGATACGGGAATATGTGGAACTGAATTACGGAAAATCGTATCTAAGTGAATCGGAGCAGGCCAGAGTCAACCGGAAATTTTGTACAGGAATTCACAAAAACTGTATCCTGTATCTTACAGATGGAATTTTACAGAGCCCTGTGATTAAAAATAATCAATACCGTTTTTCTCAGCTGCAGTTTGAAAAAAATAAAGCCTATTATGGAAATAATCACTGGATCATCAAAAGAAATATTTCTGTGTTGGCAGAGTCACTGAAACGGGCATTTATAATCCGAAAGGATGATTTTGTCAGCAGATCTGATGCAGGGCAGCTTGTTCCTGAGAGGTTATGGAAAATTGGAAGAACAGACGATGACAAGTTATTTAATAGAAAAAAGAGATCTGAAGATTCTGAGTTTGTAATAGACGTCCTGATTGATTCCAGTGGTTCCCAAGCAGGCAGACAGGCTCAGGTAGCGGCTCAGGGATATATTATCAGTGAAGCATTAAGCCAGGCAGGAATTCCTCATCGGGTGACAGGATACTGTGCTTTCTGGGGATATACAGTACTTCAGAGATTTCGGGATTATGAAGATCCAAGGGAAACAAATGAAAGAATCTTTCAATTTCGGGCGTATGCCAATAACAGAGATGGGCTTGCACTGAAAACAGTCTGTTCCTCTCTCATGGAGCGACCGGAAAAAAATAAGATTTTAATCGTATTAAGTGATGGAAAACCCTGTGATATGAGCATACAACGATCAGGAACCCGCCAGCCCAAGATCTATGACGGAGAAGGAGCTGTGAAAGATACTGCATATGAGGTGCGTCGGGCCAGAAATCAGGGAATTTTCGTAATTGGTATTTTTGTAGGGAATGAAGAAGAGCTCTCCGTGGAAAAGAGAATCTATGGAAAAGACTTTGCCTATATTCGTAATATCAGCAATTTTTCCCGTATGGTAGGAACTTTTTTGCGAAGACAAATTGATATGGAATGAAAATGGAGGAATCACTATGGGTAAAATTGAATTCGCCAATTGCCAGGATGTAAGAAATCAGAAAAAGATACAGGAATTAGATTGTCCACGCTGTCATGAACCGGGAGGCATTGAAGCCTTTGTGAAAGACGGGATACTTGCAGAGGATGGAGTATGTGATAACTGCGGATATATTCTTCCAGAAGGAACAGAACTGGAGGAAGTGGAGTAAGAAGCATTTAAGGAGATAACAGATGAAAATTGCTGTAACTGGAAAAGGCGGAGTAGGGAAAACTACGATATCTGCAGTATTAGCACGGCTGTATGCAGAAGAAGGGAAAAAAGTATTTGCTGTAGATGTGGATCCAGATGCAAATCTTGGACTTGCACTGGGTTTTTCAGAGGAAGAACTGGAGAGTATTACGCCTATCAGTAAAATGAGAAGGTTGATTGAGGAGAGAACAGGTGCAGATAAAAGTAATACTTTTTATAAAGTCAATCCAAAAGTGGATGATATTCCTGAAATTTATGGAAAAGAAAACAATGGTGTTCAACTTCTGGTTTTGGGAACTGTGGAAACTGCGGGAGGCGGATGTGTATGCCCTGAAAATGTAATGTTGAAACGAATTATTAATAATTTGGTTTTACATAGAGATGATATAGTAATCTTGGACATGGAAGCAGGACTTGAGCATTTAGGACGGGGAACAACGGAAGGAATGGATCAATTTATCGTCGTGATAGAGGCGGGGGCCAGAAGTGTTCAGACTTATAAAAATGTAAAACGTTTGGCAGAAGAATTGGGTGTAAAGGAGGTAAAGGTCATAGCAAATAAAATCAGAAATGATGAAGATGAAAAGTTTGTAAGGTCTAGAATTCCGAAGCAAGATTTTTTGGGATGTTATCCAAAATCTCAGGCTTACAGAAGATCAATTTGCGCTAATGGATATGGAGGCTGGTATTGAACACTTTGGACGTGGAATTGATAACGGTGTAGATTTGATATTGATAATCATAGATCCATCCTATGAATCCCTACAGCTTTCCAAAAAAATCGGGGAATTATCGGAAAGTATTCGAAAACCATTTTATTACGTTCTCAATAAAGTAACAAAAGAGAATCAGGAAATGATGTATGAAGCTGTATGGAATTCAAGTCGAGTCGCTGTATCTCTTAGTGCGGATCCCGGTATTATGGGAGAGGGACTGATGGGGAAAGAACTATCAGAAAAACCAGATGCTATTGAAAACTTAACAGAATTTCTACTTTCTATTTAAAGAACGAGGAGATTTACTGTGGATATATGATAAAAGAAAACCAGATTATACAGCTGTAATTTGTAATATTACATCCGCTTGACGCAAGAAAAAAGCAGTGATATACTGAAACAAAAATTATTTATAAAATAATAAAAACCTGGAACTATATTGTGTGATTGAACAGTTACAAAAAATGCAATTCTTGTGGAGGGTATGGGATGATACAGATTGCAATTGTGGAAGATGAAGAAATTTACGTAAAACAATTAACAGAGTATATCCGGAAATATCAAACGGAAAGGGGAAGAGCAATAAAGGTTACGGTATTTGGTGATGGAGAAGATATCACTGAGAATTACAGTGGCGGTTTTGACATTATTCTGATGGATATTCAGATGCGGTTCATGGATGGTATGACAGCAGCAGAAAAAATCCGTCAGATGGATCAGAAAGTAATTATTATGTTTATTACAAATATGATTCAATATGCAGTACGTGGATATGAAGTTGATGCAATGGATTATGTAGTAAAACCAGTTGAGTACTTTTCTTTTTCGCAGAAACTGGATAAAGCAGTTGGACGTATGCGCTCTGAGGTTAAAGAATTTCTTACGATTCCGATTGGGGAAGGAGTTGTAAAGATAGATATAGCAGATATCTATTTTATTGAGGGGCAGAGACATAATGTAATTTATTATACTTCGAGAGGAGATTACTGTTCAAGAATTACGATGAAAGAACTCGAAGAAAAACTTGCGGTACATAATTTTTTTCGATGTGCAAAGGGATATCTGGTAAATATGAATCATGTAGAGGGATTTGTTGGTTCTGATTGTGTGATCCATAATGTACATATACCTGTCAGCAGAACCAGAAAAAAAGAATTCATGAATCTACTTCTGCAAAATCTTAATATGGAATGATTTCATGCGAAATGGAGGATACTATGTTATATCAGGATATTCCAAGAACTTATACGGCAATAGCAGAGTGGGGATCGTGTTTGGTTTATCTTTATATCCTAAAAAAAGAAAACATGAAATCTGTACATTTTCTTACAGGCAGTCTTTTCATGTTGGCAATGCAGAGTATCTTTCTGACTTTGACAGGCAGCGTAACTGAAATTTTGTGGATTCCCTGTATGATGATCGCTGTAGGTATGATGTATGGATTTCTTATGGTCGGAGGAAATATGAAGCCTCTGGGAGCGGCTTATTGCTGTGCCCGTGCATTTGTTCTTGCTGAGTTTGCAGCTTCGCTGCAGTGGCAGATGGTATCTGTTGTACAGGCATGGGGGAATCAGAGCCTCTGGGTTGAAATTCTGATCACGATGGTTGTTTTTGGAGGCTGCTTTACTATTGATATTTATTTAGAAAAAGATCTTCTGAAGCAGAATTATCTTGAACAGATGACAGTAAAGGAAGTAGCAGCGGCGGCAATCATGGCTGTTGCAATCTTTGCTTTTAGTAATCTGAGCTTTTTAAATGAAAATGCACCATTTGCGAGCAGAGAACGTGCAGATATTTTTTCTATCAGAACACTGATCGATTTTGGAGGAATTGCAATCCTGCATGCTTATCAGAGCAGGATTAGTGAGTATATTGCCGAAAAAGAACTTTCAGCAATGAATGTGATCCTGAAAAGTCAATATGAGCAGTATCGAAATTATCAGGACAGTCTGGATCTCATACAGATGAAATATCATGACTTGAAGCATCAGATCACAGCACTTCGTGCAGAATCAGACGAAGAAAAACGTAAAAAATGGATTGATGCAATGGAGGAAGAAGTCTCTGCCTTTGAAAATATGAGCAAAACAGGTAATCAGGTGCTGGATACAATTCTTGCAGCTAAAATTTTTCATTGTCGAAAAAATTACATACAGATTACCTGTGTAGCGGATGGTAAGTTACTGGATTTTATACATGTAACAGATTTGTGTTCCATTTTTGGAAATGCATTGGATAATGCAATTGAACATGTAATTATGATACCGGAAGTGGAAAAAAGACTGATTCATCTGACGGTATCTGCAAAAAAGAGTTTTGTTTTTATTAAAATAGAAAATTATTGTGAAGATAAAATTCAGAAAAATGAAAATGATCTGATTACAACAACAAAAGTAGATCGACAAAACCATGGATTTGGATTAAAAAGCATTCGTACTGCTGTGGAGAAATATAATGGTTCTGTGGATTTTGGAGTGGATCAGAACTGGTTTGAATTAAAGATTCTTTTACCCAGAGTAATGTAAAGCTCTGGGTGTTTTTTTGCATTTCATGCCATATTTTTGCATGTTGTGCCAAAACCGGCACGATGAAAAAGATATGATATAGTAAGGTCAACAGGAAACAGTTCCTGAAATTACAGGACAGATAAAAAGGAGGAGAAGAGAATGATCAGTGTTGAAATGGAAGACGTCCTGGCGGTATTACAGTTGTGCAAACCGTATATTATCGGTATTGTTGCTGCACTTGTAATTGGAATCGTAATTATGATCGCGTGCCGCAGGATGTGCAGGGACAAAAAATTTCTGATAAGAAGGGAAGCTGCGATCGCAATGGTTCTTGCAGTTGTTGCCTGCGTGAATATGATCTGTTTTGGACCAATGGCTACGTTGATTGGACTTGCAACGGGAAATGGAACTTTAAGCGATGAAACAAATGAGGAAGCTGCGGAAGCAGCAGAAGAAATTATGGAAGACGGAATTGTTCTTCTGAAGAATGAAAGCCTGCTTCCTTTAAATGAAACAAAAAAAATGAATATTTTTGGCTGGGAATCTATTAATCCGGCTTACGGAGGAGCTGGTTCCGGTGGAATTAATGATCTGTATGATATTGTCAGTCTGAATCAGGGACTTGAAAATGCCGGATTTTCTATTAACCAGGAGCTGGTTGATTTTTATAACAATTATGGTGCAGATAATCCGGAAATGTCTATCCAGAAACAGAGTTGGACGTTACCGGAGCCACCTGTAGATACTTACAGTGATGAGCTTATTAAAAGTGCGAAAGAGTATTCTGATGTGGCAGTTGTGGTTCTTTCCAGAAAAGCAGGTGAAGGTCATAATGATATTCCTATGGATGTAAGAAAAGCAGCATATGATAATAATTCAGAGGAATATGATGATTTTCCTGAGGGAGAGCATTATTTACAGCTTTCACAAACTGAGAGAGATATGGTGGATATGGTTTGCTCAAACTTTGATAATGTGGTTGTGATTTATAATGGAGCAAATCAGTTTGAACTTGGTTTCGTAGATGAATATCCACAGATTAAATCTGTTGTATGGTGTCCCGGAACTGGAAATGTGGGATTTGATGCACTTGGTAAAGTTTTTTCAGGAGAAGTCAATCCTTCCGGAAAAACACCGGATACATTTATTTATGATATGACGACTGCTCCGTGGTGGAATAATGCAGAAAAAATCGAGTATATAAATCTGGCAGATATGGCAGTTGAGGGAATGAATGCAGGAACTGCTCAGGTGTATGCTCCGGCATTTACCAATTATGTGGAAGGTATTTATGTAGGATACAAGTACTATGAAACAGCTGCACAGGAAGGTGCGATTGATTACGATAAGACTGTACAGTATCCATTTGGATATGGTCTGAGTTACACAGAATTTGAACAGAAAATGGGTGAACTGGAGGAAAAAGACGGACAGATTTCTGTAGATGTAGAAGTAACCAACACAGGAGATGTTGCCGGAAAAGATGTAGTAGAAGTGTATTATAAACCGCCATATACAAATGGGGGAATTGAGAAATCTTCTGCAAATCTGATTGAGTTTGCAAAAACAGATCTGCTTCAGCCGGGAGAATCTCAGACTGTTACAGTTACATTTAGTATAGAAGATATGGCCTCTTATGATGAGAATAATGCAAAAGCATATGTTCTTGAAAAAGGCGATTATGTGATTTCTATCAACAGCGATTCACATACTGTGCTGGATCAGAAAACTTATACTGCAGATAAAGATGTAGTATATAAGGGAGAAAATAAAAGAGCATCAGATGATACTGCAGCAACAAATGTATTTGAAGATGCAAAAGGAGATATAACATATCTGTCACGTGCGGATCATTTTGCAAATTATGAAGAGGCTACAGCAGCGCCGGCATCTGCAGAGCTGGGTGAGCCATATGTTTCCGAATATCATCTGAACAGCAACTTTGACAAGACTACATACCTCAATGATAAGGATGTAATGCCGACAACGGGAGCAGATAATGGACTTACATTAGCTGATATGCGTGATGCTGATTATGACGATCCTCGTTGGGAAAAACTTCTGGATCAGCTTACTGTTGATGAAATGGCAAATATGATTGCAATGGCTGGTTATCAGACAGCAGCCATGGATTCTGTGGGAAAAGTGGCTACACTTGATTTCGATGGACCAGCAGCAATTAATAACAACTTTACAGGAGTTGGTTCTATTGGATTTCCAATTGAAGTTGTGGTTGCCTCCACATGGAATAAGGAACTTGCACAGGCCTGGGGTGAATGCATGGGCAAGATCAGTCAGGAAATGGGTGCAGAGGGCTGGTATGCACCAGGTATGAATACTCATAGAACCGCATTTGGAGCAAGAAACTATGAATATTTTTCAGAAGATGGAGTTCTTGCAGGAAATATGGGTGCAAATGCAGTAGAAGGTGCAAGAAAATATGGAGTTTATTCTTACATTAAGCATTTCGCACTGTATGAAGGAAATGCAAAGATGGTAAGTGTCTGGTCAAATGAGCAGGCAATCCGTGAAATCTATCTGAAACCATTTGAAATCTCTGTAAAACAGGGAGGCGCAAATGCGGTTATGGTTTCCTGGAGTTTCCTTGGAGATAAATGGACTGGAGAATGCAGTAATCTTATGAACACAGTTCTCAGAGATGAATGGGGCTTCAGGGGAATGGCGCTTACAGACTTCTTCCGAAACAATGGTCATGGATTTATGAATGCAGATGCAGCTCTGGCGAATGGGGTAGATGCAATGCTGTCCACATTCAACGGAGAAGAGAACAATGTAGCCAATCCGGAACATCCAACATCTGTACTTCAGATGAGAAATGCCTGCAAAAATGTCATGTATACAGTTGTAAGCAGCTGGGCTTATGATGGAGAACACGAAGAAACAGGTATGGAAAACTGGAAAAAAGCAGGAATTGGTATCGACATTGTAATAGCACTTTTCATGGCAGGAATGGAAGTACTGGTAATCAGAGGATATAAGAAAAGAAAGAGTGCTGAATAAGGATGAAAGTGGGATGGAAAACAATTATGAAACAGCAAAAATTGGTTGAAAAGATGACAATAGAAGAAAAGGCAGCGATACTCAGTGGAAAAACTGTCTGGCAGACCAGAGAAATTGACAGGCTTTCCATCCCGTCCATCTTTCTTTCAGATGGACCGCATGGAATCAGAAAACAGGCAGGAGCAGGAGACCATCTGGGACTGAATGCATCCTTGAATGCAACTTGTTTTCCCACAGCAGCGACGATAGCAAACAGCTGGAATCAGGATCTGGGGGAAGAGATTGGACAGGCTCTTGGAGAGGAAGCAGCAAGTATGGATGTAAATATCCTGCTTGGTCCGGGATTAAATATTAAAAGAAGCCCATTATGTGGAAGAAATTTTGAATATTTTTCAGAAGATCCATATCTTTCCGGTAAGATGGCGGCGTCATATATTCGTGGAATACAAAGTAAAGGCGTTTATGCCTGCCCGAAGCATCTGGCGGTTAACAGTCAGGAACTTCGGAGAATGGCAATGGACGCAATTGTTGACGAACGGACATTAAGAGAAATTTATCTGACCGGTTTTGAGATAGCTGTTAAAGAAGGACACGCAAAAGCAATCATGAGCAGTTACAACCAGATTAATGGGATTTATGCTAATGAGGACAAACATCTTTTGACAGATATCTTGCGCAAAGAATGGGGATTTGATGGAATTGTAGTAACAGACTGGGGCGGAAGCAATGACCATGTGAAAGGTGTTGCTGCCGGCTCAAATCTGGAGATGCCGTCCTGTGGGTACGATTCTGCAAGGGAAGTGATTGCTGCTGTCCGAAATGGAAAGCTGAAGGAAGCGGATTTAGATGAAAGAGTTGGAGAACTGGTGGATGCAGTGATGGAACTGACATCAGGGAAGAAGCTTTCAGATAAAAACTTTGACAGAAACGCACATCATCAACTGGCAAGGAAAGCAGCAGCAGAAAGCATGATTCTTCTGAAAAATGAAAAACAGATTCTTCCGCTGGATACCAAAAAATCCATCGCTATTATTGGAGATTTTGCTTTTTCACCCAGATATCAGGGGGCAGGATCTTCTATGGTCAATCCAACAAAAGTAGAAGATATGTCATCGATTTTGCAGCAATATGATTTGAATATTTTGGGAATGACAAGAGGCTATCATAGAAATGGAGATGTAGATGAGAATGATAGAAAGTTTGCATTAAATTTGTCTATGAACGCGGATATTGTAATTTTCTGTTTTGGTCTTGATGAGATCAGCGAATCAGAAGGACTGGACAGAACCCATATGCGTATTCCGCAGGATCAGATAGATCTTCTGCAGGATATCAGTAAAGTGAATGAAAATATTATTGGAATACTGAGTGCAGGATCTGCGATAGAAATGCCATGGCATACCTGCTGTAAAGCGATTTTGCATGGTTATCTGAATGGACAGGCAGGTGCTTCTGCAACATTGGATATTCTGACCGGAAAAGTGAATCCATCAGGAAGACTGGCAGAAACATATCCCATATCTTATGAACAGACACCGGCATTCCGATATTATCCAAGTAATGAGAAAACATCGGAATACCGCGAGAGTGTTTATGTGGGATATCGCTATTATGATACTTCAAAAGTACGGGTGCAATATCCATTTGGCTTTGGGCTTTCCTATACGGAATTTACATATTCTGATCTTATCATAGAAGAGGATGGAATCAAAGTATCGGTTACCAATACAGGTGACAGAGACGGAGCTGAGGTTGTTCAGATGTATGTAGGACTTCCTAATGCAATCGTGTTCCGACCGGAAAAAGAACTGAAAGGTTTTGCAAAAGTTTATTTAAAGGCAGGAGAAAGCAGACAGATCAGAATTCCCTTTGATGATAAGACATTCCGTTATTGGAATATAAAAACGGGACAGTGGGAAATAGAAACAGGAACTTATCAGATTATGGTAGGAGCCAGTGTTGCAGATATTCGTTTAACAGGTATGACTGAGAGAACAGGAAATAGTAAAGGGTATCCGTATAATCCGGCAAAAATGCCTTACTATTATACAGGAATCGTGCAGAAAATATCAGATGAGGAATTTCGTGAACTTCTTGGTCATGAGATACCGAACGGAAGATGGAGTGGAAATCTGGAAATCAATGATGCAATCTGCCAGATGTATTATGCAAAAAGCAGACTTGCAAGACTGATATATAGATGTCTCACAAAAATGAAAAAGAAGAGTGAAGAACAAGGGAAACCAGATCTGAATATTCTATTTATTTACAACATGCCATTTAGAGGTATTGCCAAGATGACCGGCGGGGCAGTCAGTATGGAAATGGTATATGGAATTGTCGATGCTGTGAATGGACACTTTATGCGTGGAGTAAAAAAAGTAGTTGGCGGATATTTCAGAAACAGAAGAAATAATAAGAAATATGAAAAATTATTAAAAGGAGCTGGAGGGAAGCGCAGATGAATCATATAAGAAATATATGGAAATGTTTTGAAGAGAAACATTCTGCTCTTGCAAAATGGCTTTATCAGATATTCTATTTTGTTATATTCAGTATGGGCGTGACAGTATTCCAGTATCTTGTATTTACATTTTTACCAGGGATTTTGGGAATTGGTCTGGCTGGTACAGAATTTATGTGGCCAAAGGTTTCTATGAATCTGTTTGGAGTAAAATTTACATGGAGTCTGCTGGGGTATAATGTATTGCGTGATGCAACGGGGAATATACTGATCGGTGGTGGACTTGGCTATTTTATCAGTTATGAACTGGGGTCATTTCTTGCACAGTGTATCAATTTTCCGCTTCAGAGAAATATTACTTTTAAAAGCCATGGAAATCCTGTATATCAGGCAATCTGGTATTTTGTTGCATGGGTGGTAATTTCACTGATCTGTAATGGATTTAATAATCTGTGGATGCCAGTTGCATCTGCATATGTGGCACCGGCAGTCTATAACATGCTTGTGACAATTATCACAGGTGGAGTTTCTATGGTGATTTTTTTCTTTGTGTTTAAAATTATTTTCCCAGAGGGGAAGGCTGAATAGAAGAAATTAGCAAGTATGCCTGAAATCTAATAATAAAAGAGATGAGGACAGGATGTGTTTATTTGAAAATAGCAAGATTTTGGGACAATAAGCGGGAATCCTCGGCAATTCAATTACCGAGATGAAAGCGCAGGAGTGTGCGTATCCGCACAAAAAATATAACAGCAAAAATTTATTTCTTATATCTCCTGATTCTTGTATTTGTTTTCAGAAGAAAGCAGGTCAGATCTGCGTTGAAAGGCAAGAGCATTTTGTGCTATGATATAAGCATAATAAAAACTATCAATCAGAAGGAGAATGGAGATGCTGCTGTCACATAAAACATCCATAAAGATCTGTCCGGAATATTCTAACATTATAGGGCATATGTGTTATGCGGCTTCCAAACTCTGGAATGTCTGCAACTATGAACGCCATCATTATAAAGAACTGGGACTGAAAAAGTATCCTGACTGGTATTATCAGAAAAAAGCACATAAAGGAGATCTGTGGTATAGACAGCTACCGTCACAGACAGCGCAGGAGACCTGCAAGCAGATGGACAAGGCATGGAAATCTTTTTATATCCTGAAAAAGACCGGAGGGATCAAAGAGCCAAATCCGCCCTGTTTTAAATAGGATAATATACCGGTCACATACATGCAGATGGGGATCCGGCATGAGAAAGGTTCAGACCAGCTGCGTCTGTCTCTGTCAAAGGATCTGAAAAGCTACATGGAAGAAACATATGGGATCCATGAAAAATTTCTATATCTTGAAAATAAGATTTTCAGGAACATGGATCATATAAAACAGCTGCGGATCTATCCGCCGGAAAATGGAACATGTGAGCTTATCGTTATCTATGAGATTGAAGAGCCGGAACAGCTTTCTCAGAATGGACATTATTTATCTGTTGATCTGGGACTTCATAATCTGATGACCTGTTATGATTCCGGAAATGGAAGAACTTTTATCCTGGGAAGGAAATATCTTTCATTGGAAAGATATTTTCATAAAGAGATTGCCAGAGTACAGTCTGCATGGTATGCACAGCAGTCGGAAGGAGGAATAAAATATCCAAAATCATCGAAACATATCCAGAGACTTTACAGGAAAAAGCAGAATACAGTGAAGGATTATCTTCACAAAGTGACCAGATGGATTGCAGAATATTGTAAAAAAGAAGATATCCGCTGTGTGGTTGTGGGAGACATCCGAAATATCCGTAAAGAAAAAGATATGGGACACAAGACCAACCAGAAGTTTCACGGACTGCCATATAACAAACTATATATCATGCTGGAATATAAGTTGAAACTGTATGGGATTCAATTGATAAAACAAGAGGAAAGCTATACCAGTCAGTGCAGCCCGTTTTCACCGGAAATATCAAAGAGATATGCAGAATCATCAAACCGAAAAGAGCGGGGTATGTATATAACTGACGGAGTAAGATTTAACGCAGATGCAGTAGGCGCGTTTAATATCCTGCGGAAATATCTTTCCGTATCCGGAAAACAAAAGGAACTGTCCGTAACCGGACTAAAAACATCAGAAATAATAAAAGTAGCTGCATAGCCGAAAGGCGAGCAGTATTGGTGTTATGGACGCACCCTGAAAAAAGGCGGTATCCCGCCAGATTTCAGATGCTCTGGTAACTTGTTGCCGAGTAGTTCACGAAATACCAACCATTGATTACGATGTCATCATCTACGATATAGGTCCACACGGTTGACGAAACATAGGTGATATTCGGCACAAGCTCAATGTTCGCCACATTGGTGGTATCAATGCGATACACCTGATAGGCCCAACCGAACCACGAGGTCCCACAGGCCCAGGACATCCGGTATCGCCTTTCATGCCACGAGGTCTGGCAGGTCCCTGTTCTCCTCTTGAACCCTGCTCTCCACGAGGTCCTTCTGGTCCCATAGGTCCGGGAGGACCCTGGATCGTTACGTAAGTGCCACAGGATCCGCTGCAGTTATTACAACAATTTCTGGATTTATTATTTGGACAGTTCATAACAAAATTCCCTGCATAAAATTTGTAGTTGCTTATATATTATGCAGAAGTGCCGCATATGAGAAAAATACAGCGAAATAAATGAAACAGTCTGAGAAGACCAGTAAAATCACAGTTTGGAGACAAATGGAATATGGATATAGAGAGAAGCTTTTGCCATAAGGAGACGCGGCTATGGAAATCAAAAGCATTGATGTATCAAGTTATCAGGGGAAGCCCGACTGGGCGAAAGTAAAGAAGGCGGGCATAAATTTTGCAATTCTTCGAATCCATCAGAAAAACGGACCAGATACAAGTTTTGAACATAATTATAAGGGATGCAGGGCGAATAAGATTGCTGTGGGTGGATACAAATACAGTTATGCTCTGACAGAAGCGCAGGCATTAAAAGAAGCAGAAGAAACACTCGCAGTCCTTGACGGGCGCGAACTGGATCTTCCGGTATTCTATGATCTGGAATGGGAGAAACAGAGAAAACTTGGAAAAGAGGCAGTCGAGAAGATTGCGGTGGCTTTTCTGGATCATATCAAAAAAGCAGGATACAGGGTCGGAATTTATTGTAATGTAGACTGGTATCAGAATGTTCTGAGTACAAAATTGAAATCCTATGACTTGTGGCTTGCCAGATACCCGGCAAATGATGATGGAACTGTGCAGACACGCCTTAAGCCGGAGCAGGGAATCGGCTGGCAGTATTCCAGCAAGGGAAAAGTTGCCGGGATCAGCGGAAACGTGGATATGGATCTGTTTTACAAAGATTATAAAGAAAAAGCAGAAGAGAAGAAAAAAACTACAGGAAATAAGTTGGAGAAACACATAAAACTTGGAAATTATTATGCCAACTATGGCGGTAAGAAACCGTATCTGGAAAAAAAGAGCAATGCATATCTGGATGATTTTACCAGAAATGCCGGCAGCAAAAACTATACGAAATTTGCCCGTGATGTCAATAACTGGGGACAGCCTGGATGCCAGGGGCAGCCGTGGTGTGCAGTTTATCAGTTCTGGAAACTGGTCAAAATATTTGGCCTGGCGAGGGCACTGCAGATCATGGGCGGTGGTTTTTATAACTGTCGGAGTGTGACGCGGCATGCGAAACAAAAAGGAACCTGGCATAGTACGCCGAAGAAGGGTGCGCTGGTCGTGTTCCGAAATGGGGCACATATTGGATCCGTTACGAAATATGATGACATTTATATTTATACAAACGAGGGAAATACATCCAGTACACCAGGCGTTGTAGCCAATGGCGGGTCATGCCGCAATAAAAAATACAAACGTACAGATCCGGCGATTGACGGGTATGTATGGATTGATTATAGCACTGCCTCCGACCAGAGATCCACAGAAACAGCAATCCATCTTGACAAGACTCCAAAGTGGGTGGGAATGGTGAATACAGCAGAACTCAATGTGCGCTCCTGGGCAGGTACAGAGTATCCAAGGATCAAGAAGTATCCGCTTCTTGCACAGCACAATCTTGTTGACGTGTGCAATACGATCAAAGCCGACGACGGCACAGCCTGGTATTATGTTCGGATCGTGAACAAATATTATGGTTTCGTGGCGGCCCGTTACATTACAAAAGTGTAAAAAATGAAAGCCCTGAGATAATACTGATAGTAGGCAGAGCAGCTTTTTTCCTGTACAATGGGAAATAACACAGGAAGAAAGAGGGCGATAAGGATTATGACTATGTGGCTTATTTTGATGATCGTCCTGGCAGTTTTGTCTTTTGCAGGGATTTTGTATCTTGCGAACAGGATTGGGAAATTTGCATTTATCAGAAAAATAACAAAAGGCAAAAAAGGATTCAGCACACTGACAGGACTTCTGATTGCTGTAGTTTATACCGCAGTTATCTGGATGGCATGGGGTTCTATGAATGCTATTGTGTGTATTCTGCATCTGATCGTATTCTGGATGGTCAGCGAAGCGATTTTTGCCCTGATCACAAAGATACGCAAAAAGACATTTGCAAAATATTATGCCGGGATCGTGGCGATTATTTTTACTGTATGCTATCTTGCAGCAGGCTGGTATCAGGCACATCATGTGTGGGAGAAGAAGTATGAGATACAGACAGATAAAGAAGTCGAGGATCTTAAGGTGGCAGTTTTTTCCGATTCACATACAGGAACGACATTTCATGGAGAAGGTTTTGCGGACCATATGAAGACCATCGAAGCACAGAATCCGGATGTTGTACTGATTGTTGGCGATTTTGTGGATGATGATACGACGAAGGAAGACAGGACAAGTCTGAGGATTATGCAGGAGGCCGTGAGACGAAGGAAGAACTGACAGCTGATCTGGATCCGGACAAGTTTTCTATCGTTCTGGATCATCAGCCACAGGATTATGAGGCACAGGCAGAGGCGGGCGTTGATCTGGTGCTTTCCGGGCATACTCACGGCGGACAGCTTTTTCCGCTTATGACGATCGAGAACCACACAGATCTGGCCCCGGATGACCGGGTTTACGGATACGAAAAAAGAGGCAGTACAAACTTTATCGTAACGTCAGGAATCTCAGACTGGGCGATCAAGTTCAAAACAGGATGCAGATCAGAATATCTGATGCTGGAGATTGACGGGAAATAAAATACAAAAATAAAAGAAGCACGGGGATATAGATATGGAACATGGAGAAAAGGAATACAGACTGCTGAAATCGGCATATGCTTTTTTGAACCGCCAGATATCACTGTATGAAAAAACGGTAGAGAGAAAAGTAGCAGAGTATAATCTTTTAACGAGGACCGTCAGCAGACCAGGGAAGCAGGAATGAATGAACATATCGCCAAGCCCCTCGATGCAAAGCCGCTGATGAGGAAGATCATGGAGTATTGTAAGCGCAGGGATGCATAAAGTAGATAGAAGAGATATAACAGGAAAGGAAGCGATACTGTGAAAATTACAGTTATACATGGTCAGAACCATAAGGGGAATACGTATATGATTGCGCATGAACTTGCGGAAAAGATCGGCGGGGAGGTGACGGAATTTTTCCTGCCGCGTGATTTTGATGAACCATGTCTCGGATGCTGGACGTGTTTTAACAAGGACCTGACACATTGCCCGCATTATAAGAAGCTCAAGCCTCTTATGGATGCGATGGATGAGGCGGATGTAGTAATTCTGGCAAGCCCGGTATATGTGTATCATGCGACCGGGCAGATGATGGCCTTTCTGGATCATTTTGGTACGAGATGGATGGTGCACCGGCCGGATGCACGTGCCTTCCAGAAGCAGGGCGTGGCGATTGCGACAGCTGCCGGCGGTGGCATGGCGAGCACGACGAAGGATCTTTATCACAGTATGTTTTTCTGGGGCTATCCGCGGATCTACCGCATGGGATTTGCTGTCAGGGCAGCGAAGCCATCCGAGATCCCGGAAGATATCCAGAAGAAGATCCACCAGGAGACCGACCGGATGGCAGCAAAGATCCGAAAAAATCATGCCCCATTCAAACCAACACTCAAGACCCGCATGTGGTTTTCGATGATACGCTGGATGCACAAAGCATTCTGGAAGTTCGAGCCGGATTATGGCTACTGGGAAGAACATGGATGGCACGGTAAGAACAGGCCGTGGAAGGTGAAACGGAAGAAAAGAGGATAAAGAAATTATGGAACATACAATAGACCCTGTATACGACGAACACTCACGGATATTGATACTTGGGAGTTTTCCGTCAGTGAAGTCCAGGGAGCAGAAGTTTTTTTACGGACATAAGCAGAACCGGTTCTGGAAAGTGCTTGCAGGGATTCTGGGATGTGAGGTGCCGCAGACGATAGAAGAAAAGAAAGCAATGCTCCTTGAGCATCATATTGCTGTGTGGGATGTGATCCAGAGCTGTGAGATCGAGGGCTCTTCCGATGCGAGCATCCGCGATGTGGTCCCAAATGATCTGTCCGAAATACTGGACACTGCTGACATCCAGGCAATCTATACGAATGGCGGCAAGGCGTACGAGCTGTACTGTAAATATATTTACCCGGTAAATGGCATCGAGGCACATAAGCTTCCGTCAACCAGCCCTGCCAATGCAGGCTATTCCCTGGACCGGCTCAAAGAAGCCTGGTCACAGATTAGTGAGTTTAAATAAAAAAGCAAACAAAATCCCCATCCAATGTCAGCCTGATACTGACCGGATGGGGATTTCTGACTTAATTTTCTTTTTTGGTTCGTATATGTTTTTCCAATACAGGAATCAGGACATTCATATCAACAGGTTTGGCGACATGGTCGTTCATTCCGACAAAGAGCGCTTTCTGACGGTCTTCGGCAAAAGCATTGGCAGTCATGGCGATGATCGGAATGCTGGAACGGAATGGATCCTCTAACTGTCGGATCTTGCGGGTGGCGTCATATCCGTTCATGACGGGCATCTGAATATCCATGAGGATCAGATCATAAAAATCAGGTGCTGCTTTCTCAAGTTTTTCCACACAGGCAACGCCGTTGCTGACACGGTCGACAAGCAGACCTTCTTCACTGAGAAGTTCGATGGCGATCTCAGCATTCAGATCATTATCCTCAGCAAGAAGGATCCTTTTTCCTGCAAGAGTTTTCTGTGGGCGGTCGGATGAGGATTTCCTTGGCTCAGCCTCTTCTTTGCGTGCAGTGCGGCATGGAATACAGATCGTAAAAGTGGAGCCTTTTCCCGGACTGCTCTGGATCTCGATCGTTCCATGCATCAGGTCTACCAGATTTTTTACGATACCCATGCCAAGACCGGTGCCTTCGATACCGCTTATGGTAGAAGAACGTTCACGTGAAAAGGATTCAAAAATATGTGCCTGGAATTCCTCGGACATACCGATACCATTGTCAGCAATAGAGATTTCCATGTAACACCAGTCGGCATCTTCATGCGGCTTCTGAGTAAGACAGCAGTCGATTTTTCCATTCTGCCCGGTGTATTTGATGGCATTGCTGATAACATTGAGTACAATCTCGGACAGATGGGAACTGTCAATATAGACATAAGGATTTGCAACCTGCTTATGTACGGTAATAGTCTGGTGCTTTTCCTGAACTGCCGTATTGAACATGACGATGCAGGAGTCAAAACTTTCTTCAATGTTGCAGATGCTTTCTTCGAGAACGATCTGGTTGTTTTCAATCCGGGCAATCTCCAGGATGTTGTCAATGATGGAGAGCATTTTTTGTCCGCAGGTGCGGATGTTGGAAAGATACTCGCTTAATTTGTCTGGTTCATGCAGATGATTCCGGGAAAGCCCTGCGTAGCCGATGATCGCATTCATAGGAGTCCGGATGTCGTGTGACATATTAAAGAGGAATGCGGATTTTGCCTTGTTTGCAGCTTCGGCGGCAGCGGCAGATTTCCTGAGGAGCATCTGCTGTTCCCTGTCCTTCGCCCTCTGGTTCTGCAGAATGTGATAAACACAGACAAGCAGAAGCAGTGCAATGATGGCTGCGGCGATTGCGATCTGGAGAGAATTCCGGCTGCTTTTGCTCAGAAAAGTATAGGCAGATTCCATGTCCATTTCGATGCAGAGTGCGCCGATGATCTCGTTGGAGCCATCGGTTGCCTTGACGGGATAGCATGCTGTGAAGATATGTCCCCATGTGGTGTCAATGGTCTCCTGCGAATAAATGGTTTTGCCTGACAGTGTAGAATTAATGTAGGGAATCATTTCATCCTCTATGTAGGTTCCCGGATAAGCAAAATCAGAGGTATCAAGATCGAGGCCATCGACCAGATAGATCAGTTTTCCCTCAGAGTTGCTTTTGGCAGTGTAGAGATATCGGGTGGAATTCAGGCTTCGGATCTGGTTCAAAGTAGTTTGAAGTGTCTGATACCGCTCAGAGGACATATCATCAACCGTGTTGATGTCCGTAAAGTCGTCCCTGGTAAAAGTGTTGGAAACAAGTTTGTGGATGGCATCGGAACAAGTGATATTCTGGTCAACGTTTGCCTCCAGAGTGCTGGTACTGTAGCTTTTTTGCAGTAGAAAAGTATAAACTGCGATAAGAAATACAGCCAGCAGAAATAAAAAGATATAATTGGACAGATGATGGATCTGCTTTGAACCAGAAGATGTGGGAGCAGAATCTTTGTCTGCATGTCTGGGCTTGCTCATGAAAATACCTCATTTCAGTTTTACAAAAGGGGAAGATGATACGAAATTCCACAGATGTTTTATTTCTATTATAACAGGACAGAAACAATCCTGTAAACAGGAAAACACAAAATTGACTTCAACATAGTAAAGTAGTATATTAATAGAAATTAAAATGTGTAGCAGGAGGAATTTTTATGGGATCACTGTTGGATGCGGGGCAACGATCGATGTAAAACCAGAGCACGAAATGGAAAAAGTCCTCTTCGCGGCAGATGAGCTTACAGGGCTGATCTGGGCAGTCGCTCTGATGCGTCCGTCCAAGAGTACAAAGGACATGGAATTTAAATCCTTCAAGAAAAAATACAAGAGCAAAGGTTTTGCGGCAGGATGTTCCAGAGAGGTCATCGAGCGCGGGGCAGAGCAGATTGGATGGGAACTTCCGAAGCTTCTGACCATGACTCTTGAGGCGATGGCGACCTGCGAAGATGAGATCCAGGCAGAGATGCGAAGCGAAGAGTAAAACTGACGAAAAACAGACAGAAATATTTTCAAAAATAATCAAAAAAACGGGTTTACGAATACCAAAAAGCAGTATATAATATGCATTCGATTAAAGAAAAAATAAGGAGTGTAGAGATGAAATCAGCACAGAATGATATGACTGTCGGAAATCCGATGAAGATTATTTTTGGCTTTACCCTGCCGATTTTTATCGGTAATGTATTTCAGCAGTTTTACAATATGGCAGATGCTGTGATCGTTGGTAAGTTTGTCGGAAACAAGGCTCTGGCGGCGGTCGGCAGCACGGGAACGATCATGTTTCTGATCTATGGTTTTGTCGTGGGAATGACGGCTGGTTTTACTGTCCTCACGGCGCAGAAATTCGGAGCCGGTGATATGAAGGGCATGCGAAAGACAGTAGCGGGAGCAGGGATTCTTTCTTTTGTAGTCGGAGCACTTCTGACGATACTGTTTATGGCATTTATGAAACCGCTTCTGATCCTTATGAATACGCCATCGGATATTTTTGCGGACGCATATTCGTACATAATGATCGTCAGCGGCGGAATCCTGGCACAGATGCTTTATAATCTTCTGTCCAGTATCCTCAGGGCGCTTGGAAACAGTAAGCTTCCGCTTGTATTTCTTATTATAAGCGCACTTTTGAACATTGTCCTGGATCTTGTGTTTATCGTAGGATTCGGGATGGGCGCGAAGGGAGCCGCAGTTGCGACGGTTATTGCACAGGGCGTTTCCGGAATCCTCTGCCTGTTTTATATCATTGCGAAGATTCCGATTCTTCATTTGAAGCGTGAAGATCTGGATGTTGGAAGTACGATCTACAAAAACCAGCTTCGGATCGGAGTTCCGATGGCACTGCAGTATTCGATCACAGCGATCGGTACCATGATGGTGCAGTCTTCCTTAAATATCCTCGGATCAACACTGGTTGCAGCGTACACGGCAGCAGGCAAGATCGAGCAGGTGGTAACACAGGCATATGTGGCAATGGGAACGACGATGGCAACTTATGCAGCCCAGAATATGGGCGCCGGTTCTGTGAAGCGTATCCGTGAAGGATTCAAGGCATGTACGGTTATTGGTGTTGTATATTCCTTCGTGGCAGCAGGATTTATCATGACTGTCGGCAAATATATGACCTATCTTTTTGTATCAGAAGATGTTGATATCATTATGAATTCCGTAGATATTTATCTGAAATGTATCGGGATTTTCTTTATTCCGCTGGCAGTGGTAAATATTTACCGAAATGGTATTCAGGGACTTGGCTATGGACTCCTTCCGATGATGGCGGGTGTCGCAGAGCTGATCGGACGAGGCGTTGTAGCGGTGATCGCCGGGGCAAAGAGAAGCTATCCGGGTGTCTGTCTGGCAGGTCCGGCAGCCTGGGTGCTTGCGGGCGGCCTTCTGATCGTGATGTATTATTTTATCATGAATGTAAATATGAGAAAGATCTTTGGCACAAATGGCAAAGACCACAAATAAAAAAAATCAGGACAGTTTTCAGTCGGAACTGTCCTGATTTTTTTTGTTCTTTTTGGGGATGCGGTGCAGATAAAACTGAGAATTGTTGATTCTCTGAAGGCGGTAGTGGTCTTTCATGGAGCGGTTCATTTCTTTTTCGAGGAGAGCAAGATCTTTGGCAGAGCATTCGTCTATGTGATAAAGAAATTTTTCTCCGTAGTCGGCTTCCTCAGAGGACAGAAACTGCACTTTGGAGCGAAGCCCCTGAGAGAGAAGTCTGGTGTAGGCTTTGCCGGTATTCTGGTTTGATAAAGTCCTCTGATGGTCAGTGGAATCCTGGCCGTCGCTGTCAGAGCTTTTTTGCCGCTGCAAAAAAATGGCATGTCCGGAGAGAAGGACTGCCGGGAGCAAAAATACCGGAAGAACCTCAGAAGGAAGGATCTTTGCTGCCCCGGAAAACAGAAGCAGGAAAAACAGGATCAGATACAAAGCTCCGGAAAGCAGGTTCAGTGACAAAAAACGCCATCCGAAGATACCCAAAAGGGAGGCAGTGACCGCCAGAAAAACATCCAGATAGTTCAGAAGAGACGGTTTTGGATACTGAAAAATCTGCATGGAAGCACCCGCAGCAATTCCTGCCAGAAGAAAAAGAAACAGAAAAGCATGGATCAGTTTGCGGAATTTTCCTGTTTCTCTGCCAGGTGAACAATGCTCCCATAATTCTACTTCCAGTTTATCGGCGAGTTCTCTTGCAGCTTTTGTGAAGGTATGGTTTGTCATGACCACAGCACGGTCACAGTCATAGAAGCGAGCCCCGCTGTATGCTTCCTGTACCGCCTTGTTTCCGACTGGAGCAGAATAATATTTACACTGTATGCCGTATTTCACCCCTGATTTGTATGCGATCACATCAATCCCCTGGTCGCCGCTTGGTGGTGTAACGCTTACTTTGCGATAGCCCTTGGTTTTGAGAAATGCCGCGCAGCGGTGTTCAAATTCAAATCCATCCTGATAGTTCATAAAAAACTTCCTCTTTGTCAGTCTGTATAGTATGAAGCTATTTTAGTAAAAAGAGTCTGATTTGTCCAATGATTTTTAATAAAAACATAAGTAGTAATAAAAACTATATAAACTAGAAAAAGATTCAGCAATACATTGACATCACAATTACGAAAGAGTATACTATCAAATAGTTTGATAATCAAAATAAATGATAGATGGGAGAAATCAGGATGAATACAGATAAAAGCACACTCAAAGAACTTCGCATTGGAGAAAAGACGGCGCAGCTTCCGATCATCCAGGGCGGTATGGGAGTCGGGATCAGCCGGAGCAGTCTTGCCGGAGCGGTAGCGCGAGAGGGCGGCGTTGGGGTGATCTCGACGGCACAGATTGGATATGATGAAGAGGGATTTGAGCAAGATCAGGCAAAATGTAACCGTATCGCGATAGGGAAGCATGTAAAGAAAGCAAAAGAAATCGCGGGCGGCAGAGGACTTGTCGGGGTCAATATCATGGTGGCATTGAAACATTATGAGGAACATGTCCGGGAATCGGTGAAAGCAGGCGCAGATGTGATCATCAGCGGAGCGGGACTTCCGATGGATCTTCCGAAACTGGTGAGCGAAAAGTCAGGAACGAAGATCGCACCAATCGTTTCTTCCAGGCGTGCGGCGAATCTGATCCTCAAAATGTGGGCACACAGATACGACAGGACAGCAGATTTTATTGTGATCGAAGGACCGAAAGCAGGGGGACATCTTGGATTTTCCAGGGAGCAGCTGGCAGATATAAATGCGTTGGATTTTGATGAAGAAATCTGCAGGATCATCGAATGCAAAAAGGAATACGAAGAGAAATTTGACAGAAAGATCCCGGTGATCGTTGCGGGAGGGATTTTTGACCGGGCAGATATTGATCATATGATGGGACTTGGCGCAGATGGTGTGCAGATCGCAAGTAGATTTGTGGCGACAGAGGAGTGTGATGCTTCTGACGCGTACAAGAGAGCCTACATTGAGGCGGAGGAATCTGATATCCAGATCGTACAGAGCCCGGTGGGAATGCCGGGACGTGCGCTTCGAAATGAATTTATCCGGCATCTGGAGGCAGGAAGAGAGCCGATCCGTAAATGCTACAATTGTCTGGAAAAATGTGACCCGCGCAAAGTCCCGTACTGCATTACAAAAGCACTGATCGAGGCAGTGAAAGGAAACCTTGATAAGGGACTGATCTTCTGTGGAGCGAATGTTGGAAAGATCCATGAGATGACGACCGTTCATGAACTGATGCAGGAACTGGCATATTAAAAAAAGAAGTTAAACAGTGCAAAAAACAGGCAGCATTTGATCTTGTACAATAACCAGTCATAAAAGACGGGGGACAAGATCAGTGCTGCCTGTTGATTTATCGTTCCATCATGCTGATGGACTCAATTCCGACACTTCCGCCGCGAACAACTTCGATGTATTTGAATTCTTCTTTGATCAGTTTGACAACGGCATCGTTTTTGGTTGCAGTCTGGACAAACTCAAGAAGAAGGCTGTCCTTGCCATAATCGATGACTCTTGCCTTGAAGGTCTCTGCGATCTGGAAAAGTTCCACCTTGTCTGCTGCAGAGCATTTCTTGACTTTGATGTAAAGAATCTCTTTCATGCGGACGAAGATATCTGTAAAGTCAATGACTTTGATGACTTCGACCATGCGGTTTAACTGCTTTTTGATCTGTTCAAATGTTTCATCGTCGCTGACAGTTGCGATCGTCATTCTGGAGATTGTAGGATCCTCAGTGGTTCCAACGGTAAGACTGTCCAGGTTATAGGACTTTCCGGAAAAAAGCCCGGAGATCTTGGAGAGTACACCTACCTGGTTTTCTACATAGAGAGAGATCCATCTTGTTTTCATTCCTTTATCCATATCCTGATTCCTCCTAACAATCCATGATCATATCTGCAAGTGTTCCACCTGGTTTGATCATAGGATAGACCATTTCCTCCGGATCGATCAGAAACTCGATGATCGTAGGTCTTTTCTTATTTTTCTTTGCTTCTTCAAAAGCGGCGGCGATTTCTTCACGTTTGGAGACGCGGATGCCTTTGGCACCATAGCTTTCGGCGAGTTTGACGAAATCCGGTGTGTATTCCGGATATTCTTCACCATCAGTACGGCGGGAGAGGGCACCGGCTCTTAAGTTGGTCATTGCGTAACGTTTGCCGTAGAATAATTTCTGCCACTGGCGTACCATTCCGAGATAAGTGTTGTTGAAGATGCAGCAGATGATCGGTAATTCTTCCAGAACTGCAGTTGCGAGTTCCTGAATGTTCATCTGTACACCGCCGTCACCGGAGATGGAGATGACAGGAGTATCCAGATTGCCGATTTGTGCACCGATCGCACCGGGGAGGCCATAGCCCATGGTGCCGAGACCGCCGGACATGATGAGCTGACGTTTCTCAGTGATATCGACAAACTGAGAAGTAAGCATCTGGTGCTGTCCAACGTCGGTGACGATGATCGCGTCATCAAACTGTTCGTTGATCGCTGCAAAAATATCAAGAGGTCCCATAAGCGGGCGATTTTTCATGGTAAGTGGATGTTCGTTCTTCCATCCTTCGATTTCGGAAAGCCATTTTTTGGTACCGCAGTTGGTAACGTATTCAGCCATTTTTGTGATCGCTTCTTTGGCATCGGCAACGATCGGAACATCTACGTGGATGTTTCTGGAAATAGATGCGGTATCAATATCAATATGAACGATCTGCGCGTTTGGTGCAAACTCGTGGAGCTTGCCGGTGATACGGTCGTTGAAACGGGTTCCGATGGAGAACAGGAGGTCACAGTTGCTGACTGCCATGTTTGCAGCATAGGAACCATGCATTCCAAGGTTTCCGATGAATAACGGGTGCTTTGTGGAGATCGCGCCACGTCCCATGACAGTTGTAACGACTGGAACCTGTGTTTTCTCAACTACAGTGGTAAAAATCTCGTTTGCGTGAGCGATATTTACACCGCCGCCTGCGAGGAACAGAGGCTTCTTGGCTTTCTGAAGCATCTTGAGGGCTTTTTTGAGCTGGCCCATGTGAACGCTGGTGTTTGGTTTGTAGCCGCGGATATTTACACTCTTAGGATATTCTGCGCTTCCAAGTTCAGCCATGACGTCCTTAGGAAGGTCGATAAGAACAGGTCCCGGACGGCCGGTTCTTGCGATATAAAAAGCTTCTTTGATGATGCGGCCGAGGTCCTCACGGTTACGGACGGTTACGCCATATTTGGTGATGCTGCGGGTGATCCCTACGATGTCAACTTCCTGGAAAGCGTCGTTTCCGATCAGATGTCTGGCAACCTGGCCGGTAAAACATACGAGAGGAACGCTGTCATAGTTGGCAGTTGCAAGTCCGGTGACAAGGTTGGTAGCACCAGGACCGCTGGTTACAAGACATACGCCGACTTTGCCGGTAGTTCTTGCATAGGCATCTGCTTCATGGACAAGTGCCTGTTCATGGCGCGGAAGGATAATGTCGATCCCGTTCTGTCTGTATAATTCGTCACTGATATCGATGGTGCATGCACCAGGATATCCGAATAAAGTTTCAACACCTTCTTCTTTTAAGGCTTTTACTAAAAGCTTGTTTCCTGAAATCTGTTTCAAATAAAACCCCTCCTTTGATAAAAAAGATTCTGATACCATAAAAAAAGTCCCAAGCATATAATATATGCTCAGGACGGATAAATCCGTGGTACCACCTGATTTCAGAGAATACTCTCCCTCTGTCAGTACATGATCATACTGCTTTCCTGTAACGTGGAAACTACGTTGAAGCCTACTGTATGATTCTGATGAGATCATGGTTCAGTTCACTGCTCGGGGACTACTTCCATAATTCTGTCACGAAGGTTCACACCAGCCACCTTCTCTCTGGGCATCCTGAAATCATGTACTGCTTCCCGTCACTGCATTTAAAGATATTTGAAAATTTATGATAATTATACGGGAAGCAACAGAATTTGTCAACGAATAACTTGGATTTTGGGTTCTTTTTTGGTAGAATAGGGGGAGTTAAAAAGAAAGAAGAAATTTTATGCAGGAAGAATTACAGACAATGCTGAAGGACTGCCATCTCTGTCCGAGAAACTGCGGCGTGGATCGCCTGGCGGGCCAGAAGGGATTCTGCGGCGTGGATGCAGGGATCATGGTAGCACGGGCTGCCCTTCATATGTGGGAAGAACCGTGTATTTCAGGAAAAGAAGGCTCCGGGGCGGTGTTTTTTTCCGGCTGTTCCCTGGGATGTGCGTTCTGCCAGAACCGGACGATTTCCAAAGGGCAGAGCGGTAAGGTGATCACAGTGGAGTACCTTGCAGAACTTTTTCTGGATCTGCAGGTACAGAAGGCAAACAATATCAATCTGGTGACGGCGGGACATTTTCTGCCGCAGGTGCGGGAAGCACTGATCCTTGCGAAAGAGCAGGGGCTTACGATCCCGGTGGTGTACAACAGCAGTGGATATGAAAAAGCCGAGATGCTGCGGTATCTGGAGGGGCTGGTCGATATTTATCTTCCGGATCTTAAATATCTGGAGGCTGACCTTGCGGGGAAATATTCACATGCAAAGGATTATCCGGAAGTTGCTATGAAAGCACTGGAAGAAATGGTTCGTCAGGTCGGAATGCCGGAGTTTGACGAGCGGGGAATGATGAAAAAAGGTGTGATCGTGCGTCATCTGCTTTTGCCGGGACATGTACGGAATTCCAAAAAGGTACTGGAATATTTATATGGGACTTATGGTGACCAGATCTATATCAGCCTGATGAGCCAGTACACGCCGATGCCGGCGATGAAAGACGATCCGCAGTTATCCAGAAAAGTTACGGACAGAGAGTATGACCGCCTGCTCGACCATGCGATCTCTCTTGGAGTGACGAATTGTTTTATCCAGGAGGGTGAGACGGCAAAAGAAAGTTTTATACCGGAATTCAACGGAGAAGGAGTATAAATGACATCAGAAAAGAAATTCAAAAACAATAAGAAAAATTACAAGGCAAAGTCTGCCACGAAATCACTCTGTCCAGTGCATGGCAAATGCGGTGGATGTCAGCTACTTGACATGCCGTATGAGCAGCAGTTAAAGAGAAAACAGACAGAGGTTGCGAAACTTCTGAAGCCATACTGTCAGGTGGAGAAGATTATAGGAATGGATGATCCGTTCCATTACAGAAACAAAGTTCATGCCGTTTTCGGTCATAAGAAAGACGGTACCGTGATCTCAGGAATCTATCAGGAGGGAACGCATTTTATTGTGCCGGTTGATGAATGTCTGATCGAGGATCAGAGAGCAGATGCGATCATCCGTGATATCCGCGGGCTGCTGAAATCTTTCAAGATCAAAACTTATAATGAAGACACGGGATACGGTCTGTTTCGTCATGTGCTGATCCGTACCGGCTATCACAGCGGACAGATCATGGTAGTTCTGGTACTCGGTTCTCCGATCCTGCCGTCCAAGAACAACTTCGTCAAGGCACTGCGTAAGCTTCATCCGGAGATCACGACGATCGTTCTCAATGTAAACGGACAAAAGACAAGCATGATCCTTGGCGAGAAGGAAACGGTTCTTTATGGAAAGGGTTATATCGAAGATGAACTCTGCGGAAAGACTTTCCGTATTTCCTCCAAATCTTTCTATCAGGTCAATCCGGTTCAGACAGAGAAACTGTACGGCAAAGCAATCGAACTGGCAGGACTTACCGGCAAAGAGCGCGTGATTGATGCATACTGCGGAATCGGAACCATCGGTCTGATCGCCAGCGACAAGGCAAAAGAAGTCATCAGCGTGGAACTGAATTCCGACGCCGTGCGTGATGCGATCGCAAATGCGAAACGCAACGGAATCAAAAATGTCCGTTTCTACAACAACGATGCAGGCGTTTTCATGCGCCAGATGGCAGACGCCGGAGAAAGCGCAGACGTTGTCTTCATGGACCCGCCGAGAAGCGGAAGCGACGAGAAGTTCCTCTCTTCCGTGATCACCCTGCACCCAAAGAAGATCGTCTACGTCTCCTGCGACCCGACAACCCTCGCACGAGACCTCAAATACCTCACCAAACACGGCTACAAAGCCCGCCGCGTCATCCCCGTAGACATGTTCCCGGCGACCGAGCATTGCGAGAATTGTGTGCTGCTTGAGAGAAAATAACAATAAAAGATCCAACGGCTGATAAAACAGAGGGGGCACAAACTATGATCACATTAAACGATTACCTATATTCAGGAGATACGCTTCTGCGGATCCTTCATAATTATTCGGGGGATCTCCGCAGGGATGCGCGGAAGAGCAGGAATGAGATCGATCTGGCGCATTGTAATTTTTTGCTGCAGATCACGGAGCTTCTGGAACATAATGATTTCCTTACTGCGCAGTCTCAGAAGATTCGGGAATTTTATAAGTATATGGCGAGGGAGTATCCGTTTCTGGCGTTTACGTTCAAGGGCAGGATCAAATCCCTGATCCGTGCGGAGGAGAAATTCAACGGTTATATTGTAGAATATATTTATGATTATCATATGGAACATGGAACTTATCCATCCGTTTCCGAGATCAAAAACCGCCTGACCTGTTTTCGTGACCTGATCGCTTACCGGATTGTGATCTCCATGCCGAGATGCCATCTCAAGAGCGAGCAGGACAGAGAAAAAGTAGAAGAGAAGTATCTCTATGAGATTGCAAATGTACTTCCGGCCTTTCTGGAAGAACGTGGATTTACGGTAGAGTCAGCGAGAGGGATCATGGAGAGTCCGTCAGAGTTTCTGAATGATGAGGTCCGTCCATATTACCGCGACTATGTTGCAGGAAAAACGCCGCAGGATTATCGATCACTACATATCACATTGTATGATAACAGTTCCAGATGTTTTATGGAGGTCCAGCTCCGGACAAAGTCCATGGACGATGTGGCTGAGATCGGACCAGCAAACCATCTTGGCTATGAGAAAGGACAGGACGAGGCGAGAGCAAGGAGAGATGCGATCCCGGAGGGAGAGTGCATTTATTTTGATGAGGCGTATGAAAGAGGGATGCGTCTTCAGAAACTGGAACTTTCGAAGCTTGATGTCAATATGTTTGCAGCAGTGAACAACAGCCTGATCAATGACGGATGCGGCCTGTACAGGGGAAGACTGATCCTTCCGTATGAGCATCTGTCACGGTTCCAGAACGATCTGATAGATTAGAGAAAAAAACTGGCATGTCCCATTGCAATATAATAAGAAAAGCCCGTTTCCGGCAGAATCAATTACTGTGATTGCCGGAGCGGGCTTTATTATTAGGATAATCAGGATTCTTTGCTTTCGTCAGGTTCCTCTGCATCTTCAACAGCAGGTTCTGGAAGATAGACATGTACCCGTTCGATACGGTTCTTGTCAAGCTTGTCGACAACCAGTCTGACATTGTCAGTGGTGACAACTTCATCGCCATCCTCTGGGAGCCGGTCGAGATGTTCGATGATCAGACCGCCGAGAGAATCATAATCCTCGGAAGTAAATTCCGTATGAAGATGATCGTTGACATCGTCAAGGCTCATGGAGCCCTCAACAATATATTCCTGATCGGAAATTTTCTTGATGAGTTCGTCTTCGTTCTCGTCGTATTCGTCGTGAATCTCACCGACGATCTCCTCAAGGATATCCTCGAGGGTGATAAGACCGGTCATCTCGCCGTATTCGTCAAGAACGATAGCGATATTAAAAGTAGATTCCCTCATTTCCACGAGAAGATCAGAGATATCCTTGTATTCATAGGTAAAATGTGGCTTACGGAGAAAGTTCCTGATATCAAAAGGATCATCCTGATTATAAAGAAGAAGGTCCTTCATATTGATGATACCAACGATATTGTCCTGTGTGTCCTCATAGACTGGAAGACGGGTAAATCTGTCTGTACGGAAAATATCGATCAGTTCTTCGTAAGTATTGTTTACGTTGGCAAAAGTTACATTGACACGGGGAACCATGATGTCCTTGGCATCTGCATCTCCGAGATCGAAAACGTTGTAGATCATTTTTTTCTCGTCGGATTCAATGACGCCATCTTCGTGGCTGACATCCACGATGGTACGGAGCTCTTCCTCGGTCATGGCTTTGTTGACAGCATCCGGATCTACATGCAGGATGTACAGGAAAAATCTGGATATCAAATTGATCACAAAGATCACGGGTGTCATGAGAGTCATCAGAAAATGAATGACAGTGATATAACGCAGGGTAAGCTTTTCGGAATTAAGTGTTGCATAGTTTTTTGGTGTGATCTCTCCGAATACCAGGATCGCAACTGTCAGTGCCAGCGTTGCAATGCTGACCATGTAGCCTCCCAGGTGATATGCAAGTGTAGTTGCAAGCGATGATGCATATACGTTTACGATGTTGTTACCAATCAGGATCGCACTGAGCATCTTGGGAGTCTTATTCTCCAGAATGTCCAGGGCAAGAGCTGCTCGTCTGTTGCCGTCATCTGACAGGGTACGAAGCCGGATCCTGTTTACAGACATCAGTGCTGTCTCAATCGAAGAGAAGAAAGCAGAGAGTGCCAGCAAAACAGCAAGTACGATAAATTGGTAAGTGTCACGTATGTCCACTTTAAATGTTCACTCCTTTGGTGTTTTAATAAAAATAAAATAAATACCTTAATGGTAAAAATATGCATTTATTATATACTGTTTTTATTACTTTGGCAAGTTTTTATAAAAGAGCATATACAACGAAAAAACTGCCCGACCTGTCAGTGGCGGGCAGTTATGAAGCATAGATTGATCATGCAAGTTCTTTGCCGGTAAGCATCTTGTATGCCTGGAGATATTTGGCGATGGTCTTGTCAACGATCTCCTGCGGAAGTGTCCAGTCATTTCCTGGATTGGCTTTGAGCCAGTCACGTGCGAACTGTTTGTCGAAGGATGGCTGTCCATGTCCTGGTTCGTAGCCTTCTAATGGCCAGAAACGGGAGCTGTCAGGAGTAAGCATCTCATCACCAATCACCATGTTTCCGTCCTCGTCAAGACCGAATTCGAACTTGGTGTCTGCGATGATGATTCCCTTGCTCAGTGCATATTCTGCACATTTTTTATATAATGCGATGGTATTGTCACGAAGTTTTTCTGCAAGCTCGCGTCCTCTGCCCGGGAAGTATTTCTCCAGGTGGTCGATGCTCTGCTCGAAGGAGATATTCTCGTCGTGATCACCGATCTCAGCTTTGGTAGATGGTGTGTAGATCGGCTCAGGCAGCTTGTCGGATTCCTTTAAACCTTCCGGAAGTTTGATACCACAGACAGTGCCGTTTTCTTTGTAGCTTGCCCAGCCGCTTCCGGTGATATAGCCACGGACGATACACTCGATCGGGAGCATGTTGAGCTTACGGCACATCATGGATTTGCCTTCGTATTTCTCCTGCTGGAAAAATTCCGGCATATCCTTTACATCGACAGAAATCATATGGTTGGGCAGAATATCCTCTGTCAGATCGAACCAGAATTTGGACATCTGTGTCAGTACAGTGCCTTTTTTGGTGACTTCATTGTTCAGGATCACATCGAAACAACTGATACGGTCGGTGGCAACCATGATCAGGCTGTCGCCATTGTCATAAATCTCACGTACTTTACCTTCTTTGATTGGTTTTAATTCCTGCATCTTCTCATACCTCGTCATTTGGTTTTTTGATTGGAAATTTTACAGTAGTAAAGTATCACTTTTTATGCCGGACTGTCAAGAGAGATTTTGACAAGCATGTGATTAAATGCAAAAAATATATATTAATGTGAAAATTTGCACAGAACTATGGTTGTTTTAGGACAATTCTGTTATAATATAACTAAACGAATTGCGCAGCTTGCTGCGGAACAATCCGTATATAGAAGACAAAAGGCAGGTGAGCAGAATGGCAGGCAGAAAGAAGGATCCGCTGCACAAGAGCTTTAGTTATGCTTTTGAAGGGATTTTTACTTGCATCAGAAATGAAAGAAATATGAAGATACATATTGCAGTCGCGGCTCTTGTCGTGATCGCCGGATGGATCCTGGGACTTTCGATCACAGAATGGTGCATCTGTCTTGGGCTGTTCGGGCTTGTGATGGCACTGGAACTGGTCAACACAGCAGTTGAGGCTGTGGTAGATCTCGTGACCACCGAGCGTCATCCGCTTGCAAAGATCGCCAAGGATACGGCAGCAGGAGCAGTCCTGATCGCAGCGATCATGGCAGCGATCGTCGGACTTCTGATCTTTGTACCGAAAGGGCTTTTGTTTCTGAAGCAACTTTAAAAATGATAAGATTTTATGAAAGGAGATATATATTATGGAATTAGGAGACGGACTTAAAAAACTTTTACTCGCAGGCGTAGGTACTGTTGCAGTGACAGCAGAGAAATCCAAGGAGATCCTGGACGAGCTGGTTAAGAAAGGTGAACTTACCGTAGAGCAGGGCAAGGTTCTGAATCAGGAACTGAAACACAACATCAAAGAAACAATCAAGACCAAGACAACACCTGCACCGAAAGCACCGAAGGAAGACATCAAGGATACCCTTGCCAAACTTTCACCGGAGCAGCTTGCAGAACTCAAAGAGCAGATCCTCAAGATGGAAGCACCAAAGGCAGAGGAAGCACCAAAAACCGAAGAAGCTCCAAAGGAAGAAGCTCCTGCAGCAGCTGAAGAGCCGGCACAGGAAACAACGGAAGAATAAACAACAGAAACGGAGCAGCAAATGAGCAGACCAGACAATGAAGCAGAGCAGAAAGACGGCTACGGAGAGCGCCTCAAAGAAATCACCGCTGTTCTGAAGAAACATTCTATCACGCGAGGTGTCTCTCCGGAGAAACTTCGTCTTATACTGGAAGATCTGGGCCCAACTTATATCAAGTTGGGTCAGCTTATGTCACTTCGTTCAGACATCCTTCCCAAGCGTTACTGTGATGAGCTGATGAAACTGTGTTCCGATGTACCGCCGATGCCTTTTTCGGAGGTGATCGAGGTTTTGGAAGAGTCGATGGGATGTCCCTGGCAGGCAGAGTTCAAAGAGATCCAGGAGCGACCACTCGGTTCCGCCTCCATTGCACAGGTTCACCGGGCAACGCTCAAAACAGGCGAGGAAGTTGTCGTCAAAGTACAGCGCAAGGGAATCTACGAGACGATGGCAAGGGACATTGGCCTGATGCACAAGGCAGTGCGGCTGATGCCGCCGGTCAGCATCAAGGGTGCCGTTGACCTGAACATGGTCTTAAGCGAACTGTGGACAGTGACACAGGAGGAGATGAACTTCCTGACAGAAGCCGCCAACATTTCCGAGTTTGCCAAAAAGAACAAGGGCGTTGCCTTTGTAAAAACGCCGATCCTGTATCGGGAATATACGACGACGCATGTACTGGTCATGGAATATATTGACGGGATCGCGATTAACGATAAAGAAAAACTTCTGCAGAACGGCTATGACCTGAATGAGATCGGAAGCAAGTTTGTGGACAACTTTATCAAGCAGGTGATCGAGGATGGCTTTTTCCATGCGGATCCTCATCCTGGCAATGTGCGGATCCAGGGCGGCAAGATCGTCTGGATCGATATGGGGATGATGGGAAGGCTCACGGAGAGAGACAGAGAACTGATCAGCCAGGCTGTGGAAGGCGTGGCACTGAATGATATCGGAAAGATCCAGGATGCAGTTCTGGCACTTGGAGAATTCAAGGGCAAACCCGACCACAGCAAGCTCTATCAGGATATCCAGGATCTGATGGAGAAATATGGAACTGCAGATATCGGAAATATCGATCTTGCAGAGGTCATGGTAGATCTCATGGAGGTCATGAAGGAAAACAAGATCATGATGCCTCACGGACTTACCATGCTGGCGCGGGGTCTGACTCATGTAGAAGGAGTCCTTGCAGATATCAGTCCGGAGATCAATATGGTCCAGATTGCGGCAGCCCGCATCAAAGAAGAATTTTTTGGCGAGGGAAACTGGAAGAAGGAGCTCAGGGCAAATACCAAAAACATCTACCGGTCCTTCAAGAAATCCATCGAAGTTCCGTCGCTTGCAGCAGATTTTCTGCAGGGCTGCATGAAGGGACAGACGAAGATCAATCTGGATCTCCATGTGGCAGATGATCTTTCCAGACTGCTCCGAAGGCTGGTGCGAAATATCGTTATGGGACTGTGGGTGATGGCACTTCTGATCAGTTCCAGTATTATCTGTACGACAGATATGAAGCCAAAGCTGTGGGGGATCCCGGCGTTGGGAGCACTGGGGTATATCAGTGCGTTTATCATTGTGATGTATGTGTTTTTGAAACACTTTTTTTCAAAAAAATAATACCAGGAGGAATTTTTTTAAATGAGTACAAAAGCAGAACAGGCGATCGCATTTCACGATCAGGGATATAACTGTGCACAGGCAGTTGCATGTTCATTCTGTGAGGAGTTTGGAGTGGACAGAGAAGAGATGTTCAAGATCGCAGAAGGATTTGGTTTCGGAATGGGGATCATGGATATGTGCGGTGCGCTGTCAGGAATGATGATGGTGATCGGACTGCAGAACAGTGTGGGAGATCCGGAGAAAGGCAAGATGACCAAGGGCGATACCTACAAGAAAGCCAAAGCCTACATCAACAAATTTGCAGAGCAGAACGGCTCCTATCTCTGCCGCGACCTCAAAGGCGTAGAGACCGGAAAAATTCTCCGTGCCTGCCCGGACTGCATCCGCGATGCAGTTGCCCTGACAGAAGAATATCTGGCATCACAGAAAGAGAAATAATAATATCAATAACAAACAAAAATCCTGCCACAGCAGAGAGGAATACCTTTCTGGTCCGGCAGGATTTTTTGATATTGCATATTGAGGAAACACCGGCGGTGCATTCATTGATCTTTACGAAAGATCCAGGATCATTCAGCAACTTTGACAAACTGGCTGTTATAAAGATTCTGGTAAAATCCGCCTTTCGCCATCAGTTCTTCGTGAGAGCCCTGTTCGATGATGCTTCCGTCTTTCATGACGAGGATCTCGTCTGCATTTCGGATCGTGGACAGACGGTGTGCAACGATGAAGCTGGTACGACCCTCCATCAGACGATCAAACGCTTCCTGAACCATGAGTTCGGTTCGTGTATCGATGCTTGATGTTGCTTCATCCAGGATCAGCATAGGCGGCAGGCAGAGCATGACACGGGTGATGCACAGAAGCTGCTTCTCACCCTGGCTTAAGCTGTCTTCCTTGAGCATGGTATCAAGTTTGTCCGGGAGACGGCGGATGAATTCCCAGCTGTGGGAACGCTTTGCTGCCTCGATGATCTCTTCGTCAGTGGCATCTGGTTTGCCGATGTTGATATTGTCACGGACAGTACCGTTTTTGATCCAGGTTTCCTGAAGGACCATACCGAAGCTGCTTCGTAAGGAATGGCGGGAGATCTCGTTGATCGGATGTCCGTCGATGGAAATGGTTCCTCCGGTCACATCATAAAATCTCATCAGCAGGTTGATAAAAGTAGTTTTACCGCATCCGGTCGGTCCAACGATCGCGATACGTTTACCAGGCTCTGCATGGAGATTGAAGTCTTCGATAAGCTTCTTGTCCGGAACATAGCGGAAGCTGACATTGTCGATATCGACTTCACCTTTAACATCGGAAATCGTTTCCTCAGGATCTTTGCTTTCCGGTTCTTCTTCCAGAAGTGCGAAGATTCTGGTGGCGCAGGCAAGTGCGTTCTGAAGTTCTGTGATAACGGAACTGATATCATTGAATGGTTTCATGTACTGGTTCGCATAGGAGAGCAGTACAGAAAGTCCGCCGACAGTCAGAGCACCGCCAGGAATCATAAAGGCACCGACCAGAGCTACACCTGCGTAGATGACGTTGTTTACGAAACGGGTAGACGGGTTGGTCAGACTACTGTAGAAGACAGCTTTCTGGCTGCATTCCTTTAATTCCTGGTTGATCTCGGCAAAGCGAGCAGAGGATTTGTCCTCGTAACCAAATGCCTGAACGATCTTCTGGTTTCCAATCATTTCCTCGATGAGAGCAGTCTGACGGCCGCGGGCATCACTCTGTTTCCGGAACATATGGAAAGAACGTGAGGAAATGAATTTTGCCACAAAGAAGCTGAGTGGTGTCAGGACAATGACCATCAGTGTGATCCAGAAGTTCTTGGAAAACATGAAGATCAGAGTACCGATGATCGTCACGATACCGGAAAAAAGCTGTGTAAATCCAAGCAGAAGACCATCGGAAAGGATATCCGTATCCGCAATGACACGGCTGATGATATCTCCGGTACTGTGTCCGTCCAGATAGGAAAGCGGAAGCTTCTGGATGTGACGGATCGCTTTGGCACGGATGTCCTGCACGGTACGGAAAGTCATACGGTTGTTGATGATGTTCATGATCCAGGTAGCAAGACTGGATACAACGACCATGACAAGGATCCTGGAAAGGTAATACCACATCCTCTGGAAGTTTACCTGATGTTCTGCAACGACCTGGTCGATTGCGTCACCAAACAGTACCGGCACGTAGAGCTGAAGGACTACGGAGACTGCGGCAAGGATGATACTGAGAATCAGGAGCAGACGGTATCTTCCGATGAAACGGAGTACCTTCCACAAAGTTTCTGTGCTGTTTGCATTTGACTGCTGTTTGTTTTTTGTACTCATGATAAGGTCACCTCCGCAGCATTGCCGGAAACGGCAGTTTTTGAAGAATCATATTTTGCCCGTTCTTCAGGGAACTGGGAGAAGTAGATCGCTCGGTAGATCTCGCAGGAGCGGATCAGGTCATCATGAATGCCTTTGCCGACAAGCTCACCATCGTTCAGAACGAGGATCAGGTCTGCCTGACGGATGCTGGCAGCTCGCTGAGATACCAGGAAGGTGGTGACATTGCCGCTCAACTGATGCAGGGATTTACGAAGTGCTGCATCTGTCGCAAAGTCAAGTGCACTGGCACTGTCGTCCAGGATCAGGAATTCTGGTTTCTTGACAACGGCACGCGCGATGGTGAGACGCTGTTTCTGTCCTCCGGAAAGGTTGCGGCCATTTTGTTCCAGTTTGAAATCAAGCTGACCATCCTTGCCTTCGACGATCTCACGCGCCTGGGCTGTTGTGAGTGCATCCCAGATCTCTGCATCTGTGGCATCGTCGCGTCCCCATTTCATGTTTTCGCGGATCGTTCCTTTAAAGAGGGCTGCACGCTGTGGTACAACACCGATTTTTTCACGGAGGTCATGCTGGCTGTAACTGCGGATATCCTGTCCATCAATACGGACAGTACCCTGTGTCGCATCATAAAAACGTGCGATCAGATTGACAAGTGTGGATTTACCGCTTCCGGTACCGCCGATGATACCAACTGTCTGGCCTTTTTTGACAGAGAAGCTGATATCGGAAAGGCTTGGTTCGCTGGAACCTGCATAGGCAAAAGTAACGTTCTCGAATTCGAGGGCATTTTTGCCGGAAGTCTGAGCAGCGGAAGCTGCCGGGTACTCCATGGAAGTTTTTACTTTGAGGATATCTGCCACACGGCCTGCACAGGCTGCGGATTTGTTGAGGGTGATGATCAGGGAAGCCAGTTTGATAAGCTCGACGATCATCTGTGCCATATAGTTGTAGAGCGCTACGACCTCACCCTGCTGCATGTTTCCAAGGTTTACCTGGAGACCGGCGTTGCTGATCAGGATGACAGTCGCGATGTTGATGAGTACGTAAGTCACCGGATTGAGAAGGGCAGAAAGTCTGCCGACGAATTCATTTAATTTAGTGAGCTGTTCGTTGCTCTCGTCAAATTCCTGTACGGATTCTTTTTCGCGGCAGAATGCACGGATGACGCGTACACCGGTGAGGTTTTCTCTGGTCAGTCTTGTGACGGTATCCAGACGGCTCTGTACCTTGCGGAAAAGCGGGATACTGAGATACATGATCACAAAAACGACCAGAAACAGGAATGGGATCGCAACGGCGAAGACCAGGGCACAGCGGAAGTTGATGGTGAATGCCATGACCATGGAGCCGAGTACGATAAACGGGCTTCGAAGAAGAAGACGAAGTCCCATATTTACACCATTCTGTACCTGGTTGATATCGTCGGTAAGGCGGGTGATCAGAGTGTCTGTTCCGAGGGTGTCGAGTTCCGTGTAAGAAAGTTTCTGTACATGGTCATAGACAGCCTGACGGAGTTCTGTGGCAAATCCAACGCTGGCCTTTGCAGCAAAAAACTGGGCTGTGATGCTGACTGTAAGTCCTGCAGCAGCCATCAGGACAAGGATAAAAAACCGTTCGATAATGTAATGACGGTCATTTCCTGTGATACCCACATCGATGATCTGGGCGATGACTACCGGAACAAGCAGGTCAAACACAACTTCCAGAAATTTGAAGAAAGGTGCAAGGATGCTTTCTTTCTTGTAGTTTCTCAGGTAGATTGCGAGAGATCGCATTTTGTGTTTCCTCCATTTTTCTTGATGATTGACAATCCCTATTATAGTCCTGTATCATAAGGCTTGCAACGATTAAAAACAATATTTACTTATTATAGAAGAAAAGGGGTAGAAATATGCGGCGTGAGGTAACTCTGGAAGAGATTTCAGATGGAAGATTATATGATGCAAATGATATGGTAAAGGCAGACTGTCAGGATTGTAAGGGATGCTGCGACTGCTGTAAGGGAATGGGAGATTCTGTGATCCTGGATCCGTATGATGTCTGTCGTCTGTCAAGAGGACTTGGAAAACAGCCACAGGAACTGATCGGGACAGTTCTGGAACTTGGCGTATCTGACGGAAATATCCTTCCACATCTGATGATGAAGGGAAAAGAAGAGAGCTGTGTGTTCTTAAATGAAGAGGGCAGATGTTCTGTGCATGCGATCCGTCCGGGATTCTGCCGCCTGTTTCCACTTGGAAGATATTATACAGAAGATGGCTTTAAGTATATCATCCAGATCCATGAATGTGCGAAGAAAAACCGCTCCAAGATCAAAGTAAAGAAATGGATCGACACACCGGATCTTCGGCAGTACGAGAAATTTGTCTGGGACTGGCATCAGTTCCTTTTGGATGTGCAGGAAGTTTTTTATCAGACAGAGGACACGGAACTGATCAGAAACCTGAATATGTATGTGATCAGCCGTTTCTATACGAAACCGTATGAAGAATCACAGGACTTCTATGCACAGTTCTACGAACGTCTGAAAGAAGCAAAAAACCTTCTGAGCCTTGGAGTATGACTCCGGACTCAGAAGGTCTGAAAGCTTTATTTGGCGAGAAGTTCATCGAGAAGCTGGTGGATGGTTTTGTTCAGTACCGGATGACGGTAGTGTGATGCGATCTCATCCATCGGTTTCAGCACAAAATCACGGTTTTGCACGTCGATATGCGGAATGTGAAGATCCGGAGTGTCGATGATCTCATTGTCATAAAAGAGAATGTCAAGATCCAGGGTACGTGGCCCCCAGTGGATCAGGCGTTCGCGGTTGGCTTCTGCCTCCAGTTCATGAAGTCTGTCGAGCAGTTCTTCCGGAGTCAGGAGTGTACGGAGTCTCAGGACTCCATTCAGAAATTCATCCTGTTCTACACCACCGTAAGGTTCTGTGACCAGATATTTGGACACAGCTTCCACTTCGCAGTCTGGTGTATCTTTGAGTCCCTGGATCCCGTTATCCAGGTATTTCTTTTTGTCCCCGAGGTTGGAGCCGAAAGCTACATAGGCAGTGTGCCAGCTTCTGGTGATCTCAACGGCAACGGTATCGAGCGGAAGCCCTACAGGAGCCCATGGTTTCTCGATGCGGAGTGTGATCTTTTTTAATAAGGGCAGTTCCGAAAGGAGCATCTGGCAGAGATTTTCGGCGAGAGCTTCGAGAAGTTTGTAGGTGTGCTCTTTGGCGAACTTCGTGATCATGTGGCTGACTTCTCCGTAATGGATGGAGGCTGTCAGCTCATCGGTCAGGCCGGCCTTTCGGGTATCTGTGTAAAGAGTCGCAGATACGACAAATTTCTGTCCGAGTACATTTTCCTCCGGAAATACTCCGTGGTTTGCAAAAATCTCAAGGTTTCTGATCTCGATCTTATCCATTATTTTATGTTCCTTCCAAGAATTGCTTCAGTCATCAGTACGGCACGTTTGTTTTCTTTGACATCGTGGACGCGGACGAAAGCACAGCCCTTCATAACGCCGATGACGGAAGTGGCAATGGTACCTTCTACACGCTGGTCAACCGGGAGATCCAGAGCAAGACCGATCATGGACTTGCGGGAAGTTCCGAGCAGTACCGGGAATCCAAGGTGCTGGAAAAGTTCCAGATGGTTCATGGTCTCCAGGTTCATCTCGTAAGTTTTGCCGAAGCCTACACCCGGGTCGAGGATGATGCGCTCATCTTTGATGCCGGCTTTTCTTGCGATGTTGACACATTCCTGTGTCTCTGCAAGCATATCAATAAGGAAGTTATTGTATTCTGTGTTTGCCTTATTGTGCATCAGGCAGCAGGCAGCGTCGTGCTTTGCGATGACACCGGCCATTTCCGGGTCGTATTTGAGTCCCCAGACATCGTTTACAAGGTCTGCGCCTGCCTGAACAGCGACATCAGCAACGCTTCCTTTGTAAGTGTCAACGGAGATCGGCACGTCGAAATGCTTGCGGAGTGCCTCGATGACTGGAACGACACGGGCAGCTTCTTCCTCTGCACTGACCGGTGTATGGCCCGGACGGGTAGACTCGCCGCCGACATCCAGAATATCCGCACCGTCAGCGATCATGGCTTCTGCGTGCTTGAGGGCGTGATCCATGGTGTTCCATTTGCCGCCGTCTGAGAAGGAATCCGGTGTTACGTTGAGGATTCCCATGATATATGTTCTGTTAGTTACATCGAATTCACGATTTCCTATTTTCATGACAGGTTCTCCTTTAGTATTGAATTGTCATATTTTTTTTCTGCGGGGACCAGTAGCATTCTGGTTCTGCCACACAGAGAAAACAATTCCTGGATTTTTTGTCAGCTTCGTAGATGAGCTGGCTGAGCACTGGAACCTCATCACTGGAAGAACGGTGCTCGCGGATCGCAGAGAGGATCGCTTCTTTTTCTTCGGAAGAGAAGTCAAGGTCAGAAAGGATCGTTTCTGCAATGCGGGCACCTGCCTCGTCGTGAGGTGTCCCGACAGTATACTGTTCTGCACGGCCGATATCATGGAGAAGGGCAGTGCAGTAAATAAGTTCACGGGGACAGGAAATTCCACGTTCCAGTGAAAATATGTAAGCAAGACGTGCTACATCAAGGAAATGCTCCGGGGTGTGCCGGCAGAATATACGGTCTGCCTCAAGTCGGGTCAGTTCCTTAAGATTCTGCTGATAGAGGGGGTGTTCCCAGATTTCCTGGACTCTCTTCATCGCTGGCTCCATCAGTCTTTTACCATGGCGAGGAACTGTTTCTGGAGTTCGATATTATTCTTGAATTCGCCTCTGGTGATAACGGTCATGGTCTTGCTGCCTGGTTTCTTGATTCCGCGCATTGTCATGCAGGTGTGTTCTGCTTCAAGCATGACCATAACTCCCTTTGGTTCAAGAACACGATCCAGGGCATCTGCGATCTGAACAGTCAGTCGTTCCTGGATCTGCGGTCTTCTTGCATAAACGTCTACAGTACGGGCGAGCTTGCTGAGACCGGTTACTTTGCCATTCGGGATATAGGCAATGTGTGCCTTGCCGTAAAATGGCATCAGATGATGTTCGCACATGGAATAAAAAGTGATGTCCTTTTCGAGAACCATCTCGTTGTTCTCTACCTGGAACTGTTTCAGAAGATGCTGGTCAGCTTCTTCGTCCAGACCACCGTAGATTTCGGTGCACATACGTGCGATACGGTCTGGTGTATCTTTAAGTCCTTCACGGTCAGGATTTTCACCGATCCCTTCGAGAAGAAGACGGATCGCCTGTTCTACTTTTGCTTTGTCTACCATAAAAAATGACAACCTCCTTGAAATATAAATAAAAATTTACGATACCATGGAGATTGTCTTTTTTTTGTCGAGGTAATACTGTGATTTATAAAAGCAAAAAGATATCTCCAATTGTGATAGAACGTATGTCGAAAAACGTATCCCTACACAATATGAGATATCCTCTTATATTGTCGCAACGGGTGCGGGCTCTATACCGTAAGACGTACTTTTCGTTTCAGCGACAACTCCCCATTCGCTGAACACTTGACGCATAAAGTCCTATTTTGCATATCATTCATTTCGAGTTTAGTATAGCATATATGCATGAGATATAAAAGATAAAATTTATCGAAAAAAGGCATCATTTTACAGCAAACTGATAAAAAAAGACAATATTCGATGGAAAAAGATAAACCTTGACGGCAAGGGCTGGCTGTGGTAGCATAGAGTTACTTTATAGAAAAAAGAGATTCGCAGATTACGGACCGATCAGGGATAACGACTGTGTGCATTTTTTTGTGCGCGGTTGTTGTCCCTTTTTTTGTATGTTTTTAATGCAGGAGGGAACGCATATGTATTTGATGATCGATAATTATGATTCATTTGTATATAATCTCAAGGCTTACTTTGAGGAACTGGGACGGAAGATCCTGGTGCGGCGCAGTGACCAGATCACGATGGAGGAGATTGAGAAAATGAACCCGGAGGGGATCATCCTTTCCCCGGGACCGAAGCGTCCGTGGGATGCGGCTGTGTGTGTGGAGGCAGTCAGGAGATTTCAGGGAAGGATTCCGATCCTCGGAGTCTGCCTTGGACATCAGGTGCTTGGATTCTGCAGCGGTGCGTCTGTCCACAAGGGGGAGCGTCCGATGCATGGTAAGGTTACACCGCTCCACAACCAGGGAACGGGAGTTTTTGGCGGGCTTCCTGAGAAGTTTCGTGTGACGAGATATCATTCTCTGATCGTAGATAAGGAAAGTGTTCCCTCAGAATGGCAGGTGGACGCTGTGGCAGAGGATGGAGCTGTTATGGGAATCTCTCATAAGATACTGCCTTTGTACGGCGTGCAGTTCCACCCGGAGGCAGTTCTTACGGAGTATGGACATGAGATCCTTGAGAATTTCTGCCGGATCGCGGAGAATGCGTGAGCTATATAGCAATGATGCATTTATATATAGAAGAAAAATGAATTTTTATACAATAGCAGTTTCTGCAAAAAAGTGAGCAGGGATTAATGACAGGAAGGAAAAACTATGTACCATAAACAACGACAGATCAAAAAATTAACTACATATATACCGGTGGCAGAAACTTTCCGCGCGCTGGCATCGGAGCAGGATTGTGTATTCCTGGATTCTTCTCTGGTCAATGACCTTGGAAGATTTTCCATTATTGGAGCCTGCCCGTACCTCAAACTGGTGAAGGACGGGGAGAAATTTTTTATCAATGAAAAAGAAGAGACAGGGATCACCTTTGAAGATTATCTGCGAAACTACCTGAGAGACCATGTCGATCAGAATGAGAGCGAGCTTCCGCTGGTCTCCGGCGCAGTGGGATATTTTTCTTATGATTATGGGCGCAAACTGCAGGGCGTTCCGTCCGGGGAAAAAGACCTCGTGGAGATCCCGGATGCCGTGCTGACCTTTTATGATGTCTATCTCATTGAGGACTGTCACCAGAAAGAAGCATATCTGGTTGCAAATGGGATCACAGCGGATGCTTCTGAGAAGATCCGGGAAATGGAGCAGAAAATCCGGCAGCGGACAGAGAGAAAAGAAGAACAGAGAGTTCCTCACAATATCATCGTAACACCGAACTTCGAAAAAGAAGAATACAAAAAAGCCGTGGACGACATGATCCACTATATTATAGAAGGAGATATCTACATCACAAACATGACACAGCAGCTCACCATCGAGAGCGATAAGGCTCCACTGGATGTTTTTTATGACCTTCGCAAAAACAATCCGTCACCGTTCGGCGGGTACATGGATCATGGCGATTTCCAGATCGTCTGTGCTTCTCCGGAACGTTTCCTCAAGATGAAAAAAGGTCACGTCAACACAAGACCGATCAAAGGTACACGAAAAAGAGGCGCGACTCTGGAAGAAGACCTTCTGATGCGTACCGAACTGGAAAACTCTGAGAAGGACAAGAGTGAACTCCTGATGATCGTCGATCTGGAACGAAATGACCTGAATCGGGTGTGTAAACCGGGCAGTGTGAAGGTGACAGAACTTTTTACAGTAGAAGAATACGCGACTGTTTTTCACCTCGTTTCTGACATCGAGGGAGCTCTGGAAGAGGGCAAAAACTTTGTAGACCTTCTGGAAGCAGCATTTCCAGGCGGGTCGATCACAGGGGCTCCGAAATATCGTGCGATGGAGATCATAGATGAACTTGAACATGGGAAGAGAAATCTGTATACTGGATCTATAGGATATCTGACCCTGGATGGAGACTGTGATTTCAACATCGTGATCCGCACTGCCCTTCACAAAGACGGGAAATATTTCCTCGGCGCAGGCGGCGGCATCACAGCGGAATCTGATCTGGAGTTTGAGTATGAGGAGACGCTCCAGAAAGCGAAGGCGATTCTGGAAGCGTTAAGCTAAAAAAGTATGGGGGAACGGTATGGACATTAAATTAGATGAGGGGTTCCAGTTCGGACTGGGTGCATTTGAGACGATTGCAGTAGAAGAGGGAAGACCGATCCTGCTTGACCGTCATCTGAGGAGACTTGAGAGGGCGGCAGCGTTTTTTGGATTTGGTCCGGCTTCTGTGCGGGGTGTCACAGAAGAAGCGGTCCACAAATTTATCGCAGATCAGAGTGAAGAGGAAACACGGCACGGAGCGGTAAAGGTCGTTCTTTCCGGCGAAAACGTGCTCTTTCAGATGCGAGGCAATCCATATACAGAAGAAAAATATCTCCGGGGATTCGTAGCCGATATCAGCAAGGTGAAACGAAATGAAACCTCTCAGCTTGTGTACCACAAGACCCTGAACTATGGCGACTGCATCCTCGAAAAAAGAGCCGCCACAGCAGCCGGGATCCAGGAGAGAGTTTTTCTGAACACCAAAGGGCAGATCTGCGAGGGCGCAGTCAGCAATATTTTCTTTGTCCGCAAAAACAAGATCTACACTCCACAGCTTTCCTGCGGGCTCCTTCCGGGCATCCTGCGGGAATATGTTCTTGAGAACTTCGAAGTAAACGAAACGGTGATCTACCCGGAAGAACTGATGTATTATGACGAATGTTTCGTGACAAATTCCCTCATGGGAGTCATGCCCGTCCGCCAGCTCGGGAACATCTGCTTCCCCCACAGAACCAGAGCCGACGAAGTCCGGACCCTATACGAAAGCCAGAAAATGTCCCTGTAAGGAGGGGCATTTTTTTGTGTACAAAAGTTCACACAAAAAAATAGATAAAACAACTTGACATTAAAAAATCATATTTGTATAATATCAAAAGTTAGGATGCGAACTAATTTAAGGAATCGGTGAAAGGGGGAACTCGCTGTTTCGATGAAAGAAACGGAAGAAAAACTGACAAATATGCACGTGGGAAGGCTGATCCATATGATGTCGCATCAGATGAAGCGGGATTCCAACAGTGTGGCATCGGCGATCGAGAACGATGAGCTGACGATCATGCAGAAACATGTGCTGAAATTTGTTCTTCTGGAGTCTCTCCACAGAGACCTTTATCAGAAGGATATTGAAGAAGAATTTCAGATCAGGAAATCCACAGTCACAGGGATCCTCAAACTCATGGAGAAACATGGGTATATTTACAGAGAAAGTGTAAAGAAGGATGCCAGGCTGAAACGGATCGTTCCGACTGCGAAAGCAGAAGAGATGCGGCCGAAGATCCTGGAACATATCCAGAAAACAGAGGCAAGGCTGATCGAAGGGATAGCCCCGGAGGATGTTCTGATCTGCAAAAAAGCATTGGGACAGATGCTGTGTAATCTGTCAGAAATGAATAAGGAGGAAAATCAAAAAGATGAATAAGACACTTTTTAAATCCATCAGAGAATACAAGAAGCAGTCCATGCTGGCTCCAATCCTTGTCATCCTCGAAGTACTGATGGAAGTGCTCATTCCTCTGGAGATGGCAAAGATCATCGACGTTGGTATCGCCAACGGTGATCTGGGATACATCGTACAGAGGGGGATCATCCTGGTCGCAATGGCGATGCTCGCGCTGTTTTTTGGCGTGCAGGCCGGAAATATGGCAGCAGTTGCAGCGGCAGGATATGCGAAAAATCTTCGTCACGATATTTTTTATAAGGTACAGGATTTTTCATTCAAAAACATTGACCATTTTTCCACATCCGGTCTGGTCACACGAATGACGACCGATATCACAAACGTACAGATGGCATACATGATGAGTATCCGTCTTCTGGCGAGAGCTCCGATCATGGTGATCTTATCTTGGGTCATGACACTTTTGATCAATGTCAAGATCGCACTTCTGTTCCTGGTCGTGATCCCGGTTCTCGGCGGCGCACTGATGTACATTGCAAAAAAAGCACATCCGCATTTTATCAAAGTATTTGACGAGTACGATGAGCTGAACAATTCCGTTCAGGAAAACGTCAACGCTGCCCGTGTAGTGAAAGCTTTTGTAAGAGAAGATTATGAGGTAAATAAATTCCATGGGGTATCCAAATACGTTTATACCCTGTTCACAAAGGCTGAAAAGATCGTTGCATGGAATGCGCCGACCATGCAGTTTATGATGTATGCGGTCGTTCTTCTGATCGCTGTGATCGGTGGACGCAGTATTGTGTTTGGAACCATGGAGACAGGTGAGCTGACAAGTGTGATCGTCTATGCACTGCAGATCCTGATGTCTCTGAATATGGTAACTTTTGTATTTGTTATGATCATGATCGCAGAGGCTTCTACAGACCGTATCACAGAGGTTCTTAATGAAGTGCCTGAGATGCAGGACAGATCTGATGCAGTCAGAGAAGTCCCGAGCGGCGATATCGTTTTTGACCATGTAAACTTCAGCTATGCCGGAGAGGGCGGAAATCTTTCGCTGAAAGATGTAAACCTTCATATTAAATCCGGACAGACAGTCGGAATCATCGGTGGAACAGGAAGTGCCAAATCCACACTGGTTCAGATGATCCCGAGACTTTACGATGTCACCGGCGGTGCAGTCAAAGTTGGCGGGATCGATGTAAGAGACTACAACCTGGAAGTGCTCCGTGATCAGGTATCCATGGTGCTCCAGAAAAACGTCCTTTTCTCTGGTTTCATCTACGAAAACATCCGTTGGGGTGATGAGCATGCTTCTGACGAAGAAGTAAGACGTGTATGTAAGCTGGCGCAGGCAGATGGTTTCGTTACAGAATTCCCGAATGGCTACGATACCATGATCGTTCAGGGTGGAAATAACGTTTCCGGTGGCCAGAAACAGCGACTCTGTATCGCACGTGCTCTTCTGAAAAAACCGAAGATCCTGATCCTTGACGATTCTACCAGTGCGGTAGATACCAAGACAGATGCCCTGATCCGTAAAGCTTTCCGCGAGGAGATCCCGGATACGACCAAGATCATCATTGCACAGCGTGTTTCTTCTATAGAAGATGCGGACCAGATCATTGTTCTGGATGGCGGCCAGATTGTCGGAGTGGGAACTTCCGAAGAACTTCTGAAGACAAATGAAATTTACAGAGAAGTATACGAATCTCAGGTGAAGGGAGGCGAAGAGGATGAGTAATAACAGCAAAAATAAAAAACCGCGAATGACAAAGAAAGATCTGCAGACAGCAAAGCGTCTTATGAAATATATGACAGGAAAATACAAATTTCAGTTTATCCTTGTATTTTTCTGTATCCTGATCAGTGCGGTGGCAACAACAGCAGTTTCTCTTTCTCTGAGATATCTTCTGGATGATTTTATCCTTCCTCTGATTGGACAGAAGAGCCCGGATTTCGCCGGACTTTATAAGGCGCTGACGGTTCTTGGATGTGTCTTCCTGGCAGGTGTTGCTGCGACTTTTATCTATACAAGGATGATGGTATATATCGGACAGGGCGTCTTAAAGAGAGTGCGAGACGATATGTTTGAACATATGCAGACTCTGCCGATCCGCTATTTTGACCAGAATACAAACGGTTCGATCATGAGTCTTTATACGAATGATACGGATACCCTGAGACAGATGATCAGCCAGGCGATCCCGCAGGCGTTGATGGCACTGTTTACGATTGTCGTTACCTTTATTTCCATGCTGGTTCTGAGCCCGCTGCTCACGATCCTGGCGGTTTTGATCATTTTCCTGATGCTGTTTGTCACAGGAAAGATCGGTGCAAAGAGTGGAAAATACTTCGTTCGACAGCAGATGTCTCTCGCAGATGTGACAGGTTTTGTCGAAGAGCGTATGAACGGACAGCGTGTTGTCAAAGTTTTTAACCATGAAAAGAAATCCGAAGAGGAATTTGACAAACTGAACGAGGCTCTTTTTGAGAGTGCGGCACAGGCGAACAAATACGGTAACATGATGGGGCCGGTCATCGGAAACATCGGAAACCTGCAGTTTGTCCTGACAGCAGTTCTCGGCGGGATCCTTTCCGTTGCAGGAGTTGGGGGGATCACACTTGGTGTCATGGCTTCCTACCTGCAGTTTACCAAGAGCTTTACACAGCCGTTCATGCAGGTGGCACAGCAGTTTAACTCCATCGTCATGGCACTTGCCGGTGCAGAGCGTATCTTTAACCTGATCGATGAGAAGCCGGAGGATGACGAAGGTTATGTAACTCTCGTCAATGCGAAAAAAGATGCCAACGGAAACATCACAGAGTGCAAGGAGAGAACGGGCATGTGGGCATGGAAACATCCGCATTCCGCAGACGGTTCTGTATCTTACACAGAGCTCAAAGGTGATGTAAGGTTCGAAGATGTAACTTTTGGCTACAATGAGGACAAAACCATCCTCCACGACATCAGCCTCTATGCAAAACCGGGTCAGAAACTTGCATTCGTAGGTTCTACCGGAGCAGGAAAAACAACGATCACCAACCTGATCAACCGTTTCTACGATATCCAGGATGGAAAGATCCGTTATGATGGAATCAATATCACAAAGATCAAAAAAGACGACCTGAGACATTCCCTCGGTATCGTTCTTCAGGATACACACCTGTTTACCGGAACGATCCGTGACAACATCCGTTACGGTAAGCTGGATGCGACAGATGAGGAAATCTATGCAGCAGCCAAACTTGCCCATGCAGATCAGTTTATCCAGATGCTTCCGAAGGGATATGATACCATGTTAAGTGGTGACGGCGAGGAATTATCCCAGGGGCAGAGACAGCTTCTCTCCATTGCCAGGGCAGCCGTTGCAGACCCGCCGGTACTCATTCTTGATGAGGCAACTTCAAGCATCGATACCCGTACAGAGAGCATTGTTCAGCAGGGTATGGACAACCTGATGAAAGGCCGTACCGTATTTGTTATCGCCCACAGACTTTCTACAATCCGAAACAGCGATGCGATCATTGTTCTGGAACACGGAAAGATCATCGAGAGAGGTGACCATAAGGATCTGATCAAGCAGAAAGGTACTTATTATCAGCTTTACACAGGAAAGCTGGAACTTTCATAAAAAAATAAAAGATCATCCTACGACAAAGAGAAATGGCAGACGTTCTGTTTACGCAGGGCCGATGCCATTTCTTTTTTGTTTTTATGAAACAGAAACGAAAACGATTTCATATATTATGCACAAAAAGATATTGAAAATATTATATAAAACGACAGTTTACAAATATATCGACAAGAAATATAATAAAATCAATGAAAACGATTACATATTAATATAAAAGGGAGAAATGAAAGATCTATGAAACCAAAAGCTATTTTTCTGGATATTGATGGAACACTGACAGAGCCGGGAACCAATGTGCCTCCGGCTTCTGCCCTGGAAGCGATCAGGAGGGCACAGGAAGCAGGAAATTATGTTTTTCTCTGCACAGGACGCAATTATGCAATGCTGTCTCCACTTCTGAAATACGGATTTGACGGAGTTGTGGCAAGCTCCGGTGGTTATGTGGCGTGCAGGGACGAGGTAATCTACGACAGCCCGATGACAGACGAGGAGCGTGACCGCATGAGCCGGCTTCTGAAAGAAAACGGGATCTTCCGGACGATCGAGTGCGTGGAGGGAGCTTTTACAGATGACGACTTCAAGAACTTCCTCAGGGAACATGCAAACGAAGGGGAAAACAGTGAAATGCTCCGCTGGCAGGAACAGATCGAGAAGGATCTGAATATCTTACCAATGGAAGCCTACAAGGGTCAGGCGGTATACAAGATGGTCGTTATGAGTCCGTCCATGGAAAGTCTTGAGATCTGCCGGGAAGAACTGAAGGATGATTTTTCCTTCTGTATCCAGGAGCCGAGAGGCGGGTTTGTAAACGGCGAGATCATAAGCCGCAGATTTGACAAAGGAACCGGCGTGCTGAAAGTATGTGAACATCTGGGGATTCCCCTGGAAGATTCGGTCGGCTTCGGCGACAGTATGAATGACAAGGAAATGCTGGAAGTCGCAGGATTAAGTGTCTGCATGGAAAACGGCAGTGCGGAGATGAAGAAGATCGCCGACGTGATCTGCCCGTCCGTGACAGAAGATGGAATAAAAAAAGCATTTGAAAAATATCATTTAATGTAGTGCTTTTATGCGGTCCTTCAAAGACTGCAAACAGGAGGTGAAAACGATTACAGAAATATACACAAAAATGACCTTTGATGTTTGGCTGAAATGCCGGTTTACAAATGAAACAAAAAGGGTTATATTAAAGATACGAAATGTAAACGATTTCACACAAGAGCGCAAAGTAAAAACAAAGGAAAGAGGGAGAGAAAATGGCAATGGATTATGCAAAGTGTGCAAAAGAAATCTTTGATACCGTTGGCGGCAGATCCAATCTTGTAAGTGCGGCACATTGTGCAACGAGACTGCGTCTGGTAACGGTAGACAACAGCAAGATCGATATGAAGAAACTTGAGAACATCGATGGTGTGAAAGGTGTTTTCAGTAACAACGGACAGCTTCAGCTCATCATCGGAACCGGCACAGTAAATAAGGTATACGATGAATTCCTCAAGGTCAGCGGAATGACAGCAGCGACCAAAGAAGAGGTGAAGGCAGCAGCGGCAGCGAAACAGCCGGTATTTAAACGAATGATCAAGGCACTGGGAGATGTTTTCGTGCCGATCCTTCCGGCGATCGTAGCATCTGGTCTTATGATGGGACTGGTAGAGGCACTTGGTAAGGCAATGCCTGCATTTGCAGGAAGCGACTGGTACGGGATCCTCGACCTGTTTTCAAACACAGCATTTACCTTCCTGCCGATCCTGATCGCAGTATCTGCGGCAAGAGTATTCGGCGGAAATATTTTCCTAGGTGCAGTCATCGGTATGATCATGATCCACCCGAACCTTATCAACGCATGGTCTGTAGCATCTATGGATGCAGCTGACATCCCGGTATGGCATCTGTTTGGATTTTCCATCAGACAGGTTGGATATCAGGGTCATGTAATTCCTGTTATCATCGCAGTATGGATCATGTGCAAGCTGGAGAACTGGCTGCATAAACATGTTCCGGAGATGATTGACCTTTTTGTAACGCCACTTTGTACCGTACTGATCACAGGTTTCCTTACCATCGGACTGATCGGACCGGTATTCTCCACAGCAGAAACTTATGTACTTGAATTTGCGTCCTGGATCATCACAGTAGGACACGGAATCGGAGCAATGATCATGGGTGCGATCTATCCGCTCACAGTAGTCTGCGGTATCCACCACATGTACAATGTAATTGAAGCAGGTATGCTTGCTTCTGACGGGCTGAATATCTGGATGCCGATCGCATCCGCAGCAAACTTTGCACAGGGAGCTGCCTGCCTCGCAGTCGGCCTCAAAGCAAGAAACTACAAGACAAAATCAATCTCCATCCCGTCTGCATTATCCGCAGCACTTGGAATTACAGAACCGGCGATCTTCGGTGTAAACCTTCGTTTCATGAAACCTCTTGTATGTGGTATGGCAGGTGGTGCCGTTGGAGCCCTGCTTGGATCCATTTTCCACATTGGAGCAACTTCTTACGGAGTTACAGGAATCCCGGGATTCCTTACCACACTGGATTATTCCGCACAGTATGCGATCATGCTGGCAGTTTCCTTCGCAGTAGCATTCGCACTGACCTGGTTCACCTGGAAAGAAGACCCGGAAGATGCCAAAGTGACAGCAGCAAAAACAGATGACGCTCCGACAGCAACAGAAGAGACAGCAGAAGAAGTAACGGTAGACGGTACAGCAAAGAAACTGTATGCACCGATCCAGGGAACCATTGTTCCGAGAAATGAGATCCCGGATGATACGTTTGCAGCAGGCGTTCTCGGTGACGGTGTCGGAATCGACCCGGAAGAAGGCGTTGTCGTGGCTCCGTTTGACGGCGAGATCTCTTCTGTAACAGATACAAAACATGCAATCGGTATCACAGGACCGGCAGATATGGAAGTCCTGATCCATGTAGGTGTTGATACCGTAAACATGAAAGGTGACGGATTTGAGCTTCTGGTAGAAGAAGGACAGAAAGTCAAAGCAGGCCAGAAGCTGATGACTTTTGACATCGCAAAGATCAAAGCAGCCGGATACAGCCCGGTAGCGGCAGTGCTTCTGACAAACAGTGATGATTATCCGGAATTTAAAGTAGTAAAAACAGGAAAGACCCAGAGACTGGAAGAAGTCTTTACCGTATAAAATTAAATAATAAGTAAGAGAAGGCACTGTCAGATTCCTGGATTAGATCCGTATTTGACAGTGCCTTTTTTTTATGAAACGTGGTAACAAAAGCAAAATTGTGTTATACTACAGCAAAGGGGAAAAAGCATGAATATAAGTGAAATAGCAAAATTAGCAGGTGTGTCCAGTGCGGCAGTTTCTCGTTACTTTAACAACGGATATATTTCAGAAGAGAAGAAAGAGGCGATCCGCAAAGTTGTAGAGCAGACAGGCTATCGCCCTTCCATCCAGGCACAGACACTCCGTACCAAAAAAACAAAAATGATCGGTGTGATCGTACCAAAGATCGCATCCGCATCCATAGGCAAGATCGTAGAAGGAGTTCTCTCTGTACTGAATGAGAGCGGTTATCAGATGCTCCTCGCGGTGACACAGAACGATCCGAAGAAAGAACTGGAATATCTTTCTGCTTTTAACGACAAGCAGGTGGACGGCGTGATCCTCGCTGCGACAGTAGTGACCGCCGAGCATAAGAAGATCCTTAAGAACCTGTCTGTACCGGTGATCCTGGTAGGACAGCAGTATTCCGGCCATTGCTGTGTGTATCATGATGATTATCACGCTACCAGAGATCTCACAGAAGCCGTTCTCGATATGGGAAGGAAAAATCCGGGATATATCGGCGCGATCATGCAGGACAAGGCAGTTGGCGCAGAACGTTTTGGCGGTTATGAAGATGCTGTAAAAAAAGCCGGCATAGAGAAGGCGGCACAGCAGACGGTGATTTCTGCATTTACTTCTGATTCCGGTTATGAGAAGGCGGGAGAACTGCTTGCGAAGTATCCGGAGCTTGATGCAGTCATCTGTGCGACAGATACCATGGCTGCCGGAGCCGTCCGTTATCTGAGAGAGCATGGAAAGAAAGTCCCGGAGGATATTCTGGTTGCGGGACATGGAGATTCTGAGATCGCGAGAGTGATCACACCGCCGATCCCTACCGTGCATTTTTCTTATGAGAAGAGCGGTGAGATGGCAGTGGAGATGCTGATCGAAATGATGGGACAGGGTGAAACAGCGGTCAGAGAGGTGAAGCTTGGCTATTCTCTGATCAATATATAATAAAAGAAATGGGGTGCGTTTTTTGCTGAAAACATGGATACCGGGAGAAACTCCCGAGAAAGAGGAACTGAAACAGCAGCTCGATGCGGCAAGAAAGAAACTTTATGATCTTCAGATGAAGATCAAGGAGCACAAACTTCCGGTGCTGGTGCTTTTTGAGGGATGGAGTGCCGCCGGCAAGGGCAGTATGATCGGCAAGGTGATCAAGAATATCGACCCGAGATTTTTTAAGGTGGCGACGATGTCAGCTCCGTCTGAGGAGGAACTGCGCAGACCATTTCTTTACCGCTACATGTGCCAGATCCCGGAGCAGGGCAAATTTACTTTTCTGGATTCCGGATGGATGGAGCAGACGACGCAGGAAGTGCTCCGTAAGGAACTGACCGGAGAGGATTATGAGAAGCGGATCGAGAGCATCCGCCGGTTTGAGCGTCAGCTTACGGATAATGGTTATCTGGTGCTCAAGTTCTTTATGCAGATCGACAAAGAAGAGCAGAAATTCCGCATGGATAAACTCTGTTCCAGTCAGGATACACGCTGGAGAGTGTCAGAATTCGACAAATGGCAGCAGGAACATTACCGCAAATGCGAGAAAGTCTATGACCGCTATCTCAAGGATACGAATGCATCAACCTCTCCATGGTATATCATAGACGCCAGGGACAAGAAATGGGCAGAATTACAGGTGATGGATACACTGGTGAGCAGCATTGAGGTTGCCCTCCAGAACCAGAGCCATTCCGTTCCGATCCTTCAGAATATCTTCCCTTTGGTAAAGATGCCGAAACTGGCAGATGTTGAGCTTGCCGGCAAGACGATCGACGATGAGGAATATGACAAGGAACTTAAGAAACTCCAGAGTAAATTAAGTGAACTCCATAACCGTCTCTACCGCAAACGGATCCCGGTGATCATCACATACGAAGGATGGGATGCTGCCGGCAAGGGTGGAAATATCAAGAGAATCACAGGTGCACTTGATCCACGCGGATACGAGGTGCATCCGATCGCCAGCCCGGAACCACACGAAAAAGCCCGCCATTATCTGTGGCGTTTCTGGACGAGACTTCCAAAGGACGGTCATATCGCAATTTTTGACCGTACCTGGTATGGACGCGTCATGGTGGAGCGACTGGAAGGATTCTGCAGTGAAAATGACTGGAAACGCGCTTACAATGAAATGAACGAATTTGAGAAAGAACTGTCCGACTGGGGAGCTGTGATCATCAAATTCTGGGTTCAGATTGACAAGGATACACAGCTTGCACGGTTTAATGACCGTCAGAACAATCCTGAGAAACAATGGAAGATCACGGATGAGGACTGGAGAAACCGTGAGAAATGGGATCAGTATGAGGAGGCGGTCAATGAGATGCTCAAGAAGACTAGTACGGCTTATGCGCCGTGGCATATTCTTGAGTCGGTGGATAAGAAGTATGCGCGCATTAAGGCGCTCAAGATTGTGATCAAAGAGTTGGAAAAAGCCCTGAAATAAGGGCTTTTTTGATGCCCTTATTATCCCTGTTTTTTATTATTTCCTTTAATCCTGGGGATTTGGATGCTTGGGAGCAGAGCAAACCGCGAAGGGACGTTGCCCGTCCCCTCGCCACCCCTCGGCTGGGTGTTTGACGGAAATTTTGTCGTGTGGGATGCCCTTTGAAAAATTCTCCTGGTGCAACAAGTCGGGAAACTTTCGTATAAATGGATTCGAAATTTGCACTGTGTCTCAGGGTGCCTGCGTCTGCATTTTCTAAGGCTCCCCCACAAGACAAAATTCCCGTCAAACATTCAGGAGGGCACTGAAAAAGTCTACAAGGTAACCGCCTTAACAAAAAAGTGTCGATACAAATCGACGGGTCCCAGGGCAGTACCCTACGGCTCCATAAACTTTTTTAGTTCATCCATAAAAGTACTAACATCCTTAAACTCACGATACACCGACGCAAACCGCACATATGCAACAGCATCGAGATCCTTCAAATGCTCCATAACGATCTCGCCGATGCGAGTACTGGAAATCTCCTTATCCGCGCTCTCAAAAATAGACCCCTCGATGGAGTCAATCATAGACTCAATCTTCTCGATCGGGATCGGGCGTTTGTAGCACGCACGAAGAACACCGTCCTGGATCTTAGAACGGTGATAAGCTTCTCTTGTCTGATCCTTCTTGATGACACTTAATGGAATAGTCTCAACCTTCTCATAAGTGGTAAATCTCTTGCCGCAGGATTCACACATCCTTCTCCTGCGGATCGCATTGGTATCTTCGACAGGTCTGGAATCAACGACCTTGGTATTATCCTGATTACAAAATGGGCATCTCACGGTATTATCCCTCTTTTCCCTTTTATGGGCTAATTATACTGTATTTTTTTGGGTAATGTCAATAAATTACAGTGTATATTTCCGGCATTTTATGCATATATTTTTGAAAAAAATGGTGTCTGTATGCGTCTTTGCGAATTAAGGCAAAAAGAGATCATAAATATCCGCACCTGCAGAAGTCTTGGCTGTCCGATCGATCTGGAATTTGATGAAAGAAGCGGAAAGATCACAGCACTGATCGTTCCCGGACCTGGCAGATTCTGCTGTTTCTGGGGACGGGAAAGTGAATTTATCATCCCATGGAGCAGCGTCCGTCAGATCGGAGGAGATATCATCCTGGTGGAACTCCCGGAAGAAAAATGTCCTCACAGATAGTACCTTTTGCAAAACTGTCAAGGACTTATATTTTTTATATTTTTCGCAAAAAAGAATATTTCATATCCTCCCTGAGAATCATCTTTAGTACCAACTGAAATAAGGAGGATATTTCGATGGCACTAAACAAAGTTGAGATCTGCGGAGTGAACACAGCCAGTCTTCCAGTTCTGGCTCCGGAGGAGAAGGAGGAACTTTTTGAAAAGATAAAAGCCGGTGATAAGGAAGCGAGAGAGCGTTACATCAAGGGAAATCTGCGGCTTGTCTTAAGTGTGATCAAACGATTTCAGAACAGCAGTGAAAATGCGGATGATCTTTTTCAGATCGGCTGTATCGGACTTATGAAGGCCATTGATAATTTTGACACGACTTTGATGGTCAAGTTTTCTACTTATGCAGTGCCAATGATCATAGGGGAGATCCGGAGGTATCTGCGGGACAACAGCAGTATCCGTGTCAGCCGTTCGCTTCGTGACATTGCGTACAAGGCAATCTATGCCAAAGAAAGTTACATGAAAAAGAACCTGCGGGAACCGACGATCGCGGAGATCGCAGAAGAGATTGGGATTGAAAAAGAGATGATCGTGTACGCCCTCGATGCGATCCAGAACCCGGTCAGTCTCTTTGAACCGGTATATTCTGAAGGGGGAGACACCCTGTATGTGATGGATCAGATCAGTGACAAGAAAAACAAAGAAGATCACTGGCTGGAAAATCTTTCGCTCAGAGAGGCGATGAACCGCCTCGGGGAGAGGGAGAGACACATCATTGATATGCGGTTTTATGAGGGAAAAACGCAGATGGAAGTGGCAGAAGAGATCGGGATCTCCCAGGCACAGGTCAGCCGTCTGGAAAAAACTGCCCTTCGAAATATGAGAAATTATCTTCGTCCATAACAAAAAGCTCCGGCATGAAAACCGGAGCTTTTTGAATATCAATGATTCGCAGAGGAGGAAATTAATTAAACAAGGCCCTGAGCGATCATTGCGTCTACAACTTTTTCGAAGCCGGCGATGTTAGCACCTGCAACGAAGTTATCTGGCATGTCATAACGTTTTGCAGCGTCATCGATCTTAGCGTAGATGTCTTTCATGATCTGATGAAGTTTGGCATCAACTTCTTCTGCTGTCCAGGAAAGTCTCTGGGAGTTCTGGCTCATTTCCAGTGCGGAAGTAGCAACACCACCGGCGTTGGATGCTTTTCCAGGAAGGAAGAGAACGCCGTTTGCCATAGCGTATTCTGTAGCTTCTCTTGTAGTAGGCATGTTAGCACCTTCTACGATATATTTGCAGCCGTTTGCTATCAGAGTCTTAACGCCGTCAACATCAAGTTCGTTCTGAGTTGCGCATGGAAGGTAAACATCACATTTGATGTTCCAGATTCCAGTACCTTCTGTGTAGGTAGCACCTTCTACACGGTCAGCATATTCTTTGATACGTCCACGTTTTACTTCTTTGATGTCTTTGACAACGTCGAGATTGATTCCGTTTGGATCATATACATATCCGTTAGAGTCACACAGAGCAACAACTTTGGCACCAAGCTGAGTAGCTTTCTGGATTGCATAGATTGCAACGTTTCCGGAACCTGTAACAACGACTGTCTTTCCTTCGAGAGAATCGTTGTGAGCCTGCATCAGCTCGTTGAGGATATATACAACACCGTATCCTGTTGCTTCTGTACGGATGAGGGATCCGCCGTAGGTAAGTCCTTTACCTGTCAGAACGCCTTCATAGAGGCCACGGATACGTTTGTACTGTCCGAACAGGAATCCGATCTCACGTCCGCCAACACCGATATCACCAGCCGGTACGTCTGTGTCAGCACCGATATATTTGGAAAGCTCTGTCATAAAGCTCTGGCAGAATGCCATAACTTCTCTGTCGGATTTGCCTTTAGGATCGAAGTTGGAACCACCTTTACCACCACCGATCGGAAGACCTGTCAGAGAGTTCTTGAATACCTGCTCGAAACCAAGGAATTTAAGAATGCTCTGGTTTACTGTAGGATGGAAACGAAGACCTCCCTTGTAAGGTCCGATTGCACTGTTGAACTGTACACGGTATCCTTTGTTGATCTGTACGTTCCCGTTGTCATCGATCCACGGAACACGGAAAGAGATGATTCTTTCTGGCTCTACCAGACGCTCCAGGATGGAAAGGCTGCGGTATTTCTCCTCGTTACGGTCGATAACAACCTTAAGGGAATCCAGAACTTCTTTTACTGCCTGATGAAATTCCGGTTCACCAGGATTCTGTGCAACGACTCTTTCATAAACTTCTTCTGTGTAAGACATGACGATTTTCCTCCTCGTTTGTTCGCGTATAAAAAATAATAACGTCTTTGTGGGGCTTACAAATGCCCAGACACTATTATACACGAAAGTGGTAAAGTTGAAAAGGGGAATATTAATTTTTTTTATATCTTACTAAATTTGTATGAATATGACAATAATATCCGAAATTTTTTTATCTTGATAAAATGACCTGAATATGAGATTATAGTAAAAACTATGTAAAATCTCAGAGAGGAGTTGATAAAAATGAGAACATTTGACAAATCTGCCAAGCTAGATAATGTACTGTATGATGTAAGAGGACCGGTGGTTGACGAGGCGGCGAAGATGGAGGAAGAGGGTAAGGAGATCCTGAAGCTTAATATCGGAAATCCATATCCTTTTGGTTTCTCAGCTCCTCAGGAAGTGATCCTGGACATGCTGAGTAATATCCGCACTTCACAGGGCTATTCGGATTCCAAGGGTATTTTTTCTGCCCGCAAGGCGATCATGCAGTATGCACAGCTTCGCGGGATCCCGAATGTGACCATGAATGATATCTATACAGGAAATGGTGTCAGTGAACTTATCAGCCTGTGTATGCAGGCACTTCTGGATAATGGAGATGAGATTTTGATCCCGGCACCGGATTATCCACTGTGGACGGCGACTGCGACACTGGCAGGAGGCAAGGTCGTACATTATATCTGTGACGAGCAGTCTGACTGGTATCCAGATATCGAGGATATCAGAAGCAAGATCACGGACAGGACCAAAGCGATCGTTATCATCAACCCGAATAACCCGACAGGTGCTGTCTATCCGAAGGAGATCCTGGAGCAGATCGCGCAGATCGCCAGAGAGAAGGAACTGATCATTTTTTCTGATGAGATCTATGACCGTCTTGTCATGGACGGATATCAGCATACTTCGATCGCATCTCTTGCACCGGATGTATTCTGCGTGACATTTTCCGGACTTTCCAAATCCCATATGATCGCAGGATTCCGTATCGGCTGGATGATCTTAAGCGGAGCCAAGGAGCGTGCGAAGGGTTATATAGAAGGAATCAAGATGCTTTCTTCCATGCGTCTCTGTTCCAATGTGCCGGCGCAGGCGATAGTACAGACTGCCCTTGGCGGTTACCAGAGCGTTGCAGAGTATGTGAAACCGGGCGGAAGAGTTTATGAGCAGAGAGAGTGCATTTACAATGCCTTAAAGGATATCCCGGGAATCAGCGTTGTGAAGCCGCATGCGGCATTTTATATTTTCCCGAAACTGGATGTGGAGAAATTTAATATCACGGATGACGAGCAGTTTGCACTGGATTTCCTGCATGAGAAGCAGGTGCTTCTTGTACCGGGCAAAGGCTTCAACTGGGGTGCACCGGATCATTTCCGTGTGGTTTATCTGCCGAATACAAGGCAGCTTGAGACTGCTTCACAGAAACTTAAAGAATTTTTGAGCACCTACCGTCAGGGCAGATAAAGGAAAGCCTGGCAAAGGCAGTGTGCATTTTTGGGATAGACCAAAATGAGTTTTGATGGTATACTGTATCTACTGTGTTGTAAACGATTACTGCGAACAGTAACGTAAAACTACGGTAACAACGGGGAGGGAGTTTGATCGAGAAAAAGCAAAGGACTTGAAAGGAGACTTACAATGGCAGGATTTAATATGAAGGTAACACCGGAGATCGAACAGCTTACAGAGGCATGTAAGGACCACACTACGATGGATCTTTCTTTATATGGTAAGTATGATGTCAAGCGTGGTCTGCGTGATATCAATGGTAAGGGTGTTCTCGCCGGACTGACCCAGGTGTCCAATGTACAGGCGGTCAAGGTTGTAGACGGTAAGGAGGTTCCATGTGCAGGAAGCCTTTATTACAGAGGTTACAATATCAAAGATCTCACGAACGGTTTTGTCAAGGATAACCGTTTTGGTTTCGAAGAGACTACATATCTTCTTCTGTTCGGTACTCTGCCGAATGAGAAGCAGCTTGAGGATTTTAAGGAACTTCTGGCAAATCAGCGGTCACTTCCGCGAAATTTTGTCAGGGATGTCATCATGAAGGCACCGGGACGTGATATCATGAATGCTCTGTCAAGAAGTGTCCTTACTTTGTATTCTTATGACAATAATCCGGATGATATTTCCTTACCGAATGTTCTGAGACAGTGCCTGAATCTGATCAGTATTTTTCCACTGTTGTCAGTTTATGGTTATCAGGCGTATAATCATTATGTGAGAGGCAAGAGTCTTTATATCCACAATCCGAAGAAGGAACTTTCCACAGCGGAAAATATCCTCCGTATGCTGCGCCCGGATAAGCAATACACAGATCTGGAAGCGAAGATCCTGGATCTTGCCCTGATCCTTCACATGGAGCATGGCGGTGGTAACAACTCTACATTTACCACACATGTTGTGTCTTCATCCGGAACAGATACCTATTCCGCGATCGCGGCATCACTTGGTTCCCTCAAAGGACCAAAGCACGGCGGTGCCAACATCAAGGTTGTCCAGATGTTCCAGGATATGAAGAAGGAAGTCAAGAACTGGGAAGATGAGGATGCGGTGAGAGCATATCTCAAGCGTCTCCTTCATAAAGAAGCCTTTGATAAGAGAGGTCTGATCTATGGTATGGGTCATGCGATCTATTCTGTTTCCGATCCGAGAGCAGAAGTCCTTCGAGGTTTTGTAGAAAGCCTCGCGAAAGAAAAGGGACGCATGAAGGATTACAGACTGTACTCCATGGTTGAGTGGATGGCTCCTGAAGTTATCGCAGAGGAACGACGCATCTACAAGGGTGTCAGCGCGAACGTGGACTTTTACAGCGGCTTTGTATACAGCATGCTGGATCTGCCGCTTGAGCTGTACACACCAATGTTTGCGGTTGCCCGTATCGTAGGATGGAGCGCGCATCGTATGGAAGAGCTGATCAATACAGACAAGATCATCCGTCCTGCATACAAGAACGTGCTTCCGGCAGCGGAGTATGTACCGCTTAAAGAAAGATAGACAGGAGAAGAAAATGTTTCGATGTTTTTTTCCGGATGAATATGTGGATTCCACATATGTGATCGATTTTGAAAAACTGTATCAGGAAGGATACAGAGGTTTGATCTTTGATATTGATAATACACTTGTGCCGCATGGGGCACCGGCAGATACACGTGCGATCGCACTGTTTCGGCGTCTTAAGAAGCTGGGATTTGGCTGCTGCCTTTTATCCAACAATCAGAAGAAGAGAGTGGCTTCTTTTAATGATGCGGTCCAGGTGAATTATATTGAGAACGCACACAAGCCTTCTGTGAGAAATTATAACAGGGCAATGGAGATTCTGGGTACGAATACTGAGAATACCATTTTTATAGGAGATCAGCTTTTTACCGATGTATACGGAGCCAAGAGAGCCGGCATCCGCAATATTCTGGTCAAGCCGATCGATCCGAAAGAAGAAATCCAGATCGTGCTCAAGCGCTATCTGGAAAAAATAGTACTATACTTTTATGAGAAAGAGGAGGGGATTTCATGAACCATGTGGTGATCATCGGGTTTATGGGTTCAGGTAAAACAAGAGTAGGAAAACAGCTGTCCAAGGATCTGGGGTTATCATTTGTCGATCTGGAGAGACTGATCACAAGAAAGATGAACATGTCTGCCAGAGAGATCTTTCAGCGGTTTGGTGAACCGTATTACCGTGCACTGGAGACAGTTGCACTCAAACAGTTTATTCAGGACAATGAACGCAGAGTCATTTCTCTGGGAGCAGGACTTCCGCTTCAGGAGCAGAATGAGAAATATCTCAAGGAGCTCGGCACAGTCGTTTATCTGAAGGGTTCACTGGCAACTCTCAAGAAACGTCTGGAAGGTTCCAGCAAGGATCCGATGCTTGACGGTGATGACCGCGATGAGAAGATCAAGAAGCTTCTGAAACAGAGAGATCCGGTTTATCAGAAGTTTGCAGACGTTACGGTTGTTACCGGAGAGAAGCCATTTGAAGAGCTGATCAAAGAAATTGAAGAGAAATTAGCTGCACAATAAAAAAAGTAGTTGAAAAATCTTCATGTGTATTATAAAATAATTGATAGCGACAACATAAGAAGGAGGAAATTAAAATGATTTCAGCAGGTGATTTCAGAAACGGTGTCACAATTGAAATTGAAGGAAATGTATGTCAGATCGTTGAGTTCCAGCATGTAAAACCTGGAAAGGGCGCTGCATTCGTAAGAACAAAATATAAAAATATCATTACAGGAGCTGTACTGGAGAAATCTTTCCGTCCAACAGAGAAGTTCCCGCAGGCACGTATCGACCGTGTAGACATGAGCTATCTGTACAACGATGGAGATCTTTACAACTTCATGAATGTTGAGACTTATGACCAGGTTGCACTTACCAAAGAGCAGGTTGGAGATTCTCTCAAATTCGTTAAGGAGAACGAAGTTGTTAAAGTTTGCTCCTGGAACGGAAACGTATATGCAATCGAGCCGCCTCTGTTCGTAGAGCTTGAGGTTATCGAGACTGAGCCAGGATTCGCTGGAAACACAGCACAGGGTGCTACCAAACCGGCAACTGTTGAGACTGGCGCACAGGTAATGGTTCCTCTGTTTGTAAACCAGGGCGACAAACTGAAAATCGATACAAGAACAGGTGAATATCTGTCTCGTGTATAATTAATAGGAAATGATAGGATACCACCGGAGAGATTCGGTGGTATTTTTTTATAAAAAAGGAAGAGGGTGTATTATGGAATACAGAATACTTGGAAAAACAGGACTTAAGATCTCGCGTATGGGATTTGGAGGAATTCCGATCCAGAAGATTGACGAGGAAGGCACCAGAAAACTGCTTCACGAGATGATGGAGATGGGAGTCAACTATATTGATTCTGCAAGAGGATATACCGTCAGTGAGCAGTACATCGGATATGGTCTGGAGGGAATCCGTGATAAATTTGTGCTTGCGACCAAATCCATGTCCAGAACAAAAGAAGCAATGGCAGCGGATATTGAGACAAGTCTTGGAAATTTCCGCACAGACTATATCGACCTTTATCAGGTACACAACCCAAGCATGGAACAGCTTGATCAGGTGATCGGCGAGGGCGGTGCATTGGAAGCTCTGATGGAAGCGAAGGCAGCGGGCAAGATCGGACATATCGGACTGACTGCACATTCTACAGCTGTTTTTGAGCGTGCACTGGGACTTGACTGGGTGGAAACGATCATGTTCCCATACAATATCGTAGAACAGCAGGGTGCAGAACTCATCCATAAATGCGCAGAGAAAAACATCGGCTTTATCGATATGAAACCATTGGCAGGCGGTGCGATCGAGGATGCGACCCTGGCACTTCGCTATGTCTGTTCCAATCCTGATGTGACCGTCGTGATCCCGGGAATGGCAGAAGTCCGTGAACTGGAGCAGAACCTTGCCGCATGTTCCAACACAGAACCACTCGCCGACGAAGAATTAAAAGCAATGGACAAAGTCCGCGAACAGCTCGGTACCGATTTCTGCCGCAGATGCAACTACTGCGCGCCATGTACCGTTGGAATCAACATTCCAAGCGTGTTCCTGTTCGCAGGCTACCTTCAGAGATACGACCTCGCAGACTGGGCAAAAGACCGTTACAGCACACTGAAAGTAAAAGCTTCTGCCTGCATCGGCTGCGGCAAATGCGAGCCAAGATGCCCGTACCATCTGCCGATCCGCGAGAAACTCAAGAAGTGTGCGCAGGATATGGGAGAATAAATCTGTTTTTTACAGAAGAAAATCAAGGGAGATACACAAATGTTCAAAGATATTGTAAAAGCAAGCAGAAGCTACAGAGGTTATGACGAATCCTATCGTTTCAGAAGAGAAGAACTGGAGGATTTCGTGGACTGTGCACGTTTTGCACCATCCAGTGTGAATGCGCAGCCGTTTCGGTATTATCTGGCGTGGGAGAAGGAGGAGGTTGACCGTATCCAGAAACTGACAAACTGGGCGAGAGCACTCCCTGAGATGCAGCTTCCACATCCGGGAAAATGCCCGACCGGATTTATCATCATCTGTCAGGATCTGAATCTCGGAGCTTCTATCCCGAGATACCAGAAGGATGTTGGAATCGTTGCACAGACCATGCTTCTCGCAGCAGCTGAGAAAGGGCTCGGCGGTTGTATGATCGGAAATTACAATGCAGATTCCGTCAAAAAAGAACTGAGTCTGGCAGAAAATCTTGCCCCGGTACTGATCGTAGCGTTTGGCAAACCGGCAGAAGAGATCGTGATCAAAGAGATTGAGGAAGGTGAAAGTATCGCCTACTATCGCGCCGAAAACGATGTACACTACGTACCAAAACGCAAACTGTCAGATATCCTCATAAAGAAATAAATTACAAGAGATGAAAGAATAACCCATTCCAGAGCTGCTACAGTACCGGGATGGGTTATATTATTGGAATCATTTATATCTTTGGATATAAAGTTTGTGCAGTAGTGGAGGAAGCAAGAATCCCTGAGGTTTGATTGTGGGGAATGCCAAAACAGCATTCTTTTTGAAAGATCACTGATGTAGCTTTTATACAGACCAAAAATTGACATTTTTCAAACTGTTACATAAAAAACTGCCGATATAACGGCAGTTTTTTGTACTTTTTTTGACTTGTTATGACAAAAAAGGATGTGCTATAATAGACAGCAGTGAATTTTTTAGGAGGCGAAAAAAGTGAAATATCTGAGACAGTTTGGAATCATCCTTGCTGTGACCTGTGCGGGGGAGATCATGAAGTATTTTATCCCGCTTCCGATACCGGGCAGTATCTATGGACTGATTCTGATGTTTGTGCTTCTTTTGACAAAGGTGATCAAAGTAGAGCACGTAAAGGAGACCGGTGAATTTCTGATCGAGATCATGCCGCTTATGTTCATTCCGGCAGGCGTTGGTCTGATCACATCCTGGAGCCAGCTGCAGTCTTTTCTGGTGCCGCTCCTGGTAATCACAGTCGTATCGACGTTTGTAGTCATGATCGTTACAGGAAAGGTTACAGATTTTTTAATATCCAGAAAAGAGGGAAAGAAGTAAGATGGACAATTTAATCATGAGTTCGGCAACGGTAGGGATCGTGATCAGCCTTCTGGCATATGAGATCGGGCTTGCAGCACAGCGTAAATGGAAGCTGGCGTTATTAAATCCGCTTCTGATCTCTATTGCGATCGTGATCGCGTTTCTGGTAGTTTTTCATGTGGATTATGAAAGCTACAATATGAGTGCAAAATACCTGAGCTACCTTCTGACACCTGCGACGGTAAGCCTGGCGATCCCTCTGTATCTGCAGCTTGATCTGCTGAAAAAGAATATCGGGGCGATCTTTGGCGGAGTTATTTCAGGCGTTATCGCAAGTCTTGGAACGGTACTTGTAATGTCGATCGTATTCGGTCTGAGCCACAAAGAATATGTGACCATGCTTCCGAAGTCTATTACGACAGCAATCGGTATGGGCATTTCTGAGGAGCTTGGCGGATATGTGACAATTTCTGTTGCAGTGATCATCATTACAGGTGTTCTTGGAAACATGTTTGCAGAATACATCTGCAAACTGTTCCGCATCAAGAGTCCGATCTCCAGAGGACTTGCGATCGGTACAGCATCTCATGCGGTAGGTACAGCAAGAGCAATGGAGCTTGGAGAAGTAGAGGGAGCGATGAGCAGTCTGGCGATCGTTGTGTGCGGTCTGTGCACTGTCATTGGAGCTTCGATCTTTTCCTATCTCTGGTAAAATAAAAAGTAAAAGACATCGTAACTGTTCAGTATCCTCACAGTTACGAGTCAAAATGAATTCCAAATCACCTTCGGTGATGGCATTTTGACTTGTATGTCTCGGGATTTTGGCAAAAACATGCCAAAACACCTCGCGGGATATTACCTACTGAATAGTTTCAAGACATCAAAAAAAGAAACCGTGGAATCCAGTTAAAAAGGATTCTGCGGTTTCTTTTTTTGTTGTTTTGAAATGATTGCTGAAATTTTTATTCAGCCATTTTTTTCTGAACCAGTTCGAACTCGTCTGTGATCTCTTTGGATGGAGCTTTGGTAGCAAGGCTTACTACAATGATCATCACACTGGAGATCAGGAATGCCGGAAGGAGTTCATAGAAGTTCAGGAAGGAAACGTTTGGACGGACCAGATATTTCCATACGAATACCATAACACCGCCGGAAACCATTCCTGCGAGAGCTCCCTGCCAGTTGGTACGCTTCCAGAACAGTGCAAAGAGCACGACCGGACCGAATACAGCACCGAAACCTGCCCATGCAAAAGATACGATGTTGAATACAGAACTGTCCGGGTTGCGGGCAATGATAACTGCGATCACAGCAATCAAAAGCAGGGTAACACGGTCAGTGAGCATGGTCTCCTGTTTCTTCTTATTCTTCAGGACTGCACCGAAAAGGTCGGAAGAAACAGCAGAAGAAGCAGCCAGAAGCTGTGAATCTGCGGTGGACATCGTAGATGCCAGGATTCCTGCAAGGATCGTACCGCCGAGCAGTGCCGGAAGTACACCGTGTGTGCTCAAGAGGTCTGCAATCTTGACGATAATGGTTTCTGAATTAGCTCCATGAAGCATTTCCAGTTCGCCGGCTTCTGTCATTCCAAGACCGATGACACCGATCATAACGGCAACTGCGAGGGAAATCACAACCCAGGTAGTAGCCACTCTTCTGGATAAGGAAAGTTTCTTCTCATCTTCGATCGCCATGAAACGAAGAAGGATGTGAGGCATTCCGAAATATCCAAGTCCCCATGCCAGCATAGAAACGATGTTGATGAGCGGATAAGCTGCTTCTGTGCCTGTTTCCGGGTTGTAAGTGGTCATCATGGTAAGGTATCCAGGCAGTGACTTTGCGTGGCTGATAACTGCGTCAGGACCGCCTGCAACAGATACTCCGAAGCCAAATACAATGATCAGTGCGATGGACATGATGATGCTCTGGATAAAGTCTGTGGTGGATGCCGCAAGGAATCCTCCAAGAGTCGTATATCCGACGATGATCAGTGCACTGATGATCATGGCAGTCAGATATTTTACTCCGAACAGACTGGAGAACAGTTTTCCGCAGGCAGCGAAACCGGAAGCTGTATATGGAATAAAGAAGATCACAATAAAAATAGCTCCGATCGACTGCAGGATCCTGCGGTCGTCCCTGAAACGATTGCTGAAAAAGGACGGTAAAGTAATAGAGTTTCCTGCTACATGAGTGTAGAGACGGATTCTCTTAGCTACGATTTTCCAGTTAAGGTATGTACCGATTGCGAGTCCGATCGCGGTCCAGCCTGCGTCTGCGATACCGGAAAGATATGCAAGACCAGGAAGTCCCATAAGGAGCCAGCTGCTCATATCGGAGGCTTCTGCACTCATTGCGGTTACCAGAGGACCAAGCTTACGACCGCCCAGATAAAAGTCTGAGGTATCGTTGTTCTGCTTGGAACAGAGATAGCCGACAAAGAGCATTGCACCAAGATAGATAATGATCGCAATCATGATACAGATGTGTGCTGTTGTCATAAATTCCTCTCCCTTCTGAAGTTGAAATGTATATTTATACATCGTTGATATGCATATACATACAATATTATTAGAAAATCCGTCAAAAGTAAAGAAATTTCTTCTCAATAAAAGATCAGGTTTTCTGAAAAAAACAAAAATCCCTAAAATCGCCGCAAACCCTCATAAAATAAGGCTGAAATTGAACAGGAATGAAAAAGATTTGTCGAATTTTTCAATAAATTGTCAGACGAATTTTGTTGACGTTTGGCGGGATTCTTTATAGAATAAGGGTGAAACCTATAGTATTGCACAAACGGAGGATAGAAAATTGGAAAAAATGACCGAAGTTGCAATTGTGAATTGCATCGAAAAAATGATGACGGAAAGGAGAGAAAAAATACTCGAATCTGATGAATACATCAGACAGGACGTAGACGATCTGAAAGAGCTGGAAGAAAGATACGCCGGCATGAATCTTCCTTACATGTTCAGAAGGGTGATCGATGATTATATCGCCTGCCTGGAATCAAAGAGTGAAAGATATGCAGATCTGTCTTATGTCAGGGGTATGGGTGATGCGATCTTCCTGCTCAAAAACATCGGTGCTCTCGGAAGCCCGGAAGCACTCAGCGTAAATGCAGAATAACTAATGAAACAATATCGTTTATGCAATAAAAGAGTATATTTATTTTATATTTAAAAGGCATAGCCGGGGAAATCCGGTGACGCAAAACTATAGGGTCTAAGCAAATGAAACAAATGTATGACAGCCAGTTGCACCTACAAGATATATATAGATCTTTTAAGAATCAGGAAAAAAGAATTACATATTCAGTAATACAAAAGATAACAAAAAGCTGACGCACATCTCCGTAGGTTTCGAAAGATGTGCGTCAGCTTTTTGATGCCATAAAATGGACCTGAGGGGAATCGAACCCCTGTCCGAAAGCCTATCCCTTGCGGTATCTCCCATCACAGTCGCTGATTTGACATTCCCTTGGCAGTACGCCCACCGACAGGCTTACTGCTTTGGTAGCTTCATGATACATCTACCGGGGCAAAGCTTACCCGGCAAGGTTTCTCACATAGTCGACACCAGATTCCTGATGTGTGAGTGCATCAGGGCTGATGAGCAGCGCTTAGGCTGCTAACGCGTACTGTTCGTCTGCGTTTATATTTAGTTTCCCGGTTGATACGCAGTCCAGGAGTCTGCGGATGGCTGCCTCAACTTCAAAACCCCCGTCGAAACCAGTACAAGCCCCAAACGTTTGGTGAAGGCTGAGCCTCCTTAGAAATACTGGTAAACAGACGATGCTCTTGTTTTGACTGTTTCTTATTATATGCAATAAAAGTTCCAGTTGTCAAGGGGAAGACAAAATTTCCGATTAAATTTCTTTCTGATAAAAAATAATCTTGACAGAAAAGGTTAGGTGATGTAAACTTTTGATAGTTGAATCGAACTAACTGAACGGACGGGAGTGATAGAATGGAAGCACTGAGAGAGATAATCTTTGAAGACGAAATGGAAACGGAAGTGAATTCCTGCCGTGATCAGCAGTATCAGCGGAGTAATATGCAGAGAAGTGCGATCATGAACAGACTTCGCCAGGCTGGCTGCAGAATTACAAAACAGAGAAAAATCATACTTGATATTATCCTGCAGGAGGAATGCACCTGCTGTAAGGAAATTTATTTTCTGGCATCAAAGAGAGATCCTAACATCGGAATGGCTACGATATACCGCATGATCAATCTCCTGGAAGAGATCGGTGCCCTCAAGAGGAAACGCGCTTACCGCATCTGCAATGAGGAATCCCCGGTACATATCTGCAGTGTCAAGCTGGATGACTACACCAGCATCCGCCTGGACGGTGAGAAACTGCGCCAGGTGATCGAGAAAGGCATGGAATCTTTTGGCTATCTGCACGACAGACGGGTACGCAGTATTTCAATGGAGAGCGGCGAATAACCGCTTTCCATGCACCTTTTCATAGGAAAGTATATAAAAATCCATCAAAAAATCCCTTATATTTTTATACATAAATGAGAAAATTTCTCAGAAGTGCAAGTTAGGCTGGACTTTTATTTGACGCATATTATAATGGTTGTAATGTCAAGGGACGGAACAGAAACCTATCATCCCGATGACAATAAAATACACTACATTAATTAGTAAATAATTTTACAACAGGAGGTATAAGTATAATGATCAAATTTAACACAAAACACAGCGGACTTTTTGCAGCAGGAGTAGTATTCGGAACAGCAGGTATCAAAGTACTTTCCAGCAAGGATGCAAAGAAACTTTATACCAACTGCACAGCAGCCGTTCTTCGTGCCAAAGACTGCGTTATGAAGACAGTATCCAAGGTTCAGGAAAACGCAGAGGATATCTATGCAGAAGCTAAGCAGATCAACGAAGACCGTGCCGCAGCAGAGGAAGCTTTTGAAGATGCAGCAGAGGAAGAAACTGTAGAAGAGACCACAGAAGAAACTGTAGAGACTGCAGAAGAAGAGTAAGAAATATCAAAAAAGAACACCTGTGGTAATCACTGCAGGTGTTTTTTATTAACAAACATGCGAGGAAAGATTATATGAAATTCAAAATAGAGCATCAGATCAAAGGCAGAGTCAGGATCCATATCTGCCAGAAGAGAATGACCTGCCGCCAGGCAGATCAGCTCGAATATTTTCTCAGCGGCCTGGAAGGCGTAACGGCTGTCAAAGTAGTAGAGCGTAATCAGGATGCGGTCATCTGCTACAATGGAGATAAACTGGCAATTCTGAAAGCGGTACAGAAGTTTTCATACGGTGCTTCCGAGGCTCCGGAGAGCTATCTCCAGAACTCCGGCCGTGAGATGAACAGCGAATACTGGGAAAAAATGGTAAATCATGTTGTGGTTCATTACGGCAAGAAGCTGTTCCTTCCAATGCCGGTCAGAACTGTACTTACCACATTACATTCTATGAAATATATTTGGAAGGGTATCCGCACTCTTGCAAAACGCAAGATCGAAGTATCCGTACTTGATGCAACAGCGATCGGAGTATCCATTTTCCGTGGAGATTTCTCGACAGCATCTTCCGTTATGTTCCTGTTAGGCTTCGGTGAGATCCTTGAGGACTGGACACATAAGAAATCTGTAGACGACCTGGCAAGAAGCATGTCCCTCAATGTAAGCAAAGTATGGCTTGTGACAGAGGGCGGAGAAGTCCTTGTAAATTCTGACCAGATCAAACCTGGCGATGAAGTCAAGATCCATATGGGAACCGTGATCCCATTCGACGGTATCGTTACAGCCGGAGAGGGAATGGTCAACCAGGCATCTCTTACAGGAGAATCCATGCCGGTTGTAAAACGCGAAGCAAGCTATGCATATGCAGGAACTGTTGTTGAGGAAGGTGAGATCACCATCCGTGTCAAAGAAACATCCGGTTCCACCAAGTTTGAGAAGATCGTTACCATGATCGAAGAAACCGAGAAACTTAAATCAGCAGTAGAGAGCAAGGCAGAACATCTTGCAGACAGCCTTGTGCCGTACACACTTGCAGGAACAGGACTTACCTACCTGCTCACCAGAAACGTGACCAAGGCACTGTCTATCCTTATGGTAGACTTCTCCTGCGCTCTGAAACTTGCAATGCCGATCTCCGTGCTTGCAGCGATCCGCGAAGCAAATGCACACAAGATCACAGTCAAGGGCGGCAAATTCCTGGAGGCAGTTGCTGAGGCAGACACCATCGTATTTGATAAGACAGGAACATTGACTAAGGCAAAACCGACGGTAGTAGACGTTGTTTCCTTTAACGGCGAGTCCAAGGATGATCTTCTTCGTCTTGCAGCCTGCATGGAAGAGCATTTCCCACATTCTATGGCAAAAGCAGTCATGGATGCGGCTAAGGACCGCGGCCTGACTCATGAAGAAATGCACTCTAAAGTAGAATATATCGTAGCACACGGAATCTCCACGACTGTAGATGGAAGAAAAGCCATCATCGGAAGCCATCACTTCGTATTCGAAGATGAGAAGTGCACGATCCCGGAGGGCAAAGAAGAAGAATTTGCAAGTCTTCCGCCGGAATACTCTCACCTGTATCTTGGCATCGAGGGTGAGCTGGCAGCTGTTATCTGCATCGAAGATCCGCTGCGTCCGGAGGCACCGGAAGTGATCCGCAAACTGCATGAAGCAGGATTTACACAGATCGTCATGATGACAGGCGACAGCGACCGTACAGCCAAAGCGATCGCAGCCAGAGTCGGTGTAGACAAATATTATTCTGAAGTACTTCCGGAAGACAAGGCAAGATTTATCGAGGAAGCAAGAGAAAGCGGACACAAAGTCCTGATGGTCGGCGATGGGATCAACGATTCACCGGCACTTTCCGCTGCAGATGTCGGAATCGCGATCAGTGATGGTGCAGAACTTGCAAGAGAGATCTCCGATATCACGATCGGCGCAGATGATCTGTCTGTTATGGTCACACTCAAAGAGATCAGCAACGGTCTGATGACCAAGATCCACAAGAACTACAGACGTATCATGGGTATCAACGGAACCCTGATCGCACTCGGTGTGACAGGCGTGATCCAGCCGACAATGTCTGCACTTCTTCACAATACATCCACACTGCTGATCGGTATGGATTCCATGAAATCTGTCCTTTAAAAAATAGCTGAAAAAATAAAAAAGTTAAATGCAAAAAACTCTTGACAGCACAGGTGAAATATAGTACTATCATCTCAGTTAGTTAGTTCTAACCAAGAGCGTAATATTTTACGGGTATGGAGACATATCCGTAAAATTTAAAAGCTAAGTTAGTTAAAACTAATCTATTTCCTGCGCGCAAAAGCGAGAATCAGTAAATCCTTTTTCCTTGCAGGAAGCATCATGAGCGAGATGGAGGTAACCAAATGTTAGAATCAGGTATTGTTGCGCATTGCGCTCCGACGCTTGCAGGGATAAAAACGGCAAATATGTTTAACTATCTGCCGGATGATATGGAGGATCTGCCAAGAGAGGTACAGGAAGAAAACCGTAAGCTGAATGGAAAAGGGGTTTATGTGGAAATACTGAGAACAGGCGAGAAGAGAGCACTGATCTACGTCTACCGGAAAAACAAGCTGGAAGCTGATCTGAACAGGGAAGGAGCCGAGAACATCCTTCAGACCTGTGGATACGAATGCCGGGGAACGGACTGCTGTCTTCGCAAACTTCAGGACCGCTTTTTTCAGTATGAATGCTTCCCTCATGAGGTGGGACTGTTCCTGGGATATCCTCTGGATGATGTGACAGGATTTATTGAACAGAAGGGAAAAAATTACAAGTGCTGTGGGATCTGGAAGGTTTACGGAGATGAGCAGAAGACCCAGGTGATCTTCCGGAAACTGAAGAAATGTTCAGAAATCTATCAGAAATTATTTGCCGATGGCAGAAGCATCCTTCAGCTCACCGTCGCAGCATGATCAAGAAAGGACAGGTAAAAGAATATGAGTAAAGTAGCAGTTGTATATTGGAGTTCTACAGGAAACACAGAGAGCATGGCAAATGCAGTAGCAGACGGAGCAAAAGAAGCAGGCGCAGAAGTTACTGTATTTGAGACAGCAGACTTTGAGGCAGCAAAAGTAGACGAATTTGATGCAATCGCATTCGGATGCCCGGCTATGGGAGATGAAGTACTGGAAGAAGATGAGTTCGAGCCAATGTTCAGCTCCTGTGAAGAAAAACTCTCCGGCAAAAAGATCGGTCTTTTCGGATCCTACGGATGGGGCGATGGAGACTGGATGCACAACTGGGAAGCTAAATGCAAAGAGGACGGAGCTGTTCTTGTAGCAGACGGTGTGATCTGTCAGGAAGAACCAGACGATGAAGCAGTAGAAAACTGCAAAGCATTAGGAAAAGCACTGGCATAAATCTACAGATCAAGGAGTAAAAAGATCATGAACTATTTGGAAATTGAAAAAGTCATCGGCCGTGAGATCATGGATTCCAGAGGAAATCCGACAGTAGAAGCAGAAGTAACCCTGATCGACGGTACCGTAGGAAGAGGAACAGCACCAAGCGGCGCATCTACAGGTGAATTTGAGGCACTGGAACTCCGCGACGGTGACAAAGCAAGATATCTCGGAAAAGGTGTTTTGAAAGCAGTAGAAAACATCAACACAAAGATCAGCGAAGCGATCGTTGGCCTGGATGCATCTGATATCTATGCAGTAGACAAGGCAATGATCGAGGCAGACGGCACAAAAGACAAATCAAATCTTGGAGCCAATGCGATCCTTGCAGTTTCTATCGCAACAGCAAGAGCAGCTTCCCTTGCACTGGAGATCCCGCTGTATCGTTTGCTTGGAGGAATTTCCGGAAACCGTCTTCCTGTTCCGATGATGAATATCTTAAACGGTGGAGCTCATGCAGCAAATACTGTTGACGTGCAGGAGTTTATGGTCATGCCTGTAGGAGCACCTACATTCCGTGAAGCACTGCGCTGGTGTGCAGAAGTTTTCCATGCACTTGCTGCACTTCTTAAAGCAGAAGGACTTGCTACTTCCGTAGGAGATGAAGGTGGTTTTGCACCGAACCTCGCAAGTGATGAAGAAGCGATCCAGTACATCCTCAAAGCGATCGAAAAAGCAGGATACGAGCCAGGCAAAGATTTCATGCTTGCCATGGACGCAGCTTCCAGCGAATGGAAAGGTGAGAAGAAGGGCGAGTACATCCTTCCGAAAGCAGGCACCAAATTTACTTCTGAAAGTCTGATCCAGCACTGGAAACAGCTTGTAGAGAAATATCCGATCATTTCTATCGAAGATGCCCTGGATGAAGAAGATTGGGAAGGCTGGCAGCTTCTGACCAAAGAACTTGGCGGAAAAGTACAGCTTGTAGGTGACGATTTATTCGTAACCAATACAGAGCGTCTGAAGAAAGGTATTGATCTTGGATGCGGAAACTCTATTCTGATCAAACTCAACCAGATCGGTTCTGTTTCTGAAACTCTTGAAGCGATCAAGATGGCACATAAAGCAGGATATACAGCAATTTCTTCTCATCGTTCCGGTGAGACAGAAGATACAACGATCGCAGATCTTGCAGTTGCACTGAATACCTGCCAGATCAAGACAGGAGCACCAAGCCGTACAGAGCGCGTGGCAAAATACAACCAGCTTCTCCGTATTGAAGAAGAACTTGGAAGTGCTGCTGTATATCCGGGAATGGGAGCTTTTAACGTAAAACGCTGAGCATTCAGAATATAACCTGGATCTTTTGGAAGTTTTTTATAAGAATCAAGAATACTGTCGTGAGAAAATGTTGATTTTTGTGGATACTTTTTCTCTGCGGCAGTATTTTTTTTGTGATAATAGTTACTATTTGTTGGATAATCAGTGGGGAAAGCAACAAAAACGGAAAAATTTGTTGATTTAGGAATTTTCAGATATTGCAATCAAACCATCATTATATTATACTGTACGTATAAAATTGGATAATAATGTATATGAGGTGATTCTATCAGTTACCAATGGGAAGGAATTTATAGAATGAGTAGAACATATCATCAGCGTGCCAGGATTCTGGTAGTAGATAATTCAGAGATCAACAGAGAAATGCTGAACGATATTCTGGGAGAGACTTATGAGATAAGGCTGGCTGGAAGCGGTCGCGAAGCTCTCGAGATTCTTGAGAAGGAACACTGGAATCTGGAACTGGTGCTGCTGAAGCTGGAAATGCCGGATATTGACGGCTATGAGCTTCTGGAGATCATGAGAGAGAAGATGTGGCTGGAGGAATTTGCCGTGATCGCCGTGATCGCGAGCCTGACTGCCGATGTCAAGAGAGCATACAGACTTGGGGTCTGCGACTGTTTCAGACTTCCTTATGTGACAAGCATCTTAAGTCATCGTATCGAGAATGCGATCGTCACACATGAGAAGGAGTACAGAGACTATCTGACGGGAGCCTATAACCGCCGCGGCTTTATTTATATGGTAGAGAAATTCCTGAATCACTGTGAGGACAGATCCAAATACGCGATCGTATTTTTTAATATCAAGAGTTTCAAGGCGACCAATGAACTACTTGGAATCAAGGAAGGCGACCATATCCTGGACAGCCTCTATGATGAGATAGAGCAGTCTTTCCTGAAACCGATCTATGTGGGCAGGATCGAAGCAGACCACTTTGTGAGCTTTGTAGAGCGTGACCGGATTTCCGGAGAGAAGCTGGCAGATTTCTGTGATCAGGTTTTTGATGTCAGCAATAAGAAGATCCGTGTGCACTGCAGATGCGGTATCTTTTATCTTAAGGACGAGCCGATGCCGGTTTCCGGAATGATCGACCGTGCCAAACTTGCGAAGCAGTACATTGTGGATGAATATCTCAAGCCATATGCGGTTTTTGACCATAATATGGATATGGCATATATTGACAATGCAGAGATCACAACAGAATTTGAGGAAGCGATCGCAAACGAAGAACTGGAAGTCTACTATCAGCCGATCGTAGATTCTGTGACAGGCAAGATCATGTCTGCGGAGGCTCTGATCCGCTGGATCCATCCGAAGAAGGGATTTATCTCCCCGGGGATCTTTGTGCCGAAGCTGGAGGAGGATGGTTCCATTTCCAAACTTGACCGTTATGTATTCCAGAAGGTACGTGCCTATATCCGCGGCAGATATGAGAAGGGACTGGAAGTCGTTCCTGTTTCCATGAACCTTTCCTGGATGGATTTTTATGATGAGACACTGATCGAGGAGATCATTGATTTCCTGGAGCATGCGGAATTCCCGTCCAGACTGATCCGTTTTGAGATCACCGAGACTTCTTATGCGGCACTCGAGGAGAATGTCGGCAATGTCCTCAACAAGATCAAGGAAAAGGGAGCCTGGATCCTTCTGGATGATTTTGGAAGCGGTTATTCTTCCTTTAATATGTTGCAGAAATTTTCCTTCGATATTCTCAAGATCGACATGTCCTTTACAAGAGAGATCGAAGCGAACTCAAGAGCAAGGAAACTGATCCCGCTGATCATAGAAGCAGCTCATGCACTGGATGCCAGAACAGTGGCTGAGGGTGCGGAGACCAAAGAGCAGGTAGAGTTCCTTAAGGAACATGGATGTGATTATATTCAGGGATATTATTTCTACCGTCCAATGAAAAAAGACGAATTTTCTGAGAAACTGGACCAGAATTCCTGAAATCGTTCACAAAACAAACATAAATCTCTGATAAGATGATAGCATTGAAATACAACAAAAGAAATTTTTTGATTGGAGGAATCAGAGATGGAAGCCCCGAAAATTCTTGTAGTAGATGATGAAAGCCGTATGAGGAAGCTGGTGAGAGATTTCCTGGAGAAGAAGAATTTCCAGGTACTTGAGGCAGGCGACGGCGAAGAAGCAATGGATATTTTCTACGAGGAAAAGGATATCGCCCTCATCCTTCTGGATGTCATGATGCCAAAGATGGATGGATGGGAAGTGTGCAGGGAGATCCGTAAGAATTCCAAGGTGCCGATCATCATGCTGACAGCGAGAGGTGATGAGAGGGACGAGCTCCTTGGATTTGACCTCGGAGTAGATGAATACATTTCAAAACCATTCAGTCCGAAGATCCTGGTCGCCAGAGTGGAGGCGATCCTTCGAAGGACCGGACAGGACGTAGGAGGCGATGTCCTGTCGGCAGGAGGGATCGTGATCGACAAGGCGGCACATCAGGCATCTGTTGATGGTGAGCCGATGGAACTGAGCTTTAAGGAGTTTGAACTTCTGACTTATTTCCTTGAGAACCAGGGGATCGCTCTTTCCAGAGAGAAGATCTTGAATTCTGTATGGAATTATGATTATTTCGGCGATGCCAGAACGATTGATACGCACGTCAAGAAGCTGAGAAGCAAGATGGGTGCGAAGGGAGAATATATCAAGACTGTCTGGGGAATGGGTTACAAATTTGAGGTGGATGAACAATGAGATTTTTCCACAAAGATTCAGATAAGAAGCGGAAGAACAGGAAGTTCCATCCGCTGCGCCGACAGATAGCAGTCCTGTTTATTGGACTGCTTCTTCTTTCTATGGTCGTGATCACCCTGATCAATGGGTTATTCCTGGAACATTATTATATCAGCCGCAAGACAGAAGTGCTGAAGGAAGCGGTAGAGAAGCTGGAGAACCTTGAGGTTGAGACAGATTCCGATGGAAACAGCAGTGCGGAAGTCTCGGATGAGATGTTCAAGGACTGTTCTGAGAACAACCTTACCTGGGTCATGGTCACAGCAGACGGACAGACGATCTGTTCTGTTGGAAGCAATGAGGATCTTCTGCAGGCCAGACTGGTCGGATATGTATACGATCTTGATCAGAAGAAGAACAAGGAGAAAGTTCTCCAGAAAAATGACAATTATGTGATCCAGCAGGTCAGTGACCGCTTTGCCAGAATGGAATATGTGGAGAGCTGGGGAGAACTGGGGAATGGATGCTATTTCCTGATCCGTACTCCGCTTGAGAGTATCCGGGAGAGTGTCGCGATCTCCAACAGTTTTTATTTCTATGTGGGACTTGGGATTATTGCTCTCAGCGGACTGGTGGTTTGGGTGATCACGAAGCGTATCACAAAGCCGATCAGTGAACTGACACAGCTTTCTACCAAGATGAGTGAACTGGATTTTGATGCGAAATATCATAGCCAGGCGGGCAATGAGATCGATGAGCTTGGAGAGAACTTCAACCGCATGTCTGAACAGCTTGAGAAGACGATCTCCGAACTGAAATCGGCGAACAATCAGCTGCTCAAGGATATTGAGAATAAAGAAAAGATCGACCAGATGCGTCAGGAGTTCCTGAACAACGTCTCTCATGAACTCAAGACCCCGATCGCACTGGTACAGGGATATGCCGAGGGACTGAAGGAAAATATTTCAGATGACCCGGAGAGCAGGGAATTTTACTGCGATGTCATCATGGATGAAGCGGCCAAGATGAATAAGCTGGTTAAGAACCTTCTGACTCTGAACCAGCTGGAATCCGGCAGGGATGAAGTTTCCATGGAGAGATTTGATATCGTAAGTCTGATCCGCGGAGTACTGCAGTCCATGGATATCATGATCCAGCAGAAAGAAGCGAAGGTAAGTTTCGAGGCATCAGAGCCGGTCTATGTCTGGGCAGATGAGTTCAAGATCGAGGAAGTTGTGACGAACTATACCAGCAACGCACTGAATCATCTGAACGGTGAGAAGGAGATCGAGATCCGTGTGATCCCGGAGGATGACCGTGTCAGAGTGACTGTATTTAACACAGGAACACCGATCCCGGAGGAGGATGTTCCGAAACTGTGGAATAAATTTTACAAAGTGGACAAGGCAAGGACCAGAGAATACGGTGGAAGTGGTATCGGGCTTTCTATCGTAAAAGCCATCATGGAAGGCCTGCACCAGCAGTATGGTGTACAGAATTATGACAATGGCGTAGAGTTCTGGTTTACGCTCGACCGCAAAAATGATTAAAAAAGAAGCAGATGTAAAGAAACCACTTTGCATCTGCTTCTTTTTGCGGTATACTTGGACATGATGATCAACATGAATAAAGACAGGATGTGAGATACGAATGATAGGTATTATCGATTACGATGCAGGAAACATCAAAAGTGTGGAGAAAGCACTTGCCTACCTTGGCGAAGAAACCGTTGTATCCCGTGACCCGCAGGTGCTCCTTCGGGCAGACAAAGTGATCCTTCCGGGAGTTGGAAGCTTCGGCGAAGCAATGGAAAACTTACATAAATATGGTTTGGTTCCGGTGATCCAGGACATGATAAAGAAAGGAACCCCGTTTCTTGGGATTTGTCTTGGATTACAGCTTTTATTTGAAAGCAGCGAAGAGACACCGGGTGTAGAAGGACTTGGGATCCTTAAAGGCAAGATCTTGCGTATTCCGCCATCTCCGGGACTCAAGATCCCGCACATGGGATGGAATTCCCTGCACCTTCAGAATAACGGAAGACTGTTTAAGGATATCCCGGAAGATACCCATGTATATTTTGTACATTCCTATTATCTCCAGGCAGAAGATCCGCAGATCGTGAAGGCAGTGACTGAGTACAGCACAACGATCCATGCTTCTGTCGAGAAGGACAATGTATTTGCCTGCCAGTTCCATCCGGAAAAGAGCAGCAAGTACGGACTTAAGATCCTCGAAAACTTTGCGAAACTTGAGAAGGAGGGGAACTGATATGTTTACAAAGAGAATCATTCCCTGTCTGGATGTAAACAACGGACGTGTGGTAAAGGGCGTTAATTTTGTAGATCTCAAAGATGCGGGAGATCCTGTGGAGATCGCCAAAGCTTACGATGCAGCCGGTGCAGATGAGCTTGTTTTTCTGGATATCACAGCATCCTGTGAAGAACGTGACACGGTTGTGGATATGGTGCGTCAGGTTGCGGCAAATGTATTTATTCCGTTTACCGTCGGCGGCGGTATCCGTACGGTAGACGATTTCAAGAAACTTCTCCGTGAGGGTGCAGACAAGATCTCTGTCAATTCCGCAGCGATCGACCGTCCGGAGCTTATCACAGAGGCAGCAGAGAAGTTCGGAAGCCAGTGTGTTGTCGTGGCGATTGATGCCAAACGAAGAGAAGACGGCGGCTGGAACATCTACAAACACGGTGGACGTCTGGATACCGGCATTGATGCCATTGAATGGGCCGAAAAGGTCGAGCGTCTCGGTGCAGGTGAGATCCTTCTTACCAGCATGGACTGTGACGGGACCAAAGCAGGATACGATATTGAACTGACCAGAGCGATCGCAGACGCAGTTTCTATTCCGGTCATTGCATCTGGCGGTGCAGGAACTCTGGAACATTTTTATGATGCACTGACAGAGGGCGGTGCAGATGCCGCGCTGGCAGCATCTTTATTCCATTACAAAGAATTGGAGATCCGTCAGGTGAAGGATTATCTGGCAGAGAGAGGGATTTCCGTTCGAAGATAAGAGGTGATAATACATGGCTCCTTTATCGGGAGAATGGCTGGAAGCATTAAAGGATGAATTCCATCAGCCATATTATGCAAAATTATATAAGACAGTTATGCAGGAGTATCAGACACGGAAGATCTTTCCTCCGGCAGATGATATGTTCAATGCATTTCATTTTACACCGCTGAGCCAGGTGAAGGTCGTGATTCTTGGACAAGACCCGTACCACAATGACGGACAGGCGCACGGACTGTGCTTTTCTGTCAAAAGGGATGTCGAGGTTCCGCCGTCACTGGTGAATATTTATCAGGAATTACACGATGATCTGGGATGCTATATCCCGGACAATGGATATCTGGAAAAATGGGCAAAGCAGGGCGTGCTTATGCTGAACACCGTTTTGACTGTCCGCGCACATCAGGCAAATTCCCACCGTGGGATCGGATGGGAGCAGTTTACCGATGCTGCGATTCGGATCTTGAATGAGCAGGACCGTCCGATCGTTTTCCTTCTCTGGGGACGTCCGGCACAGATGAAGAAATCCATGCTCAACAATCCGAAGCATCTGATCCTGGAGGCACCGCACCCAAGCCCGCTGTCCGCGTACAGGGGATTTTTCGGATGCCATCATTTCAGTAAGACAAATGAATTTCTGGTTCAGAACGGACTGGACCCGATCGACTGGCAGATCGAAAATAAAGCAGAACAGGAAAATAAGGAGTAAAAATGAGTCAGAAGAACAATTTAGTCAAAAACGCGTCCTTTCTGATGATCGCGGCAATGATTTCCAAGGTCATCGGATTATTATATAAGAGCCCGCTTTCTTCTATTGTAGGAAATATGGGCATGGGCTATATCAGCCTTGCACAGAATGCCTACATGATCCTTCTGATGATCGCTTCTTTCAGTATCCCGCAGGCAGTTTCCAAACTGATCTCCGAGAGGATTGCTTTAAAAGATTACAAAAATGCACAGAAGATCTTTCGCGGATCCCTGATCTACGCTGCGATCATAGGCGGGATCGTGGCACTGGTATGCTTGTTTGGGGCGAGATTCATCATCCCGAGCAACCAGCCGAATGCCGTGCTGGCACTCCAGATCCTGTCTCCAACGATCTTCCTTTCCGGAATCCTTGGTGTGTACAGAGGATATTTCCAGGCATACCGAAATATGATGCCGACTTCCATCTCACAGATCCTGGAACAGATCTTTAATGCGGCAGTCAGCCTGATCGCTGCATGGATGTTTATCAAATATTTTGCAGACGGCAGTGATGGAAGTGTCGCAAAATGGGGAGCAGCCGGTTCTACTGTGGGAACGACTGCAGGTGTTGTAACTGCGCTGATCTTTATGCTCCTTGTATACGGAGTCAACCGCAGAGCTATCAAGAGAAGAGTGGCAGGAGATCATTACCATGAAGAGGAAACTTATGGTGAGATTCTGAAACTGATCATCCTGATCGTTTCTCCGATTATCCTGAGTTCTTTTATTTACAATATCAATGGTTATCTCAATGGTGTCCTGTATTCCGAGATCATGGGAAAACATGGCGTGGATTCCGATACGATCAGTATGCTTTATGCAGAATATGCGACTTATTTTATGAGTATCATCAACATCCCGCTGACACTTTCCAGTGCAGCTCCGACATCCATGATACCGGAGGTTTCTGCCCTGTATGCGACGGGTGACATTGACGAGACCAGAAGGAGAGTTGACCAGACAGTCCAGCTTTCTATGTTTATTTCCATTCCGTGTGCAGTCGGACTTGCCGTGCTTGCACAGCCGATCGTGTCTCTGCTTTTTGGCGGAACAAACGGTGTGGCAGGAAAACTCCTGCTGCTTGGATCCTTTACGATTCTTCTGAATGGAATGTCAAACATTTCCAATGGTGTCCTTCAGGGTATCGGCAAGCCGAAGATCCCGATGATGACTGCAGCAGTGGCGCTTTTGGTCGATGTGATCGTGGTCGTATTACTTTTGATGTTTACAGATCTTGGCATTTATGCGCTTCTGGTGGCGATGATCGTCTATGCGGTCGTTGTCTGCGTGATGAATGATTTCTTTATGAAAAAATATCTGGATTATAAGAATCCGTGGAAGGCAGCCTATGTAAGCCCGATCCTTGCATCGGTTGTCATGGGTGTTGTGGCAGGTGCTGTATACTACGGACTGCATGTGATCCTGCCGTCAAACTTTATCTGCCTTGGCGTATCCATCGTTCTGGCAGCGACAGCGTATTTCCTGGCTTATATTCTGGTTGACAAGACTGCTTCCGAGCGCCTTTCCAGAATGCCGGGCGGCGCTTATCTGGTAAGGATCGCAAACAGATTCCACAGATAAAAGGATATGACATAAAATATAATATTCAGGATCAAAAGCATTTTCGGACATGGTTTCGGAGGTGCTTTTTTTCTGCTACTCGGGCAGGAGAGTAACAAATTCTTGAAGTTGGTCATTGTCATTTGTAAAACTTTGTCGTATAATGTTACGGAATTCGATTTGAAAAAACACTTTTTAATAAGAAAGAACACGTTACACATTCATATCTGTATATATACAGTTTTATGACGAGGAGGTCGATTTATTGAATACATACACATTGGGAATTGATATCGGATCTACTACAGTAAAGATTGCGATTCTTGATGAAAACGATCAGCTTCTGTTTGCAGATTACGAACGTCATTTTGCAAACATCCAGGAAACACTGGCTGATCTGTTGGAGAAAGCCCATGCAAAACTTGGAGAGATGACACTCTGCCCGGTGATCACAGGTTCTGGTGGTCTGACACTTGCGAACCATCTGGAAATCCCGTTCGTGCAGGAGGTTATCGCGGTTTCTACTTCTTTGCAGAAGATCGCACCGCAGACAGATGTTGCGATTGAGCTTGGCGGTGAGGATGCCAAGATCATCTATTTTGAGGGTGGAAACATTGAACAGCGAATGAACGGTATCTGTGCCGGAGGTACAGGTTCCTTTATCGACCAGATGGCATCCCTGCTTCAGACAGATGCTACCGGTCTGAATGAATATGCAAAAAATTACAAAGCACTTTATCCGATCGCTGCCCGCTGCGGTGTATTTGCAAAGACGGATATCCAGCCGCTGATCAACGAGGGCGCAACGAAGGAAGACCTGTCTGCATCTATTTTCCAGGCAGTTGTAAACCAGACGATTTCCGGTCTTGCCTGCGGTAAACCGATTCGTGGTCATGTAGCATTCCTTGGCGGTCCTCTGCATTTCCTTTCCGAGCTCAAGACGGCGTTTATCAGAACTCTGAAACTGGATGATGAGCATACGATCGTTCCGGAGAATTCTCATCTTTTTGCTGCGATTGGTTCTGCACTGAATGCGAAGAAAGATGTGACGGTTTCCCTGACAGATCTTAAAGACAGACTGCGTCATTCAATCAAGCTTGACTTCGAAGTAGAGCGTATGGAGCCGTTGTTTGCGACAGAGGAAGATTACGAAGCATTTAACAAACGCCAGTCTTCTTACAAAGTTGCAACAGGCGATCTGGCAAGCTATAAGGGTAACTGCTATCTTGGTATCGATGCCGGATCTACCACGACAAAGACTGCACTGGTAGGAGAGGATGGAAGCCTTCTTTATTCCTTCTACAGTAATAACAACGGAAGCCCGCTCAAGACAGCAATCCGTTCTATCCAGGAAATCTATTCCAAACTTCCGGAAGGCGCAAATATCGCCTATGCATGCTCTACCGGTTATGGTGAGGCTCTTATAAAGGCAGCGCTTCTTCTGGATGAGGGAGAGGTTGAGACTGTATCTCATTACTATGCAGCAGCATTTTTTGATCCGGAAGTAGACTGTATCCTGGACATCGGTGGTCAGGATATGAAGTGTATCAAGATCAAGAACCAGACCGTAGACAGCGTACAGTTAAATGAGGCATGTTCTTCCGGCTGTGGTTCCTTTATCGAGACTTTTGCGAAATCTCTGAACTACAGTGTGCAGGATTTTGCGAAGGCAGCGCTTTTTGCACAGCATCCAATCGACCTTGGAACACGCTGTACCGTATTTATGAACTCCAAGGTAAAACAGGCGCAAAAAGAGGGCGCGGAGGTATCTGATATTTCCGCAGGTCTTGCGTACTCTGTTATCAAGAACGCGCTTTACAAGGTTATCAAGGTTTCTGATGCGACAGAACTTGGCAGGCATATCGTTGTACAGGGTGGTACTTTTTATAATGATGCGGTACTCCGAAGCTTTGAGAAGATCGCAAGCTGTGAAGCGATCCGTCCGGATATCGCAGGTATCATGGGTGCGTTTGGTGCGGCTCTGATCGCGAGAGAGCGTTATGAGACGGGCAAAAAGACAACAATGCTTTCCATTGACAAGATCAATGAGCTGAAATATACAACATCTATGGCAAACTGCCGCGGATGTACCAATAACTGCCGTCTGACCATCAATAAATTTACCGGCGGCCGTCAGTTCATCAGTGGAAACCGCTGTGAGAGAGGTATCGGCAAAGAGAAAAACAAGGATCATGTGCCGAACCTTTATGAATATAAATACAAGAGACTGTTTTCCTATGAGCCGTTAAGCCCGGATCAGGCAATCAGGGGACAGGTGGGTATCCCGCGTGTCCTGAACATGTTTGAGAATTATCCGTTCTGGTATACATTCTTTACCAAACTGAAATATGAAGTGGTGCTTTCGCCGACTTCTACCAGAAAGCTCTACGAGCTTGGCATTGAGTCCATCCCGAGTGAATCAGAGTGTTATCCGGCGAAGCTGGCACATGGTCATGTGAGCTGGCTGATCAAAAAAGGTGTGAAATTTATTTTCTATCCTTGTGTTCCGTATGAACGAAATGAGTTCCCGGATGCAGTCAACCATTATAACTGCCCGATCGTTACTTCTTATGCAGAAAACATCAAGAACAATGTGGATGAGCTCAAAGATCCGAGCATCAAGTTTATGAATCCGTTTATGGCATTTACGACCGAAGCGATCCTGACAGACCGTCTGGTACAGGTATTTAAGGATATTCCGGCAGAGGAAGTAAAGGCAGCAGCTCATGCGGCATGGGAAGAACTTGCCCAGGCACGTAAAGATGTGCAGAAAAAGGGCGAGGAGACTCTTCAGTACCTTAAGGATACCGGACGAAGAGGAATCGTCCTTGCAGGCCGTCCGTATCACATCGACCCTGAAATCCATCATGGTATCCCGGATCTGATCAACAGTTATGGTATTGCGGTATTTACAGAGGATTCTATTTCTCATCTTGCAGAAGTAGAGCGTCCAATCCGTGTCAATGACCAGTGGATGTATCATTCCCGTCTGTATGCGGCAGCAAACTTTGTCAAAAAACAGGATAATCTGGATCTGATCCAGCTCAATTCCTTTGGATGTGGTCTGGATGCGGTTACAACAGATGAGGTTTATGAGATCCTCGATGGCAGCGGCAAGATCTATACCTGCCTGAAGATCGATGAGGTGAATAACCTTGGAGCGGCAAGGATCCGTGTACGTTCCCTGCTGGCAGCACTCCGTGCAAAAGATGCACAGCATAAAGAGCGTGAGATCAAACCGTCTTCTATCGAGAAGGTTGTATTTACCAAGCAGATGCGTAAGGATTATACGATCCTCTGCCCGCAGATGTCACCGTTCCATTTCGGAATCCTGCAGGCTGCATTTAATACCTGTGGATATCATCTGGAAGTCCTTCCGAATGATAATAAGCATGCAGTCGATGTGGGACTGAAATATGTAAATAATGATGCCTGCTATCCGTCTCTGATGGTAGTCGGACAGGTTATGGATGCGCTTCTTTCCGGCAAGTATGACCTGAACAAAACGGCTGTCATCATGTCTCAGACAGGTGGTGGATGCCGTGCGTCCAACTATATCGCATTTATCCGCCGTGCACTCAAGAAGACCGGCATGGAGCAGGTTCCGGTTATTTCCATCAACTTAAGTGGTCTGGAAAGCAATCCGGGATTCAAGCTGACGCTTCCACTGATCAAGCGAGTATGCTATGGTGCAGTGTTTGGAGATATCCTGATGAAATGCGTTTACCGCATGCGTCCGTATGAGGTGGAAGAGGGAATCGTCAACCGTAAGCATAAGATCTGGGAGCAGAGGGTGATCTCCTTCCTGACGGGAAGCAGTGTCAGCCACAGCCAGTTCAAGAAGATGTGCCATGAGATGGTACATGAGTTTGATATGATCCCGATCACCGGTGAGAAGAAGCCGAGAGTTGGTATTGTTGGTGAGATCCTTGTCAAGTTCCTTCCGGCTGCGAACAATCATCTGGCAGAACTTCTGGAAGCAGAAGGTGCCGAGGCAGTCTGCCCGGATCTGATCGACTTTATCAATTATTGTTTCTACAACCAGAACTTCAAATGTGAGTTCCTTGGATTCAAGAAAAATAAAGCAACGATCGCAAACTGGGGAATCAAGGCAATTGAATGGCTGCGTAAACCTATGAATGAAGCTCTGGCACAGAGCCGCCATTTTACTCCGTCTGCCGATATTGCAGATCTGGCAAAGATGGCAGAACCGATCGTTTCTCCTGGAAACCAGACCGGTGAAGGATGGTTCCTGACCGGCGAGATGATGGAACTGATCCATGGCGGTGTACCGAACATCGTATGTATCCAGCCGTTTGCATGTCTGCCGAACCATATTGTGGGTAAAGGTGTTATCAAGGAGATCCGGAGGGAGCATCCGGAGGCTAATATTGTGGCAATTGATTATGATCCGGGTGCGAGTGAAGTTAACCAGCTGAATCGTATAAAATTGATGCTTTCTACGGCTGTTAAAAATTTGAATAAAAATTAGTTTTTGGAAAAAAGAAAACCCTTAGGGGGAGCATCTCAGAGTCTGCGAAGGCCGAAGCTCCCCCTAAGAACCCCCTCCTTGGCCACGCGGTTTTGGCGTGGGGACGGGCGTGCGCGTGTCGCGCGCGTCGCCCTGGGTGTTGGTTTGAATAAAGTTAATAAAAAATGGGAGAGCACGCAGCCTATGGCTGCGATGGTCTCTCATTTTTGGTTGGAAAAGAGTTATGTCTTGAACTTTTTTTCTTTCTACCTTCAGTTTGGTGCGGTGTGGGATAGCGGAGGAGATGAGGTGTGCGGGGTGGGGTGAGCTTGAGAGGGTTCGTTGAGGTGCTTGGGAGGTGGGAGTTTGCGTTGGGAATAAAATTGTCACTGTTTGAGCGTAGCGAGTTTGACAATTTTATTCCCGTTTTTAGCAAAATCACAGCTTCCTTAGTACCTCAGAACCCTCGAACCTCGCCCCACCCCGCACACCTCATCTCCGTAACATACATACCATCCACCCATCCAAACATTCCCCTTTACCATTTTCCTTCTGTCTGGTATACTTAAAATCAAATGCAAATCATACAGAAAGAGGAACAAAAATGGCAAAATATACATTAATGAAAACGGAGGGGCGTGCGAAGAGGGCTCAGTTTGAGACTGTGCATGGTACGATCCAGACTCCGGTGTTTATGAATGTGGGTACGATCGGGGCGATCAAGGGAGCTGTTTCTACGCAGGATCTTTATGAGATCGGAACACAGGTGGAGCTTTCCAATACTTATCATCTCCATGTACGTCCTGGTGACAAGATCGTGAAGCAGCTTGGCGGACTCCATAAATTTATGAACTGGGAGCGTCCGATCCTGACGGATTCCGGCGGATTCCAGGTCTTTTCCCTTGCAAAACTCCGCAAGATCAAAGAAGAAGGCGTACATTTCCAGTCACATATTGACGGACACAAAATCTTCATGGGACCGGAAGAGAGTATGCAGATTCAGTCCAACCTTGCTTCTACGATCGCAATGGCATTCGACGAATGTCCGAGCAGCGTGGCAGACAGAGACTATGTACAGCAGTCTGTAGAGCGAACCACCCGCTGGCTTGCACGATGCAAGAAAGAAATGGACCGTCTCAACAGCCTGCCGGATACTATCAATAAAGAACAGTTACTGTTTGGAATCAACCAGGGAGCCGTATATGAAGATATCCGTATCGAACACGCCAAAGAAATTTCCAAAATGAATCTGGACGGCTATGCAGTTGGCGGACTTGCCGTAGGCGAGACCCATGAAGAGATGTACCGCATCCTTGATGCTGTTGTACCATATCTTCCACAGGATAAGCCGACTTACCTTATGGGTGTCGGAACACCGGCGAATATTCTTGAGGGCGTAGAGAGAGGAATTGATTTCTTTGACTGCGTATATCCGAGCCGTAACGGTCGTCATGGTCATGTATACACCAACCACGGCAAGATGAATATGTTCAATGCAAAGTATGAACTGGATACCCGTCCGATCGAGGAGGGCTGCGGCTGTCCGGCATGCCGCCATTACAGCAGAGCCTATATCCGCCATCTTCTCAAGGCAAAAGAAATGCTTGGAATGCGTCTCTGCGTTCTGCACAACCTGTACTTCTATAATCATATGATGGAAGAAATCCGCGATGCACTGGATGAAGGCAGATTTGCTGATTACAAAAAAATGCGTCTGGAAGGATTTGCAGCAGGAGAACAGAAATAACACACAAAATGCAGAAAAATACTTGAAGTAAAAGGCTTTTTTGTGTATGATAGTGTGTAGTGTTCCTGAATAGCAGGAATGTAAGTTAGAACAGGAGGAATCATAAATGAGCAGCACAGCAAGCAGTACCGCAAGCATGGGTATGATGATTTTATGGATGGTTGTTATCTTTGGAGTAATGTATTTCCTGATGATCCGTCCTCAGAAGAAAGAGCAGAAGAGACTTCAGGCAATGCTCAACAGCATGGAAGTCGGTGACAGTATCGTTACCACAAGCGGCTTCTATGGAGTGATCATCGACATGACAGAAGAAGATGTGATTGTAGAATTCGGCAATAACAAGAACTGCCGTATCCCAATGAGAAAACAGGCTATTGCAGAGGTGGAGAAGGCAGAACAGGCATCCGCATAACTGCAAATAAGAAAGTAAGTGCTGCGTCAGATGCGGCACTTCTTTTTTTATAAAAATCGTTTACTTTTATAACACGTTCTAACTTTTACGTAGTAAAGGGTTGAAAAGTGCCAGAAAGTGCGTTATTATAATAACAATATCCATGAGGAAAGGACTCTGCGCAAGATTCGTGTGATGCAGAGAGAGGAAATGAAAAGATGGAATACAAGATTGCATTGATTCCAGGAGATGGAATCGGACCGGAAATTGTCAGTGAAGCCAAAAAAGTTCTCGATAAAGTATGTGAGAAATACAACCACACCTTTACTTATTCAGAGGTACTGCTTGGAGGCGCATCTATTGATGTCCACGGCGTACCGCTTACAGATGAGGCAATTGCTACAGCCAAAGCCTCTGACGCAGTTCTGATGGGCTCTATCGGCGGTGATGCAAAGACATCCCCATGGTACAAACTGGAGCCGTCCAAACGTCCGGAAGCAGGACTCCTTGCTATCCGTAAAGCACTGAACCTTTTTGCAAACCTTCGTCCGGCATACCTTTACAAAGAACTCGAAGAAGCCTGCCCGATCAAAAAAGAAGTGATCGGAGACAACGGATTTGACATGATCATCGTCCGTGAGCTGACCGGCGGTCTTTACTTCGGCGAAAGAAAGACCATTGAAGAAGACGGTGTAAAGAAAGCAATCGATACACTTTCCTACAATGAAAATGAGATCCGCCGTATCGCGATCAAAGCCTTTGACATCGCAATGAAGAGAAGAAAGAAAGTCACAAGCGTAGACAAGGCAAACGTTCTGGATTCTTCCAGACTCTGGAGAAAAGTCGTAGAAGAAGTTGCAAAGGATTACCCGGAAGTAACTCTGGAGCATATGCTGGTTGACAACTGTGCAATGCAGCTTGTACATGATCCGGCACAGTTCGACGTTATCCTGACAGAGAACATGTTTGGCGATATTTTATCTGATGAGGCAAGTATGGTGACAGGTTCCATCGGAATGCTTTCTTCTGCAAGCCTCAATGAGACCAAATTTGGTCTGTATGAGCCAAGCCACGGATCCGCACCGGATATCGCAGGACAGAATAAAGCAAACCCGATCGCAACGATCCTTTCCGCAGCAATGCTGCTCCGTTACTCACTCAACCTTGACGAAGAGGCAGACGCAGTAGAGGCAGCTGTACAGAAAGTCCTGACAGACGGATACCGTACAGGTGACATCATGTCCGAAGGATGCAAAGCTGTCGGAACAAAAGAAATGGGAGATCTGATCGCAGCAGCGGTGTAAGATACCAGGAGTGCTATGCACAGAACAATCCGTAGGTATCGTATAGATTGAATAAAGAGGAGATAATAAAATGAGAAGTGATTCAGTAAAAACAGGCTCACAGCAGGCACCTCACCGTTCCCTGTTTAATGCCCTTGGATTAACAAAAGAAGAGATGGAACGTCCGTTAGTCGGAATCGTAAGTTCCTACAATGAGATCGTACCTGGCCATATGAACCTTGACAAGATCGTAGCAGCCGTAAAACAGGGGGTTGCAATGGCTGGCGGTACACCGATCGTATTCCCGGCGATCGCTGTCTGTGACGGTATCGCAATGGGACACATCGGAATGAAATACTCTCTGGTAACAAGAGATCTGATTGCAGACTCTACAGAGGCAATGGCAATGGCTCATCAGTTTGATGCCCTTGTTATGGTTCCGAACTGTGACAAAAACGTACCTGGACTTCTGATGGCAGCAGCCAGGATCAACGTTCCGACTGTATTCGTAAGCGGCGGTCCGATGATGGCAGGTCATATCCACGGACACAAGACAAGCCTTTCCAGTATGTTCGAAGCTGTTGGATCTTATGCAGCAGGCAAGATCACAGAAGACGAACTGACAGAATTCGAGAACAAAACATGTCCTACATGTGGATCCTGTTCCGGTATGTACACTGCAAACTCCATGAACTGTCTGACTGAGGTTCTTGGTATGGGACTTCGTGGAAACGGAACCATTCCGGCAGTATATTCCGAACGTATCCGTCTTGCAAAACATGCAGGTATGCAGGTTATGGAAATGTACCGCAGAAACATCCGTCCGAGAGACATCATGACAAAGGAAGCAATCCTGAATGCCCTGACGGTAGATATGGCACTTGGATGTTCTACCAACAGTATGCTTCATCTTCCGGCGATCGCTCATGAAGTGGGAATGGACTTTGATATCAGTTTCGCAAACGAGATCAGTGCAAAGACACCGAACCTCTGCCACCTTGCACCGGCAGGCCCGACTTACATGGAAGATCTCAATGAAGCCGGCGGTGTTTACGCAGTCATGAACGAGCTGAACAAAAAAGGACTTCTCCATACAGAATGCATGACAGTAACAGGCAAAACAGTAGGCGAAAATATCAAAGACTGTGTAAACCTCAATCCTGAAGTTATCCGCCCGATCGACAATCCATACAGCCAGACCGGTGGACTTGCAGTCCTCAAAGGAAATATCGCTCCTGACGGCGGTGTCGTAAAACGTTCCGCAGTCGTAGAAGAAATGATGGTACACGAAGGACCGGCAAGAGTCTTTGACTGCGAAGAAGATGCGATCGCAGCGATCAAAGGCGGCAAGATCGTAGCCGGAGACGTTGTAGTCATCCGTTATGAAGGACCAAAAGGCGGTCCTGGAATGAGAGAGATGCTGAATCCGACATCTGCGATCGCAGGTATGGGACTTGGATCTTCTGTAGCTCTTATCACAGACGGACGTTTCAGTGGTGCATCCCGTGGAGCTTCCATCGGACATGTTTCACCGGAGGCAGCCGTAGGTGGACCAATCGCCTTGATCGAAGAAGGCGACATCATCAGCATCAACATTCCGGAACTCAAACTGGAAGTCAAAGTATCTGATGAAGAGATGGCAGCAAGAAAAGCAAAATGGCAGCCACGTGAACCAAGAGTCACAACCGGATATCTTGCAAGATATGCTGCAATGGTTACCTCAGGCAACAGAGGAGCGATCCTTGAAGTGCCGAAAGCAAAATAACTGAAATCATTCATTTTATATACACAGGAGGAAACACAATGCAGCTTACAGGTGCAGAGATCATCATTGAGTGCCTTAAGGAACAGAAAGTAGATACTGTTTTCGGTTATCCGGGAGGCGCGATCCTCAATGTCTATGATGCTCTTTATAAACACAGTGATGAGATCCACCACGTTCTGACTTCTCATGAACAGGGTGCATCTCATGCGGCAGACGGTTATGCCCGTGCTACAGGCAAAGTCGGAGTGTGCCTGGCAACCTCCGGGCCTGGAGCTACAAACCTGGTTACCGGTATCGCGACCGCATACATGGATTCTGTTCCAGTCGTAGCGATCACCGCTAACGTAGGCAAACCACTTCTCGGAAGAGATTCTTTCCAGGAAGTTGATATTGCCGGTATTGTAATGCCGGTCACAAAACACAGTTTTATCGTAAAAGACATCTCCATGCTGGCAGACACACTCCGCAAGGCATTTTATATTGCCAAGAGCGGACGTCCGGGACCGGTACTGGTGGATGTGACCAAAGATGTAACAGCAGCAACTTATGAATATTCCCTGCGCCGTCCGGCTACGATCAACCGTGAGACTGAGACGATCCGCAGAGAAGATCTGGAAACTGCTGCACAGATGATCGAGGAAGCAAAGAAGCCGTATATTTTTGTCGGCGGCGGATGTGTGATCTCCGGAGCTTCCAAGGAGATCAGCGAACTGGCACATAAGATCCAGGCTCCGGTCTGCGATAGCCTTATGGGCAAGGGCGCTTTTTCCGGAGAAGATCCTCTGTATACAGGAATGCTTGGCATGCATGGAACCAAGACTTCCGACCTTGGCGTGACACAGTGCGACCTTCTGATCGTTCTGGGTGCACGTTTCAGTGACCGTGTCACAGGAAATGCCAAGACCTTTGCAAAACAGGCAAAGATCCTGCAGATCGATGTCGATGCGGCAGAAATTAACAAGAATGTTGTGGTAGATGCGTCTGTAATCGGAGATGTAAGAGAAGTTCTCCGCAGACTTCTGGAAATGATTCCGGAAAAACAGCATCCGGAGTGGATCGAGCATATTCAGGAGATGAAAGCCAAATATCCTCTGAGTTATGATCATTCCCAGCTCACAGGACCATACATTATAGAGAAACTCTACGAAATCACAGGTGGAGATGCAATTATCTCAACAGATGTCGGTCAGCACCAGATGTGGGCCGCACAGTACTTCAAGTACAAAGAACCTCGTACCTTCCTGACTTCCGGTGGTCTCGGAACGATGGGATACGGACTTGGAGCTGCAATCGGTGCCAAGATGGGAAGACCGGACAAAACAGTTGTCAACATCGCTGGAGACGGCTGTTTCCGAATGAACATGAATGAGATCGCGACAGCAGTACGCTGCCATAAACAGCTTTTACAGATTGTCATGAACAATCATGTACTGGGTATGGTACGTCAGTGGCAGACCTTATTCTATGAACACAGATATTCACACACCGTCCTTGACGATGCCGTGGATTTTGTGAAAATATCTGAGGGCATGGGAGCGAAAGCAATCCGTGTTACGAAGATGGAAGAAGTAGAGCCGGCGATCCGCGAGGCTCTCGCAACAGACGGACCTGTAGTACTGGACTGCTGGATCGATCAGGATCTCAGCGTGTTCCCGATGGTACCGGCAGGCGCAAGTCTGAATGAAGTTTTTGACGAGGAGGATATGAAGAACAATGAGCAGAGTGTATAATTTTTCTGCAGGACCGGCCGTACTGCCGGAACCTGTGCTGAAAGAAGTAGCAGATGAGATGATGGATTATCAGGGAACAGGCATGTCCGTAATGGAGATGAGCCACAGAAGTCCTGAATTCCAGAAGATCATCGATGATGCAGAGCAGGATCTCAGAGACCTGATGAACATCCCGGATAACTACAAGGTATTATTCCTTCAGGGTGGTGCTTCTCAGCAGTTTGCCATGATTCCGATGAACCTTATGAAAAACGGAGTAGCTGACTATATTGTTACCGGTCAGTGGGCAAAAAAAGCATATCAGGAAGCACAGAAATACGGAAAGGTAAACAAGATCGCCTCTTCCGAAGACAAAACCTTCTCTTATATCCCGGACTGCAGCGATCTTCCGATCAGCCCGGATGCAGATTATGTATACATTTGTGAAAATAATACAATTTACGGAACAAAATTCAAAACTCTTCCGAATACAAAGGGAAAAACTCTGGTAGCAGACGTTTCTTCCTGCTTCTTATCTGAGCCTGTAGATGTAACCAAATACGGCATCATCTACGGTGGTGTCCAGAAAAATATCGGACCTGCAGGTATGGTAATCGTCATCATCCGCGAAGACCTCATCACAGAGGATGTCCTTCCGGGAACACCAACCATGCTTACATATAAGACACATGCAGATGCAGGTTCCCTGTACAACACACCGAACGCTTACTGCATCTATGTATGCGGCAAAGTCTTCAAATGGCTCAAAGCTATGGGCGGACTGGAGGAAATGCAGAGAAGAAACATCGAGAAAGCCAAGATCCTCTATGATTTCCTGGATCAGAGCAAACTCTTCAAAGGCACAGTAGAGCCGGCTTCCCGTTCTCTGATGAATGTTCCTTTCGTTACAGGTGACAAAGACATGGATGCTAAATTCGTCAAAGAAGCAAAGGCAGCAGGTCTTGTAAACCTCAAAGGACACAGAACTGTAGGCGGTATGCGTGCAAGTATCTACAATGCAATGCCAAAAGAAGGCGTAGAAGCCCTTGTTGCATTCATGAAAAAATTCGAGGAGGAAAATGCATAATGTTCCAGTATAAATGCCTCAATCCAATCTCCCAGACAGGTCTCGGCCTGTTTGGAGATGATTACAAACAGACAGAAGAAATGAACGATGCCGATGCAGTCCTGGTAAGAAGTGCCAAGATGCATGACATGGAACTTCCGGAAAATGTCAAAGTCATTGCCCGTGCAGGTGCAGGTGTCAACAACATCCCGGTTGATGTATGCGCAGAAAAAGGTATCGTAGTATTCAACACACCAGGTGCAAACGCAAACGGTGTTAAGGAGCTTGTTCTTGCAGGAATGCTCCTTGCTTCCCGTGATATCGTTGGTGGTATCGAGTGGGTAGCACACGAAGAAGACAAAGAACATATCGACAAACTGGCTGAGAAACAGAAAAAACAGTTTGCAGGATGTGAGATCAGCGGTAAGAAGCTTGGTATTATCGGTCTTGGTGCGATCGGAGCCATGGTTGCGAACTCTGCAACACATCTGGGAATGGAAGTTTACGGATATGACCCATTCATCTCCATCGATGCAGCATGGAACCTTTCCAGAACCATCAAACACAGCAAATCCCTGGATGAGATCTACAGCCAGTGCGACTACATCACCATCCATGTACCGCTTACAGACAACACACGCAAGATGATCGACAAAGAAGCTTTCACAAAGATGAAAGACGGTGTCGTTCTTCTGAACTTCGCAAGAGACCTTCTCGTTGACGAGGAAGCCCTTGTAGAAGCTCTTGACAGCGGAAAGGTAAAGAAATATGTTACTGACTTTGCAAATGCAACTGTAGCAGGCAGACCGGGAATCCTTGTAACACCACATCTTGGTGCATCCACAGAGGAATCTGAAGAAAACTGTGCAGTTATGGCAGTCAAAGAAGTCAGAGATTTCCTCGAAAACGGAAATATCAAAAACTCCGTAAACTTCCCGAACTGCGACATGGGAACCTGCGTGGCAGTTGGACGTATCACCATCGCTCACAAGAACATCCCGAACATGATCAGCCAGTTCACCAAGATCCTTGGTAGTGAGGGACTGAACATCGCGGATATGACCAACAAGAGCCGTGGTGGATATGCATACACCATCATCGACCTGGAAAGCGCAGCATCCAAAGAAGCTCTGGATGAACTCAGAGCAATCGAAGGCGTGTCTAAGGTGCGCGTGATCAAATAGACCAGTGGGGACGGAGAAAAGTGGCCTTTTTTCTATCCCTGTGGCTTTTACAAATCCCCATGGCGAAAACTGTGGGGATTTTTGTCGATGAAAACAGCTTGTATTATCTGGATGACAGTGTTACAATTCTTTTAAATTATTTATCTCATCATATCTAATGGCAGTTCAGCCAGCAAAATCCACAATCATGCAAAGTTACGATTATATATAGAAAAAGTCCGTGAAGTCTTGAAAAATTCAGCGGTAGTTTGTATAATAGAGCCACAGAACAAAACGGCGTAATTTTCCTGAGCTTTTTCTATTAAGATCATTAAGAAAAACAAGGAGGACGCATGCCGGGAAAGAAAAACACAAGCAGGAAATCACGCACAAACTCACAGAAAAATCCCATAACCTATCAGAACAAAGACGTTGTCTCCAAGATATGTGGAAAACAGATGAAAGAGAAAACTCTTTCCGTTTATGGAGTAAATCGAAGAAAATATCTCCAGCAGAATTCAGGCAGGAGAGCCGCTTTCAGAAGAAGAACAGATGCAGTTCGTGATATTACCGCTTGTCCATGCTTGAAAGGCAGCTAAGCAGCAGTGTATCCGAAGATATTTTGAACTGGCAAAAAGAATAGAATCTTCCCATATGCAGATTTTCCTTCTGTCAGGACTTCTGGTCTTTACAGATAAAGTAATCGCAAAAGAAGATTCAGAAAGGATCAAAAGGCGGATCAATATGACACAGGTAGGAAGACTTTACGAAGAAGAGAAACAGGAAGCGTTGAGGGAGCTTGAGAGGAAACTTAATAATGAAAACCGAAAAAAGATACAGAATCTGAAGAAAGAGCATCGTCATACACTGCAGAAATCGAAACAAGAACAGCGTGAGATACTTCAGAAGAAAGAAGCCCGGAAATTCTTAGAATTGTCCGAGCTTTTTTGTATACATAAACGATGTTAAAAATTATTTACGGCTTGCGATAAATTCCTCTACTTCCTCACGTGTCGGCATAACTCTCAGGGCACCTTTGCGTGTGGTGATGAGGGATGCGGCTGCGTTTGCGAAGGTGAGGAGCTCTTTGAGATTTTCCTCTGTGAGATTCTCAAGACCGTGATCGAGAACATAGTTTAATGTGCTTGCACAGAAGGTATCTCCGGCACCGGTTGTCTCGATGGTGTTTTCCTGGAGGAAAGGAGCTGCCTCTACGATCATGTCCTTGTAGTATGCGCGGCTTCCGTCCTTGCCCATGGTGATGAGGATGAGCGGGATGTTGTATTTTTCCTGGATCATGGCAGCACCCTTGTCATAATCTGTGGTTCCGCACATGAACTCTACCTCATTGTCAGAAATCTTTAATACATCACATTTGGACATGCCATATTCGATCTCCGCACGGGCATCCTCGAGAGATTTCCAGAGAGGCGGACGCAGGTTCGGGTCAAAGGTGATGATGCATCCGGCTTCTTTCGCAAGATCGATCGCGTGGCGTGTAGCTTCACGTACACCCTCATGAGTAGAAGAAAGTGTTCCAAAGTGGAAGATACGGGAAGCTTCGATCAGATCCTTCTGAACTTCTTCTTTGGTGAGCATCATATCTGCGCCCGGATCACGATAGAAAGAAAAGTCACGGTCACCATCCGGATAAGTATGTACGAAAGCGAGTGTGGTGTGGCAGTTTTCATCCATGATAAGGTTACGGGTGTCAATGCCGACTTCCTCAACAGCAGTCTTTAACTGTGTACCAAACATGTCTTTGCCGACTTTGCCGATGAAAGCAGTCTTTTTGCCAAGACGTTCCAGCATGGCGAGCACGTTACATGGAGCACCGCCAGGGTTTGCTTCCATCAGGGGATTGCCCTGAGAACTGTTTCCGTTTTCTGTAAAGTCGATCAGTAATTCGCCGAGAGCGGTTACGTCAAATTTTCTGTTTTCCATAATGAAAAACCTCCTTGGATTTCTGAATTCTGTTTCCTGTGTATCAGAAAAACTCTAGTTTCAATTTATCGTACCAGAGCAGTTTTGTCAAACAAATTTCGTTCTATTCTTTATTTTTATTGGAAAAAATGATAAACTATTATCAAAGAGATGACATTTGCAGAAACGTTTGACAGCAGCATCTCAGAATGGAGGCAGTAGTTATGGAAAGCAAAGCATACGAATATATGGACTGGCCGAGAATTGAAGCAGTGGTTTACGGAGAGGAAGCATCCCCGAAGGATGTCATGGCTCCGCGTCTTACGACAGACGGCGTTCTGATCCAGGGATTTTTCCCGGAGGCAGATAAAACAGAAGTTCTGGTCGGCTCCCGCAAATATGAAATGGAGCAGGAAGACGAAGCAGGCTATTTCGCAGCAATGATCCCGGGAAGAAAGATCCCGGATTATAAATATCGCGTCACCAAAGGAGAAGAAACAAAGGAATTTGCAGATCCTTATGCATTCTCCGGCCAGATCACAGAAGCAGAGGAAAAAGCTTTCTGCGCTGGTGTTTATTATCACGCGTATGAGAAACTGGGTGCACATCCGATGAAAATTAATGGTGTCAAGGGAACCAGCTTTGCAGTATGGGCACCGAACGCGATGCGTGTCAGTGTTGTAGGTGATTTCAATGCGTGGGACGGAAGATGCCATGCGATGCACAGAATGCCGATGTCCGGTATCTTTGAGCTTTTTATCCCGGATGTAAAGGCAGGAGATATCTACAAATATGAACTGAAACTCAAGGGAAACAGGATCGAGCTGAAATCCGATCCATACGCGGCATGCACCGAAGTTCCACCGGCAAATGCATCTGTTGTGACAGATACCAGCACTTTCCAGTGGGAAGATGAGATCTGGATGAAAGAGCGTAAGAAATTCAGCGACCGCAAACAGCCAATCTCCATTTATGAAACTTCTCTTACAGAATGGAAAGATGCCACAGAGCTCGCAGATTTTGTAAAGAAACTGAACTATACCCATGTAGAACTGCATCCGGTCATGGAATACCTTGATGACGAAGCAGGAGAATACAGCACATTTGCTTATTATGCACCGACCAGAAGATTTGGCACACCAGAGGATTTTCAGAAGGTTGTCAATGAACTTCACAAGGCAGGGATCGGTCTGATCCTTGACTGGACACCGTCTCATTTCCCGAGAGTGGAGGGAGGTCTTGAGCTTTTTGACGGAACACCGTTGTATGAGAATCCAGATCCGTCCATGGCGATCCATCCGATCTGGGGAACTCTTCTTTACAATTTCGACAGCCCGATGGTTAAGGATTTCCTTCTGGCAAACGCTTTTTACTGGCTGGAAGTTTATCATGCAGACGGACTCCGCCTGGACGATGTAGATTCCATGCTGTATCTTGATTTCGGCAGGGAATACGGACAATGGAAGCCGAACATCTACGGAACAAATGAAAACCTGGAAGCAGTAGAATTCCTGAAACATCTGAATTCCATCCTTGATAAGAAACTTCCGGGAACCCTCACGATCGCACAGGAGGACGGCCTCTGGTCCGAACTCACCGGAAGCGTGGAGGATGACAACATCGGATTCGACTACAAATGGAACAACAACTGGGCAGGAGATTTTCTTGCTTACCTTTCCAAAGATCCGATCGAGAGAAAATATGTCCACGATCAGCTCACTCTGTCCATGATCTATGCTTACTGTGAGCATTATGTACTGCCGCTCGGAAACCGTGAGGCAGGAAATCTCGCTGAATTTATGGAGAAACTTCCGGGAGATGAGGCACAGAAATTAAGCCAGGTTCGTGCGGCATATGCCTATATGATGATGCATCCGGGCTGTACCATGATGGCTCCGGGCAAAGAACTTCCAGAGGAGATGGAGAAATTTATCCATGACCTCAATGAGCTGTACCGCACCCATCCGGCACTGATCCAGAAGGATGATGAGTACGATGGATTTGAATGGATCCAGCTTATGAAATATGAGGAAAACGTCCTGACTTTCATGAGAAAGACAGACAAGCCGGAAGAAACGCTTCTCGTTGTATGCAACTTCGCGGCTGTTCCATATACAGACTATAAAGTAGGCGTTCCGTTCTTCGGCAAATACAAAGAAATCTTCAACACCGACGCCAAAGAATATGGCGGACAGGGAACGGTAAATCCGAGAGGAAAGACTTGCAAGCAGGATGAGTGCGATGAGAGAGAGTATTCCATCAAACTCAAAGTTCCTGCACTTGGCGTGACAGTATTTTCCTGCACACCGACCAAGAAAAGAGAAGCAGTCTCTGCCCCGGTGAAGAAAACTGAGAAAAAACCTGTGGCAAAGAAACCTCGCGTTTCCAGAAAATCTTCCAGGGCCGCTGTCAAGGAACCGGCGGCTACAGTGAAAGAGGAGAAGAAAGTTCTTGTAAAAGAAGCAGTTACTGCACCAAAGAAAACCAGAAAAACTGTAGCGAAAGAAACAGCATAAAAAATAATTCGCTGTAAATGAAGTTACAGCATAAAAATTAAAATTTGTTCTTGATTTTTCTGAGAAATCAGGTATAATAATGGTTGTGTTTCAGACACAGGCTGGAATAGCTCAGTCGGTAGAGCACTTCACTCGTAATGAAGGGGTCGTGAGTTCGAGTCTCATTTCCAGCTTGCCATTAACAGGATCCGGATACTTTGAACAAGGTATCCGGATTTTTGTGTTATGCGGAGAATTTTTTTGTACTTTTTCAGTGCTTGCATTGCTGAAAATTTATGTTATCATTATGAGATAAAGATTTGTTGCTTTTATAACGTATTAACTTGTAAAAGTCAGTTGCTGTGAACGAAGTGAACAGTAACGAAAGGAATGATGAAACAAATGCTAGATAAAATAGAAGAAAAAATCCTTCAGAGGATAGACGCAGACAGAGAGCAGATCATAAGCTTTGCAGAGGATATCGCGGCACATCCGGAACCGGGTTTTGAGGAAATACGGACGTCGCAGAAGGCGGCACAGTTTCTTAAGAACCTTGGATATGAAGTGACAGAACATCTTGTCCGCACCGGTGTAAGAGGTGACAAAAAGATCACAGACGGTCCGAACCTCACAGTCATCGGGGAACTGGATGCGATCGGATGCAAGTCACATCCAATGGCAGATTCTGTTACCGGCGTGGCACATGCCTGCGGACATCACGCACAGATGGCAGCAATGATCGGCTGTGCGATCGCGCTGGCAGATTCGGAGATCCAGAAGGAACTCGGCGGCAGTCTTTCTTTCCTTGCGGTTCCCGCTGAGGAATATATTGACGCAGACAAGAGAGCATGTCTTCGCCAGGAAGGGATCGAATTCTGCTGCGGCAAGAGCGAGATGATCCGCACAGGAGTTTTTGATGATACGGATATTGCGCTGACGACCCATGTGCATATGGTTCCGGTCGAGGAGGATTTTTACCTGGGAAATCCGGCGTGCAACGGTTACAGTGCAGAACGAGTCACTGTCAGAGGCAAGGCCGCACACGGGGCGATCGATCCGTGGAACGGTGTCAACGCCCTCAGCATCACGACCAGCGCTATCCAGATGATGGGACTGATGCGAGAGACTTTCCGCGAGGAAGACCATGTACGCCTCCACAATGTGATCCGTAAGGCCGGTGATGTCATCAACAGTGTGCCGGATGAGGCGGTGATAGAAACGAAGGTGAGGGCAGCTTCGCTTGAGAAACTGGAGGAGATCATGGATATGGTCAACCGCGCTTATGACGGAGCAGCCTATGCATTCGGCGGCAGGATCGAGCGGGAAATACTCCAGGGCTATATGCCGATCCTTCCGAGAGAGGCAGATACGGCACTTCTGGAGGCGGCAGAGGATCTGGAACTTGAGTATCGCACTGTACAGAAGGGCGATTTCAACAATGCCTGCACGGATGTAGGCGATCTGAGCCACCTGATGCCGGTCGTGAATTTTACATTCAAGGGCTTTGAAGGCAAACTCCATGGGGCAGACTTCCGTATCACAGATCCGGAAAAGGCATACATCCTTCCGGCAAAACTGCTTGCCCTGACCGTGTACAAACTCTTAAGAAACGGCGGAGAGCAGGCCGGAAAGATCTGCACAGAGTTTACCCCGGTTTTTGACAGAGAAAGTTATACTGCTTATATCAGAAAGCAGACAGAGCAAAAATAAAACAGCAGGAGGACAGGCAGAAAAATGGCAGAAACATGTTTGGAATTAAAAAAGATCAAGAAATCTTTTTCAAAGGATGAAACCGTTCTCAAAGAGATCAGTCTTTCCATCGGAAAAGGCGAATTTATTACACTTCTGGGATCTTCCGGATGTGGCAAGACGACAACTTTGCGTATCATCGCGGGCCTTGAGACACCGGATTCCGGTCAGGTATTTCTGGACGGTAAAGATGTGACAGATCTTGCACCGGAAGCGAGAGACGTAAACACAGTATTTCAGAATTACGCCCTGTTTCCGCATATGACCGTTGCAGACAACATCGGCTACGGACTGAAACTTAAGAAAGTTCCGAAAGCCGAGATCAGAAAACGTGTCGCCGAAATGCTGGAACTGGTACAGCTTCCGGGATATGAGAAGCGTAAACCGTCAGAACTCTCCGGTGGACAGAGACAGCGAGTTGCGATCGCACGTTCTCTGGTAAATAATCCGAAGGTCCTTCTTCTTGATGAGCCTCTGGGAGCATTGGATCTCCAGCTCCGCCGCGCGATGCAGCTGGAACTTAAGAAATTACAGAAAAAACTTGGCATCACGTTTGTCTACATCACACATGACCAGGAAGAAGCGATCAATATGTCAGACCGTATCGCAGTCATGAACCAGGGAAGATTTGAGCAGATCGGTTCCCCGGATGAGATCTACAATCATCCAAAGACCAGCTATGTGGCAACTTTTGTCGGAAATGCAAACATCCTTAAGGGAACTGTAGAAGCAATGGAAAGCGATCAGGTGCGCGTAAGCCTTGTAGGAGGAACTGTTCTGGCAGCGGCAGACGGCAATGTTTTACAGGCAGGAACACCGGTGACACTGGCAGTCCGGAGCGAAAATATCGTTCTTGACGAAACCTGTCAGAAAGGTCTTGACGCAGAAGTAGTCGAGAAGAGTTTTGCCGGAGGTCTTCTCCGCGTTGTACTGAAACTTACCGACGGAACAGAAGTGATCGCAAGCAGATACGGCATCGATGCGAGCGTGCAGCCAGGACAGAAAGTAACCTGTTTCTTTGAACCGGAGAATGCCGTTCTGGTAGATCTTGACACAGAAAGCGGGGCAGAATCATGAAAAAAAAGAAATCCGGCTCTGTCTGGATGATCCTGCCGTTATACATCTTTACGATCATTTTTGTGGCAGGACCGCTGCTTTATATGCTGGCACTGAGCTTTGCACAGCCAAAAGCAGGACACGGCGTGGAGTGGACATTTACACTTGCAAATTATAAAAAGATCCTTGACCCTGTCTACATGCAGACCTTTACAGGATCTTTCCAGCTTGCCCTGACCAGTACCCTGATTATCTGCCTGGTCGGATATCCGTTTGGATATTTTATGGCAAAACTTTCCGACAAATGGAAAAAACGCGCGATGATCTTTCTGATGCTGCCGTTTTGGGTAAACTCCCTGATCCGACTTTACGGATGGATGATCATCCTTCAGACCAAAGGGCTTCTGAACCATGTGCTCAAAAGCCTTGGGCTGATCGAGAAGCCGCTTCGTATCCTTTACAGCTATCCGGCGATCGTGATCGGTATGACCTATGTGCTGCTTCCGTTTATGATCCTTTCTGTCTATTCCAGCGCGGAGAAACTGGACTGGTCGCTCGTCGAGGCGGCAAGAGATCTCGGAGCGAGCCCGTTTAAGGCTTTTTGGACAGTATCTTTCAAACTGACTCTGCCAGGTCTTCTTTCCGGTGTGATCTTGACATTTATCCCGTCCATGGGACTGTTTTTCATCGCAGATATCCTGGGTGGAAACAAGATCGTGCTTGTTGGAAGTCTGATCCAGGAACAGATGACAAGAGGAAATAACTGGCCGTTCGCGGCGGCACTGGCTGTGGTATTGATGATCCTTACGACACTGATGATCATGCTGTACCGCAAAGTCACAAATGCAAAAGAATTGGAGGGTGTGGGATGAAAAAGAATTCAAAACTCTCCAGGTTTTACCTTGGATTGATTTTTGTACTGATGTATCTGCCGATCGCAGTCGTCATCGTATTTTCTTTTAATGAATCAAAACTTCCGGTGCGTTTTACCGGATTTTCCCTGAAATGGTATCAGGAGCTTTTTTCTGACAGCGCAATGATCGAGGCACTTGGAAATAGTTTGTTCCTTGGAGTGTTAAGCTGCTTTGTATCGGCGGTGATCGGAACTCTTGGGGCAGTCGGGCTTTCCAGGATCCACTGGAAGACAAAGGGAATCTTGGAATATATTTCCATCCTGCCGCTGATGATCCCGGAAATCATCCTTGGTATGGTCCTGATGGCTTTTTTCTATATGATGAATCTGCCGTTTGGTATGCTGACGCTCCTGATCGGACACACCGTTTTCTGCGTGCCGTATATTCTTATGGAAGTAAAAGCACGCCTTGCGGGAATGGACCCGTCGCTTGAGGAAGCGGCGAGGGACCTTGGTGCAGGACCGTTTCGGGCATTTTGGGATATTATCCTTCCGCTCATAATGCCGGCGGTAATGTCAGGTTCCCTTCTGGCATTTGCAATGTCCATGGATGATGTGGTCATCAGTATTTTTATTAACGGACCGCGTCTTTCTACTCTGCCGATCAAGGTCTACACACAGATCAAGACAGGCGTGACCCCGGAGGTCAATGCACTCTGTACGATCATGCTGGCGGTGACCCTTCTGATCCTGCTCGTTTATACCGCAATAGGAAAGTTTACAGGCAGAAATCAGAAAAAGAATTAAGAAAGTCTTTTCAATGAAACAAAAGTAAGATATACTAAACATGTCTGGGGTTTGTTAAAATCGAAACAAGACAAGAAGAGGAGAAAAAGTTATGAAAAAATTAGTGGTATGTGCATTATGTGCGGCACTCGTAGTTCCAACACTCGCAGTTTCTGTTCAGGCAGATGACTCCAAAGAACTGGTGCTCTACACATGGGAGAACATGTTCCCGCAGGAAGTTCTTGACGGATTCGAAGAAGAAACAGGAATCAAGGTCGTTTATTCTAATTTTGATACAGATGAAAACATGCTGGAGAAACTTTCCATGGCAAAAGGCGGAGATTATGATGTTGTCGTAGCAGATGACTATATCATCCAGACTGCCATCGAGGAAGGCCTGGTGGAGAAACTTGACACATCCAAGCTGTCAGGATGGGAAAACATCAACCCGCTTTATCAGGGACAGTTCTATGATCCGAACGATGAATATACAGCACCATACGGTGCAGGCATTCCGCTGATCGTTTACGATCCGGAGCTGGTGGACATCGATATCAAAGGCTATAATGACCTCTGGGATGCCTCTTTAGAGGACAGCATTGCCCTGACTGCCAATTACCGTGTGCTCAACGGTATCACAAATCTTGCTCTTGGCCAGGACTTTAATGACCAGAATACAGATGATATCGCCAAAACAGGGGAGAAGCTTCTGGAGTTAGCACCAAACGTGCGTCTGATTCAGGATGACAATACACAGGATGCGCTTCTTAATGGGGAAGCAAGTGTTGCCTTCCTTTATACATCTCAGGTAACAGCAGCCCTTCAGGAAAATCCGGATCTCAAAGTGGTATATCCGGAAGAGGGACTTGGCTTTGGCGTTATGGGAATGTTCATCCCGAGCCAGGCACCGGACAAGGATGAGGCTTATCAGTTCATGGACTACATCCTTCAGCCGGAAAACGCAGCAAAATGTTTCGATTATATCGGATATTACTGCACAAACAAAGCAGCAGATTCCCTGCTTGAGAATCAGGACCTTGTTGTTCCGGATTCTGTAACAGAAGGATCAGCAGTAGAAAACATCAGCGCGGAGGCAGATGAGGCCTACAATAAGAACTGGACGGAGTTCAAGGCTGCCTGCAACTGATAGAAACAAGGGGGAAGCAGGATGGAAATCTACAAAGGTATTGCTACCTTTTCGGGAATTGCCATCGGAAAAATCTTATATTACAGCAGAGGGGAATATCAGATACGTCAGTGTCTGGTAAGCAACATCAAAAAAGAGATCGAGGATTTTCGTAAAGCGAAGGAGCAGGCGGTAGCGAAGCTCAAAGAACTTTACGAAGCCAATAAATCTCTGAATGAGCAGGAGGCCAGGACTTTCCTTAATCAGGCAAAGCTCCTGGAATCCGGAAGCTTCCAGAATGCGATCGAGAGCAGCATTGCCAACGAAAAGGTCAATGCTGCTTATGCAGTTATGACAAATCGTGATGAGCTGGTAGAGACCTTCCGCAACCTGGAAGAACCGGTGATCCGTAAGAGGATTTCAGACATTCAGGAAATATCCAACCGTCTGATCCAGATCCTCGGCGGAGCGGCGATCCGGATCAATCTGGGAGAGGAACCGGTGATCCTGGTGGCAGAGGCTCTGTCACCGACTGAGATCATGGAGATGGACAAGGAGAAACTTCTTGCCGTTGTCATGCATCATGGATCAGCCGTTTCTCATGCCTCCATTATGACAAAGACAATGGAGATCCCAACTCTGGTAGACATTGCACCGGATGACGAGTGGGATGGTATGACCGCGATCGTGGATGGTTATACAGGAACCATGTATCTGAATCCGGATGCAGAGATCAAGAAAGAATACGAGATCCGTCTTGAGGCGGATCGAAGAGAACGAGAAGAACTTCTCAAACTCAAGACACAGAAGGATGAGACGAAGGATGGAACAAAGATCGGTCTGTACGCAAATATCGGCAACATGAGCGATCTGAGCAGTGTCCTTTTTTACGGGGCTTCCGGCATTGGGCTCCTTCGAAGTGAATTCCAGTATCTTGGAAGGGAAAACTATCCGAGGGAGAATGAGCTGTTTCATGCGTACAAGAAGCTGGCAGAGACGATGGGAGAGCGTACAGCAGTGATCCGTACCGCCGATCTCGGAGCTGACAAGCAGGCTTCTTATCTGGATATTCCGGCGGAGACCAACCCGATCATGGGAAACCGTGGCATCCGTCTCTGTCTTGACCGTAAGAAGATGTTCAAGGCACAGCTTCGTGCGATCTACCGTGCCAGTGCCTATGGTAATCTTGCGATGATGTATCCGATGATCGATTCCGAAGAAGAGATGGATCAGATCGAGGAGATCATTCAGGAGGTCAAGGCAGGACTCGATGAAAAAGAAATTCCTTACCGTAATATCCGGACAGGTATCATGATCGAGACACCGGCAGCGGTTATGATCAGCCAGGAACTGGCAAGGAGAGTCAACTTCCTGAGCATCGGAACAAATGACCTGACACAGTATACACTTGCTATGGATAGGCAGAATCCTCTGCTCAAGGACAAATACAACGATCATCACCCGGCGGTGCTCCGTATGATCAAGATGGTAGTGGAAGCTGCACATCAGGAGAACCGTCAGGCAGGGATCTGTGGTGAGATCGCAGCAGATACGGAACTGACAGAAACCTTCCTTCAGATGGGGGTTGATTTCTTGTCTGTAGTGCCGGCGTGCATCCTTCCGGTCAGAAAGGCGATCCGCGAGACAGATCTGAGTTCTCAGCGAGGGTGATTATGAATAAAAAAAGCAAAGTGATCCTTCTTCCCTGTAATTCTTACAGGGAAGAACTTGTTTATGAGAATCTGGAGACCGGCCTTGAACTTCTGGGCAGTCTCGAATCTATTGTCGGCAAAGAAGAATCGGTTCTTCTGAAACCTAACCTTCTCAAGAAAGCAGAAGCTGATAAAGCTGTTATCACACATCCTGTGATAGTTGGCATGTTTGCTAGGCTGATGCGGGAGAAGGGGTATCAGGATATTATTCTGGCAGATTCGTGCGGCAATGGAACAACAACGAAAGTCATTCACGGAACAGGTATGGATACCTATCTTGATAAATTTGATATTCCGGCGATCGACTATACCAAGGGGGTCCATGTGGAGAATCCGGATGGGATCCAGGCGAAAGAGTTTGTCCTTCCTGCGGAACTTCTGGAGAGGGACTGCGTGATCTCTCTGTGCAAGATGAAGACGCATGCACTGGAACGTATCACAGGGGCGGTCAAGAACAGTTATGGATTCATCTATGGATTTCACAAGGCGAAGGGGCATACTCTGTATCCGAGCGCGGACAGTTTCGCCAGAATGCTGGTGGATCTGAACCAGTATGTGAAACCACGGCTGTATATCATGGATGGAATTGTTGCGATGGAGGGGAACGGACCTGGCTCCGGCGATCCGGCTCCGATGAATGTGATATTGATGTCGCAAGACCCGGTCGCACTGGACAGTGTGTTTTGTCATCTGATCCATCTGAAACCGGAGATGGTCCCGACAAATTATCACGGTGAGAAGATGGGACTTGGAACTTGGAAGGAAGAAGAGATCGAGCTTCTGACACCCGGCGGTCCGATCCGTATGGAGGATGCGGTGGCACAGTATGGGAACCCATACTTTGATGTAGACAGGAGAGTGGCGCGTTCCGGTATGTGGGAGCGTCTGGCGAAGGCTCTGAATATTTTTCAGAAGAAGCCATATATCCAGTCAGACAAGTGTATCCGCTGCGGGATCTGCGTCAAGAGCTGCCCGGTCCCGGAGAAAGCTGTGAATTTCCGAAACGGCAGAGAAAACCCGCCGGTCTATGATTACAGGAAATGCATCCGCTGCTTCTGCTGCCAGGAAATGTGCCCGGAGAAAGCGATTCATGTGAAATGAGAGGCGTGGCTGGCATGAGGCATCGGGATGCGCGAGATACTTGTGTTCGATGCCGATTATTGTTGGAGACTGGGGTGTGTGGCATCGGAATTCCTAATGCCTCCTGAACTCGATGCTGAGTGTGGGGAAATGGATGGCACTAGACATCGGATTGTGGGAAATTAGAAACAGGGAACGGGGGCTTTTGGAGCTGCAAACCACGTTCCCTGTTGATTGTATTGAATATTGAGGAGGTGCTAGTGGCGCGTCCCCAGATAGGATGATGTCCTGTGAACAGGTGCGAGTTATCGGATGCTATCGTGCAGTGCCTTGATAAATGCCGGAGTTGTTCCGCAGCATCCACCGACGACGGATGCGCCGCTTTCAATCAGAACTTTCATATAAGATGCAAAATCTTCTGCATTCATGCTGTATACGGCCTGTCCTTTGTCATCGATGGTCGGCATGCCGGCGTTTGGTTTGGCGATGACTGGGATGGATACATTTTCTTTGATGCTTCGTACGACGGATACAAGCTGGTCCGGTCCGACGGAGCAGTTGATACCGACTGCGTCTGCACCGGCTGCTTCAAGAGAAACAGAAGCTTCGATAGCATTGCCACCGCTGAAGATACTTCCATCCGCCTCTACAGTCATGGTGCACATGATCGGAAGATCACATACAGAACTTGCAGCGTCGACTGCGGCGAGAGTTTCTTCGATGTTGATCATGGTCTCTGCTGCGATCAGGTCAATGCCTGCATCGGCAAGGATACGAACCTGTTCCTGGTACATATCAAAAGCTTCTGTGTAGGTATAATTACCATCTGCAGTGATAAAAGAACCGGAAGTCGTGATATCACCGGCTACGTAGACACCATTTCCGGCGAGTTCTCTGGAATATCCGACGAGAGTACGGTTGATCTCCTCGATACGGTCTGTCAGTCCATGTTTGGCAAGATTCATACGGTTTCCGCCAAAAGTCGGAGCATAGATGACCTGGCTTCCAGCCTGGATATAGGCACGCTGGAGATCCTGGATGACATCCTTATGGTCAATAACCCAGGTCTCGGTACAGATGCCGCGCGGCATGCCGCTCGCCATCAGATTGGAACCGGTAGCTCCATCCAGAATCAGGATATTTTCGGTCAGTTTACGGAATTCTTCTTTTGTCATGAGTTTGTTGCCTCCTTGATGAAAAATAAAATGTATAAGCAACTTACCTGGCAAGCTCCGCATTTCCGTCGGAAGGTGCTTATTTCAGTTTCCTATTATAGCATGGGATGTTTTGAATGTCGAGATGTGGTTCCTATTTACAGGTAATATCCCGCGAGGTGTTTTGCCATGAATATGACAAAATCCCGATAACGAGATGCGATATCTGTCGACATTTGTCGATGGAAAAAAGTTGCTGTTTTTATCAAAATATGGTAGCTTAAAAATATAATCTTTACCCGGCAGTTCTGTCGGTGAATTTCCCAAAATAATATTATATCAGGGTACAAAATTTCAGAGTCCATTCCTGCCTGCGGGAAATGGAAACTGGTTTTGCAGAAAAAATAAAAAGTTTATAAGGAGGCATCATGAATTTATTCGACTATACGTACTGCGGGAATTATAACCGGCAGATACAGAATCTCTCCAGGATCGTTCCGGAGAAATGGAGTTTTGGCAGCACAGAAGACAATGGAATCCTCAAAGGTTATCTGGAGCACACTTTTCAGAGGGTATATGAGGAAGGCAAAATACTGGAAACAGATAACTATGCAATTTTTAATACAGGATTATTTAATCGCTATTATCAGCCGGTCTATGTTTATTTTATCCCAAATCTTGTCCCGGACAGGCAGAGATGGTTCCTGGAGGGATTTTATACGGAATACAATCTTCTCAAAGCTGGAATTGTAGACCTTCCGGAACGTGCAGAATATGTGCAGAACCCAGCAGAGCTTGTCTTTGATATCGGACTGGATATTGTTCCACAGTATGAGCACATTTTTGAGGAAGCAGAGAATAGCCAGCGTCTTCCGGAAACGATCCGCAACAGCGTCATGAAAGTCCAGCTTTTTGACGGGGCACTGCGGCAGACGAAGCGGATGCTGGAAGCAGATTACCGCACTGCGATCCCTCAGTATTATAATCACGGCATTCAGTTTCTCATCCCTGTATGTCTGCAGGACCCTGCAAAAGCAGACCTCGCCCTCGCCTGCGTCAAGACAGAAGACGGCAATAAATACCTCGGCAGGACGTGCCTCACCCTCAAAATGGCCTATCACAACGCAAGACTTCTGGCAAAGATCCACAGCAGCTGGCTATGTCCGTAACTAAAGCAACACTGTAAAAACCACTCGTTCATAACGAACGTGGTGGCTTTTACAGTGTGCTGGCAAACAAGAGAAAGCACGTGTGAACTCCATATAAATAAAGGTTGTAAAAATATCGTAAAATCTATTGAAATCGAAATGTTTTTGTGATACAAAAGTAAAGTTACCATTCATATATTTTTCATTTCAAAAGAGGGGATATTTTTAGGGAGGAACAGCCAATGAGCAATAAGCTGATCGACTTGATCGACATTTCCAAATCCTACGGGATGCAGACAGTTCTGGATGAACTGAATCTTTATATCAGGGAGAATGAATTCCTGACACTTCTTGGACCGAGTGGATGTGGAAAAACTACCACACTTCGTATTTTGGGAGGCTTTGAGATGCCGGATAAGGGTCGTGTGATCTTTGACGGGCAGGATATCACTGATCTTCCGCCTAATAAGCGACAGCTGAATACCGTATTTCAGAAGTATGCGTTATTTACACATATGAATATTGCGGAGAATATTGCCTTTGGATTAAAGATAAAAAATAAAAGTAAACAATATATCCATGACAAGATCAAATACGCACTGAAACTCGTCAACCTGGACGGCTTCGAGAACCGTATGCCGGACTCCTTAAGTGGCGGCCAGCAGCAGCGTATCGCTATCGCAAGAGCAATCGTAAATGAGCCGAAGGTCCTTCTTCTGGATGAGCCTCTGGGCGCTCTGGACCTCAAGATGCGCCAGGATATGCAGTACGAGCTGATCCGTCTCAAGAACGAACTGGGGATCACTTTCCTGTATGTAACACATGATCAGGAAGAAGCCCTTACCATGTCTGACACTATCGTAGTTATGAACCAGGGTTACATCCAGCAGATCGGAACTCCGGAGAAAATCTACAACGAGCCGGAGAATGCTTTCGTGGCAGATTTTATCGGTGAGAGTAATATCATTTCTGCAACGATGGTGCAGGATCGTCTTGTCAAGATCCTCGGAGTGAATTTCCCGTGCGTGGACGAAGGATTCGGACAGAACAAACCGGTTGACGTTGTTATCCGTCCGGAGGATATCGACCTTCTCAAACCGGGTGAAGGAAGCATCGACGGTGTTGTCACACACCTGATCTTTAAAGGTGTTCATTATGAGATGGAAGTCATGGCAAATAACTATGAATGGCTGGTACACAGCACAGATATGTTCCCGGTTGGAACGGAAGTCAGCATCCATGTAGATCCGTTTGACATCCAGATCATGAAAAAACCGGAATCAGAAGATGAGGAGGCGGTAAACATTGAAGAATAAGCGTCTGCTTGCCGGACCTTATCTTTTCTGGTCCGCATCTTTTGTCGTGATCCCGCTTCTGGTGATCGTTTATTATGCATTTACCAGCGATGAGGGAACTTTTACATTTTCAAACCTGGCACAGATCACGACACCGGAGAATCTGAAGGCTCTGGGAATGTCCATCCTTCTGTCTTTCTTAAGTACCGCGATCTGTCTGATCCTTGCCTATCCGCTGGCAATGATCCTGAGCCAGAACAAAGTCAGTCAGACAAGTTTTATCGTGCTGATCTTTATCCTGCCGATGTGGATGAACTTTCTTCTCCGCACCCTGGCATGGCAGACACTGCTTGAAAAAAACGGTGTCATCAACAGCGTGTTGAGTTTCCTGCATCTGTCGGCACTGGAGATCATCAATACACCGTATGCGATCATCCTTGGTATGGTGTACAACTTCCTGCCGTTCATGGTGCTTCCGATCTATAACGTACTGATCAAGATCGACAGCAATGTTATCAACGCGGCACGTGACCTGGGAGCAAATCCGGTACAGACTTTCTGCAAGGTTATTTTTCCGCTGAGTATCCCGGGTGTGATCAGCGGTATCACTATGGTATTTGTACCGGCACTGACAACATTCGTTATCTCCGACCTTCTGGGAGGCGGTAAGATTCTCCTGATCGGAAACGTGATCGAGCAGTCCTTTAAACAGAACAGCAACTGGCATGTCGGAAGTGGACTTTCTCTTGTGCTGATGGTATTCATCATTGCAAGTATGGCACTTGTGGCAAAATACGACAACGAAGACGGGGGTGCGACATTTTGATCAGAAAATACTTACAGAAAATATACCTGGCTCTTATTTTTATTTTGCTGTATGCACCGATCGTGACGCTGGTCGTGCTGTCCTTTAACCAGTCCAAGACGAGAGCGAAGTGGGGCGGATTTACCCTGAAATGGTACAAAGAACTGTTCCAGAACGAACAGATCATGAGTGCCTTTTATACGACACTGATCATTGCCTTTGTCTCAGCGGCGATCGCAACGATCATCGGAACGGCAGCAGCAATCGCCATTCAGGGAATGAAGCAGAAATGGAAGACCATGTACATGGGTCTTACCAACATCCCGATGATGAATGCAGAGATCGTTATGGGTGTGTCATTGATGCTTCTCTTTATTGCTTTTCACATGACACTTGGTTTCGGCACCATCCTGATCGCGCATATTACGTTCAATATTCCGTATGTGATCCTGAGTGTGTCACCGAAGCTGAAACAGACAAACCGTTATACATATGAAGCGGCAATGGACCTCGGGGCATCCCCGGTCAAGGCTTTCTTCAAGGTGGTTTTCCCGGATATCGTGCCGGGAGTCCTCTCCGGATTTATGCTGGCGTTTACCATGTCCCTGGATGATTTCGTTATCACCCACTTTACCAAGGGACCTGGGATCGACACACTTTCCACCAAGATCTATACAGAGGTACGAAAGGGAATCAAACCGGAGATCTATGCACTTTCCACGATCATGTTCGTGACGGTGCTTGTCCTTCTGATCCTGGTCAACTATTCTCCGAAGGAAGAAGAGGAGACCACAGCCAGAAAGAAAGTCCGCAGACCATCCAAAGTCAAGAAGATCATCATCCGCCGTGTGATTCCGGTGACGATCTGCATCCTCTTTATCGGAGGCGGATTCTACTATGCGGAAGAAAGCGGTGTCGTGAATGATGATAAACTGGTTGTTTACAACTGGGGTGAATACATCGATCCGGAAGTCCTGACCATATTTGAGGAAGAGACAGGGATCAATGTTGTTTACGAAGAATTTGAGACAAACGAGATCCTTTATCCGAAGGTAAGTTCCGGTGCAATCGCATACGACGTGGTCTGCCCGAGTGATTATATGATCCAGCGAATGATCGAGAATGACCTGCTTACAGAGATCAACTTTGACAACATTCCGAATATCAAGAATATCGGCAAGCAGTATATGGAACAGTCCAGACAGTTTGACCCGGAGAATAAATATTCCGTACCATACTGCTGGGGAACTGTCGGTATCCTTTACAACAAGACTATGGTGGATGAGCCGGTCAACAGCTGGTCGATCCTCTGGGATCCGAAATACAAGGACAACATTCTGATGCAGGATTCTGTCCGTGATGCGTTTGGCGCGACACTGAAATATCTCGGATATTCTCTGAACTCCACCGATCTTGATGAACTGACGGAAGCCAAGAACCTTCTGATCGAGCAGAAACCTCTGGTGCAGGCATATGTCATCGATCAGGTGCGTGACAAGATGATCGGAAACGAGGCAGCTCTTGGCGTGATCTATTCCGGCGAGGCAATCTACACACAGAAAGAAAATCCGAACCTGGAATACGTGATCCCGAAGGAAGGCTCCAATATCTGGATCGATTCCTGGGTAATTCCGAAGAATGCAGAGCACAAGGAAAATGCAGAAAAATTCATCAACTTCCTCTGCAGACCGGACATTGCGCTGATGAACTTTGAATATATCACTTACTCCACACCGAATGAGGCCGCAAGAGAGCTGATCGAGGATGAATCCATCCGAAACAGTGAGATCGCTTTCCCGGATCTTTCCAAGTATGACAATCTGGAAACTTTCCAGTATCTTGGAACAGAGGCGGATCAGGTATACGGAGATCTGTGGAACAAGGTAAAATCATCATGAAAACAAACGAAAAAGTATCCAATTATATAAAACTCTGCAGCGAATGGGCAGAGAAATTTCTTCAGATGGACAAAGAAGAATTAAAGAAAAGACTTCCTGAACTGAAAGAAGAGGACGGTTATCTCAAGATCACACACTTCGGAGTCCCGTTTGGGATCCGCCTGGATGATGGCAGGATCGACTGCCTGGATGGAAAAGGCGAAGCAAATGCGACGGAGATGCTGAATATCTACACCCTTCTCGGCTATGTCAGGGAAAATGCTTCCTTCATGGACAAGTGGGTGCCGTTTGCGGATCTTCGTGATGCGAGACCTTTTGGGCCTGCATACAAGATCGGTGTGACGGATGTGTTCGCGGCGACTTTTTCCGGTCATGCGAAGGAACTTAGGGAGGCTTTTCTTAAGCTGAACGGTACAGAACTTCCACAGGGAGATGTCGGCTACCAGATCAATGCCTTTGAATGCGAACCGATGCGGTTCTATTTCTGGGACTGTGACGATGAATTTGAGGCACAGGGAAATATCCTGTTTGATTACAGCGCGACAGATTTTAATCATGTGGAGAGCGCTGTCTCCACGGCAGAGATGGGCGTAAAGAGACTGGCAGAACTGGCGGGGCTTCCGCTTCGTGGGAAATCCTTCGGTATGCAGTAAGCTACCATAAAATCAAGAAATATCAACAGACAAAGACACTGGAATGAAAAGAGACATTTCAGTGTCTTTTTGTGCATTATTTTGAAAAAATGTCGAGTTAACTATAACTTACCGAGTTGTTTTGTAAAATTATACAAAAAATAATTGTAAAATCAGGGCTAAAATAAGCAAAATACACAAAAAATACTTGAAATATGAAAAAACATCTTCTATAATAAAAATATATGTGGGAGCAATGCAAAAACACAGTGAACGTGAAAAGGAGGGAACTGAATGTTAGACAAATCATACTATGATAAGGCAGATGAGATCATCGCTGTTTATGGACGCAAGCCGGATTCTCTGATCCCGATCATGCAGGACATCCAGGCAGCGTATCGTTATCTGCCGAAAGAACTTCTGAACTATGTAGCAGATGAGATCGGGGTAACCCGTTCAAGAGCATATAGTGTGGCAACATTCTATGAGAATTTTTCATTCGAAGCAAAAGGTAAATATGTGATCAAGGTATGTGACGGAACTGCCTGTCATGTAAGGAAATCTGTACCGGTCAGAGAAGCCCTGATGAAGGAGCTTGGACTGAATGACAAGAAGCACACCACAGATGATATGCTTTTTACTGTAGAGATCGTATCCTGTCTGGGTGCATGCGGACTTGCACCGGTCATGATGGTCAATGACGATGTTCATCCGAAGATGACTCCGGATCTGGCAGTAGAGCTGATCCACAAACTGCGAGAGGGAGGTGCCGAGTAATGTTTTTACATAACAGAGAAGAACTTCAGAACCTGCGTAAAGAAGCAGAGGAACGTCTGCATGCAGCGAAGCTTCGCGTCCTGGTCTGTGCAGGAACCGGATGTATTGCCAGCGGCTCCAAGGAAATTTATGACAAGATGAAAGAACTGTCCGAGGGAAACGGACAGGTTTCTGTAGAATTTGAGGGAGAAGTTCCGCATCCTGAGATCAGAAAGAGCGGATGCCACGGATTCTGTGAGATGGGACCTCTGATGAGGATCGAGCCTCTCGGAATCCTCTATATCAAGGTCAAAGTTGAGGACTGCGAAGAAATTTATGAGAAGACGATCTGCCAGGGACAGCCGATCGAGAGACTGTTGTATCATAAGGACGGACAGGTTTACCAGAGTGAGGAAGCGATTCCGTTCTATGCTGGACAGATGCGTCTGGTACTTAAGAACTGCGGACATATCAACGCAGAGAATATCGAGGAGTATATCGCTGTAGGCGGCTATTCCGCACTGGAGAAGGTACTTTTTGACATAGACAAGGATACAGCACTGGATATGATGGAAGAATCCGGCCTCCGTGGACGAGGCGGCGGTGGATTCCCGGCCGGCAGGAAATGGAAACAGGTTGCCCGTCAGAAGGAAACCCAGCGTTATGTTGTATGTAATGGTGACGAGGGTGACCCGGGTGCGTTCATGGATCGAAGCATCATGGAAGGTGACCCGCACAAGATGCTCGAGGGTATGCTGATCGGTTCTTACCTGACCGGTGCACAGAATGCATATATTTATGTGCGTGCCGAGTATCCTCTGGCAGTAGAGCGTCTGCAGAAAGCGATCGCACAGGCAGAGGAGTACGGTCTGATCGGTGACAATGTCCTCGGAACAGATTTCTGCATCCATTTCCACATCAACCGTGGAGCGGGAGCTTTCGTCTGTGGTGAGGGCAGTGCCCTGACAGCTTCTATCGAAGGTAAGAGAGGTATGCCGCGTGTGAAACCGCCGCGTACAGTAGAGCAGGGACTTTTTGCAAAACCAACCGTATTAAACAACGTTGAGACTTATGCCAACGTACCAATGATCATCACCAATGGTGTTGAGTGGTACAGAAGCATCGGTACAGAAGGAAGCCCGGGAACCAAGGCATTCGCACTTACCGGTAACGTAAACAATACCGGTCTTATCGAAGTTCCGATGGGAACCACACTCCGTACCATCATTTATGATATCGGAGGCGGTCTCAAGGGCGGCGGTAAATTCAAGGGTGTTCAGATCGGTGGACCTTCCGGCGGATGTCTCGTAGAAGAGAATCTGGACGTTCCGCTTGATTTTGACCAGGTTAAGAAATACAATGCGATCATCGGTTCCGGCGGTCTGGTTGTTATGGACGAGAGCACCTGTATGGTCGATGTTGCGAAATTCTTCATGGGATTCACTCAGAGAGAATCCTGCGGAAAATGCGGTCCGTGCCGAATCGGAACGAAGCGTATGCTCGAACTCCTTGAGAAGATCACAGACGGCAAGGGCGAGATGGAAGACCTTGACAAACTGGAAGAAACAGCGAAATTCATCCAGGCGCGTTCTCTCTGCGGACTTGGCAAGAGTGCACCTCTTCCGGTCCTCAGTACGCTCAAGAACTTCCGTGACGAATATATCGAACATATCGTAGAGGGTAAATGCCGTGCCCATGTCTGCGAGGCAATGAAAGTTTACGAGATCGATCCTGAGAAATGTAAAGGATGTACGAAATGTGCACGTAACTGTCCGGTTGGTGCGATCGCAGGCGAGAAGAAACAGCCGCACAAGATTGATCCGTCCAAATGTATCAAATGCGGAAGTTGTATGGACAACTGCCCGTTTGGTGCGATCGGCGTGAAATAAACAGATGCAGAAAAGGAGGGAACGACATGATTCATTTGACGATTGATGGCAAGCCTGTTGAAGTCGAGAAGGGTACGACCATCCTTCACGCAGCCAAGAAGGTAGGGATTACGATTCCTACTCTGTGCTATATAGAAGATCTACTGCCGGACGGTTCCTGCCGTTTATGTGTAGTTGAAGTAAAGAATAATGGAAGAACAAAAATAGATACCGCCTGTACGATGCAGGTTTCTGAGGGTGACGAAGTTTTCACCATGTCAGAAAAAGTAGTCGAGTCAAGAAAACAGACACTGGATCTGCTTCTGTCCGACCACAACACTCACTGTTTCTCCTGTCCGGGCAACGGTGACTGTAAACTTCAGGACTATGCTTATGAGTATGGTGTAGAAACATCAAGTTATACAGGAGCGAAGAGCGGTGGAGAGATTGATGATTCCAACAAATTTTTTACCTATGATCCAAGCCTCTGTATCCTGTGCCACAGATGTGTCAACACCTGTAACCAGATCGTAGGAAGAGGCGCGATCGCAACTCTGGAACGTGGTTTCCAGTCCGTGATCGGAAACGGTGAAGGTCTCTGGGCAGACGGCACCTGCGAGTCCTGCGGAAACTGTGTACAGGCATGTCCGACCGGTGCGCTCACCATGAAACGAAGAAAGAAATACCGTGCATACCAAATCGACAAGAAAGTCCTTACTACCTGCCCGCACTGTGCGACAGGATGTCAGTATTACCTGCTTGTCAAGGACGGTAAGATCGTAGATACAGAAGCTTATGACGGACCGTCAAACAAAGGACTTCTCTGTGTTAAGGGACGAAGCGGAAGCTTTGACTTCGTACATCATCCGTCCAGGATCACAGATCCGCTGATCAAGAACAAAGAAACCGGTAAATTTGAGAAAGCAACCTGGGACGAGGCTCTTGATCTGGTTGCATCCAAATTTATGGAGATCAAGAAGAAATATGGTTCCGAATCTCTGGCTGGTTTTGCATGCTCCCGTTCACCGAACGAGGATATCTACATGGTCCAGAAGATGGTCCGTACCTGCTTCGGAACCAACAATACCGATAACTGTGCACGTGTATGCCACTCCGCATCTGTAGCAGGTCTGGCGATGACACTTGGTTCCGGCGCGATGACCAACCCGATCGAGGATATCACCAAGAAACCAGATGTGATCATGCTCGTAGGTTCCAACCCGGAAGAAGCACATCCGGTCGTTGGTATGCAGATCCGTCAGGCAGTACAGCGCGGCTGCAAGCTGATCGTTGTTGACCCGCGTGATATCGGTCTTGCAAAACATGCAGACATTCATCTGAAACTGAAACCAGGTACCAACGTTGCATTCGCAAATGGTATCATGAACGTGATCATTTCCGAGGGACTTCAGGATGACAAATTTATCGCAGAGAGAACCGAGGGTTATGAGAAGATCAAAGAGATCGTTAAGGATTATACACCAGAACGTGTAGCTCAGATCTGCCACATTGATGCTGACGACTTAAGAAAAGCAGCGATCATGTACGCAAAAGCTGACAAGGCACCGATCATCTACTGCCTTGGTGTAACCGAGCATTCCACCGGTACAGAGGGTGTTATGTCCATGTCCAACATGGCACTTCTGGTCGGCAAACTTGGCCGTGAGGGCTGTGGTGTCAACCCGCTCCGTGGTCAGAACAACGTACAGGGGGCCTGCGATATGGGAGCAAGCCCTGGAGACTTCCCTGGATACCAGAAAGTAGCCAATCCGGAAGTAATTGCCAAATTTGAAAAAGCATGGAACACCAAGCTGAACCCGAATCCGGGACTTCATGCAACAGAGGTATTCCCGGCAGCGATCAAGGGTGACATCAAAGGTCTTTATATCTATGGTGAAGACCCGGTTGTTACCGATCCGGATACACATCACATCATCAAGGCACTGGAAAGCCTGGAATTCTTTGTGATCCAGGAACTCTTCATGACAGAGACCGCAGAATATGCAGATGTCATCCTTCCAGGTGTCAGCTATGCAGAAAAAGAGGGAACCTTTACAAATACAGAACGTCGTGTACAGCGTGTGCGTAAAGCAGTGACGATTCCGGGAAATGCAAGACTGGATACCGATATCCTCATCGATTTGATGAACCGTATGGGATATCCGCAGACGCACCTGACTTCCGCCCAGATCATGGATGAAATCGCATCTGTAACACCATCCTTCGGCGGAATCAGCCATGCACGTCTGGACAGCGAAGAAGTAGGCGGCAAGGGCCTCCAGTGGCCATGCCCGACCAAGGATCATCCTGGAACACCGATCATGCACGTCGGCAAATTTGCGAGAGGACTTGGATGGTTCTATCCGGCAGAGTACATTCCGTCAGCAGAGCTTCCGGATGAGGAATATCCGATCATCCTTATGACCGGACGAATCCTGTATCATTACACAACAAGAGCAATGACAGGAAAGACACCGGAACTGATGGAGATCGAGGGCAGATCTTTCATCGAAATGAATGAGCAGGATGCTGAGAAACTGGGAATCAAGAACGGCGACAGAGTACGTGTGACCTCCAGACGAGGACAGATCGAATCCACCGCCCGTGTGGGAACCAAAGTATCCAAGGGAGAATCCTGGATGCCATTCCACTTCCCGGATGGAAATGCAAACTGGCTGACAAATGCAGCACTTGATAAATATGCAAGAATCCCGGAATACAAAGTATGTGCGATCCGAATTGAAAAAGCATAAGATCAGATGTTATAAATGATTCAGAACAGAGGATATTTTCAGAGACCGGAGAGGTGTCGAAAATATCCTCTGCTTTTTTGTTCAAAAGAAGCGAAAAGGTTGAGCTTTTTTTGTCTATATGTTACAATAAATCGAAAACAGGATTGTGACATTTTGTTGAGAAAAAAATATCATTAATCAGACACCAGTTTGGAAAACGATGTTTGAAGGACAGGGGAGAAATGTTTTGGAAAATCTCAGGGTAGAAGAAGCAATTGAGCAATTGCTGATGTATACGAAAGCGGTACAGGAAGCGGAAACTGTGTCTTTACTTTCAGCAAACGGCAGGATACTGGCAGAGGACATGAAAGCAGAGAGAGACAATCCTCCATTTGACCGTGCACCGGTAGATGGCTATGCCTGTAAGGCTGAGGATCTGGCGGGAGCACTGCCGGAAAAGCCGGTCACACTCAAAGTGATCCGGGAAGTTGATGCCGGAGAATATTTTGACGGAACCGTGCAGCACGGGGAAGCGGTACGTATTATGACAGGTGCGGCGATTCCGGCAGGATGTAACTGCTGCGTCAGACAGGAAAATACGGATTATGGAGAGGATACCGTACAGATCTACAAGAGCATGGAACAGTGGGAGGACTACTGTTTTCAGGGTGAAGACTTTAAGAAAGGTACAGTTTTACTGAAAAAGGGTACAAAACTCAGTTTTATAGAGATAGGAATCCTTGCCAGCATGGGTGTGGCAGAAGTTCCTGTTATAAGACGGGCGAGAGTTGCGGTCCTGACAACCGGTGATGAAGTGATGAAGCCGGGAGAGGAACTGAAACTGGGCAAGATCTATGACTGCAACCAGAGTCTCCTTGCAGCGAGACTGATGGATTTTGGCGCAGAACTGACACGGATCGATAAGATCCCGGACAACCCGCAGGATATGGCAGAGGCAGTCAGAGAAGCGGCGGAGGTTTCAGATCTGATCATTACAACGGGCGCGGTATCCGTAGGCAAGAAGGATATCATGCACGAGGTAGTCCGGATCCTGGGAGCACAGAGGATTTTTTGGCGGCTTGAGATGAAGCCGGGAATGCCGACGCTTTTTTCTGTCTATGAAGGCACACCGATGCTCAGTCTTTCTGGAAATCCTTTTGGGGCGGCGGTATCTGTGGATCTTCTGATCCGTCCGATGATCCAGAAGCTGACACAGGACGACACACTTCGTCCGGTAAGGAAGAAATGTACTCTGACGAATGATTTTGGTAAGAGTGTCGGAGGACGCCGTTATGTACGTGCGGTCACAGACGGAGAAACCGTGACGATCCCTACCAAGATCCATTCGAATGGAATCCTTTCGACCATGGCAGGATGTAACTGTCTGATCGAGATGCAGAAGGGAAAGACCGGAAGTCATGCAGGAGAAGAAGCGGAAGTTCTTCTTCTGTGACAGGATGAGCGAAATGAAAGAACAGAAGGGTCAGAAGGGTCAGCTGATACTGGCAGTAAGCGGAGTCAAAAATTCGGGAAAAACAACATTGATCGCATCACTTTTGTCGAAGCTGGAACAAAAAGGTCTTAAAGCTGCTGTGATCAAGCATGACGGGCATGAGTTTGAAGCGGATATACCGGGGACAGACACCTGGAGATTCGGGGAAGCCGGAGCCTGCGGGACGCTTGTTTTTTCCGGGACGAAATATATGATGGTCAAATATCAGCCGGCACCAGAGACGGACGAACTGATCGCCTGCTTTCCTGAGGCAGATGTGGTCTTGCTGGAGGGCTTTAAATATTCAGAATACCCCAAGATCGAGGTCATACGACGGGGAAATTCTTCGAGATCTGTCTGTGATCCGAGATTCCTTCTGGGAATCGTGACGGATCTTCGAAGGGAAGAACTGGATGCGGCGGGAAGCGCTTTGCCGGAAGAACTGCCATTTTTTGACCTGAATGAAACAGAAGTTCTGTCGGATTGGATTTATTGCTTATGGAGACAGAGACAGACCGGACGGCAATGACCAGCACAGCAAAAATGAGGAGTAACAAAACGCGGAATGAGTGAAAAAACAGAGAATATTACAACGGAGCAGCAGAATGAGGACGCAGTGCTTGGCGTAAAGACCAAGATTGTTCTGTCGAAGAATGTTGATTTTTTTGGACCGGGGCTTTTTCATCTTCTTCAGTATATTGATGAAGAAGGGACGATCCATGCGGCATCCAAAAAGATGGGAATGTCCTATTCCAAATGCTGGAAGCTTCTGAACCGGGCGGAGGAACAGATGGGATTTACTTTTCTTGACCGCTATAACGGCGGACCGCACGGAGGAAATTCAAGGATCACGGAAGAAGGCCGTGAGTTTATGAGACGCTATGAAGCATTACTGGAAGAAATGAAAGAAATGAGCCAGAAGGCTTTTGAGAAATATTTTAAGGAATATTTTAAGGAATATTTGTAGCTATGAGGCTGCGGCAGGATGTTTCGTTTCGAACAGAAGCATCCTGTCGCAGTTTCTGCACAGATAAGAAAGATCAGACCTGACTGAAGACTTTCATCCGGTCTCTTCTGGCGGCACAGATGAGGGTCAGGCGATAGGTTTTGGCAAGCTCGATCGCCTCTGTGGTAGGAGACGCCTTGCTGGAAAGCACCGGAATTCCGGCATAGATCGCTTTCATTGCCATATCGGTCGGGATCCTTCCGCTGGAATAGACCATGCATTCCTTAAGGTCGATTTGGTGACGGAGAGCATAGCCGATCACTTTGTCAAGTGCGTTGTGCCGTCCGATGTCCTCACAGGAAAAAAGAATCTCGTCTCTGCGGGCAAGGAGACAGCTGTGGGTGGCGAAGGTGACACCGTGAAGCGGCATCCCATCGGCAAAGGTGTCTGCCATGTGGAAGATCCATTCCGGTTTCCACTCGATCGGGGTGACAGGAAGCGGCGGATAGTCAGATGAGAAATAATCATTCAGGATGTGGTTGCCGGTGCAGCAGGTAGGGGTGGTCTCTACGAAGGAAGTGTTTTTCTTTGCATCGGTCGCCTGAGACTGTTTGAGATAAACCTTGGCGCGCTTGCCGTACTCGCAGATGTAGATCTGCTCGACATCGTCGATGGACTGGATGATATGTTCCGTCAGGAGCCGTCCTAGGACGAGCTCTGTGAGATTCTGTGGGAGGCAGATCAGTTTCATGGTAAGCTGGTCATTGAGATAGACATCAATCAGATGTTCATTGAGGACCTGTTCTTCTTTGGTAAGGATCTCACCTTCCCTGCCGATGAACTGATAGGTTTGTGTTTCCAGTAGTGGAAGATCGTGGTATTGTTCGTTAATATGCATAATTTCTCCAATGCTAAAAAGTTTTTATTGTATATATTTATAGATAAGTATAGCAGAAGTCAGAGGATTTCAAAAGAACAAATTAAGATATAAAACAATAAAAGCCTTTTTAAAGTGGGGTAGACAAAATAAAAAAGGAACGGAGAAAATTTAACTATGAAAGACAGATATGGACGTGAGATCGATTATCTTCGGATTTCGATCACCGACAGGTGCAATCTCAGATGCATTTACTGTATGCCGGAAGAGGGAATCTGCCAGATCTCACATGGAGAGATCCTGACCTACGATGAGATCCAGAGAGTCTGCCGCTGTATGACAACTCTGGGGATCAAAAAAATAAAACTGACCGGCGGCGAGCCTCTGACAAGAAAGAACAGTGCCGCACTGGTACGGATGCTCAAAGAACTTCCGGGAATAGAGAAAGTAACGCTGACGACAAATGGTGTCCTTCTGGGGGAGCAGATCAGTGAACTGGCAGAGGCAGGGATCGACAATATCAATATCAGCCTGGATACGCTGAATGAAGAGGCATTCGGAAAGATCACGCGAAGAGAGGGCCTTCCTAAAGTTCTGGAGAGCATGAAGGAGGCTCTGAAATATCCACAGATCGGTCTCAAGATCAACTGTGTACCGGTGATCGATGATCCGCAGAATCTGGTGGAAGTCGCCAGGATTGCGAGAGACCATCCGATCCATGTGCGCTTTATCGAGATGATGCCGATCGGATACGGCAAAGAGTTCCGTTTCCGGGGAGAAGATGAGATCTGTTCGATCCTTGAGAGTGCTTATGGCAAGATGACACCAGTTACAGAGCACTACGGAAATGGTCCGTGCCATTATTACGAAATCGAAGGCTTTCAGGGAAAAATCGGTTTTATCAGTGCGATGACACACAAATTCTGTTCGCAGTGCAACCGTGTCAGAATGACTGCAGAGGGTTATCTCAAAGCCTGTCTGCAGTATCAGACCGGAATAAGCCTCAAGGCACTGATGAGAAACGGATGCACTGACGAAGAACTGACCGAGGCGATCCGCAAAGTGATCTGGGAAAAACCGGGCGAGCATCATTTTACTTCACAGGCGATCGACGAGGATGAACTTAAGCTGATGTCACAGATCGGTGGCTGAAAAGGAAACAGGGGGATGTATATGGGCGAAAACAAACTTGCAATGATCGTTCTGGCAGGAGGAGCCAGCAGCCGCATGGGAAAAGAAAAGAGCGACCTTAAGCTTGACGGGAAATCTTTTCTGGAGATCCAGATCCAGAAGGGAAGCGACCTGGGTGTTGGCAGGATCTACGTCTCAGGCTATCGCGGCGCACACTGCACAGAAGAGATCGTTATGGACAGGATCAAAGAAAGAGGACCTCTCGGCGGCCTCGAAGCCTGTCTTAATAAAGCAGCCCAGGATGGAGCGGACCGGTGTATTGTCCTTGGCGTAGACACCCCGCTGGTGCCGGTATCCGAACTCCAGAACCTCATTCAGAGTGCCAGCACAGATGATCAGAACCGCGTCACCCTTCTCCGTCACAATGGCAAAGAAGAATCCCTGATGGCAGTCTACGAGACCAGTTTGTCAGGTGACATCCGCGCCTTTCTGGAACGCGGGCAATCTTCGGTTTTCCGTTTCCTCAATGAGATCGGTTATTCCTGCTATGACACGCAGGAAGATGACAGGTATTTTACGAACATTAACGATCCAAAGGTATATGAAGAAGTATCTAAAGAAAATTTTCAGGCATAGAAGATATCTGGGAGAATAATAAAATGAATGAGTTATCATTGGTTTTTAACGGACCGGCAGGAGTATGGAATGAGGCACTTCCTCTGGGGAACGGTTCTATGGGAGCGATGTCATATGGATGGCTTCGGGAGGAAAAGATCGAGTTGAATCTGGATACACTCTGGTCCGGGACCGGAAGAAGCAAAGAAAACAAAAATACAGATGTGGACTGGGATCTTTTGCGCCAGAAGATCTTTGCCGGAGAGTATGAAGAGGCGGAATCCTATTGCAAAGAGAACATCCTTGGCGACTGGACAGAGAGCTATCTTCCGGCAGGAAATCTGCATATTGATGCAAACATACCTGAGTTAAAAGAGCATGGGTCATACCAGAGACAGCTTTCACTTAAGGATGCGCTGGAACAGGTTGTATATTGTCAGGACGGGCAGGGATATCAAAGAGAATTTTTTGTAAGTATGTCAGAACCGGTCATGGCGCTTCATTATAAGGCCGACGCAGGCAGCAGTCTGGAACTGCGTATTTCTCTGGACAGTCAGATAAGGCATGCATGTTCTGCTTTTGGGACAAGTGGACTTGTGCTGGAGGGACAGGCTCCGGTCTATGCGGCACCGTCGTATTATTCCTGTGAGCATCCGATCGTCTATGAAGAGGGAAAAGGAACACGGTTTGCGATCGCTATTTCCGTGCAGGCACCGAACGGCTGCATCCGTCAAAAAGACAACACGCTTCTCGTGACTGCAGATAATGATGTGTATATTTATCTGTCCGGGATAACGGACTTTCAGGCACAGGATTCTTATTTATCCAGAAAGAAACAGATGCTGGAACAGATCTGTGACCTTTCATATCCACAATTAAAGGAAGTTCACAAGAAGGCATATGCAGCCTATTTTGACCGGATGGATTTTACACTGACTCCCGGTGTGCAGAATGATCTTATAACAAAAATGTTTCACTATGCCCGTTATCTTATGATCTCTTCCTCTAAGCCTGGCACACAGTGTGCAAACCTTCAGGGAATCTGGAACCATGACTTAAGAGCTCCGTGGAGCAGCAACTATACGGTAAACATCAATACAGAAATGAATTACTGGATGGCAGAGAAGGCGAACTTAAGCGACTGCCATGAGCCGCTGTTTGATCTGATCGAACGGACTGCCTCGCGTGGAAAAAAGACGGCAAAAGAAGTCTATCATCTGGATGGATGGGTGAGCCATCATAATGTGGATATCTGGGGGCATTCCAGCCCGGTCGGATATTTCGGGCAGGATGAAAATCCCTGTACCTACTCTATGTGGCCGATGAGTTCCGGGTGGCTCTGCAGTCATCTGTGGGAGCATTACCGCTACACACTGGACAGAGAGTTTCTGAGAGAAAAAGCCTTTCCACTTATCCGGGGAGCAGTGGAATTTTATCTGGGATATCTGGTGCCTTATGACGGATACCTCGTCACAGCACCATCTACGTCGCCGGAAAATACATTTACAGCCTCGGATCACAGTGTCCATAGTGTGACCTTTGGTTCGACAATGGATTGCAGTATCCTGAAGGAATTGTTTGGAAATTATCTGAAAGCCTGTGAGATCCTCGATATCACAGATCTTATGAATGAAGTAAAAGCTGCACTCAAAAAACTACCGCCATTTAAGATCGGGAAAGAAGGACAGCTTCAGGAGTGGTATCTGGATTATCCGGAAGTGGATGTGCACCACAGACATGTTTCGCAGCTATACGGGCTTTATCCGGGAAATTTGATCCACAGAGAGGACGAAGAACTTCTGGTTGCCTGCCGCGTGGCACTGGACAGAAGAGGAGACGAGGGAACCGGCTGGTGCATGGCATGGAAGGCATGTCTCTGGGCGCGGCTCGGAGATGGAGAGCGTGCGTTGAAGCTTTTGAAAAATCAGCTTCGCGTTACAAAAGAAGAAACTTGCAGTCTGGTCGGCGGCGGGATCTACCCGAATATGCTCTGTGCACATCCGCCATTTCAGATCGACGGGAATTTCGGGTTTGCGGCTGCTGTCCTGGAAATGCTGGTACAGTATCAGGATGACAGGATCTTCTTTCTTCCGGCACTTCCGACGGAGTGGAAGGATGGAAAGATAAGCGGCCTTAGGGCACCGGGCGGCATTACCATTGACTTTGTCTGGAAAGACAGATGCATTACCGAATGCAGTCTGCGATCACAGACAGATACGGTACGCACACTTTTGTACAATGGAACCGAGAAGAAAGTAATGCTGAAAACAGATGTCATCTGTCATATTGTCTGATTCTTTTTGCTGCGGCGGTACTCCCCGGCGGTCATGCCGCAGTATTTCCGGAAACTCTGTGCCAGATAACTCTGCGAGGAAAATCCGGCAAGATGAGCAATATCAGAAATTTCATGGTCTGTATTCTCCAGGAGATTTTTGCATACTTCGATCCGGCGGTGGGTCAGATAGCTGATTGGGGAGATGCCGTAGTAGCGTGTGAATTCGTGACTCAGATAATATTTATTCAGATGACTTAAGCTGGCAAGCTGTTCCAGGTTGATGTCATCGCTGTAGTGGGAATCCAGATAACGCTTGACGAGGGCACATTCTTTGCTTGGATGAAAGGATGGAAACAACTGGAAATCAGAGACGGCAAAGCGGCGGAGCTGGGCGATCAGAATGGCAAGCGTATGTTTGCAGATCTCTTCATAACCATCGTTTTTTTCATCCAGTTCCTGAAAAAGGGAATGAAAATAAAACAAAAGGTCGGCATGTTTCTGGCGGCAGTGAAAGATCTGGAATTCTTTCTGATCCTGGAAGGAAAAACTGATCCCGTCCACACCGACCGTATAATAAGAAAGCGGCGAGGCACTTAGGGAAGTTTCCGTATGCTGGATATGAGGGTTGACGATGATCAGGTCATCTTTTTTAATAGAAAAACGCTGGTTTTCGATCAGGAATTCCCCGCTTCCCTCACTGACGTAAAAGAGTTCCGTGAATGCATGGGTATGTGGGATACTGGGCCAGTCTTCCTCATAGTGGGAAGAAGAGGCGTTCACCAGGGCAGCTTCCGTTGAAAAAGGAGTATCGTCCGAAAAAGAAAAAAACCGTGTGCTCATGTGTACCTCCCGGGTCCGAAATATTTTTCAACTGTCAGGATAGCACAAAAGATAAAATACCGCAAGATTTCTAAAAAGCATAGCAAGAACAACGTTGAAAAACAGAGAAAAAGGACGTATTCTGATAGTATCTGAAAGAGAACAGAAACAGATGATAAACCAAATACATAAATATAAAACGGAGGTACACCTATGAGCCAGAACAAAGGCAGAGTTACGATCCCGACAAACCTGGATGTGGTAAAGGAAACACTGGATATCGTAGAGGAATGGGGCGCAGATGCGATCCGTGACTGCGATGGAACAGAGTTCCCGGCAGAACTCAAAGACACAGGCGCAAAGATCTACGCTACTTATTATACAACAAGAAAAGACAATGCATGGGCAAAGGCAAACCCGGATGAGATCCAGCAGATGTACATCATGAGTTCTTTCCATACAGCAACGGAGGAGAAGCTTGAGATCCACCTTATGGATCACCTTTACCCGGACATGCTGAAAGTAAATACCCGTGACGACATCACCAGATGGTGGGAAGTCATTGACCGTACCACAGGCGAAGTCGTTCCGACAGATCAGTGGTCTTATGACGAAGAGAGAGGAAATGTCGTGATCACACCGGCGAAGCTTTTTCATGAATATACGGTCAGCTTTCTGGCATATATCATGTGGGACCCGGTTCATATGTACAATGCTGTTGTAAACGACTGGAAGGACGTAGAGCCGCAGATCACTTTTGATGTGCGCCAGCCGAAGACAAGGGCACATTCTCTGGAGCGTCTCCGTCGTTTCCTTGATACGCATCAATATGTGGATGTAGTACGTTTTACGACATTTTTCCATCAGTTTACCCTGATCTTTGATGAGCTTGCGAGAGAAAAATATGTAGACTGGTTCGGCTACTCCGCATCTGTCAGCCCGTATATCCTTGAGCAGTTTGAAAAAGAAGTAGGATATGCATTCCGTCCGGAATACATTATCGACCAGGGCTACATGAATAATACATACCGTATTCCGTCCAAAGAATTTAAGGACTTCCAGGCTTTCCAGAGAAGAGAAGTTGCGAAGCTTGCCAAAGAGATGGTAGACATTGTCCATGAATATGGCAAGGAAGCCATGATGTTCATGGGCGATCACTGGATCGGCATGGAGCCGTTTATGGACGAGTTTGCCTCCATCGGACTGGATGCTGTCGTTGGAAGTGTCGGAAACGGTGCGACCTTACGTCTGTTCAGCGATATCAAGAACGTAAAATATACAGAAGGACGTTTCCTTCCGTACTTTTTCCCGGATACCTTCCATGAGGGCGGCGATCCGGTCAAGGAAGCCAAAGTAAACTGGGTAACAGCAAGACGTGCGATCCTTCGAAGCCCGATTCAGAGGATCGGTTACGGCGGATACCTGAAACTTGCTCTGGAATTCCCGGATTTTGTACAGTATATCAAAGAGGTATGTCAGGAATTCCGTACACTCTATGACAATATCCAGGGCGTGACCCCATACTGTGTGAAGCGTGTAGCTGTCCTGAACTGCTGGGGAAAAATGCGTTCCTGGGGCAACCACATGGTACATCACGCAATTTATTACAAACAGAATTATTCTTACTTTGGGATCATCGAGGCTTTGAGCGGTGCACCGTTTGATGTTTCTTTCATCAGTTTTGATGATATCCTGGAAAATAAGGATCTGCTGAAAAACTTTGATGTTGTGATCAACGTAGGCGATGCAGATACCGCACAGAGCGGCGGCGAGTACTGGGTAAACGAAACGATCATCACTGCCGTAAAAGAATTTGTCTACAACGGCGGCGGCTTCATCGGAGTCGGCGAACCGGCAGCCCATCAGTGGCAGGGACATTATTTCCAGCTTGACGATGTGCTTGGAGTAGAAGAAGAAAACGGCTTTAACCTGAACAAAGACAAATACAACTGGGAAGAACACAGAGATCACTTTATCCTGGCAGACAGTGACGGAGATGTTGATTTCGGTGAAGGAAAGAAAAATATCTATGCACTTGACGGAACTGAGATCCTGATCCAGAAAGACCAGGAAGTGCAGATGGCAGTCAGGACCTTCGGAAAAGGCCGCGGTGTCTATATCAGCGGACTTCCGTACAGCTTCAAGAACAGCCGTGTCCTCTACCGTGCAGTCCTCTGGTCCGCATCCGCAGAGGAAGAGCTGAACTGCTGGTATTCCACAAACTACAATGTAGAAGTCCATGCCTATGTAAAGAACGGCAAATACTGTGTCGTAAACAACACCTACGAGCCGCAGGACACCGTTGTATACAAAGGCGACGGAAGCAGCTTCGAACTTCACATGGAAGCAAATGAGATCAAGTGGTACCAGATCTGAGAAGCGAAAATATCTAAGAAATAGAAGAATGATGTGATAAGAAAAAAGGTATGAGACCATAGAAGTTAAATCTGTGGTTTCATACCTTTTTGAGATTTACTGATGAAATCGTTTCCCGTATTCTGAAGGGGAAATTCCCATACATTTCTTGAACAGCCTGCTGAAATAGAGCTGGTCATCGATCCCTACCATCGTGGAGATCTCTTTGAGCGAAAGCCGGTTGTCTTTGATCATGGTAGCGGCTTTACGTATCCGGAGATTGTTCAGATAACTGGTGATGCTTGTTCCTACCTCTGATTTAAAAACGCGGCACAGATAGCTGGAACTTAAGCTGACATTTGCGGAAATGGAGGACAGTGTGAGCCGGTGCATATAATTTTCTTCGATATATGTGAGGGTTTTGGCAATATCGTCTGTATAATGCCCTTCATTTATGGTAAAGGTCTGATAAGTATTTCTGGCTTCTTCATAGTCCGGAAGATTTTCCTGATATGGCATATCCGGGGCGAAGGACTGGTACATGGTGAATCGGTTGTATAGTTTTTTTACGAGCTGAGCGACTTTCATCTGGCCTGCATCCAGTTCTTTCTGGGAAAAGACTACCAGTGCACTGTAGTCGTTCAGTACAAGGATATATGGCTGCAGTACGCCCTGTACTGCGTCCAGGATCATATCACACAGAAGTTTCCCCGAGATAGAAAAGGCTTCATTGGACAGAAATTTTTCAAAGGTTACGTAGCAGACGGCACATGGTTCCTGCATAAAGCGCAGGTCTGTGCCGGCGTTTTGGGCTGTAAAGGAGGAAAGGGAAGATTCTCCCTCAAAAAAGGAGAGGAGCAGGCGGGTTCTGTTCTCGGATACGGTTTCTGTTGGAACAGGAACTTTCCTGTCGGCTTTTTCCTGCAGCTTTTCGGTCGTTTTGTTCAGGCAGGCAAGAAGAGTGTCCGGACTGATCTTGATCTTTAACAGATAGTCTGCCGCACCCAGAAGGAGCGCGCTCCGCACAGAATCAAAATCCTCATAATTGCTGAGGACGAGGATCTCTCCGGGATAATTTTTTTCTTTCAGGGTACGGATCAGTTCCAGTCCGTCCATTTCCGGCATTTTGAGGTCGGTGATGATCACATCCGGTTGATGTTTTTCGATGAGAGACATGGCTTCCAGACCGTTTGAGGCGGTCCCGCAGATGGAGAAACCGTGTTCTTCCCAGGGGAGGATCGAGCGGAGGGCGATTTTTACAATGGGTTCATCATCTATAATAAGTATACTGTACATTTGAGTCCTTTCTGAGCGGGTTGTCTATTCTTCTGGCTGCTGTGACAGGGTATCAGCATAAAGCTTTGGCAGTGTCAGGGTACAGGTGGTGCCTTTGCCCGGGTGACTGTCGATCTTTAATCCGTATTCCCGTCCGAAGTTAAGCTGGATCCGGTCATTTACATTTGCTACGCCGATTTTTTTGCGGTCTTTGTGCGGGTTCAGATCAGTCCGGGTCATCTCGAATCCTTTTCCGTTATCCTGAAGTTCCAGGATCATATGTCCGTCTTCCTCCCAGCAGGTAATATGGATCTTCATGACAGAACCATCATCGGAAGAACCATGCATCACGGAATTTTCGGCGAGCGGCTGCAGGATCAGCTTGGGAACGAGGCAGGAGAGCAGCTCTTCATCCTCCATATGGAAAGAATATTCGAAACTTCCTGCATACCGGATGCGGAGAATGGCAAAATAATTTTCCAGATTTTCCAGCTCTTCCTTCACGGTGATATATTCATTCTTATTTGTGAGCGTGTTCTGAAGAAGGCTGCTGAGTGCCTGGATTCCGTCGCTGACGATCTGATCATTGTGCATGGCTGCCACAAAGCGCAGACTGTTTAAGGTGTTAAAAAGAAAATGAGGATTGAGCTGATACTGGAGCATCTGAAGCTCCAGTTCTCTCTTTTTCTTTTCCTGTTCTTTTTGCTGTTCGAGCAGATTCTGGATGATATCTGCCATGTGGTTCATGCTGCCGGACAGGTCCGAAAGTTCATCTTTGTGGTTATCCTGAATACGGACGTTCAGGTTTCCGTGGGATAATTCTTTACAGAAATTCAGCATGCTTCTGATCGGGGATGTGATTCCCGGATATACCATTGCGACGATCCCAATGCACATGAGGACCAGGATCACCGCCACGATCAGGATCCGGCGAAGCATGGTATAAACTTCGGAATTGATATAATGATAAGGCATGGTGTACACAAAAAGCTGGTTGAGATTTTTGTTGAAAATGTAAGTGACCAGCTGTTCTTCGCCATCTTTGTGGATGCTGAAGGAATCGGTCCTGGAAGGAAGCTTCTGCTGGATATTTTTGAGGAATTCGCTGTCAACCTTTTTGCCGAGTGCGATATTTCTGTCCCAGGACGAAAGAACCGAACCGTCCATGTTCATATACATAATATTAGAAGAATCTGCCAGCCCTACCGGTTCGAGCACGGTCTTGGAAAAAATCTTCTCATCGATGGAGATCAGGGTGTAACCGATCACACGGCTTTCGCTGTACTGCTCATAGATCCTTCTTCCAAGGACCAGGATATCTCTGTCGCGGTAGGTGTGCACATATGCCCATACATCCTGATTTTCCTGGCGCAGCCGATCGAGGAGCATATCCACATCATCCTGATAGAAACCGTCATAGCCAAGGTCATAAAAAATATTTCCGTCGGTATCATATACCGTGATATTTTTGGCCTGTGCCGGATAGATGATCTTGGTACGGATCATGCTCTGGATCTCATTGATCGCCTGATTTTTCTCTATATCTGACATATCTTTGTTCAGAAGCCCGTCCTTGATCTCTTCGCTGATGCAGATAGAGCCGCACAGATACTGATATTTTTCGATCTCACTTACCATATTCAGATTGATCATCGATAAAGTCTGGGAAATGGAAGCAGAAAGTTTTTCCCGAAGTGCTACGGAAAAGATATGAAAGGAATAGCCGCTGATCCCTGCCAATGGTATAATGGATATCAGCAAAAGGGCAATGACAAGTCTTGTTTTGATACTGAATTTACGAAATCCCTGATAACGTTGTTTTTTATTCATTTTTCCCCCACCTTTTTATCCATTATACTAAAAAAAGTCAGGATAATCCATCCAAAACACAAATAGAAAAAGATTGTACATATTTATCACAAGAAAATCCATATCGTATAATTTTTATAAGAGAAAGTTCCATAAGCAGGGATGTTTTGTTAATTTACTACAAAAATATTTTGCCGTATACTGTCATCATAAGGCGAACGTAAAAAAAGCCAGCATGAAGGAGGAAACAAACATATGAAGAAAAGATTTGCAGCTTCTGCTATGATCCTTGCGATGAGCGCGGCTACCGTACTCTCACCGCTCACTGCATTTGCAGACGCAGAAGAACAGGAACTGAACATCGCGATCTTCCAGGGTGGATATGGAGATGCTTACTGGAATCAGATGGTAGAACTTTTTGAGGAAAGCCATGAGGGCGTAAAAGTAAACATGACCATCAGCCCTACCATCGGTGATATCATCCGTCCGCAGATCGTTGCCGGAAATGTACCGGATTTTATCTGTCTGAATGATGGCGGTGAGGACGGCGTGATCCTTTCTCTGATCAAAGAACATGCACTTCTGAACCTGAACGATGTTTTTGATGGCGAAAACTATGCAGGAACCGGTACACTCCGTGATGATATCACAGATGGAATCCTTGCAAGCAGCAAATGTGCCCCATATGGAGATGGTGATATCTATCTCGCACCGTTCAACAGCGGTCCGCAGGGCCTGATCTACAACAAGACATTCTTCGATGAAAACAATCTGGAAGTTCCGAAGACCTGGGATGAGTTCTTTGCCCTTGGCGATACAGTCAAAGACATCGACGGACGTTCTCTCTTCACTTATCAGGGAATCTATCCGGGATACATGGAAGAAATGCTCTGGCCGGCAATCGCAAATGAGTGCGGCGAAGAAGCCCTCACAAAGATCGCAAATTATGAAGAAGGTTCTTTCAATAACGAAGGCGTGCTGAAAGCCCTCACCCATATCAAAGAGATCGCAGATAAGGGATATCTTCTGGAAGGTACGGTAGGTATGAACCATACAGAATCCCAGACAGAGATGATGCTTGGAAAAGCTGCTTTCATCACAAACGGAACCTGGATGGAAAATGAGATGCAGGATGCTCCGAGAGAAGACAGATTTGAGTTTGCCATGGCTCCGATCCCGACAGAGAATGCAGACGATGTCCACTATGTATTCGACAGCTGTGAGCAGTTTTCCATTCCGGCAGCTGCAAAGAATCAGGAACTCGCAAAAGAATTCCTTCGTTTCCTGTACAGCGATGAATCTGTATCTGCATTTGCAGAAGCTTCCGGTGCCCTTTATGCAACAAAGAGTGCCCGTGAAGTAGCAAAAGACAAACTTTCTACAGCAATCTACAATATGTATGGAATCTATGATGAAGCAAATGCATCTTCTCTGATCATGAGCTTCTCAGCAGTTCCGGCTGACTGTAAGATCAATCCAAAAGATGAGATCTTCAACCCGATCACTTCTGTTATGAACGACGAAATGACAGTAGAAGAGTGGGCACAGAACGTAGAAGACGCTTTTGCACAGATTCGTGCAGATCAGGAAGCTGCCAAATAAATATCTTTGTCATCTACAGGACGGACGTTGTCCGATTAAGCGAAAAGGCTGCTGCACAATGTATGCGGCAGCCTTTTTTTACCCCAAAATGATTTGAAATCTGAAAAAAGGAGTGACCAGACGTGGTAAAAAAGCCCAAATTATTCATAGCTTTGTGTACGCTTCCCGCGCTGATTCTTACGGTCGTTTTTATGATCGTACCGATGCTGAATGCCATCTACCTGTCGTTTACCAGTTCCACTGCGCTCAGTGTTGGATTCAACAGTAAATTTGTATTTCTGGATAATTATATTTATATGTTCAAAGACAAGGACTTTGTGCAGGCACTTTTTAATACATTTAAACTGATGCTTGTGATCCCGGCTCTGACGATCTTTCTGAGCCTGGTATTTGCTTTTATCCTTACACAGGGAGAACTCCGGGAGAAATCTTTTTATCGTACGGTATTCTTTTTCCCGAGTGTTGTCTCTATGACGGTTGTCGGGATCGTATGGTCTTTTGTATTTAATCCGACAAGAGGAATCCTCAATCATATGCTGGATCTGTTTAACCTTTCTTCCTGGAAGCATGCCTGGCTGGGAGAGGGAAAAACAGCGCTCTGGTGTATCGGTGCCGCACTGGTATGGCAGGCGATCGGTTATTATATGGTAATGCATGTGGCTTCGATCGACGGGATCTCTCAGGAAATCTATGAAGCTGCCTCGATCGACGGAGCGACCGGAGTCCAGAAGTTTTTCAGGATCACGATCCCGCTTCTCCGCAGGTCCATCGGAACAACTTATATCCTTGCCCTATCAGGAACGATCAATCTGAGTTTTACCCTGTCCAATGTTATGACAGGAGGAGGACCGAACGGTGCTTCCAGTGTCCTTCTGCAGTATATGTACACGCAGGGTATGCGGAATGCAAACTTTGGCTATGCGATGGCGATCGCCATGTTTACGCTTCTGCTTGCGATCGTGCTTGCGATGATTTCACGAAAACTGTCAGCCGAGAAAGAATAGGAGGGAGACTGATGAAAACTGTAAGAACCTGGTGTATCAGGATCCTGATGATTCTGTTTACGATTATTTTTCTTTATCCGCTTTTCTGGAACCTGATGTCTGCGTTCAAGACGAATGCGGAATATCTGACAGATCCTTATGCGCTGCCGGTATCATTGAACCTGGATAATTTTGTAGCTGCATGGCAGAAGGCAAATATTGCGGCATATTTTGGAAATTCTGTGTTTGTAACGGTGCTGTCTACGGCATTGCTTCTGCTGTTTGTCATACCGATTTCTTATGTACTGGCAAGATACCGCTTTGCCGGGAGCAAACTGATCTCAACGATCTATATGGCATGTATTTTCCTCCAGGCAACGTATATCATGATCCCGCTGTTCTTGGAATTACAGGCGATCAACGGACTGAATAATCTGCCGGTACTCTGCCTGGTCTATGCGGTCATGCAGTTTCCGTTCTGCATCTTTACTCTGCAGGGCTTTATGTCTGCTGTGCCAAAAGACTATGAAGAATCTGCCCGGATCGATGGTGCCACAAACCTTCAGCTTCTTCTGAAAGTTATGGTCCCGCTTGCAAAACCGGGAATTGCAACGATCACAATGTTGAGCGCGATGGGCTTCTGGAATGAATATCCGCTGGCACTGGTTCTTCTGACCGATGATGCCAAAAAGACCCTTCCGATCGGAATGGCAAATCTGTTTGAAGTACAGAAGTATGCGACAGACTGGGGTGCACTGTTTGCGGGACTTGTGATCATTATGATCCCGACCATGATCATTTATCTGATCGGACAGAGATATCTGCTGCAGGGAATCGGTGCAGGCGGTCTGAAAGGGTGAATTGGATTTTTTTGAAGAAGGAGAAGAGATATGCCGACAGATCAGGAATTGATTAAGATTGTTCCGTCGAAGCGTCAGCTTAAGTATCAGGAAACGGAATTTTATGCATTTTTTCACTTTGGGATGAATACGTACACGAACCGGGAATGGGGAGACGGTACGGAAGATTCCGGGATTTTTGATCCGCAGGAATTTGATGCCGGTCAATGGGTATCGGCAGTGAAAGCGGCAGGAATGAAAGGCGTGATCCTTACCTGCAAGCATCATGACGGATTTTGTCTGTGGTCGACGAAATATACGCAGCACAGTGTCGCTTCCAGTCCATGGAGGGATGGGGTAGGGGATGTAGTGCGGGAAGTTTCGGATACCTGCCGCCGTTATGGATTGAAGTTTGGAATCTATCTTTCTCCGTGGGATCGGAATCAGCCATGTTATGGAAGTGGGAAGGAATATGACGATTATTATATTGCACAGTTGACAGAACTGCTGACCGGGTATGGGGAGATCTTCAGTGTCTGGCTGGACGGGGCCTGTGGGGAAGGTCCGAATGGAAAGAAGCAGGTTTATGACTGGGAGAGATATTATGCATGTGTACGGAACTATCAGCCAGATGCCTGCATCTGCGTCTGCGGACCGGATATCCGATGGTGCGGAAATGAAGCCGGCGATGTAAGAAACTCAGAGTGGAGTGTAGTTCCTGCACGGACGGCCCTGACAGAAAGTGTGCAGGAAAGAAGCCAGCAGTCGGACGATGAAGAATTCCGCCAGAGGAAGATCACCAGTGATATGGAAGACCTTGGAAGCCGTGCCGCTCTTGAGGGCGAACGTGACCTGATCTGGTATCCGGCAGAAGTAAATACCTCGATCCGGCCGGGATGGTTTTATCATCCGGAAGAGGATGACCAGGTAAAAAGCCTGGAAGAACTGGTCCATATCTATCTGGGGTCTGTTGGTGGAAATGCAACGTTTCTTCTGAATATCCCGCCGATGCCGAACGGGCTTCTGCATGAGAATGATGTGGAGCGCCTGAGGGAACTGGGAGAATGGCAGCAGAGAAGCTTTTCCCGTAATCTGCTGGAAGAATCCCACAGGCCGGTGGAACTTGTCTTCGCACTGGATGAAGCAGAAGATGTCGGGTATCTGGTCTTAAAAGAAGAGATCCGGCACAGTCAGAGAGTAGAGGCTTTTGAAGTATTTGTAAGGGATCAGGGAGAGTGGGAGAAAGTCTATACCGGAACCGTGATCGGCTACAAAAAAATCATCCCGGTTTTTAAAGAAAACGTGAGAGAGATCAGGATCGTACTGAACGATTACAGAGTTCTGCCACAGATTTCCTTTGTTGGAGTGTATCCTGGGAAGAAATGATGAATTGTGATACAGAAAGTTATGTCAGATGCATCTGGAGAGAATCTGGAAATTGATCTGATATGTATATAGCTGTATGAAAGTCATCCAAAAGGGATTGAAAATTACCCTGATATGCATATGGCAGAATTTAAACCATCCAAATTACAGGCAAACATTGACTTGATTACAAGAAATAAAGTATAGAGCCAACCAAAAAAGAGAAAACAGATGACCAAAATTCTACAAAGACAAAAATAAACCATCCAGGAGCACTGCAAATGGATGGTTTATTTTATGGAAAACAGAAAACAAGTCACTTAAGAAGTTTGAAATGGATGACTTGAATTTTCGAAAGTTGTGAAAGGTCCCATTGTCGTCCATAGAACAGATGACCTGAATTCTATTAAATGAGAAATGGGTCGGCAGAGGATGGCATGTTTACCATTTCTGGGCATGCTTCTCAATAAAATCCAGAATGGCATACAGCCCTATCGCAATGATACACAGGATCACGATGGACATCAGCACCCATGTCAGTTTGAAAGTCTGGGAGCCGTAGATGATCAGGTAGCCAAGTCCCTGGCGGGCGCCGATGAATTCTCCGATGATCACGCCGACAAGGCACAATCCAATATTGACTTTCATCACACTTAAGATGAGGGGCACAGAAGACGGAAGGACGATCTTTGTCAGTTCGTCTTTTTTTGTGCCGCCGAGGGTGCGGATGAGCTTGAGTTTCTCTGGGTCGGCTTCGCGGAAACCTGTGTAGAGATTGATGATTGAGCCAAAGATCGCCACAGATATTCCGGCAACGATGATCGTCCGGACGTTGGCACCAAGCCAGACGATCAGAAGCGGGGCGAGGGCGGATTTTGGCAGGCTGTTCAGGACGACGAGGTAAGGCTCCAGGATCCGCGAAAGCTTCGGACAGCACCACAGAAGAACCGCTGTGCCGATTCCAAGAAAAACAGTAAAAGCAAAGCTGACCAGAGTCTCCATCAGCGTGATGCCAATGTGTGTAAAAAGAGACTGATCCTGCACCATCCGAAGAAACGTCTGCCAGATCTCAGAAGGACTGCTGAAGATAAAAGAGTCGATCCAGCCCCGTCTGGCAGACACTTCCCACAAAAGCAGAAAGCCCAGGAACAAAAAGATCCTGGACACATGGATCAGATATTTTTCACGCCGGACACGAAAGAGATATTGTTTCTGTGCAGGGGAAAGGTCAGGCATACTGGTTCAGCTCCTTCCAGATTAGATTGAAATAAGACTTAAATTCCGGTGCACTGCGCGAGGCAAGAGGGGTTCTCTCATCCAGCGACAGCCGGATTGTGACAATGCGGGCGACCTGAGCAGGGCGGGCAGAAAGGATGACCACGCGATCTGCCATACTGATCGCCTCAGAAATATCATGTGTGACCAGGATTGCGGTTTTTTGCTCTTTCTTGAGGATGCGGCCGATGTCATCGCTGACATTTAACCGTGTCTGATAATCCAGCGCGGAAAAAGGTTCGTCAAGCAAAAGAAGCTCCGGTTTCAGGGCGAGTGTGCGGATGAGAGCTGCGCGCTGGCGCATGCCGCCGGATAACTGCGAAGGACGGGCTGTGCGGAATTTGTTGAGCCCGTAGGTATCAAGCATTTCTTCGATATAGGCAAGTTTTTCGGGCGTTTTTTCTCTGCGAATCTCGAGACCGAGGAGGACATTTCGATAGATATTTCTCCACTCCAGAAGATGATCTTTCTGGAGCATATATCCAATGCGCGGATCGCCGGGGGACGGAGGGATGCCGTTCATAAGGATCGTGCCTTCCTCTGCCGGGAACATGCCGCAGATCAGGTTCAGAAGCGTGGATTTCCCACAGCCGGACGGACCGACAACAGCAAGGAATTCGCCGGGCATCAGGTCAAACGATATATTTGAAAGGGCTTTTGTCTCTCCGGATACGGTATGGTAAGAAAGAGAAACATTTCTGATCTCCAGAAGGGGTTTCATACAAAATACCTCAAAAGAGAATCTATATTTTAAGATATGCGGGAGAGGGCATCTGTGTTATGATAGGAAAAAGGATTCCGTCGATAGCCTGATACAGGGGATCCACATAGAAATCTTACAAGAGGAATACTATCATGAACAAACGAAACTATCAGAAAGAACTTGATAAACTTATCGATAATATAAAAAAAGAAGGCAGAGTCCCGCGGCTTTTTCTCCACAGCTGCTGTGCGCCGTGCAGCAGTTACGTGCTGGAATATTTATCCCAGTATTTTGAGATCACTGTGTTTTTTTACAATCCCAATATTTCATTAGAGGAAGAATATCGCAAACGAGTCGCAGAGATTCGCCGTCTGGTAGCTGAAATGCCGTTCACACACCCGGTCCACATCGAAGAGGGCGCCTACGATCCGCAGGTCTTTTATGAAATGGCAAAAGGCATGGAAAAAGTTCCGGAGGGCGGTGAACGCTGTTTCAAATGCTACCGTCTCCGCATGGAAGAAGCCGCAAAACTTGCCGAAGAAGGCGGTTATGACTACTTCACAACAACCCTCTCGATCAGCCCGCTCAAAAACACAGAGAAGATCAACGAGATCGGAGAAGAACTGGCAGAAATCTATAAAGTACCCCATCTTCCATCCGATTTCAAGAAGAAAAATGGCTATAAACGTTCCATCGAACTGTCCCACGAATACGATCTTTACCGGCAGAATTACTGTGGCTGCGTCTTTTCGAAGCGCGAACAGGAAGAAAAATTGAAGCAAAAACAAATTTCAGAGGGTTCTGCTCTTTGATTTTTCACTGGAATGTGGTAAACTGATAACAAATTATGCGTTGTCAGGACTCGTTGAAGAACCGGCAGCAGCAAAATCACCGTACAATAAGGAGGACATTATGGCACAGTTATGGGGAGGACGTTTCACGAAGGAAACGGACAAACTTGTATACAACTTTAATGCATCTATTTCATTTGACCAGAAATTTTATAAACAGGACATCCGCGGAAGCAAAGCGCATGTCAGAATGCTTGCAAAGCAGGGAATCCTGACAGAAGAGGAGAGAGATCAGATTCTTGAAGGACTGGATGGCATCCTTGCAGACGTGGAATCCGGCAAGCTGGAGATCACATCCGAATATGAGGATATCCACAGCTTTGTTGAGGCAAATCTGATCGACCGCATCGGAGATCCTGGCAAGAAGCTTCACACAGGAAGAAGCCGTAACGACCAGGTTGCCCTTGACATGAAACTTTATGTCCGCGACGAGATCGAAGAGATCGACGCAGAACTCAAGAAACTTCTGGAAGCACTCCAGACCATTATGGAAAACAATGTGCACACCTACATGCCTGGATTCACACATCTTCAGAAAGCACAGCCTGTTACCCTGGCACACCATGTAGGTGCATATTTCGAGATGTTCCGCAGAGACAGAAGCCGTATGGCAGACATCCGCAAACGTATGAACACCTGTCCGCTCGGTGCAGGCGCACTTGCAGGAACCACCTACCCGCTGGACAGATTTTATACAGCAGAGCTGCTTGGCTTTGATGAGCCGACAAGAAACAGCATGGATTCCGTATCTGACAGGGATTACGTGATCGAGCTTCTTTCTGCTATGTCCACTGTCATGATGCATCTGAGCCGTTTCTGCGAGGAGATCATCCTCTGGAACTCCAACGAGTACCGTTTCGTTGAGATCGACGATGCCTACAGCACCGGAAGCAGCATCATGCCGCAGAAGAAGAATCCGGATATCGCAGAGCTTGTAAGAGGAAAAACAGGCCGTGTCTATGGTGCGCTGACTTCCATCCTTACAACCATGAAAGGCATTCCGCTCGCCTACAACAAAGACATGCAGGAAGACAAGGAACTGACCTTTGACGCGATCGACACAGTAAAAGGCTGTATCGCCCTGTTCACAGGCATGGTTTCCACCATGGAATTCCGCAAGGATGTTATGGAAGCAAGCGCAAAGAATGGCTTTACCAACGCGACAGATGCCGCTGACTATCTCGTAAACCACGGGGTACCGTTCCGTGATGCACATGGTATCGTAGGCCGCCTTGTCCTGACCTGTATCGACAAAGGAATCTCTCTGGATGAGCTTCCGCTTGAAGAGTACAAAGAGATCTCTCCGGTCTTCGAGCAGGACATCTATGAAGCAATCAGCATGAAGACCTGCGTAGAAAAACGTGAGACTTACGGTGCACCTGGCCCGAAGGTCATGGAGCAGATCATCGCATTAAATCGCGAATATTTAAAAAATAATTAAAAAACCTCTTGCATTTTTATACAAAGTGGTATAGTATGTACAAAGAAAACAGATGTGTGCCACACAAAGACACATAAGAATAAATGAGTGAGGAGAAAATGTTATTATGAGCGAAAAACTGAGAGTCGGCATTTTAGGTGCTACTGGTATGGTAGGACAGAGATTTATCTCCCTTCTGGAGAATCATCCGTGGTTTGAGGTTGTTACCCTTGCTGCAAGCCCGAGAAGCGCAGGCAAGACCTACGAAGAAGCAGTAGGCGGAAGATGGAAAATGGACACTCCGATGCCGGAAGCAGTAAAGAAGATCGTTGTCATGAACGTAAACGAAGTAGAAAAAGTTGCTTCTACTGTAGATTTCGTATTTTCAGCAGTTGACATGTCCAAGGACGAGATCAAAGCGATCGAAGAAGAATACGCAAAGACAGAGACTCCTGTTGTATCCAACAACAGCGCACATCGCTGGACACCGGATGTACCAATGGTAGTGCCGGAGATCAACCCGGAACACTTCGATGTTATCAAATATCAGCAGAAACGTCTTGGAACAACAAGAGGATTCATCGCTGTTAAACCAAACTGCTCCATCCAGAGCTACGCACCGGTACTTACTGCATGGAAAGAATTCGAGCCATATGAAGTAGTTGCTACTACATACCAGGCAATCTCCGGAGCAGGAAAAACCTTCAAAGACTGGCCAGAAATGGAACACAACATCATTCCATACATCGGTGGAGAAGAAGAGAAGAGCGAGAAAGAGCCGCTGAGACTGTGGGGCAAGATCGAAGACGGTGTGATCGTACCGGCTACAGAGCCAGTCATCACCTGCCAGTGCCTGCGTGTTCCGGTACTGAACGGACATACAGCAGCAGTATTCGTTAAATTCCGCAAGAAACCTACCAAAGAGCAGCTGATCGAAGCCCTGAGAAACTTCAAGGGACTTCCACAGGAACTGGAACTTCCGAGCGCACCGAAGCACTTTATCCAGTACCTCGAAGAAGACAACCGTCCGCAGGTAAGCGAGGATGTCAACTACGAAAACGGAATGGGCGTATCTATCGGACGTCTCCGTGAGGACAAAGTTTATGATTACAAATTCGTAGGACTTTCCCACAACACCGTAAGAGGAGCTGCCGGCGGAGCTGTACTTTGTGCAGAGACACTCAAGGCAAAAGGATATATCACAAAGAAATAAATCCAAACATAAAAAACAGGAGAACCGTTCTGTCAGAAAGAAATCTGGCAGGGCGGTTTTTTTGCGGTGGAGAATCTGGAGAATTTGTGTTATGATAAAGTCTAAGACTGAAAAATGATTTTTCATAAAAACATATAATATAGAAGGGAGTATCAGACAAAATGGAAAAGGTGTATCTGACAAAACTTGCACCAAACTGTGGTTGTGCTGCCAAGGTAGGACCGGGCACGCTTGCGGGAGTGCTCTGCAAACTGCCGAAATTTCATGATGAACATCTTCTTGTGGGAACAGAAACCTCAGATGATGCGGCTGTCTACAAGATCTCAGACGAACTGGCAATGATCCAGACTCTGGATTTCTTTACGCCGGTGGCAGATGATCCTTATGATTTCGGACAGATCGCAGCGGCGAATGCCCTGAGTGATGTCTACGCGATGGGCGGCGAACCAAAGACCGCACTGAATATCGTAGCGTTTCCGAAGGAGATGGATACCGAGATCCTGGGCGAGATCCTCAAGGGAGGCGCAGACAAAGTACTGGAGGCAGGCGCAGTCCTTGCAGGCGGTCATACGATCCAGGATGACACACCGAAATATGGTTTAAGTGTGACAGGCTTCGTCCATCCGGCGAAATTCTGGAAAAATTACGGGGCGCAGACCGGCGATAAGCTGATCCTTACCAAACCTCTTGGAACGGGGATCGTCAATACCGCGATCAAAGCGGACCTTGTATCGGAGGAAGCACGTGAGGCAGCTCTCAGATCCATGAAGACACTGAACAAATACGCAGCAGAGATCCTGAAGAAGTATACGGTCCATGCGTGTACGGATGTCACGGGCTTCGGTCTTGGCGGTCATGGAACCGAGATGGCAGAGGGCAGCCAGAAGACACTGGTGATCGACACGAGATTCCTGCCGGTTCTTCCGGATGTAGAGGAATATGCATCTATGGGCCTCATTCCGGGCGGCGCATACCGCAACCGTGAATTCGCGGGCAAAGCAGGATATGAGAGTAGCGCAGAGCTCTGGAGAGAGGATCTTGTGTTTGACCCACAGACATCCGGAGGACTTCTGGCAGCAGTTCCGGCAGAGGAAGCCGAGAAGCTTCTTGCCGAATTAAAAGGGCTTGATCTGCCCTGTGCAGTGATCGGTGAGGTCATTGACAGGAAAGATTACGCATTACTGATCCGATAGCTGAAAGTTATCAGTAAATGGAAAAGTTTATAGATAAAATACCGAACTTTAACCGATTTTTGTTGAGAAAAATTGTTCAAAATGCTATAATAAGTGAACACAATATGCGGAGGACACATTGAAGTACAAATACAATGTGTTCAGGGAAAGGGAGGTATTTTTTATGAATCACGAGGATGTACAGAAATTATCAAATGCAGCAAACGCGAAGATCACCCTTCTTCAGAACGATTTTCTGAAGTACTTTATGCGGGCGATCATGGCAGGATTCTTCATTGTGGTTGCGATGATTTTCTCTAATGTAGTCGGTAATGTTTTTGCCGGAGCAGAGGAGCCGGCGTGGGGCAAGTTCCTGGGAGCACTGGTGTTCTCGATCGCAGTCCTTCTGATCTCCATGGTCGGAGGAGAGCTTTTTACAGGAAATAACCTGGTCATGGCGTTTGGGGTCTATGACAAGCGAGTGACTCTGGGTGATGCCGGTAAGGTATGGCTTGTCAGCTACATAGGGAACTTTGTTGGATGCCTGATCCTGTCCCTGATCTTTGTATGGGCGGGCGCATCAGGAACCAAGGATTATTTTGCTGGTTTTATCGGAAACAAACTTGCGATCCCGGCAGGTCAGATGTTTTTCCGTGCAGTTCTGTGTAATTTCTTTGTATGTCTCGGGGTACTTTGCGGAATCAAATTAAAGAGTGAAGCCGCGAAGTTCCTGATGATCGTTATGTGTATCTCAGGATTCGTTGTTAGCGGATTTGAGCACTGCGTTGCAAATATGGGTATTTTTGTGACAGCAGCCTGCCTGGTACCAGGACTTTCCGTTGGTGCGATGATCAAGAGCATGGTGATCGTCACACTGGGAAATATGGTCGGTGGTGCAGTACTTCTTGCATGGCCGCTTAGAAAGATGAGTGCAGATCAATAATATGGGTAAGGTTTTATATATTGCAGAGAAACCGAGCGTCGCTCAGGAATTTGCAAAAGCATTAAAAATCAACGGACAGAGAAAAGACGGATACTTAGAATCTCAGGATTCCATAGTGACCTGGTGTGTAGGACACCTGGTCACTATGAGCTATCCCGAAAAATATGACATCAAATACAAAAGGTGGAGTTTTGATACCCTGCCTTTTTTGCCGCGCGAATTTAAATACGAGGTGATTCCGGGGGTTCAGAAACAGTTTGACATTGTGAAAGGGCTTCTGAACCGGCCGGATGTAGAGATCATCTATGTGTGTACCGACTCCGGGCGAGAGGGAGAATATATTTACCGTCTGGTCGCACAGATGGCAGGAGTGAAGGACAAGAAACAGAGACGAGTCTGGATCGATTCCCAGACGGAGGAGGAGATCCTCAGGGGGATCCGCGAAGCGAAGGACCTGTCATCCTATGACAATCTGGCGAATTCTGCCTACCTCCGCGCCAAGGAGGACTATCTCATGGGGATTAATTTTTCCAGAGTGCTCACACTGCGCTACGGAAACAGCGTTTCGAGCTACCTTAAGAGCAAATATCAGGCGATCGCGGTAGGCCGCGTTATGACCTGTGTCCTTGGCATGGTCGTGCGCAGGGAAAGAGAGATCCGCTCTTTCGTCAAGACACCATTCTACAGGGTGATCTCAGGAATCACACTGGAAGGGGAGAAATTCGACGGTGAATGGAGAGCCGTGGAGGGAAGCCGTTATTTCCAGTCTCCTTATTTATACAAGGAAAATGGTTTCAAAGAAAAGAAACACGCACAGGAACTGATCGATTTTCTGAGCACGGAGCAGCCGCTCAGATGCAGCGTTGACAAGATTGAGCGCAAGAAAGAAAACAAGAACCCGCCGCTTCTTTTTAACCTGGCGGAGCTTCAGAATGTCTGCTCCAAGCTGTTCAAGATCAGCCCGGATGAGACTCTCCGTATCACGCAGGAACTCTATGAGAAGAAACTTGTCACTTATCCGCGAACGGACGCCAGAGTGCTTTCTACCGCAGTATCAAAGGAGATTTACAAGAATATCTCAGGACTTCGCAATTATCCTGCGATCGGAACTACCGCAGAAGAAGTCCTTCAGATGGGAAGCTACAAGACGATCGCGAAGACAAGATACGTCAATGACAAGCAGATCACAGATCACTATGCGATCATTCCGACCGGTCAGGGCTTAAATGCACTGAACAGTCTGCCGGTCACTTCACAGAGAGTCTATGAGACGATCGTGCGTCGTTTTCTGTGCATTTTCTGTCCGCCGGCAGTCTATCAGAAAGTCAGCCTGGTGACAATGATGCAGGGGGAGAAGTTTTTTTCCAGCTTCAAGGTACTTCAGGAGGAAGGATACCTTAAATATGCGACGAATTCTTTCGCCCGCAGAGGCGCAAAAGCGCAGGATACAGAAAAAAGTGACAGTGAGGATGTCTCCTGTGATGCACAGCTTCTTGCTGCATTGCATAAGCTCAAAAAGGGTGATATACTGACGGTAGATTCGCTGGATATCAAAGAAGGCGAAACTTCACCGCCGAAACGCTACAATTCCGGTTCGATGATCCTTGCAATGGAAAATGCAGGACAGCTCATCGAGGACGAGGAACTGCGTGCGCAGATCAAGGGAAGCGGGATCGGAACGAGTGCGACCAGGGCAGAGATCCTGAAGAAACTTTTTTCCATCAAATATCTTGCCCTGAACAAGAAGACACAGGTGATTACGCCGACGCTTCTCGGGGAGATGATCTTTGATGTGGTCTACTGTTCCATTCGCCAGCTTCTGAACCCGGAACTGACTGCAAGCTGGGAAAAGGGTCTGAATTATGTCGCAGAGGGCAGTATCACGTCTCAGGAATATATGGACAAACTGGAGCATTTTGTCAGGATCCGTACCGACCAGGTGGAACAGAGCAACTATCAGTATGCACTGCGGCAGTTTTTTGATGCGGCGGCGGTCAATTATCAGAAAAAACAGACAACGCCAAAACGAGGAGGAAAAGTATAAATGTTAAAGGATTTTACAATCGCAAATCTCTTGGATCTAAACGAGACGATCGCAGGTGAATTATTTGAGGGCAAAACCTATCCGTGGGAAGTCCTTCCGGAGATCGGAGCTTTTATCGTAAAGCTCGGTGAGACACTGGATCCGCAGGAATATGACTGTAAGGACGGCAACATCTGGATCGCAAAAAGCGCGAAAGTGGCACCGACTGCCTGCATCAACGGACCGGCGATCATCGGTAAGGAAGCAGAAGTGCGTCACTGTGCATTCATCCGTGGAAACGCCATCGTAGGTGAGGGTGCTGTCGTAGGAAACTCCACAGAGCTTAAGAATGCCGTATTATTCAACAAAGTACAGGTTCCGCATTACAACTATGTAGGGGATTCTGTCCTTGGATACAAATCCCATATGGGAGCCGGTTCCATCTGCTCTAACGTAAAATCCGACAAGAAGCTTGTCGTAGTCAAGGACGGCGATGAGAAGATCGAGACAGGTGTCAAGAAATTCGGAGCAATGCTCGGAGATCATGTAGAGGTTGGCTGTGGTTCTGTCCTGAATCCGGGAACTGTGATCGGAAGAAATTCCAATATCTACCCGCTTTCACCAGTAAGAGGCTGCATTCCTGCAGACAGTATCTACAAAAATGCAGCAGAGATCGTCAAAAAGAATTAATATTTAACTGAGAAAAAGAATCTGCCGGAGGATCACCAGGATTGTGAGATGCACCGGGTAAAACAGATAAAAGAAATATTTCGCGGCTTTTCCCTGGATAAAGCCGCGTTTTCCATTGTACATATTAATGGAGATAAAGGAAAAGCACATTTTCCATTCGTAATTCATCCAGAGTGTGCTGACAAGTGCCTGCAGGATCCGCCGCGTGCGGAACAGGTACATGATCATGATGAGCAGAAAACCATGCCAGCCATAATCAGCATGGAAAATATAAGAAAAGCCAAAAAGTCCCACGATACAGGATAATTGAAGGACCGGTTTTTCCCACAGAGCTTCCAGTGCACAGAGCCCGAGATATCCGAGGAACAGAGTAAAAAATACATTCTGCGTCGGATGATGCCAGGTATTGCTGAATACGAAATTCCACGGGATCTCAGAGATCAGCGCGAAGAGAAGCAGGTTCTGTCCGTATTTGCGGCGGTTCCTCGTGTGAAGGAAGCCCTCGATCAGAAGGAAACAGAAGATCGGGAAGGCAGATCTGCCGATATCACGGACGATGCGGTACCAGGTGATCTCTGTGGAACCAATGGTAAAGAGTACCCGGAGGGCAGGTTTCCAGTTGGCGAGGATCAGAACGCCGGTGTGGTCGATCAGCATCAGGATACAGGCAAGAAGTTTCAGGGCACTGCCGCTTAAGATCTGAAATCTTGCCGGAAAAATACTGGGAGGCAGTGTCTGCTGTGTTTGCGTAGTCATAAAAATCTCCTTATGTAAAATAAAATTTTTCAAAATGAACAACATCATTTTAACACAAAACGATCTGCTTTACCAAGTTTCTTGTCTGGAAAAGCAGATTGTGCTATATTAAAGTAATAAAGTGAAACGGTAAAACAGCGCAGTTAGGAGGAAAAGATTATGGTAAACAGACATAAGATCCAGATTCCCGAGCTGACCGGGGAGGAAGAGAGGAATCTTTATATTTATCTTCCGGATTCCTATGACTGGGACCGGGAACGATATTATCCTGTTTTGTATATGTTTGACGGACATAATGTCTTTTTTGATTCTGATGCCACCTATGGGAAATGCTGGGGCATGAAGGAATACATGGATCATACCAATACACAGGTGATCATTGTGGCAGTCGAATGCAACCACAGCCCGGACAATGGACGGCTCAAGGAGTATGCTCCGTTCAGCTTTCATGACGCAAGATGCGGTAGCATCGCAGCAAAGGGTGCGATTACGATGGACTGGATGGTCCACACGCTGAAACCTCAGATCGACCGGGATCTTAGAACTCTCAGCGACCGGGAGCATACGTTTATCGCAGGAAGCTCCATGGGCGGACTGATGAGCCTGTATGCAGTGGCACAGTACAATTCTGTTTTTGGCAGAGCAGCGGCACTGTCTCCGTCTGTATGGACAAATGTCGACAAACTGGAACAGCTCATCCGCAGGACAAAGATCCGGCAGAATACAGTGATCTATATGGACTATGGTTCTGTAGAACTGGAACAGCGCCCAAAGATCCGCAGAGATTTTGAGCGGATCGCGGCGGCATTTTTCCAGAAGAAAGTCCTTCTGGAGGCAAGGATCATCCCGGGCGGCACACACTGCGAGGCAAGCTGGGAGAGACAGATCCCGTTTTTTATGAATACACTTTTGTACGAGGAATAAAGAGATGGAAGTACAATACAGAAAAGAATACAGTCCTGCCCTGGGGCGGGACATGGAATGCAAAATCTATGGACACAAGGGCAGACCGGTGCTCTTTATCCCGTGTCAGGATGGACGTTTTTTTGATTTCGAAAATTTCCAGATGACAGATACCTGGAGCCCGTGGCTGGAATCCGGTGAAGTGATGGTGTTTTCCATAGATACGATCGATCAGGAGACCTGGTCAGATACGGCCGGGGATCCGTACTGGCGCATCCGTCGGTATGAACAGTGGCTTCAGTATATTACAGATGAGATGGTCCCTTTTATGCGGGAGATGGTCAACGAGAGGAATGGCTGGACGGGATATCCGGGGATCATGGTGTTTGGATGCAGCCTGGGTGCGACGCATGCGGCAAATCTTTATTTCAGAAGACCGGATCTGTTTGACCGGCTTCTGGCTTTGAGCGGTCTTTATTCAGCAGGATACGGCTTCGGTTCCTACACGGACGAGGTGGTGCGCCGGAATTCGCTGGTGGATTTCCTCGGTGATATGCCAAAGGATGATCCAAGGATCGCGCTGTATAATCTCAAGAAAGCAGTCATCTGCGTCGGTCAGGGACCATGGGAACTTCCGGACTCCACGAGGCAGCTCGCGCAGATCCTTGCCCAGAAGGATATCCATGCCTGGGTGGATTTCTGGGGCTATGACTGTTCTCACGACTGGTACTGGTGGTATAAACAGGTAGAATATTTTGTTCCATATCTGTTAAAAAACGATTGATAAAATCTAAAAGGAAAGAGTGATATTATGAAAAATTTTCTGTTTATTTCTCCAAATTTTCCTGAAAATTACTGGATGTTCTGCCGGGAACTCAAGAAAAACGGGCTGAATGTCCTCGGGATCGGAGATCAGCCTTATGAGGAATTGAGCCAGGGACTGAAAGACAGCCTGGATGAATACTATAAGGTCAGCAGTCTCGAAAATGAGGAAGAAGTATACCGTGCGGTTGCATTCCTGATCTTCAAGCACGGACGCATCGACTGGCTGGAGTCCAACAACGAGTACTGGCTGGAGCGTGATGCCAGACTCCGTACCGCCTTCCATATCACAAGCGGTTTTCAGGAGGACGATATTCCGAGGATCAAATACAAATCTAAGATGAAAGCATACTATGTACAGGCGGGAATCCCGACAGCACGCTATCATCTGGTAGATACTCTGGAAGAATGTGAGAAATTTATCAAAGAAGTCGGCTATCCGGTGGTCGTAAAACCGGATAATGGAGTAGGGGCAAGCCATACTTACAAACTGGAAGATCAGGGGCAGCTCGAAGAATTTTTCCGAACGAAGGAACCGGAAGTTTCCTATATAATGGAGGAGTTCGTAGTCGCGGAGGTAAATTCCTACGATGCCATCATCGATTCCAACGGAGATCCGATCTTCGAAACAGGAAATGTGACACCGATCTCCATCATGGATATCGTGAACCACGAGGACAATGCGCTCTTTTATATCGTGAAGCAGCTTTCCAGTGATGTCAGGCTGGCAGGCCGTGCCACGGTCAAAAGTTTCAATGTACGGAGCCGCTTCGTACATTTTGAGTTTTTCCGCCTGCAGAAAGACCAGAAGGGTCTTGGAAGAAAGGGTGATATCGTCGGTCTTGAGGTAAATATGCGCCCATGTGGCGGATTTTCTCCGGATATGATGGATTTTGCATGCAAGACCGATGTTTATAAGATCTGGGCAGACATGATTGCCTTTAACCGGACGCAGATGCAGCCGGGAGACAGAGAGTACTGTGCATTTGTGGGACGAAGGGACGGTAAGAAATTTATCCTGGGTCATGAAGACATCATGACAAAATACAGCAAAAATATCCGTATGGCAGACCGTCTGCCGGATGTTCTGGCGGCCGCGATGGGCAACCAGATCTACATTGCGACGTTCCAGAGCAAGCGTGAAATGGATAATTTTTTTCAAGATGCACTGAAATATGAGTTTTAATGACAAAAACACTCAAGTTTGACTGGACTAACAAGGGGTTTTATGAGAAAATACTGTCAGGTTGTTAGTTTATCTTTTAACAACATTATAGTAAATCTATACTTGAAAGGAGTTTTAACATGATTTATTCACGCGAAGTAGAAGAAATGTGCCCAGTTGCACAGGGTGTGCATCACGGAGCTGCTCCGATTCCGGAAGAAGCAAAATGGGTTCAGGCTAAGGAAGTAAAGGACATTTCCGGTTTCACACATGGTGTAGGCTGGTGTGCTCCGCAGCAGGGTGCCTGTAAGCTGTCCCTGAACGTAAAAGAAGGTATCATCCAGGAAGCTCTGGTTGAGACAATCGGATGTTCAGGTATGACTCATTCCGCAGCTATGGCATCTGAGATCCTTCCAGGACTTACTGTTATGGAAGCTCTGAACACAGACCTTGTATGTGATGCTATCAACACAGCTATGAGAGAACTGTTCCTTCAGATCGTTTACGGACGTTCTCAGTCTGCTTTCTCTGAAGACGGACTTGCAGTAGGTGCAGGACTTGAGGATCTTGGTAAAGGACTTCGTTCTCAGGTTGGTACAATGTACGGAACACTCAAGAAAGGTCCTCGTTACCTGGAAATGGCAGAAGGCTATGTTACAGGTATCGCTCTTGACGAAGATAATGAAATTATCGGTTATCAGTTTGTAAGCCTTGGCAAAATGACTGACTTCATCAAAAAAGGTGATGACCCGAACACTGCATGGGAAAAAGCAAAAGGTCAGTACGGCCGTGTTGCAGATGCTGTTAAGATCATCGACCCACGTAAAGAATAATTATACCGATTATAATTTCAGGAGGATAAGTAAATGGCTTTATTTGAATCATATGAGAGACGAATTGACAAAATCAATTCAGTTTTAAACAGCTATGGAATCGCTTCTATCGAAGAAGCAGAGAAAATCACCAAAGATGCAGGCCTTGACGTATACAACCAGATCAAAGGCATCCAGCCGATCTGCTTCGAGAACGCTTGCTGGGCATACATCGTAGGTGCAGCTATCGCAATCAAAAAAGACTGCAGAAGAGCAGCAGACGCTGCAGCAGCTATCGGTGAAGGACTTCAGGCTTTCTGTATTCCTGGATCCGTTGCTGACACACGTAAAGTAGGTCTTGGACATGGTAACCTTGGTAAAATGCTTCTGGAAGAAGAAACAGACTGCTTCTGCTTCCTGGCTGGACATGAGTCCTTCGCAGCAGCTGAGGGTGCTATCGGTATCGCTGAGAAAGCAAACAAAGTTCGTCAGAAACCTCTTCGTGTTATCCTGAACGGTCTTGGAAAAGACGCTGCTCAGATCATCTCCCGTATCAACGGATTTACATATGTAGAGACTGAGTATGATCCATACAAGAACGAAGTTAAAGAAGTATTCCGCAAATCCTACTCTGAGGGACTTCGTGCAAAAGTTAACTGCTACGGCGCTAACAGCGTTCCGGAAGGTGTTGCTATCATGTGGAAAGAAGGCGTTGACGTTTCTATCACAGGTAACTCCACAAACCCGACACGTTTCCAGCATCCGGTTGCAGGTACTTACAAGAAAGAATGCAACGAAAAAGGAAAGAAATACTTCTCCGTTGCATCCGGCGGTGGTACAGGACGTACACTTCACCCAGACAACATGGCAGCAGGTCCTGCTTCCTACGGTATGACCGATACACTTGGACGTATGCATTCTGACGCTCAGTTCGCAGGATCCTCTTCCGTACCGGCTCACGTAGAAATGATGGGTCTCATCGGCGCAGGTAACAACCCGATGGTTGGTATGACTGTTGCTGTAGCAGTTGCCGTACAGGAAGCTGCTGACGCTGGCAAGTTCTAAAGAATATTTCATGTAACAACTGAATTTCTAACAAATAGAGTTAGATACGTCATTTTGAGCAAAATGCCCATGACGTGTCTAACTTTTTTATATTTTGTCATTTTTTCAATGGCTTATATACGTCTTTTAATAATAGCCATAAACAACCAATGAACCTTGGCAATTTATAATAGACTTCACATTCTGGACGTGATACAATAACTTTAACGGGATCAAGCAGATTGGCAGGATAAGGAGAGATTGAATGACAGAACATGAAATGTTGGAACTGATTTTACAAAAGATAACAGGTCTAGAAGATAAAGTAACAGGTCTAGAAGACAAAGTGACAGGCCTAGAGAATAAAGTAACAGGTCTTGAAGACAGGATGACAGGCTTTGAGGACAGGATGACAGGTCTTGAGAACAAAGTAACAGGTCTAGAAGATGGACAACAGAATATTCTTCAGCAGATAGATGAAAAGATAACAGCATCAGAAGAAAGAATGATGCAGAAAATGGACGAGAAACTCACTCATTCTGAAAATCTTATCCTTCATGAACTGGACAGAGTACAGGAGCATCTGGAAACAGATGTTCAGAAAGTAGAGAGAAATCTGGAAGAGTTACAGCAGTACTACAGAATCACAAAACTTGAGAACGACAACACTTCATTACTTCTTAAAATGTACAATAACATGCAGAAAGAGATTGAAGAACTCAAAGCGAAAATAGCATAAATATGAAAGTCTCTCAGAGAGCTGATCTGGGAGACTTTTTGAGGTACAGGATGAATACAGAAAAAAGATATTACAACATAGAATTTCTCCGCTTCGCGTTTGCCATATGCATCGTATATTTCCACCTGCTCCATTCTTTTATGATGGACTATACAGGCAACGCGGATCTTTATATCCGGCTGGCGGAGCAGTCGAAGTATGCGAAGTATATTGTGGAGTGTTTCTTTATCATATCGGGATATTTTCTTTATCATACGATACAGAGACATCCGGAGATGACCACGCAGGGATTTATCATGCGAAGGATAATCCGTCTGTGGCCGGTGCTGGCGTGTTCGATCATGATCTCGGCGGTGTTTTTTGGAAAATCGATCTATGCGTCCTTTGTGGATTTGTTGTTTTTGCAGTCCAGCGGGCTGGCGACGGACTGGCAGGGACTGAACTGGTATGTGTCGGCATTTTTTGTGGTGGAGATTTTTTATTTTGTGCTGTATAAATGCTTTCGGAACTCGGCAAAGATGAAGCTTCTGATCTGCATGCTGATCTATTTTGGTTATGAGATCAACATCAATGCCATGGACGGCGGTTTCGGACGTAAGATGTTCCATGGAATCATCAACCTTGGCATGGCACGCGCAGTCGCCGGGATCGGCCTTGGATATCTGTTTGCGATAGAGTGGGCAAATTTTACAGCGACATGGAAAAAACAAAAACAGGTACAGGAAAGGACAAGCGGTATAGAAGTCTGGCTGATCAGAGTATTGGAGATTCTGACGTTGTCGATGCTTCTGATAGACTTTTTTTGCAGTTCAAAAGCATATGATAATCAGTTTATTGTGATAATTCTGTTTCCGGTATTTTTTGCCTGTCTGCTGACAAGAAGAGGCGTTTTTTCGGAGCTGACAGATCACAAAATGATAGGTCTTCCTGGAAGATATGCTTATTCCATTTATGTTATGCAGGAAGCTGTATTCGCAGTATTAAAAAGGACACTCTGGAAAAATACGGTATTTCTTCATGATTATCCTGTGCCGGCGCTTACAGTCTCAATTCTGGTGACAATAATGGCAGGTATAGTGACTTATCATCTGGTAGAACGACCGGCTACGAAGGTACTGAAGAAAAGATTACAGGTTTATATATAAAAATCCTGTCATCTCAGAAGCTTGAAGCTTTAGAGATGACAGGATTTGTTTTATTTTTTATCAGTCTCTCTGAAAAAGATCCCGGCTGTAGACTTTGTCCTTTACTTCGTCCAGGCAGGAATTATAACGGTTGGCGATGATACAGTCGCACTGCTGTTTGAATTCATCCAGATCGTTTACGATTTTGCTTCCGAAAAATGTAGAACCATTTTCGAGAGTTGGTTCATAAATGATCACGGTTGCTCCTTTCGCCTTAATTCTCTTCATGACACCCTGGATAGAGGACTGACGGAAGTTATCAGAATTGGATTTCATAGTCAGACGGTAAACACCGATGGTAACAGGCTTTTCCATGGAGGAATTGAAAGTATTTCCCTCATCATAGGCGTAATAACCGGCTTTCTGGAGGACACGGTCAGCGATGAAGTCTTTACGGGTACGATTACTTTCGACAATAGCGCTCATCATATTCTGTGGAACATTATTGTAATTGGCGAGAAGCTGCTTCGTATCCTTCGGCAGACAATAACCGCCGTAACCAAAGGAAGGGTTATTGTAGTGAGTACCGATACGTGGGTCAAGGCAGACACCCTGGATGATATCTTGTGTGTTGAGTCCCTTCATTTCAGCGTAAGTGTCAAGTTCGTTGAAATAAGATACACGGAGCGCAAGATAAGTATTGGCAAACAGCTTGACAGCCTCAGCTTCTGTAAATCCCATAAATAAGGTATCGATATTTTCCTTGAGAGCACCCTCCTGCAGAAGTGCTGCAAAGTTCTGAGAAGCCTGTACAAGAGCCGGATCTTCCGGATCGGTGGATACAATGATACGACTTGGATACAGGTTGTCGTATAAAGCCTTGGATTCACGAAGAAATTCCGGGCTGAAGATGATTTTTGAGGTGTGATATTTTTTGCGGACAGATTCCGTATAGCCGACAGGGATGGTGGATTTGATAACCATGATGGCGTCAGGATTAACTTTGAGCACCAGTTCGATCACGGCTTCTACGGCAGAAGTGTCAAAATAGTTTTTCTGGCTGTCATAGTTGGTAGGTGCGGCAATTACGACATAGTCCGCATTTTTGTAGGCAGAAATTCCATCCAGCGTAGCGGTAAGATCCAGGTCTTTTTCTGCAAGGTATTTCTCAATATATTCATCCTGAATAGGAGATTTGCGCTGATTGATCAGATCCACTTTTTCCGGGATGATGTCAACGGCTGTTACATGGTTATGCTGGGCAAGAAGAGTGGCAATGGAAAGACCTACATATCCGGTACCTGCAACTGCGATGTTGAGTGGAGATGGAGAGCCAAGTCTGGTTGAAGAAGCTTCTGTAAATACATCAGAAGGTTCAAATCCAAGTACCTCGGCCAGATTTTCCAGCTGACTGATAGATGGAACAAAATCCTTCTTTTCAAGGCGGGAGATTAATGCGCGGTTGATACCGGTAGCAAGAGAAAGATCCTGCTGAGTCATATTTTTCTGCTGGCGTTTGTCGGATACCAGAGTTGAAAGTAAAGTCATTGATAATTTTTTCATGAAAATGCTCCTTAGAATGTTCGCTTAAATAACAATAATATGTTGATAAGATGATGATATCATAGAAAAAACAGGAAATCAAGAAAAAATATAGCACAAAATGTTATTTTAAATAACACTTTGTGCCGGGCGATAATTATGATATTGCAATCAGAAGAAGCTCCTGCGTTTCTTTAAAGATAATGTGTGCGAAACGATGGACAACTGGCAGGATGTTCCGGATGAAGAAGTAACAGCCGGAAAAGATGACTCCGCACGGAGACTTTTGAATCTGACAGGCTGACTGTCACAGACCATATAGAACAGCAGAGTACTTTGTCCATGAAGAAAGCGCAGAGGAATTTTTACTTCGAAATCCAAAAACTGTGACAGAAGTGTTCCGTCAAATACAAAATCAGAAGATGTATTTGCTGACCAGTCACAGTAAAAAATACGGGCTTTCAGCATGTGGCGCTGCAACTGTACATAAAGTGCAGACGGATATGGAAATCTGCTGTTGAATTTTACAGATCCTGTAATCCTCAGATCTTTTCCTGAAATTTCAGCATGAAATAATTTCAGAAGATAGGATGAGGCAGGATAAAGCTTCAAATTCCCATACTGAAAAAAAAGATCTTCTGGTGCATGCGTCAGGGTGCCATTTCCTTTTTTGAAAGAGATGATATAGTCTTTCTGTTCGCGGGAAAGATTTTTCTGTTCCAGAATGATCTTATCGTCGATGGATTGCAGCAGTTCCTTAAGGAGTGTCCGGAATTCCAGATGTTCAGCCGTAGTCAGGACAGATTCCGGTATTTCAGGCACGCCGAACCGGCTCTGGAGATCATACATGACATTATACTGGACAAAAAATGGAATTTTACCATATTTTTGGCGGGCAGAGTGAAGTGCCCACTGAAGATAATTTTTCAGACAGTCAAGATACCATTCTCTGTGTAGTTTTGTGCCATTCAGAGCAGAATTCTGTGTGTTTCGAAAACGATAATAATAGCAGCCGGAAGGGACAATTCCATAGTATGGGTGATCGAGCAGAAGCTGCATGATCACTTTTGCATCTTCTGCATAGCGCAGAGAAGTATCAAAAGAATGATCGTTAAGTACATTATGCTTTATAAAGGAAGAAGCAATAGACATCTGTACATAGGAGTACTGGACATTCAGATCAATGATCTGATCTTTGCCGTCCCGGTATTTATAGTTGAGCCGATGGGCGTTTTCCTTTTTTTCAAAAAACTGTATCGGAACAGATACAAGACTGATCTGATCATCAACAGTGGAAAAAAAGTTGTATACAGCAGAAAGCGTATTTGGAGAAAGTTTGTCGTCTCCGTCCAGGAAATTCAGGTACTTTCCGGATGCAAGTGCAATTCCGGCATTCCTGGCAGAAGCAGCACCTCCGTTTGGTTTGTGCAGCACTTTAATATTATATGGATATAATGCCTGATAATGGTCACAGATTTCACCGGAAGAATCTGTAGATCCATCGTCAACAAGAATAAGTTCAACAGATTCTTTAAAACCAATATCCTGACAGAGAATACTTTCAACAGTTTCAGAAAGATAGGAAGCTACATTGTATACGGCAGTAATGATTGAAAATTTAAAAGGATATGTTCTTGAATCGTGATTCATGGTGTGATCTCCTTACCTAAGAATATGTGTATCATATCATAAAATGGTAAAACAGGTCAGGAAAATATAAAAACATAAAACATATTTAATATAGTTTATATATTTATAAATAAATTGTAATATGAGAAATGAATTTGCTAAATATATGCAGTTTATGCTATACTACAGCTATCATATACAGAAAAAGTGAGGACACAACCTATGAAAGACGTGGGTAAAAGGGAGAGCAGCCGGGCGATTTCTGTCATTATTCCTGCTTACAATATCGAGAAATATATAGATCAGTGTCTGGACAGTCTTCAGGCTCAGACATTTGATGATTTTGAAGTGATCTGTGTAGATGATGGATCGGATGATCGGACACGTGAAAGAATTCGAGAACATATAAAGAAAGATCAGAGGATCAGACTGATAGAGATGCCACATTGCGGCCTGGCAGGAGCTATGCGAAATACAGGAATCGAAAACGCAGATGGAAAGTATTGCCTGTTTCTGGATGGAGATGACTTCTTTGAGCCGGATATGCTGAAAAAGAGTTACGAAAAAGCAGAAGAAGATGATGCCGATATCTGTCTTTTTGATGCGCGGCTGTATAATGAAAAAACAAAAGTCTATAAAGAAATTGATTATATTATACAGAAAGAGTATCTCCCCGCGGAAATTCCATTTGAGGGCAGAAAAATGCCATATACTCTGAACATCACGACAGGTTGTCCCTGGAGTAAACTGATCCGCAAAGATCTGATCGATGAATATCAGTTACGCTTCATGCTGCTTCCACGCAGCAATGATATTTACTTTATATTTATGGCAATGGCACTGGCGAAGCGTATTACAGTAGTGCCAGAGGTCTTTGTGAATTACAGACAGTCGGGAGAAAGCCTTCAGGCAAACAATGCAAAATCTCCCTGGAACTGGTATGAGGCAGTGAAATCAATAAGAAATGAACTGGAGAAACAGGGAATTTACAAAGATCTGGAGTGCAGTTTTCGTAATATGGCGTTTGGCATAGCAATTTATAATCTGTGCTCCCTGAAAAGCGCGGAAACATATTGTGAAGTATATGAGGGACTTCGTAATAAGGTGTTTCAGGAATTTGACCTGAAAAATTTTTCGAAGGAAGAATGCTATTCCTACAACAAAAAGAAATATGAGATTTATGAAAATATTCTGAAATACGATGTGCAGCAGTATCTGTTTGAAGAAATAAAGAAACTCAAACAGGAAAAATCTTATTGGGTAAAGCGTGCCAAAAATGCAGAAAAAAAGGAAAATATGCATATTACCCAAAAAGCCGGAAAGGCATTGCGCAAGGTTGGCAAAATATTTCGAATGTCCGAATAGCAAAACTGAACAGAGAATAGTAACTTGCGAACAGAATAAGTCTGTGTTATAGTGCAGCTGATTAAAATAACAGATTGAGGATTGTTAAAATGAATATAAAAAATAATGAAAACCCATTAGTGTCAGTAATCGTTCCGATTTGTAACGTAGAACCGTATATCCACAGATGTTTGGACAGTATTATCGGTCAGACACTCAAAAATATTGAAATTATATGCGTCGAAGACCACTCTGATGACCGTTCAGCAGAAATTCTGAAGGAGTATGCGGACAGGGATAACCGTATCAAGGCAATCTTCCATGAGACAAATCTCAGTACTTCCCAGGCAAGAAAAGATGGTGTGGCTGTTTCTTGTGGAAAGTATATTATGTTTGTAGATGGTGATGATGAGCTTTGCCCGGATGCCTGTCAGATCGCCTCAGAGACAATTGAGAAATATGGTACAGATATGGTACAGTTTGACACAGAAGTAGTAAACTGTGCAGGGGGTTCAGAAGAGCGTATTCAGATGAATCAGAGATTTCTGTTTCCATGTCTGGAGGAGATCCGCGCGGAGAATCTGATCTTTTCCTGCTGGAAAGAAAAGAAAGTGGGATTCAGCCTGTGGAATAAAATCTTTAATGGTGAAATATGCCGCCAGGCATTTGCCGATGTAGAAGATGGCTTTTATCCAAAGGCACAGGATCTGTATGCATTTTTCCTGATTGCGTATTATTCCAGGAGCTATATGGGAATTGAAAATCGTCTGTACAGATATATGTTTGGTATAGGTGTGACCGGAAGTGATTATATTTCTATTCCGAAGTTTGATGTTATGATGACTGAGAAGCAGATCTGGGAATGCCTGGTACGTTTTATTGACAAAAAACAGGAACAGGAGAAGTATAAGGAGATCCTGGATGGGATTTATCAGCATTTTCTGGCAGACTGTGTCAGCCGCTGGCAGAATAATCTGCAGACAGAAAATATTTCCGAAGGCTTTGATCATCTGGTGGATACCTGGGGACTGGAAGATGTCATTTCAAAATTAGCAGAAAGAAACTGGCACAAATCTGTTGAACTGGCAGAAAAGATGGTGGATGTAGACTACTTCAAAACTACCAGAAACAAGGGCAACGAGATTAAAACGATTGGAATTTACTATCGTTCTATTAAAAACGGCGGTGCACAGCGAGTAGTTGCAGTTCTGGCAAATGAATGGGCCAAAATGCGTGATGCCAAAGGAGATCCTGTTTATAAAGTAGTGCTGGTGACAGATGAAGAAACAGAAGACGGTGAGGGAATCCCGGAGTATGAACTGGATTACGCAGTTGTCAGAGAATATATTCCGTCATCAGAGACAGCAGTTCGCGAACATTATAAAGAGCGATACCATGCATGGAGCACAATTATCGAGAAACATAAGATTGATCTGATGGTTACAGGAATGTGGGTAGCACCATGTACAATGTGGGATATGCTCAGCATTAAGGGACAGCCGTCAAAACCAGGATTTATAATTCATGCACACAGTTTTACCAGTGTTCCTTTTGGTTTTGTGTCAGATAAATTTGCAGAACTGATGTATGATTATCAGATCTGTGACGGTGTTGTTGTACTGTCAGAAGTGGATGAGAAGTATGTAAAATGCTTCAATCCTCATGTGACATATATTTCGAATCCAATCACTTTTTCTACAGGCAATATGAAAGAAGTCAAAAAAGAAGAGAATAATATTCTGTGGCTTGGCAGGATTGCAAAGGAGAAGCAGCCTCTGGATGTAGTCTATGCCATGGAACATATAGTGAAAGAATTTCCGGATATCAGGCTCCATATGGTAGGTGATGGAGATGAGAAACTGACAGAAATGCTGAAGAATCTGATCTGCCAGCTGGGACTTCAGGATAATGTCATACTGGAAGGATTCACATCAGAAGTAGAGAAATACTACGAAAAAGCACAGCTTCTGATGTATACATCAGAATATGAGGGCTTTCCGATGGTATTCTGTGAGGCGTTATCTCATGGGACACCGATCGTTACCTATGATATGCCATGGCTTACATTTATAAGAGATGGACGCGGAATCGTTACCAGCAGACAGAAACGTCCGGATCTTCTGGCACAGAAAGTCACAGAACTTCTCCGGAATTCAGAAGAATGCAGACGGCTTGCTGAGGAAGGAAAGCAGCACATCAAAGAACTGGAGGCCGTGGACATTGGTCAGACATGGAAACAGTTTTTTGATACTTTATATGAAGAAAAAGAAATAGATGAAGACAGCGTAGACAATGTTATTTTCCGTTTCCTTACCAGCTATGCCTATAAGGGAAAGCAGGGCAGGATCAAAAATATGGAAGGTCAGATTACACGTCTGAAAGAACAAAAAACACGAGAGGTTAAAGCAGCACAGAGAAAGGTCAAAAATTCAGAAACTTTTAAAGTGGGTAAGACAATCCTTTATGTCCCAAGAAAAATGAAAAAGTTTCTTAAACGACTTTCGAAATAAGTAGGAGGCAGCTGAAAATGAGTAAAAAAATACTGAAAAAGATTATTCCTGCGACGTTTGACAAGGTAGAAAAAGATAACCGAAAAATTGCGAAGCAGCTGGAAAAGACATTTGATAATCATATCGACAGGAGTCTGAAGGAACAGCAGAAAACAAACAAAGCAGAAATCCGCAAAGCAGAAAACAATATAGTTGCACTGATTCGTGAATGTATTACCAGAGTCAGGGATGTGATCTGGAAACTGGATCATAATTTTCCAAAAATCCATAAGGAATTGAGCCAGATTTCAGATCAGCTGGAGCAGGTTCCAAAGAAATATGAATATAACAACAATTATGAACGAAAAGTTATTACTTCCTTTTATGAAATGTATGAGAGACCAGATTTTAAGGAGAAATTTCTGAATTTAATAGAGGGTCTGGATCCGGAAGATGTAGAAGAAATTGTCAAAATTCTGCAGAGACAGAGACTGGTCAAAGACACTATGGGGCAGAAAGTTGACCTTTTCAGCGAGGAAGAGCAGAAACAGATTCTGGAAATGGACAGGGAACTGAAGCAGCAGATCTTTCGTGTAGCGGATGATATGTACTGCTACAAACACTATTTTCTTCCGATTCGACATTTTGAGGCGAGTGTGTTTATTTATAAACATGGAATTGACTGCATCGAGCATCCGGAATCCATTCAGAATAAAGATATTCTGGACGTAGGAGGATATATCGGAGATTCTATACTGATATTGAAGCCGTTAACCCAGAGGAGAGTTTACAGTTTTGAAGCTACGGAAAAGAACTTCACACTGATGAAAGAGACAATCAAGCTTAATCATCTGGAGAACGTTATTCCTGAACATATGGCACTGGGAAGAGAAAAGGGAAGCATGGAGATGAAACTGGCAGGTCCATCCAGCGCATTTCATGAAAATGGTGTTGCGACAGTAACCGGAACAGAAACGGTACAGGTAGATACACTGGATGCTTATATGGAAGGAACAGATATTGAAGTCGGCCTTATAAAAGTAGATATTGAGGGGGCGGAACAGGATTTCCTTGCAGGCGCAAGAAAAACTATCGAGAAACATAAACCAGTTCTGCTGATGAGTATATATCATAATGCAGATGATTTCTTTGATATCAAACCAATTATTGAAAGCTGGAATCTGGGATATAAGTTCAGGATTCATAAACCGGTGGATTATTCTGTTTCCAGAGAAGTGCTTCTGATCGCAGAAGTCAGATGATGAAAAGTAGAGGGTTGATTTCATGAATAAACATTATGATTATCTGGTAGTCGGTGCAGGGCTTTATGGTGCAGTTTTTGCACATGAGGCCCAAAAAGCAGGGAAATCCGTTCTTGTGATTGACAAGCGTCCGAATATTGCCGGAAATGTATATACAGAAGACATAGAAAAAATTCATGTGCATAAATACGGAGCACATATTTTCCATACCAATAATAAAAAAGTCTGGGATTATATCACTCAGTTTGCGGAATTTAACCGTTTTACAAACAGCCCGGTGGCCAATTATCACGGAGAACTTTATTCACTTCCATTTAATATGTACACATTCAATAAAATGTGGGGCGTGGTAACTCCACAGGAGGCGGAAGCCCGGATCGAAGAACAGAAGCGTGAGGCAGGAATCAAAGAACCGAAGAATCTGGAGGAACAGGCAATCTCTCTGGTAGGAAGAGATATTTTTGAGAAACTGATCAAAGGATATACCGAGAAACAGTGGGGCAGAAGCTGCAGGGAGCTTCCGGCGTTTATCATCAAGAGACTGCCGGTGAGGCTGACTTTTGACAATAACTATTTCAATGCACTGTATCAGGGGATTCCGATGGGCGGTTATACCAGAATGGTTGCAAATATGCTGGATGGCATTGAGGTTCGCCTGGAGGAAGATTATCTTGAAAAGAAAGATGAGTGGGATGCACTTGCGGACAAAGTAATCTATACTGGTCCGATTGATGCGTATTTTGGATATCAGATGGGCTATCTGGAATATCGTTCTGTGCGTTTTGAGACAGAACTTCTTGATAAACCAAATTTCCAGGGGAATGCAGCAGTCAATTATACGGATGTTGAAACTCCGTGGACCAGAATTATTGAGCACAAATGGTTTGAGTTTGGCAAAGATGATGATGGACAGGAAATTCCCAAAACCGTGATCAGCCGTGAATACAGTTCTGAATGGAAACCTGGAGATGAGCCCTATTATCCGGTAAATGATGAGAAAAACGGGGAACTTTACGAGAAGTACAAAAATCTTGCTGAAAAAGAAAAAAAAGTGATTTTTGGTGGGCGCCTGGGCGAATATAAGTACTATGATATGGACGCAGTAATCGCATCTGCGCTTTCGATGTGTGAAAAAGAACTCTGAAATATGACAAAAATATGAAACTCTGATGAAATTTGTATTGCATCAGAATTGGAAAACTGTTATAGTAAAACTCGGAAACAAGAAAAATTACGATTTGATGAGAAGACATAAGTAAGGAGTTTTTTTATGAGAAAAGCCACGGTAAACAGGTGGAGAGGAATCATCTTTTTGACAGTGTTGTTTGGTTTCCTGCTTCTGGCAGCCAGCAGACCGGTTTCGGCTCAGGCAGCCACTACAGAGAAGTGTAAAGTTGTTTTTGCGAATTCCAATGGCGTAGTTTCTAATGATACATTTCGTAAGTGGGCCAGGACTGTAACTAAGGGGAGTTATATTCAGCTTCCGACAGTAAACCGTTCCGGTTATAAATGCGTATGGGTAGAGAAGAGTGGGACCAAAGAGCTGAAATATGCTACAGGAAGGAATGTGAGAATTACAAAAAACACGAAATTCTGTCTGCGTTATTATAAGCTCTATACGGTAAGATACTATACCATGAATGGAGGCAAAGAATATACCAGCCTGCGGGAACAGGGATATCAGGGTCAGGTGCTGACATTTCCTCTGCATCCGACGGCGACGGGGTATAAGTTCCTCGGATGGAGTACTTCTATAAATGGTAAAACAGTCAAAAAAGAGGGCGACAGTCTGCGTGTTACCGGTAATATGAAGTTTTATATTGTCGGAAAGAAAATTACAGGAGTCAATCTCCGTAAATACGACGGAACGGTATGGAAAATTGTGGATACCAGTTCCGGAAGTGCAACATTTCCGGCAGTAAACCTGAACAGCGCAAATATGTGTCTGGGCTGGTCACGTACCAAGGGAAAAACAACCAATCCTGAATATAAGGCAGGCGATAAAATTCCTACCAGAACAGGAAACTATTATATGGTTGTATTTTTCTCAAAACAGGATCGTGCACCGGCATCAATTATAAAACCTACGAAACATCAGATGGTTTATTTTGTAGGAGATTCCAGAACGGTTGGGCTTCAGCTTGCCCTTGGAAATTCTGCTCCTTCAAATGTAGATTTTGTATGTAAAGGAAATCAGGGACTTGACTGGTTCCGACAGACTGGTTACAGGGAACTGCTCCGGAAACTGTCGAAGCAGTCACGTAAGACAAAGAAAGCGGTTATTATTAATCTCGGTGTAAATGATATGAGTAACATCAATACATATGTTGTTTACATGAGAAAAGTGTCCGAAAATCTCAAACAGAATTATAATTGTGATATGTATTATCTTTCTGTAAATCCGGTGAACAGTGCCATGATTCGAAGCTATGGTGCCGGAACGAGAACAGAAGCACAGGTGGCAGCTTTTAATAAGACAATTTATCAGAAATTATGCAGTGGAAGTGATCGTGCGTTTATTTATATTAATACCTGTACGAACCTTCAGAAATATGGATGGAGCAGCAACCGTTATGATGCAGGAATCTATGATGGACTTCATTATTCGGTTGAAACGACTCTCCGTATTTATGGCTACTGTATCAGGAAGCTGAATGCCTGATCTATTATTGAAATCAGAGAGGAATCTTTATTAATTATGAAACGAGTAATCACATACGGAACTTTCGACCTGCTTCATTATGGGCATATCAATCTTTTGCGTCGTGCCAGACAGCTTGGAGATTATCTGATCGTAGGTCTTTCCACAGATGAGTTCAACTGGAATGAAAAGCAGAAGAAATGTTATTTCTCCTACGAAAAAAGGAAACAGCTTCTGGAGGCAATCCGTTATGTGGATCTTGTAATTCCGGAAGAAAACTGGGAACAGAAACGTTCCGACGTAAAAGAATATCATGTAGATACCTTTGTGATGGGAGATGACTGGAAAGGTAAGTTTGATTTCCTCAAAGAAGAAGGCTGCGAGGTGGTTTACCTGCCACGTACACCTGAGATCTCCAGTTCCCAGATCAAGGAAGATCTTCACACAAAAGAACAGCAGAAATAATGACTGACCGGGGTTACGCCTCGGTCAGTTCTTTTATGGAGTGGAACTGGTAGCCCATTTCTTCCCATCTGGTGAGAAGTTCATCCAGGATCGCGGCGTTCGTGGAGGAAGTATTGTGGAGCAGAACGATCGCACCAGGGTGGATCCGGGGAATCAGTTTCTGGAAAGCTTCTTCCTTCGAGGGCTGCTGCTCCTGGATCCAGTCCACATAGGCAAGACTCCAGAAAAAGGTGGAATAGCCAAGTTCTTTTGCCATGGAAAGATTTTCTGTGCTGTAGACACCGCGGGGCGGCCGGTAAAATTTGGTCATGGGTTCGCCCGTTACGGAAGTATAGAGTTCTTCCACGCCTTCAAGTTCCTTCTGAAAGGATTCCATCGAAGAAATCTGAGACATATCCGGATGGGTCATCGTATGGTTTCCCACAATATGCCCCTCTGTGATCATGCGTTTGATAAGATCGGGATTATCTTTGATAAAATTTCCGACAGCAAAAAAGACAGCGGGAGCCTGGTGCTTTTTAAGTGCCTCCAGGATTGCAGGGGTGTTTCCATTCTCATATCCGGCATCAAAAGTCAGATAGAGGATTTTTTCGTCAGTATCGCTGGCATAATAGGCGTTGTACTGTTTCAGATCATCGATGGTGGCGTTTCCGGCAGGACGTTTTCCTTCTTCCTGAAAACTTAATCCCCAGCTTGCACTTTGGACAGAAGCAGAGGTTTCTTTTGTGGGAGAAAGCGTTCCGGTGAGGATTCCAAGCAGACTGCCGAGGGTAAAAGCACCGGCCAGCAGAAGGAGAGAACATAAAAAGCGGGATTTCTTTATGTAGTGAAAGACAAGAATAAAAAAAGATGTCATGGGAATCTCCATGTAGATGTTTGATTCAGTATATGTAAGAAGACAAAAAATTAGAGCCATCAGATGAATTATTTAATCTGGTGGCTCTTCTACTGTTCATTGTCCAATGGAACGTACCTCCTGTTTAGTTTATAAAACATTTGGAATAATTATGAGTTTACGTTTCTGGTGGTCCGTACCTCTCTTCCTGAAATTATGATGTGTTAAGATTTACGTTTCTGGTGGTCTGTACCTGCCTTTCTTAAAGTATTGGGGTTCGCTTAAGTTTTCGGTGGTCTCACGCCTTTCTGTTTGTTTTTTTGTTTTCGTTCCTTTGTTTTATGTACTTAATATAACAGATAAAATTACATTTGTCAACAATAAAAATAAAAATTTAAAAATAAATATTTTGTATACAGCAAACAATACAATAAAAATAGAATTATCTGAAAATAATACAGAAAATGAAATTGCGACGATCTCTGCATAGAAAGAAGCATCAGGGGAAAACTAAGTTTATCATTTGATGAAGGAGGTAATCTCATGTTGCGTTATCTACCTGTACGCAGGATCCACGCAAGACAGGTTCTGGACTCCAGAGGAACACCTACTGTTGAGGTGGAAGCTACCGTAGGCGAAGGGATCATTGGAATTGAGGGATATACAGCGAGGGCGATCGTGCCATCCGGAGCATCGACAGGAAGATTTGAGGCGGTGGAACTCCGGGATGGAGAAAAAGGATATTATGTCGGATTAAGTGTGCGAAAAGCAGTCGAAAATGTAAATATCAGACTGGCGGAAGCCATTCTTGGAGAAAATGCGCTGAATCAGGTGCGGATCGACGAGCTTCTGATTAAGGCAGATGGAACGGAAAACAAGAGCAGTGCCGGGGCAAATGCAACTCTGGGCGTTTCCATGGCGGTTGCCCGGGCAGCGGCGATGGCGCTTCGGATTCCGCTTTATCAGTATCTTGGCGGCTGCCATACAAGAAAAATGCCGGTTCCGATGATGAATATCCTGAATGGAGGAAAGCATGCGGACAACACTGTAGATCTGCAGGAATTCATGATCATGCCCTGCGGTGCCGGGAATTTTGAAGATGGGATCCGGATGTGTGTGGAGATCTATCAGTTTCTCAAGATCCTTCTCAGAGAGAACGGCCTTTCGACAGCGGTAGGGGATGAAGGTGGTTTTGCGCCAGATCTCAAAGATTCCAGGGATGTCCTGCGGCTGATCCTTGAGGCAGTTGAAAAAGCAGGGTATGAACCGGGAAAAGATATTTTTATTGCGATCGATGCAGCAGCCAGTGAACTTTATGATGAAGAACAGGGTGTGTACCGTTTTCCGGGTGAGAGTAAGATGAAAGCCGAAGAAGTGCTCCGGGATGCGGCAGAAATGATCGATTATTATGAAGAACTTCTGGAAGAATTTCCAATCATTTCAATTGAGGATGGTCTTAATGAGGATGACTGGGAAGGCTGGAAAACAATGACAGAACGTCTCGGAGACAGGCTGCAGCTTGTGGGAGATGATCTTTTTGTCACAAATGTCAAAAGACTTTCCTGTGGAATCAGGCTTGAGGCGGCAAATGCGATCCTCGTCAAAGTAAACCAGATCGGTACCTTAAGCGAGGCGATGGATGCAGTGAAAATGGCGCAGCACGCAGGATACCGTGCGATCATCTCACATCGTTCGGGCGAGACAGAAGATGCTTTTATCGCAGATCTTGCAGTGGCGACAGGAGCCGGGCAGATCAAGACAGGAGCACCATGCCGCTCTGACCGGAATGCGAAATACAATCAGCTCATCCGGATCAGTGAATTGCTTGGAGAAGATGCTGTTTATGAAAATCCATTTCAAAAAGAGTGACGTCTGAATAAAAAATGCGGTGTACAGGATCCGATTCTGTCTGCACAGTGCCAAAAAAGCAGGGGGAATCGGATTTTTGCCCTGAAACTTATCCAAAAACGGTTGAAATCCAGAGGGCGGTATGGTACAATCTTATTACTGTCCACAGGTAATATTCCGCGAGGTGTTTTGCCATGAATATGGCAAAATCCCGAGACATACAGGGCAAAATGCCATCACCGAAGGTGATTTGAAATGCATTTTGACCAAGTTACTGTGAACGAAGTGAACAGTAACACAATATTTTGCAGTTGATTAGGAGGTGTAACCGAAGTGCAGATTTTGAGAACAATACTGACTATTATTTTTGCTATAGATTGTATTGCGCTGACTGTTGTTGTTCTGATGCAGGAAGGCAAGCAGCAGGGCCTGGGTGGAACGATTTCAGGTGCCTCAGATACATACTGGGGAAGAAACAAGGGACGTTCTATGGAAGGTGGCCTTGTAAGAGCAACTACGATCATGGCAGTGTTATTTTTTATACTGGCAGCTGTTTTAAATATGAATTTTTAGTCAAAGGAAACACTCTTGTATAAATTGCAAGAGTGCTTTTTTTACGTTGGATATCAATAAAGGAGAGCTTTAGGTGAGCAGAAAGAAAAACTGGGAAAAGAAAAAGAAATTTTCCAAGGGCAAACAGATAAAGAAAGATAAATTTAAATTAAAGAAAAGAGATCTCCGGGAGTTTGAGAAACAGGGCCTGATCAAAGAGGGTACCTTCATAGGCAACCAGAAGGGCTTTGGATTTGTGGAACTTGAGGACGAGGAAGATGATATCTTTATTCCGGCAAATTCTGTAGGAACTGCCATGCATCAGGACAAGGTGAGAGTCCTTGTGAAGAAGAAGTCCGGCAGCGGGAAGCGTCAGGAGGGCACGGTTGTCGAAATCCTTGAGCGTGGGACCACGGAGGTTGTGGGTACTTTTCAGAGAGAACGTGATTATGGATTTGTACTTTGTGACAATCAGAAGTATGCAAAGGATATCTATATCGCAGCTAAGAATTCCAAGGGAGTCCGTGATGGCGACAAGGTCGTGGCAGAGATCATTGATTATGGAGATGAGAGACATAAGCCGGAAGGCAGGATCAAGGAGGATATGGGAAGCATAAATGCACCTGGAACGGATATCCTGGCGATCGTGAAGAGTTTCAATATCCCGTCAGAGTTCCCGCCGAAGGTCATCACACAGGCAGGACGTGTTCCGGATCACGTGCTTGATGCCGACAGAGATGGCAGGATGGACCTCACACATCTTCAGACCGTGACGATTGACGGAGAGGATGCCAAGGACCTCGATGATGCGATCTCTCTTACAAAAGAAGGCGATATCTATCATCTTGGTGTGCATATCGCAGATGTGAGCAACTATGTTCAGGGAGGCAGCGCACTGGACAAAGAAGCACTAAAGAGAGGAACCAGTGTGTACCTTGCAGACCGTGTGATCCCGATGCTTCCGGAGCGGCTTTCAAATGGAATCTGTTCACTGAACCAGGGAGAGGATCGACTGACTTTAAGCTGTCTTATGGATATTGACAAGAACGGCCAGGTGATCGATCACAAGATCGCAGAGACGATCATCCGCGTGGATCGAAGAATGAGTTATACGCAGGTACGCTGCATCCTGGAAGACGGCGATACTGAGACAAGCCTTGAGTATGCGGATTTTGTGCCAATGTTTTTCCTGATGAAAGAACTTTCAGAGCTTCTTCGGAGCCGCAGGCACCACAGAGGATCGATCGACTTTGATTTTCCGGAGAGCAAGATCACCCTCAACGGCGCGGGAAGAGCGATCGATGTGCAGGCTTATGAGGCGAATGTGGCGACAGAGATCATTGAGGATTTCATGCTGATGGCAAATGAGACCGTTGCAAAGGAGTACTGTCAGGGTGAGTATCCGTTTGTATACCGTACTCACGAGACCCCGGATCCGGAACGTGTGGAGAGTCTTCTGACGCTTCTTCGAAACCAGGGGATCTCTGTGCAGAAGGCCGGTGAGGAGATCACCCCGAAGGAGATCCAGGAGATCATCGAAAGTATCCAGGGACTGCCGAATGAGACAATGATCAGCCGTCTGACCCTGCGTACGATGAAGCAGGCAAAATATACGACACAGTGCAGCGGTCACTTTGGTCTTGCAGCGAAATATTACTGTCATTTTACTTCTCCGATCAGGAGATATCCAGATTTACAGATCCACCGTATCATTCGTGATAATATAAGGGGGAGACTTCAGAGAGAAGGAAAGACAGAGCATTACAGAGAGATCCTCGAACATGTTGCACAGCAGTCCAGTGCATGTGAGAGAAGGGCACAGGAAGCAGAGAGAGAGTCAGACCGCTTAAAGAAAGCTGAATACATGTCTTATCATCTCGGTGAAGAATTTGAGGGCATCATTTCAGGCGTGACTGCTTATGGATTCTATGTGGAACTTCCGAATACCGTCGAGGGACTTGTTCATGTGACGAGCCTTCGGGACGATTATTATTCTTATAACGAAGAAACTTATGAGCTGAGCGGCGAACTGAGCCACAAAGTCTACCATCTCGGACAGAAAGTAAGAGTCAGGGTGGCAGATGCGGATGCTCTGAAGAGAACGGTAGATTTTACCGTTGTTGAGTAAAGGAGGGAATTTTATGGCGAAAGCAACAGGGATCAAACTGATCGCCAACAACAAAAAAGCCTTTCATGATTATTTTATAGAGGACACTTATGAAGCCGGTATTTCTCTGGCAGGAACAGAGGTAAAGTCCCTTCGTATGGGCAAGTGCAGTGTCAAGGAATCTTTTATCCGTGTAGAAAAAGGCGAAGTATATATCTATGGAATGCACATCAGCCCCTATGAGAAGGGAAATATCTTTAACAAGGATCCTCTGCGTGTCAGGAAGCTTCTTCTTCACAGACATGAGATCAACAAGATCGAGGGCAAACTTCAGGAAAAAGGTCTCACGCTGGTTCCTCTCAAGGTGTATTTCAAGGGCAGTCTGGTAAAGGTTGAAGTTGGTGTGGCGCGAGGCAAGAAGCTCTATGACAAGAGACAGGATATTGCAAAGAAAGACCAGCGAAGAGAAGCTGAGAGAGAGTTTAAGGTTAAAAATCTGTAACTTTAAAAATTGTATGAATTTTGGGACATTTAGTTGACAAGAATCTGAGACTCTGTATAATTAAGTTAAATAATAATGACATCATAGGACTATTACGTAATAGGAAACAGGAGGGAATAGATATGCTCAAAAAACGTTATTTGGCCATTGCAGGGCTTGCTGTGCTGGCAATAGCTGCATCAGGCTGTGGCAAGAAGAATACAACGGAACAGACACCAGTCCAGGTAACGCCTACTGAAACTCCTCAGGCGACACCTACGGTTACGATAGAACTTGTAAATATGGAAGAGACAACGGAGAAAAATGTAATCGGTGAAAAGACAGCAACAGCTTCCAAGGTTGCTATTGTAAACCGCACCGGTTCAGAGATTGCATCTATCTATATCAGAGAGACGCCATCTGATGATGCAGATGAGGACACTGCTGACGAATGGGGTGATGATCTTGTAAATGGTATGTTCACTCTTAAGAATGGAGAGAATGCAGTTTATTATTATGAGAAGCCATCTTCTTCAGGAAGCACATACGATATTCGTATCGCCTACACAGATGAAGATGCAAACGAATGTTTCTTCAGAAAACTGCCACTGGCATCTATGAAGCAGATTACTCTTCGAATGGACGGAGAGGGAGAAGATTCGATTCCTTATGCAACGTATTTTACAACAACTGGAAGTAAAGAAGTATCTACTCTGAATGAAGTGAAGAAGAGACTTGGTCTTGACACCGATAGCGAAGAAGATGTGACACCGACTCCGGATCCATCTGATTCAGCCGATCCGACGCAGGCACCGGATGATTCTGATAACACAGCCAATCCGACACAGGCACCAAATCCGGATGATAACAACAATAACAGTAATAACGGTGACGACGGAGATAATACAAGTCCGACAGATTCTACGATTCGGACAGCAGAGGGATATATTGGCAGATCATTGGATGATCTGGTTTCAGCGATTGGCGATTCCAATTCATCAGAATATGACGAAGACCCGGATAATGGCACAAGCGGTTATTATTATTACGGAAACTTCACGGTTTCAACAACTGTAGATGCCGATGGAAACGAAGTTGTTACAGGCGTATGGTAAGAATACTGATGCAGATGCATCGGAGGAAAGGATAAATAACTATGAAGAGGATTTTACTGAAATTAAGTGGAGAGGCTCTGGCAGGAGCAGAGAAGAAAGGATTTGATGAGGCTACAGTCATCGCTGTTGCAAAGCAGATCCGCACAATTGTAGAAGAGGGAACTCAGGTAGGTATTGTGATCGGAGGAGGAAACTTCTGGAGAGGACGTACCAGTGAGACCATCGACCGCAATAAGGCAGATCAGATCGGTATGCTGGCTACAGTCATGAACTGCATCTATGTATCTGATATCTGCAGATATCTGGGACTTCGCACAGAGATTTTTACACCGTTCGAATGCGGCGCATTTACAAGCCTCTATTCCAAAGATGCAGTAGAGGAAGGCTTTGCACAGGGCAAGGTTCTGTTCTTCGCAGGCGGTACAGGCCATCCGTATTTCTCTACAGATACAGCAACCGTACTTCGCGCTGTTGAGATCGAGGCAGAGGCGATCCTTCTTGCCAAAGCCGTAGATGGAATCTATGACAGCGATCCGAAGGTTAACCCGAACGCTGTGAAATACGATGAGATCAGCATTCAGGAAGTCGTTGACAAGAAACTGGCAGCTATGGACCTTACAGCATCTATCATGTGCCTGGAGCAAAAAATGCCAATGCTTGTTTTTGGCCTTGAGGAAGAGAACAGCATCATCAATACAGTTCATGGTAAATTCAACGGAACCAAGGTAACTGTATAAAATAAAATTACAAGAGGGAGATTTGACAAATGGATGAAAGAGTTCAGAAATATGAGCAGAAAATGACCAAGACACTGAAAGGCTTCGAGGAGGAACTGACAACGATCCGTGCAGGACGTGCAAACCCGCATATTCTTGACAAGATCACCGTAGATTATTATGGAAGCCCGACACCGCTTCAGCAGGTGGCAAACATCACAGTGCCGGAGGCACGTATGATCCAGATCCAGCCATGGGAAGCAAGCCTGATCAAAGGAATCGAGAAAGCAATCCTTACATCTGATCTGGGACTGAACCCGAACAACGATGGTAAACTGATCCGTCTGGTACTTCCGGAGCTCACAGAGGAGCGTCGTAAAGAGCTGGTAAAGGATGTCAAGAAGAAAGGTGAGGCTGCCAAAGTTGCTGTCCGCAATGTCCGCCGTGATGCAAACGATGCATTCAAGAAACTTGGCAAGCAGGACGTTTCCGAGGATGAGATCAAAGACCTTGAGGATGCTGTACAGAAACTGACAGATAAATTTGTCAAAAAGATCGATGAAGCAGTAGATACCAAAGCAAAAGAAATCCTGACTGTATAATCCCGGTCAGGTGGGGAATGAGGAGAGGGAGAGCCGGAAACAGGCTCTCTTTCTGTTGCATAAAAAGAAATAAGAGGAGAAACATATGAGAGTACCAAATCATATAGCTATCATTCTTGACGGAAACGGCAGATGGGCGAAGGCAAAGGGGATGCCGAGAGGATACGGACATATCAAGGGATGTGCGAATCTGGAGACGATCTGTGATGATATCAAGGATCTTGGCGTAAAATACCTGACGGTCTATGCTTTTTCGACAGAGAACTGGAAACGATCCAGAGAAGAAGTAGAGGGCTTGATGAAGCTGTTCCGAAGCTATCTCAAAAAATGCATGAAAAGCGCAGAGAAAAACCATATGCGTGTCAAGGTCATCGGTGATCCATCCGCGTTTGCGCCGGATATTCAGGAGAAGATCCGCCAGCTTGAGGAGTTTTCCAAGGATTACGATGAGCTTTATTTCCAGATTGCACTGAATTATGGAAGCCGTGACGAAATCGTGCGAGGTGTGCGTAAACTGGCTCAGGATGTGGCAGACGGCAAACTGGTTCCGGATGCGATCGATGAGTCATGCTTTGAGAATTATCTGGATACTGTCGGAGTTCCGGATCCGGATCTTATGATCCGCACAAGTGGAGAATTAAGACTTTCCAACTTTCTTATGTGGCAGCTGGCTTATACAGAATTTTATTTCACAGATGTTCCGTGGCCAGATTTCCATAAGGAAGAATTAATTAAGGCAATTGAGAAATATAATGAGAGAGACCGCAGATATGGCGGGGTCAAGGAGGAGTAAATAAAGATGTTTAAGACACGATTGATCAGTGGTATCTTTCTGGTGATTGCAGCACTTCTGACGATCATCAGTGGAGGATATGTACTTTTTGTAACTTTGCTCTGTGTTTCTCTTCTTGGAATCCAGGAACTTTATAAGGCAATGGGTGTCCATAAGGATGGCGTAGGACTTCTGGAACTCGCAGGATATCTGGGGACGATCCTGTATTATGCTTCTCTGCTCCTTGGATTTGAGAGATACGGAATGATGGCAGTCCTTCTGGGACTGGTGCTTCTGATGTTTGTATATGTGTTTACATATCCGAAATATGAAGCGGATCAGGTGATGTCAGCATTTTTTGGAATCGTTTATGTGGCAGTCATGCTTTCCTTTATTTTCCTTACGAGAAATCTTGAGGGAGGTAAATTCCTTGTATGGCTGATCTTCCTCTGCTCCTGGGGATGTGATACCTGTGCCTATTGCGTGGGAATGCTGATCGGCAAACACAAGATGGCACCTGTATTGAGCCCTAAGAAATCCGTCGAGGGAGCTGTCGGCGGTGTTGTGGGAGCAGCAGCACTTGGCGCGATCTATGCGGCTGTGACTCATGGACCGATAGTGGAATATGCAGTGATCTGTGCAGTCGGTGCACTGATCTCTATGGTAGGAGATCTTGCTGCATCTGCGATCAAGAGAAATCGCGGCATCAAGGATTACGGCAAGCTGATCCCGGGACATGGAGGCATCCTTGACCGTTTTGACAGTGTGATCTTTACTTCACCGATCATCTTTTATCTTGCGAAGATGATCCTTGGTTTATAAAATTCAGATGAATGGAGGAACTCTGTTTTTATGAAGAAAATTGCGATATTAGGTTCAACAGGTTCTATCGGAACACAGACACTGGATGTTGTGCGCGCAAACGGCGATATTGAAGTCCTTGGTATCAGCGCAGGACGGAATATTGCGAAGCTGGAAGAGCAGGTCAGGGAATTTTCTCCGCAGCTCGTGGCAGTCTGGGATGAAAATGCAGCCAGAGATCTGGCACAGAAGATCCAGGATACAGATACGAAGGTAGTGTCCGGTATGGACGGACTTTTGGAACTGGCAGCAATGCCGGAGACGGAAATCCTTGTTACCGCGATCGTGGGAATGCTTGGGATCCGTCCTACGATCGAGGCGATCCGTGCAGGTAAGGATATTGCGCTGGCAAACAAGGAAACTCTGGTAACTGCAGGACATCTGATCATGCCGATGGCAGAGGAATATGGTGTGAAGATCCTGCCAGTGGACAGTGAACACAGCGCGATCTTCCAGTCTCTGAACGGAGAACATAAGGAAGAAGTACATAAACTTCTGATCACAGCGTCCGGCGGACCTTTCCGTGGAAGAAAGAGAGCTGATCTGGAGCATGTGACCCTGGAGGATACCCTGAAACACCCGAACTGGGTAATGGGACAGAAGATCACTGTAGATTCCGCAACTCTTGTCAATAAAGGGCTTGAGGTCATGGAGGCGAAGTGGCTTTTTGGTATGGATCTGGATCATATCCAGGTTGTTGTACAGCCGCAGAGTGTGATCCATTCCATGGTAGAGTTCAAGGATGGAGGAATCATCGCCCAGCTTGGAACACCGGATATGCGCCTTCCGATCCAGTATGCGCTTTATTATCCTCATAGAAGATATCTTGCGGGAGACCGGCTTGATTTTGCGAAACTTGGACAGATCACATTTGAGGAACCGGATATGGAGACCTTCCTGGGACTTCCGATGGCAATCCAGGCATCCAGAGAGGGCGGTTCCATGCCGACCGTATTTAACGCGGCGAATGAACTGGCAGTAAAGAAATTCCTGCACCGTGAGATCCGGTTCCTGGATATTTATGATATTATCGGGCAGGCTATGGAAAGACATATAAAGATCGAGCATCCACAGCTTGAGGATATTCTGGCAGTAGAAAACGAGACTTATCAGTGGATTGAAAGCAGGTGGTAAATTGAAGATTCTGATTGCGATCATCATTTTCAGTGCAATCATTTTGATACATGAGCTGGGACATTTTCTCCTGGCGAAATTGAACGGGATCAGTGTGACGGAGTTTTCTCTTGGAATGGGACCGAGATTATTCAGTGTCCAAAAAGGAGAGACACGTTACTCTGTGAAATTACTTCCTCTTGGCGGTTCCTGTGCCATGGTTGGCGAGGATACGGCAGAGGAAGAACTTCCGGGATCTTTTAATGCGGCTCCGGTATGGGGCAGGATCTCTGTCGTGGCGGCAGGCCCGGTCTTTAACTTTATTCTGGCATTTATCCTGTCGGTGATCATTGTCGGTTTTGTCGGTTATGATCCGGCAGAGATCGTGGAAGTACAGCAGGATTCTGCCGCGTCAGAGGCAGGACTTGAGGCAGGCGATGTGATCACGGAATACAATGGATACCATGTGGATCTGGCGAAGGATCTGTATGTGTACAGTTATCTGAACTCACTCAATGAGGGAGATACAGTTACACTTAAAGTACGCCGCGATGGCGAAACGAAGGAAATCCAGTATACACCGGATGTTTCGGTGAGATATCTTCTTGGATTTAACCGTTCGGATGCATCTTCGATGACAGTAGAATCTCTGATCGAGGGAATGCCTCTTGAAGCGGCGGGGCTTCAGCCGGGAGATACGATCACGGCGATCAACGGAACAGAGGTTGCGGATGGAGAAGCATATGATGCTTACCTTCAGGAGCACCCGCTTTCAGATGAGCCGGTGGAGATTACTTATGTGCGTGACGGACTGGATTACACGGCAACGATCACGCCGCAGGAATACCGCACACCGGTACTTGGATTTTCCTATAATCTGGGATATCAGAAGGCGAACGGGCTTGAAGTGCTGAAATATGGTACCCTGGAAGTGAAATATATGATCCGTACTACACTTCTGAGTCTGAAACAGCTTGTTACAGGCGGCCTCGGCTTTAAGGATCTGAGCGGCCCGGTGGGGGTTGTGGATGCGATCGGAACCACTTATGAGGAGAGCAAGAGCGAGGGCGCGCTGATGCTCTGGATGAATATGCTCAACATGGCGGTCCTTTTGTCGGCAAACCTTGGTGTAATGAACCTTCTGCCTCTTCCAGCACTTGACGGAGGAAGACTGGTATTTCTGATCGTAGAAGCAGTCCGCCGCAAACCGATCAACCGAGAGATCGAGGGTATGGTCCATTTTGCGGGGCTGATGCTTCTGATGGCACTGATGGTCGTGGTCATGTATAATGATATTATGAAGATTTTCTGATATAGTTACAGAAGTGGTATTGAGGTTATGAGAAATAAAATTTTGGCATCGCTCATGCTGGCAGGACTGTTCCTCGGCAGTGGTTTCTGTTATCCAGAAAGCATGACCCTGGCAGCAGAACAGCAGAAGAATACAGATTATACGAATGATGACCTGAATTATGAAACAGATACTCTCAAAGTAAATATAGAGCAGAAGGACACTGGTTATACGAAATACTGGGTAGCACATGTGCAGACATTCAGTACCGAACAGCTGAAATCTGCTCTATGTGGTGGAATTTATGGTAATCCGCGCAAGACAACTTCGGAGGAGCTTGCTGCACATGATGGTATCATTGGAATCAATGGCAGTGCGTTTTCCTATGGTTCGGGCGAACCTGCACCTGGCAAGACGATGATCAAGAAAGGCATAGTTTATAATGATGTCTATTCCAATGGAAATATCTTCTGCGTAACAGAAGACGGCGGGATGTTTACCGCTGCTGCGGGAATGACAACGAAGGATCTTCTGAACCGTGGTGTGCAGGATACATACTGTTTTGGACCGACGCTTGTGGAGAATGGTGAAGCAAGTGAGATTTCCGGACAGTTCCACCAGACTTCCAGATATCAGAGAGCAGCAGTCGGGATGGTAAATCCCGGCGACTATTATCTGGTGGTTGTAGATGGTAAGGGATACGGCGGTTCTCAGGGAATGACATATCAGGAACTGCAGCAGGTATTTACAGATCTTGGATGTGATTATGCATACAATCTTGACGGCGGAGGTTCCGCAACCCTGGTATTCAAAGGCAAAGTGCTGAATACCCTGACCGACAACGGCAAAGAAAGAGCTTGCGGAGATATCCTCTATTTTGTGGATGCGGGTAATGGCTCTGAGGGAAAAGACATTGTTGTACATGAGAATGAAGGAATGATAAGCTCATCGGGAGACTCTATATGGTAGTCTCCCGATTTTTGTGCTGTTTTACGCTCCTGTGGCATAAACTATCCTGAGAGCTTTTAGCAGGAGAAATGAATGAGATCTTATGGAGATATCCGGGCGCAGCAGGAGAACGTTGATGAGGGCGGGCTCAAAGTAACAGTGATGACGGCAGACGGGACACGACCGGTGGAGAATGCACTGGTCAGGATCTCGTATACCGGGGAGAGTGGTCAGACGATCGAGGAGGTCAGGACGGATTCGTCCGGGCAGACGCCGGTCCTGGAAGTAAAAACACCGCCGCTGGAGTACAGCATGGAGCCATCGGAGCAGCAGCCATATGCGGAATATACGGTTCAGGTGGAAGCGGAAGGGTTTGAGAATTCCGAGGTTGCCGGGACACAGGTGCTTCCGAGTGTCCTTGCCCAGCAGACGGTCAGCGTTAATTTTCAGGCAAATGCTTCGTTTGAGCGGCTTGTGATCGGACCTCATACTCTGTGGGGCGAATACCCGCCGAAGATCGAAGAAGCAGAAGTAAAGCCTGTGGATGAAAGCGGCGAGATCGTTCTGAGCCGCGTAGTGATCCCGGAATACATCGTTGTCCATGATGGTTCCGTGAACGATACGACAGCAAGGGACTATTATGTGCGTTACAAAGATTACATCAAAAATGTAGCGAGCAGCGAAATCTATGCGACCTGGCCGGACGATACGATCCGGGCAAATGTACTGGTGATCATGTCATTTACCCTGAACCGTGTCTATACCGAGTGGTACCGGAACAAAGGCAAAGACTTCACGATCACTTCATCCACAGCCTACGACCACAAATGGATCCCGGGAAGAAATATTTTTGACAGTATTTCCAGGATCGTGGATGAACTTTTTGAAAATTATCTGTCCAGACCGGATGTGAGACAGCCAATCCTGACCCAGTACTGTGACGGGCGTCAGGTGCAGTGCCGTAATCGCGGGTGGATGACGCAGTGGGGCAGCAAGGCTCTGGGAGACCAGGGATATTCGCCGATCGAAATCCTCAGATATTTCTATGGAAGTGATATATATATCAATGTTGCAGAAGAAGTATCAGGGATTCCGGCGTCCTGGCCGGGATATGATCTCAATATCGGGGCGACAGGCCCAAAAGTCCGCCAGATGCAGGAACAGTTAAATGTGATCGCCGGAGCATATCCGGCAGTGCCGAAAGTGGGCGTGGACGGAATCTATGGAGAGCAGACAAAAGCTTCTGTACAGAAATTCCAGAACGTTTTCGGGCTTCCTGAGACCGGTATCACCGATTATCCGACCTGGTATAAGATCCAGGAAATCTACGTTGCGGTCAGCAGGATTGCAGAATTGAATTAAATTTACAAAAAAACGAAAAAATTTCAAAAAAAGGCTTGACTTTGCCAATTGTTTCTGGTATTCTACTACATGTCGCGAGGGAAAAGCAAAAAGAATTCCCGAGGAAATGCGATATGCGGAAGTGTCGGAACTGGCAGACGAGCAAGACTAAGGATCTTGTAAGCATTGCGCTTGTGTGGGTTCAAGTCCCATCTTCCGCATGAAAGAGAGCCCTGTATCTACGAAGGTACAGGGCTTTTTGCTACCCGGAAATCCACTGAAAAAAGCGGAGAAAAAAATTGAAAAAATTAAAAAAAGGTATTGACTATATGGATAGCATTTGATATACTACCACTTGTCGCGAGGGAAGAGCAAAAGAATTCCCGAGGAAATGCGATATGCGGAAGTGTCGGAACTGGCAGACGAGCAAGACTAAGGATCTTGTGAGCATTGCGCTCGTGTGGGTTCAAGTCCCATCTTCCGCATGAAAGGTATTGACTTTTACATTACCTTTTGTTATATTAATATCTATCGCGAGGAAGCAATTGTTTCCAAGAAATGCGGTATGCGGAAGTGTCGGAACTGGCAGACGAGCAAGACTAAGGATCTTGTAAGCATTGCGCTTGTGTGGGTTCAAGTCCCATCTTCCGCATGAGAGAGAACTCCTGTTAAATCAGGAGTTTTTTTTATGCCATAGCAGATAACTCCATAATGTTCTGCCGATACAAAAAAAGAAATTTTTTTTGAAAAAAAGAGGAATTTGAAACATTATGTAGAATATAATTAATATAGGGTATTTTGTCGTTACTGTGAACCATAGTGTTTTTGCACCTGTGGAGGTAGTGCCTATGAATATACGGGAGAAGATGGAACAGCAGGAACTGGAACTTTTGAGTCCATATGCGGCGTGCAGCGTTCATTCCAGAGGCAGGGAACGCACCGAGGAGGAATGCGATGTCAGGACCGTTTATCAGAGAGACCGTGACCGGATTCTCCACAGCAAGGCATTTCGCAGACTGAAAGATAAGACACAGGTGTTTCTTGCACCGCACGGGGACCATTACAGGAACCGGCTCACGCATACACTTGAGGTATCGCAGATCGCACGCACGATAGCCAAGGCACTTCGCCTGAATGAAGATCTGGTGGAGGCGATCGCGCTCGGACATGATCTTGGACATACACCATTTGGGCATGCGGGGGAGCATGCGCTTGATGAGATCCATCCGGGTGGTTTTACTCATTACCGTCAGAGTATTCGTGTCGTGCAGATCCTGGAGAAGAACGGTGAGGGACTGAACCTTACATGGGAAGTGAGGGATGGCATTCTGAACCATCGGCTCAGCGGCAGTCCTGCGACACTGGAAGGACAGGTTGTCCGCTTTTCCGACAAAATAGCTTATATCCATCATGATATGGATGATGCACAGAGAGCAGGTATCCTGACAGAAGATGATATCCCTGTGACGCTTCGGATACTTCTGGGGTATACAACGAGGGAGAGACTGAATACTTTTGTGCATGATATCATAGAGAACAGCCTTGAGAGAGACCATATCTGTATGTCGGAGAGAATTTTCACGGCACTGATGGATCTTCGGACGATTATGTTCCAGAATGTATATACGCATCCGGAGGCAAAGAGAGAAGAACACAAAGCAGTCAGAATGCTTAAGAAACTATATGAATATTATATCGAGAACCCGGAACAGATGTCCAGGGAATATCAGGAACTCATGAAGCGAGGAGAGCCCGGATCCCAGGCGGTCTGTGATTACCTTTCTGGTATGACAGACCAGTATTCCATGGAGAAGTTCCGGCAGATATACATACCAAAGTCCTGGGAAGGCTATTAAGCAGCAGAGGAGGATGGGCAATGCGTTATTCGGACGATATCATTGAAGAAGTACGTCAGAAGAATGATATTGTAGATGTGGTATCCCAATATGTGAAATTAACCAGGAAGGGCAGTTCCTATTTTGGGTTATGTCCTTTCCACAATGAGAAGACACCTTCATTTTCCGTAACACCGGGGAAGCAGATGTATTATTGCTTTGGCTGCGGAGCCGGTGGGAATGTTTTTAATTTTATCATGGAATATGAGAACTATACGTTTGGTGAGGCTTTGAAACATCTGGCTGACCGTGCGGGAGTGGAACTTCCCCAGATCGAGTATTCCAAAGAAGTGAGAGAGAAGGCACAGGAGCGCGCAGAGCTTCTGGAGATCAACAAGCAGGCCGCGCAGTATTTCTACTATCAGCTCCGTACAGAGAAGGGCGCGCAGGGGTATCAGTACCTTACAGGGCGCGGACTCAGTGAGGAGACGATGCGTAAGTTCGGGCTTGGGTATTCGGACAAATTCGGCGGTGGACTGTATCAGTTCCTTAAGTCCAAGGGTTACGGTGATGACCGGCTTCGGGAATCCGGGCTTTTTAATGTGGACGAGCGTCATGGGATGTATGATAAGTTCTGGAACCGTGTGATCTTTCCGATCATGGATGTCAATAACCGTGTGATCGGTTTTGGCGGACGTGTGATGGGTGACGGCAAACCGAAGTATCTGAACTCCCCGGAGACCAAGATCTTTGACAAGAGCCGTAACCTGTACGGACTTAATGTCGCGAGGACAACGAGGAGGAAATATCTGATTCTTTGTGAAGGATACATGGATGTGATTTCCATGCACCAGGCAGGTTTTACGAATGCAGTGGCCTCGCTTGGAACGGCACTGACTTCCGGTCATGCCAGCCTTTTGAAGCGTTATACGCAGGAAGTCCTGCTTCTCTACGACAGTGATGAGGCAGGTGTCCGTGCGGCGCTCCGTGCGATCCCGATCCTGCGGGAAGCTGGCGTCAATTCCAGAGTTGTGAATCTGCGGCCATATAAGGATCCGGATGAATTTATCAAGAACCTTGGAGCGGAAGCTTTTGAGGAACGGCTTGAGCAGGCGTCGGACAGCTTTATGTTCCGGGTCAGTATTGCAGAGAGCGAGTTCCCGATGGAGGAGCCGCAGGGGCAGAACCGTTTCTTTGAACGTTGTGCAGAGATGCTTCTGGAACTGAAGGATGAACTGGAGCGGAACCTCTATATCGAGGCGATCGTTAAGAAGTACCGCGGTCAGTACGGTATCAGCGTGGAGGATCTCCGTAAGAGAGTCAATACACTGGCTCTTAAGGGCACACCGGCAGAACGCCGCATCCAGCCAAAGAAAAGTCAGAAAGGTGCACCTAAGAAAAAGAAGGACAGTGCTTCTGATCAGGCGCAGAAACTGATGCTGACCTGGATCGTCACCTATCCTAAGATCTTTGACAAAGTGGCACAGTATCTGACACCGGAGGACTTTGTGGTTCCCCTGTACAGGGAAGTAGCGCAGATGCTTTTTTCTCAGAGGGAAGAAGGCGAGGTAAATCCGGCCAGACTCCTGAACAGTTTCACAGACAGTGAAGAGCAGAGAGAAGTTGCATCGCTGTTTAATGCGACGATCCATCTGGAGACTCCCAAGGAGCAGGATCAGGCTTTTGCCGACACGCTTCTTCGGATCAAGACAGAGAGTCTTGCAGAAAGAAACCGCAACTGGAATCCCACGGATATGGCGGGACTTCAGGAAATCATCAAAGCAAAAAAAGAATTAGAGGAACTCGGCCGAAAACGCCGGGATCTGCATATTTCTTTTGAATAAGGATAAAATATAAACACTATATGGAGGGAATAAGCACCTATGGAAATGAATATGGGCAAATTCAGCGAAAAACTGGTTGAGCTTCTGGAGCTTGCAAAAAAGAAAAAGAACGTATTGGAATACCAGGAGATCAGTGATTTCTTCAAAGACCAGCCTCTTGAAGTTGAACAGATGGAAAAGGTATACGATTTCCTGGAAGCCAGCGGAGTCGATGTGCTCCGTATTTCAGGCAATGATGACAGCCTGATGCTGGACGATGATGCAGAGCTGGACAAGCTGGATGATGAGGAAGAGATCGAACTGGATAAGATCGATCTTTCTGTACCGGAAGGTGTCAGCATTGAAGACCCTGTCCGTATGTACCTCAAGGAAATCGGTAAAGTCAGCCTTCTTACAGCAGATGAGGAGATCGAGCTTGCAAAGCGTATGGAGCAGGGCGATGAGGATGCCAAGAAACGTCTGGCAGAAGCTAACCTTCGTCTTGTAGTCAGCATTGCAAAGCGTTATGTAGGACGTGGAATGCTGTTTCTGGATCTGATCCAGGAGGGAAACTTAGGTCTTATTAAAGCCGTTGAGAAATTCGATTACCGCAAGGGATATAAATTCAGTACTTATGCAACATGGTGGATCCGTCAGGCGATCACAAGAGCGATCGCTGACCAGGCAAGAACGATCCGTATCCCTGTGCATATGGTAGAAACTATCAACAAGCTGATCCGCGTTTCCCGTCAGTTACTCCAGGAGTTAGGCCGTGAACCTACCCCGGAAGAAATCGCAGAAGAGATGGATATGAATGTTGACAGAGTACGTGAGATCCTCAAGATCTCTCAGGAACCGGTATCTCTGGAAACTCCGATCGGTGAGGAGGAGGACAGCCACCTTGGAGATTTCATCCAGGATGACAACGTGCCGGTACCGGCAGATGCAGCAGCATTTACTCTTCTCAAGGAACAGCTGATCGAAGTTCTCGGAACTCTTACCGAGAGAGAACAGAAAGTCCTGAGACTGCGTTTCGGACTGGACGATGGACGTGCACGTACCCTTGAGGAAGTTGGTAAGGAATTCAACGTTACAAGAGAGCGTATCCGTCAGATCGAAGCCAAAGCACTGCGTAAACTGCGTCATCCGAGCCGCAGCCGCAAACTGAAGGATTATCTGGACTGATGGGCGCATCTGTACAGATTTCCAGGAGACTTGGCGCGATCGCCGATCTGGTGACACAAGGAAACCGGCTGGTAGATGTGGGATGTGATCATGGATATCTGCCGGTATACCTGAAACTTGAGAACAGGATTCCAAGCGCGATCGCAACAGATGTTGCGGAGGGACCGTTGTCTCGTGCGCACGAGCATATTGAACAGTACGGACTGGGCTCTTACATAGAGACAAGACGCTGTGACGGACTTGCCGATATCGGACATGGCGAGGGAGATACCCTTGTCATTGCCGGCATGGGCGGTCCTCTGATGGAGCGTATCCTTAACGATGGCAGAAGCGTCTGGGATGATTTTCAGGAAATGATCCTTCAGCCGCAGTCAGATATTCCACATTTCAGGCATTTTCTTCTGGAGAATGGATTCCATATCATAGAAGAAGAGATGATCCTTGAGGACGGTAAGTTTTATCCGATCATGAAGGTGAAACGAAATACGGAAACGGAGCCTGAGGTGTGGAGCGCGCAGGAGGAAATGTTTGGAAAAATCCTTCTTGAGAGAAAGCATCCGGTTCTTGAGAAATTCCTGGAAAGAGAGCTCAGGATCCATGAGGAGATCCTTGAGAAGCTCAAAGAAGCTTCCGGGGAGAGCGCAGTAAACCGCAAAAAAGAAGTTGAGGAGGAGCGGCAGCTAATCCTGGCTGCCCTGGACCGATATGAAAGTAAAGGAACTGACAGCGTGGCTGGAGAATAAATATCCGGCAAAAGCAGCAGAACACTGGGACAATGTAGGACTTTTGGTTGGTGATGATGAGGCAGAAGTTTCTCATGTTTTTCTTGCACTGGATCTGACGGAGGAAACTCTGGAAGAAGCGATCCAGGCGGGGGCAGATATGATCATTACGCATCATCCGATGATCTTTAGTGGAATCAAAAAGATCAACAATCATGATTTCACCGGAAGGAGGATCATGCGCCTGATCCAGAATCATATCTGCTATTATGCCATGCATACGAATTATGATGTCCTTGGCATGGCAGATTTGAGTGCAGATTATCTGAAACTTGAGGAGCGGGAAGTTCTTTCTGTGACAGAGGAGACCAGGGACCGCTGTGAGGGATTGGGCCGTGTCGGCATGCTTTCGAAGCAGATGAGCCTCAGAGAATGCGGAGAATTTGTAAAGGCTGCGCTTTCGCTGAATGATGTTAAGATTTATGGAGATCTTGAGCAGCCGGTGCACAGAGCTGCGATCTGTACAGGAAGCGGCAAGAGCATGATCTCAGACGTGCTCGCCAAAGGTGCGGATGTGTATGTCACCGGTGATATTGACCATCATACAGGAATTGATGCAGTGGCAGCAGGACTGGCGGTCATCGATGCCGGTCACTACGGCACAGAATATATTTTTATGGATGCCATGAAAAAGAAGCTCGGCGAAAACTTCCCGGAACTTCCGATCACATGTGCAAAAGTAAAAAGCCCGTATACGATATTGTAGATATCGAACTATAACTATAAAAACGGGAGGGTTTTTATGGAGAATATGGCAAAAGTAACGATCAATGGCGAAACGAAAGAATATCCCTGTGGAACTTCCTACAGGGATATTGTCAATGAATACCAGAAAGATACAGAGGCTCCGATCATACTGGTCACGGTGGATGGGAGACTTCGGGAGCTTCATAAGAGGGTCAAGGGTGACTGCCAGGTAGAGTTTGTCACTACCAGAGACCATATTGGCTTTTCTACGTACAAGAGAAGTGCCTGCCTTGTACTGCTCAAAGCAATCTACGATGTGGCAGGCAAGGACGCGGTCGAGAAGGTGGAGATCCATTATTCCGTTGGCTCCGGCTATTATTTTACAATGACTGGATTTGCAGGATTGGATCAGGACTTTCTGGATCAGGTCAGAACACAGATGCATGAGATCGTAGATGCAAAGGTGCCGATCTGCAAGCGTTCCGTCAATACAGATGAGGCGATCGCACTGTTTCACCATCATCACATGTATGACAAGGAGAAGCTGTTCCGGTACCGCCGTGTTTCCAAGGTGAATATCTATAATATTGGAAACTATGAGGATTATTTCTATGGATATATGGCAGATCATACCGGCTATGTGAAATATTTTGACCTCAAGCTTTATGATGAGGGCTTTGTCCTGGAACTGCCGGAGCGTAAGGATCCATCCGTGATTCCGCCGTTTGCTCCGGAGGAAAAAATCTTCCAGGTGCAGAAGGAATCCCAGGAATGGGCAGAGAAAATGGATATTTCCTATGTCGGCGATCTGAATGACCGCATTACCAGTGAGGGCGTGCGGAACATCCTTCTGGTGCAGGAAGCGCTCCAGGAAGCTAAGATCTCCAGGATCGCACAGCAGATCGTGGAGGACGGCAGCAAAAAATTCATTATGATCGCAGGACCGTCTTCCTCCGGAAAGACCAGCTTTTCGCATCGTCTGTCGATCCAGCTCACAGCACATGGCATGAAGCCGCATCCGATCGCCGTAGATAATTATTTCAAAAACAGAGAAGATACGCCTCTGGATGAATATGGCGAGAGAAATTATGAATGCCTGGAAGCACTGGATGTGGAGAAATTTAATGAGGATATGCTGGCACTTCTTCGGGGAGAGTGCATTGAACTGCCGGTATTTAACTTTGTGACAGGTCACAGGGAATACAGAGGAGATTTCCTTGAACTTGGGAAAGATGATGTCCTCGTTATCGAGGGAATCCATGGACTCAATGATAAACTGAGCCATTCCCTCCCGAAAGAAAGTAAATTCAAAATCTACATCAGTGCACTGACACAGCTGAATGTCGACAAGCACAACCGTATTCCGACCACAGATGGCAGACTGATCCGAAGGATCGTGCGTGATGCAAGAACACGTGGAACGAGCGCAAAGGATACGATCGCCAGATGGCCGTCGGTAAGAAGAGGAGAGGAAGCAAATATCTTCCCGTATCAGGAAGAAGCAGATGTGATGTTCAACTCCGCACTTGTCTATGAACTGGCATGCCTGAAGCTGTATGCAGAGCCGCTTCTGTTCGGAATCAGTAAGAAGGAACCGGAGTATCTGGAGGCGAAACGCCTTCTCAAATTCTTGGATTATTTTGTTGCAGTACCGAGCGATGATATCCCGCGGAATTCTCTTCTTAGGGAGTTTGTAGGGGGAAGCTGCTTTGATGTGTGACCTTGTGAAATAAATTTGTACTTTACTTAAAGGCAGATTCGTGTTAGAATAGCATTCGTGCGAGCAGGCCAGGTGATCGCGGCTGTACAGACGAAAGGGTACAGACGAGGAAAGTCCGGGCTTCACAGGGCAGGATGCCGGATAACGTCCGGTGGAGGTGACTCCCAGACCAGTGCAACAGAAATAAACCGCCTCCTTTGGAGGTAAGGGTGGAAAGGCAGTGTAAGAGACTACCGCCGTTGTGGTAACAGAACGGGCACATGTAAACTCCATTCGAAGCAAGACCGAAAAGAAAGCAATACGGCTGCCCGTCGTGCTTTCAGGTGGGTCGCTCGAGCCAGCTGGCAACGGCTGGCCTAGACAGATGATCACTCAACGACATAACCCGGCTTATCGGTCTGCTCGCACAAAAAAAGAAACGCTCATTTCCCCGCCTCCTAATAAGAAAACATGAGATAGTCCAGTAAAATCAATGTTTTCAGAGGCAAGGAACACGATGTGAAGTCAAAAAATCAAATACTGGCAGGATAAAGGGTGCTGATGTGAAATATCAGCACCCTTTTCCTGTCCCAAACGCCATAGGGAATCCTATGGCGTTTTTACTTTCCATCAAGTACACGGAAAACTGTATTGAAAGGGGTGAGAAATCGAAGGTATTTCTTCATGTAGGAAATGCAAATCAAGTGTCCATAGGTTTTCCCACATGGAGAAGCAAGTGGGCACAGAATTGAATTTTTTCCGAAAACGAACACTTTTCCAGACCGCCGGAGGGAGGTGAGATTATGGCGGTATTTCGCATTGAGAAAACCCGCGACTACACGGTGATGGCAAACCATCATCTGCGGAACACGGCACTGTCGCTGAAAGCGAAGGGGCTGCTGTCCCTCATGCTATCCTTGCCGGAGGATTGGGACTACACCACCAAAGGTCTTGCGCGGATATGCCGGGATGGAGTGGACAGCATTTGTGCTACGGTCCGGGAGCTGGAGGATGCGGGATACATTATCCGTGAAAGAGTCCGCAACGCCAACGGGCGGCTCGGCAGCATCGAGTACACGATTTTGGAGCAGCCCAGGCCGCCGGAACCTAAACCGGGAAAACCTGAACGGGAAAATCCAGTTCAGGTAAAACCAGTCTTGGATTCTCCTGTCTTGGGAAAACCTGAACAGGAAAAACCCGCACAATTAAATACTAAAGGATCAAGTAACCAAATATCAAATACTGATTCATCAAGTACGGAAGGATCAAATCCTATCCAATCAAGTCCCCAAACCCCCGCAGAGACCAAACGAACCGGACGGGACTGGATGCGGGAGCGAGAGAGCTATCGGGAACTGATTTTGGAGAATATCGAGTATGACTATCTATGCCGGGATGACCGGCTGGATCGGGATATGCTGAATGAACTGGTGGAACTCATGGTGGATACCGTCTGTTCCCGCAGGGAAACGATCCGCATTGCCGGGGACGACTATCCGGCGGAGGTGGTCAAATCCCGGTTCCTGAAGCTGAACAGTTCTCACATCGAGTATGTGTTGGACCGTATGCGGGAGAACACCACCTATGTCCGCAACATCAAGAAATATCTGCTGGCTGCCCTGTATAACGCCCCGGCCACCATCGACAGCTACTATGCGTCCCTGGTGAACCACGATCTGTACGGCAGCGGAGAAAGGAGGTAATCACTCATGCAGGAAGAAGTCACCCAGCGCACCGTTGCCCTCTGCGTGGAGGCCACCAAGCTCTCCGCCGGAATGCTGCAACAGGCCATGAAAAAAGTGCTGGACGAGATGCAGAAAGGCGTGACCGACCACAAGAGTAAACTGCACCACGGCAAGCAGACCCTCCGGCAACTGATGAAGCACAACACCGGCGTTTCCAACATCGAGATCACCGACCAAAACATCCGGGCCTTTTCCGCCACCGCCAAGAAATACGGCATTGACTTCGCGCTGAAAAAGGACACCAGCGGCGAGATACCCCGCTACCTGGTGTTCTTCAAGGGCCGGGATGCCGACGTTATCACGGCGGCCTTCCGGGAGTTCTCCGCAAAGAACCTGGAGAAAGAGAAAAAGCCCTCCATCCGCAAGGAACTGGAGCAGGCAAAGCAGCAGGCCAAAGCCCAGCACCGCCAGCGGGAGAAGGTCAAGACCAAAGACCGGGGTGTGGAATTATGACGGTTGACTGGAAGAAAAAGCTGCTCCCCAACCTCCCATATCTACTGTTCGTGTATCTCTTTGATAAGCTCTGCCAGGCGGTGCGCCTCGCGCCCGGCCTTGACGCCTCTGAAAAGTTTCTGCATTTGAGCCAGGGCTTTACGGAGGCGTTTTCTTCTGCGGCGCCCAGCCTGCACCTATTAGACCTGCTGGCAGGTATCGCCGGGGCGATCATTGTTCGGCTGGCGGTGTACGCCAAAGGGAAAAACGCCCGCAAATACCGCAAGGGCATTGAATACGGCAGCGCCCGATGGAGTGCATAATCTTAACTGTAAACAACGACTTTATGGACGCAGGAGGATATGCACATGAGCAATTACAATAAAATCACAGCCCTTTACTCCCGCCTTTCCGTAGGCGACGAAGACAGGGACGGCGGCGAGAGCAACAGCATACAGAACCAAAAAATCTTTTTAGAGAACTACGCCAAAGGACAGCACCTAACCAATATCCGCCACTACATTGACGACGACGAAAGCGGCAGGTTCTTTGACCGTTCCGCTTATTCCCGCATGATTGAAGATGTGGAAAGCGGCAAAATCGGTGTCTGCATTATGAAAGACCTTACCCGCTGGGGGCGCGACTATCTCCAAGTTGGCAACGCTATGGAGATTTTCAGACGGAACAATGTACGCTTTATCGCAGTCAACAACGGTATAGACAGCGAAAACCCCGACACATTAGAGTTTGCCCCCTTTATCAATATCATGTCGGAGTGGTACGCAAAGGACATCAGCAAGAAAGTGAAAACGGGCATTAAGACCAAAGGCATGAGTGGAAAGCCGATTGCCACCGAAGCCCCTTACGGCTATATCAAAGCCCCGGACAACAAGGATTTTTGGATAATCGACGAGGAAGCCGCCGAGGTTGTACGCCTTATTTTCCGTCTGTTTTTGGACGGGAAAAACCGAAACCAAATCGCCGTATATCTGACACAGGAGCAAATCCCAACCCCCACTTTCTACATGAAAGACCGCGGGCGGGGAACTTGTAAAAATAAGACGCTCAACGAGGATAACCGTTACAAGTGGAACAAAGCCACGCTGACCCATATCCTCACGCGGCAGGAGTATTGCGGCGATGTAGTCAACTTCAAGACCACAAAGCATTTCCGGGATAAGCGAAACCACTATGTAGACAGAAGCCAGTGGCACATCACAGAAAATGTGCATGAGCCGATTATTGACCGCACCGACTTTGAAAATGTGCAGCGGATTTTGGAAAACGCACCTGTCAAACGCCCCAACGGGGACGGAGAAATCCACCCTCTGTCCGGCTTGCTTTTCTGTAAAGACTGCGGTGCAAAAATGCACATTCGCATAGATTACCGAAACGGCGGCAAGCGCCATGTTGCCTATTGCAGCGAGTACCACAAGGGAAAAGCCAAAAATCCCAAGTGCAGCTCCCCGCACATCATGGACGCGGATCTGCTTATGCAGACCGTCGCAGATGTGCTGAAAAAAATCGCGGAATACTCTATCAGCAACCGGGCAGAGTTTGAAGCCTTAGTGAAAAAGAGCCTTGCCATGCAGCAGACCGACAAGACAAAGAAACAGCAGAAGCGTATCCCGCAAATCACGACGCGCCTTGAACAGATTGACAAGGTGCTGAATAAACTTTATGAGGACAACGCGCTGGGTACTATCCCACAAGACCGCTATGAGCAGATGTCGCAGAAGTATTCCGAAGAATACTACTCACTGAAAGCCGAGCTTGAACAGCTTAGGGAACAGCTATCCGCTTTTGAGAACGCGGGAGGACGGGCGCAGAAGTTTGTAAAGCTGATAGACCGTTACGCTGACTTTACCGACCTTACCCCGACTATCCTCAACGAGTTTATCAGCCGGATTGAAGTGCATGAGCGTGACAAGAAAAGGGCGAAACAGGCTATTCAGCATATCGGGATATATTTTAACCATATCGGCAGATTTGAAAATGAACTGACACAGCTTGCAGAGCCGACAGAGCAGGAAATCCGGCAAATGCGTGAGGAAATCGAAGAAGCAAGAAAGGAAAAGAGCCGCGCCTACCACCGCAACTATTCAAGAGAATACCGGGCGAGAAATCTTGAAAAGAGGCGGGAGTACGACCGTATCAAAGCGCGGGAATATCGGGCGAAGAAAAAGGCGCAGGCTGCCGCCGCACTGTCCGCACCATAAAACAGAATAGCAACATCATAGAGGGATTTTCCGAACTACGGGAAGTCCCTTTTTTACGCCCGGAGAAAGGAGTAACCTATTGACAGAAAAGAAAGGAACACCCACCCCGCCGACCAAACCGGACGGAGTTATCACGACACAGAGAAACGGGCAGACCATTGTTGCGGAGCTGTTTTTTAACCACAACGCCACAGAAACATTCTCCGACAAGCTGCTGAAAACGATACTTGCCGACAGTCTGCGTTTTTCTGCGTCTGACGGTCAAGAGCCGGAAAAAACAGAAATCTTGCGATAACAGCCGCCCCGACGATACATTCCCCGTTTGGGCGGTTTTTATCGTCAAAAACGCAGTTTTCCCCAAGTCAAGAGCCGAGGAAAACACCCGAAAAACACCCCTATTGCGTAACAGGGACGCAGAAAGGAGCTTGCATGAGAACAGGGCTTACCAAACAGGAAAAGACCACCGATATATGGTTTGACGAGAAAGACCCCCTTATCCATATCCGCACCCACAACACCAACCTCAAAAAGCGGCTTGCCGCTTATGCCGAGCAGTACCCCGACGAGTGCTACCAGACCGACACAGACCACGAAACAGGCTGCATGGAGTTTGATATTGCAAAGGGGCGTTTCTCTTTCCGTCTGACCGCCCCATACAATGAGCAACGCCGGAGAGCCGCCAGCGAAGCGGCGAAAGCTAACGCAAGCAATCTCACGCGAAGTGTGGTATAATTTTTTGAAAAAGTTTGAGATTTGATGTAGTATTCGTCGTTAAAACCGTAGTATATAGGTGAAGCCGGAGAGGAGGCGGTGCAATGATAGAGGATGAAAAAATCATAGAAATGTTTTTTGAACGTTCAGAACAAGGCATACGGGAGTTGGATATAAAATACGGAACAGTCTGCCACAATCTTTCCTATCATATCGTAGGAAGTAGGCAGAACGCAGAGGAATGTGTAAACGACGCTTATTTAGGTGTATGGAACACTATTCCCCCTGCACGACCTAACCCACTTTTATCCTATGTTCTGAAAATCGTTCGGAACATTTCAATCAAAATTTATTGGAGAAAGGAAGCAGCCAAACGAAGCAGCCATTACACGATTGCTTTGGAGGAAATTGAAACCTATGTAGCAGATACTCACACAGTAGAAGCAGAAATTGAAGCTAAAGAATTAGCCCGTATCATTGAAAGTTTTTTAGATACGCTGACTACTGAAAACCGCGTTATTTTCATGCGCCGCTATTGGTTTTCTGACAGCTACAAAGACATAGCCGAGGTTGTGGGGCTTTCAGAGAAAAATGTCTCTGTCCGGCTGACCCGTATCCGCGAAAAGATGAAACAATATTTAATTGAAAGAGAGGTCTTTATATGAACGCAAAGAAGTTTTCCGACGCTATGAGCGAGCTTGACAACAAATACATTGACGAAGCCCTTAACTATAAGAAAAAGGTCAAGAAGCCCATTTGGATTAAATGGGGAGCTATGGTAGCCAGTTTGCTCCTTGTTTTTACCATGTCTGTTCCAGCATTAGCGGCAGCAGATTTTGGACCAGCTTATAATCTACTCTACAAGGTATCTCCGGCAATTGCCCAAAAGTTAAAGCCTGTTAGTATGTCCTGCGAGGATAATGGGATTAAGTTTGAAGTAATTTCGGCTTATGTTGAGGGTAGCGAAGCAAAGATTTTTATTTCCGTACAAGATATTGACGGAGATAGAATTGATGAAACGACAGATTTGTTTGATAGCTTTAGTATCAATACACCTTTTGATTGTAGCAGTTCGTGTGAAAATATAAGCTATGACACCGAAACAAAAACCGCCACTTTCCTAATTTCTATATCACAATGGAATGAAAAAGACATTATTGGTGAGAAAATTACTTTTTGTGTCCGAGAAATGCTGAGCAATAAGCAGGAATATGATGCGATATTGACAGATTTGGATTTGACCCAAATTAGTGCTACACCAAAAACAATTACCCCGACTCAAATTTGGGGTGGTGGGGGAACAAACTACAATGAAATGGAAAACAATTTTCAGGCATTGAAAACAACAGGTATTCTGTGTTCCCCTATTGCTGAGGTAGATATTACAGCCATGGGATATGTGGATGGGAAATTGCATATACAAGTCAAGTACGAGGATAGTTTAGAAACGGATAATCATGGCTATATCTATTTCAAAAATGACAAAGGAGAGGAAATCCACTGTATCGCAAATATTGCATTTTCTACTGATAGTGAACATCAAGAACGGTATGTGGAATATGTTTATGATTTGTCAGATGTTGATTTAACCCAATATAAAGTATATGGATATTTTGTTACGAGCGATACACATATCGAAGGAAATTGGAGTGTTACTTTCCCTTTAGAAAGCATAAGTCAATAAGTTTTCGTAGTTACCGATATAAATACAAACCAAATAATTCAATGAGAGCAGCCTTTTTCACACAAAAACGGCTGCTCTTTTCTATGCTATGAGCAGAAAGGAGCGATCAACCATGACAAAGCCAAGAGAGAAAACCCGCGAGGAACTGCAAGCCGAAATCGAGGACGGAAAAAAGAAAATCCGGCAGTTTGAGAACCGGGAAAAGGTGCTGCGGCAAAAGCTGTCGCAAGAGGAACGCCGGACACGCAGCCACCGCCTTATTGTCCGAGGCGCAGTCTTTGAAAGCATTGTGCCGGAAGCAAAGAACATGAGCGACGAGGAAGCCGCAGCACTTCTTAGGTTTGCACTGACGAGTGAGCTGGTACGGGAATATCTGAAAAAACGAGCCGAGAACGGGAACGCTGAATAAATCCCTTAGACACTAAGGGCGCACTTATACACCCTAACGGGCGTGTGCGCTCTGCCGAGGGCTTTATCTTAAGCACAGGGATTTTACCCCGCGCTACGATTGGCGGCTTTGCCGCAGACAGGGGACGCTACACTTCCCCTGCGACAGCTTGCGCTGTCTACCCTTTTGTGTACTTGCGGAAACCGAACACCTTGCTACGCAAGCTATTCATTTTCCACAAGTTTTATATCCGCTATACTGGAGGTGATACCCATAGCCATTTACCATTGTAACATCAGCATAGTCAGTCGGGGCAAAGGCAAATCAGCAGTTGCCGCAGCCGCCTACCGAAGCGGCGAAAAGCTGACAAACGAGTGGGACGGAATGACCCACGACTACACCCGCAAAGGCGGCGTTGTCCATACCGAAATCATGCTGCCGCCCCATGCCCCGCCCTCTTTCTCTGACCGTTCTACCCTATGGAACAGCGTGGAACTTTATGAGAAAGCCGGGAACGCCCAGCTTGCGCGTGAGATTGACGCAGCACTCCCCATAGAATTATCACGAGAGGAACAGATACGGCTTGTCCGGGAATACTGTTCCTCTCAATTTGTTTCTAAAGGAATGTGCGTGGATTTTGCTATCCATGACACCGACAGCGGCAACCCCCATTGTCATATCATGCTGACCATGCGACCACTTGACGAGCGCGGCGCGTGGGCGGCGAAGTCTAAAAAGGAATATGACCTTGATGAAAACGGGGAGCGCATACGCTTGCCGAATGGCAGATACAAGACCCACAAGGTTGACCTCACAGGCTGGAACGACAAAGGCAACGCCCTCTTGTGGCGCAAAGCGTGGGCTGATATTTCAAACAGCTATCTTGAACGCGCCGGAAGCACAGAGCGTATCGACCACCGCAGCAACGCCGAGAGAGGAATTGACGAGATACCTACTGTCCACATGGGCGTAGCCGCCTGTCAAATGGAGAAGAAAGGCATAGCCACCGAGAAAGGCGAACTGAACCGGGCTATCCGCAAATCAAACAGACTGATAAAGGAAATCCGGGCGCAGATCGGCAACCTCAAAGAATGGATTGCCGGACTGCTTGCGGCGTGGGAAACTTCCCCAAGAAAACAACAACCGCCAAAATCTCCGAACCTTGCAAATCTTCTGATGAAGTATTTGGGCGTTCAGAGGGAAAAGAGCCGGAAGTATTCGCAGAGCTGGCAGCACCAACACGCAGCCGACGAACTGAAAACCATATCACAGGCAGCCAATTATCTTGCGGAGCATGGTATCTCTACACTTGACGAGTTGGACGCTTCTCTTTCCTCTGTCAGTGATGAAGCCTTTTCTATCCGGGAGGGAATGAAAGCCGCCGAGCAGCGCATGAAAGAGCTGCAAAAGCTGATAGAGAACGGAGAGAATTATTTGCAGTATAAGCCCATTCATGCCGAACTAAAAAAGCTGAAAAACGGCTGGACGAACAAACGGGATAAGTATGAGGAAGCCCACCGCGCCGAGCTGACCTTATGGAACGCAGCAAGCCGCTATCTCCATGCAAATCTGACGGATACAAAGACGCTGCCTATCTCCAAATGGAAACAGGAATACGCCGACCTCAAAGAGCAGAGAGATACTGACTACACCAAACTGAAAGCTACCCGCGCCGAAGTTGCCGAGCTTCAGAAGATACGCAAGTGCGTCGATATTGCGCTGAAAGCCGAGCAGCCGGAGCAAACACAGAGCCGCACCAAGCGGCACGATATAGACCGCTGAAAGGAGTTGAAATTTTATGTATTACACCCAAGAACAAATAGACTGCGCCAACCAAGCCGACCTTGTTTCTTTTCTGCAAGGACAGGGCGAGCAGCTTACCCGCGCCGGACAGGAATACCGCTGGAAACGGCATGACAGCTTGACTATTCGGGGAAACAAATGGTACAGGCACAGCCAGAGCAAAGGCGGCGCACCCATTGATTTTGTCATGGAGTTTTTCGGAAAGAGCTTTACCGAAGCCGTAGAACTGCTGACAGGAGAAAAAGGCGCAGCACCGCCGCCGGACAGACCAAGCCCCGCGTCCTTTTCTGACTTTCGACTGCCGCCCCACAACACCGACAACCACATAGCGAGGAACTTCCTCACAGCCGCCCGCCACATTGATGAAGATGTGTCGGGCTTTTTCTTTTCCACCGGGGATATTTACGAGGAAGCCGCCCACCATAACGCCGTATTCGTAGGACGGGACGAGGACGGAGTACCACGATACGCCCACCAACGCGGCACAGCCGGGAACTTCCGGCTTGATGTGAAAGGCAGCGACAAAGCCTTTAACTTCTGCTATCGGGGCGAGGGCGAAAGATTGTTTGTCTTTGAAGCCCCTATTGACCTGTTATCTTTTCTCTGTCTGTTCAAAAAGGACTGGCAGAAGCAAAGCTATCTTGCGCTGGGTGGCGTGGGAGATAAAGCCCTTATGCGCTTTCTCTCTGACCGCCCGAACATCAAGACCGTATATCTCTGCCTTGACAGCGACCAAGCCGGAAACGACGCTTGTAGCCGCCTTGTGGAGCTTATGCCGGAGGGCTTGACCGTCCACCGCCTTATCCCTCTTTTCAAAGACTGGAACGAGGTGCAGACGCGCCGGGGCGAAATCACAGACGGGAAATATCTGCGGGAAGCTGTCTATGGATTGAAAGAACCGCCACAGGAAGAAACCGTTGAGATTATCCGCATGAGCGAGGTTGACACACAGACCGTTGAATGGCTATGGGAGCCGTATATCCCCTTTGGGAAAGTAACCATAGTACAGGGCAACCCCGGCGAGGGAAAGACCACCTTTGCGCTGCGCCTTGCCGCTGCCTGTACCACTGGCGGGACGCTTCCGGGCATGAAGCCCATACAGCCGTTTCAAGTTATTTATCAGACCGCCGAGGACGGTTTGGGAGATACCGTCAAACCCCGCTTGATAGAAGCCGCCGCAGACCTTGACCGGGTGCTTGTGATTGATGAAGCAAAACGGGAGCTTACCCTGTCCGACGAGCGCATAGAGAAAGCAATCATACAGAACGGGGCGCGTCTGATTATCCTTGACCCCATACAGGCGTATATGGGCGACAAAGCCGACATGAACAAGGCAAACGAGGTGCGCCCCATTTTTCGCCGCCTTGCCGAAGTTGCGGAGCGTACCGGGTGCGCCGTTATCCTTATCGGACACCTTAACAAAGCTGCCGGAGGACAGAGCGCATACAGGGGCTTAGGTTCTATCGACTTTAGAGCCGCAGCAAGGAGCGTCCTTTTAATCGGGCGCGTGAAGCGTGAGCCGAATGTGCGTGTTATCATTCACGACAAATCTTCCCTTGCGCCGGAGGGAAAGCCCGTTGCCTTTTGCCTTGACCCGGAAACAGGCTTTGAGTGGATAGGCGAATATGATATAACTGCCGACGAGCTGCTGTCCGGCGCGGGCGGCAACAACGCCACCAAAACCGAACAGGCTGAAAAGCTGATACTTGACCTACTGGCAGACGGAAAAGAACTTGCCAGCGAGGACATAGAGAAAGCCGCAGCCGACGCGGGAATTTCTGCCCGTACTGTCCGGGCGGCAAAGAAAAACCTTGACGGGCGCATTACCTCAAAGCGTATCGGCGCAGCATGGTATCACGCCCTAAAAAAGTGAACTGGCAAAATCCAAGTGGCAAAACCCAGATACCTTGCCACTTTGCCACTTCGCCACTTCAACCATAATCCCACAGCCCCATGTATGACCGCGTGGGGCTTTATCGTGGAAAAAAGAGCATATGTCGCGTCAATAACTCTAAAAAGCACTTGACAAAACGCTTCATGGGGCACGGCGGCAGATATTGCCCCCTATGTCGATCCGGTCCCCGACTGGAACATCCCTCTGACCCAGACGGAAAAGCTCACCATGTCCAGCCGCCCGAAAAATCCCAAGTACGCCCGGAACAAAAACATCTTGGTCATCGGCGGCAGCGGCAGCGGCAAGACCCGTTTCTTCGTCAAGCCCTCCCTCATGCAGATGCACAGCAGCTATGTGGTCACCGATCCCAAAGGACAGCTTTTGTCCGAGGTGGGAACCATGCTGCGGCGGGGCGCCCCCAAGCTGGACGAGAACGGAAAGCCCATGCGGGACGCCCGCGGGAAGGTCATCTATGAGCCGTACCGCATCAAGGTCCTCAACACCATCAACTTCAAAAAGAGCATGAAATACAACCCCTTCGCCTACATCCGGTCAGAGAAAGACATCCTCAAACTGGTCAATGTCATCATCGCCAACACCAAAGGCGACGGAGAAAAATCCTCGGAAGATTTTTGGGTCAAGGCCGAGCGCCTTTTGTACTGCGCTCTGATCGGGTACATCTGGTACGAGGCGGAGCCGGAGGAGCGAAACTTCCTCACGCTGCTGGAGCTCATCAACGCATCGGAGGCCCGAGAGGACGACGAGGAATTTCAGAGCCCCGTTGACCTGCTTTTTGCCAAGCTGGAGAAGGAGCACCCGGACCACTTCGCCGTAAAGCAATACCGTAAATTCAAGCTGGCCGCCGGCAAGACTCTGAAATCCATTCTGATTAGCTGCGGCGCCCGCCTTGCTCCCTTCGATATAGCGGAGCTGCGGGAGATCATGTCGGACGATGAACTGGAGCTGGATACCCTGGGCGACCGGAAAACGGCGCTGTTCCTCATTATGAGCGACACGGATACCACCTTCAACTTCGTCATCGCCATGCTGCAAAGCCAGCTATTCAATCTTCTTTGTGACAAGGCGGACGACGTGTACGGCGGCAGGCTGCCCGTCCATGTACGGTGCCTCCTGGACGAGTTTGCCAATATCGGGCAGATACCCAACTTTGATAAGCTGATCGCCACCATCCGAAGCCGGGAAATCTCGGCTTCTATTATTTTGCAGTCCCAAAGCCAGTTAAAGACCATCTACAAGGACGCCGCAGATACCATTGTGGGCAACTGCGACACCACCTTGTTTTTGGGAGGCAAGGAGAAATCCACCCTGAAAGAAATCTCGGAGCTGCTGGGCAAGGAGACCATCGACAGCTTCAATCAATCCGAGAACCGGGGCAGCCAGGTTTCCCACGGCCTCAACTATCAGAAATTAGGAAAGGAGCTGATGACCCAGGACGAGATCGCGGTGATGGACGGAGGCAAGTGTATCTTGCAGCTTCGAGGGGTACGGCCGTTTTTCAGCGACAAGTTTGATATAACGAAGCATCCCCGCTACAAGTACCTTGCCGATGCCGACAAGAAAAACACCTTTGACATTGAACGGTACATGAAACGCAGACCGGCCATCGTGAAGCCGGACGAGCCTTTCGATCTGTACGAATTGAAAGCCACCGACCTTCAACCCAACAATTCAACTGAACGAAAGGAACTGTGAATATGAGCTTTTTTACTAACGCTATCGACGTTTTGCAGACTCTGGTCATCGCCCTGGGCGGCGGCCTGTGCGTGTGGGGCGGCATCAACCTTCTGGAAGGTTACGGCCAGGACAACCCGGCCTCCAAGAGCCAGGGCATCAAGCAGCTCATGGCGGGCGGCGGCGTTGCCCTCATCGGCATCACCCTGATCCCTCTGCTGTCCGGTCTGCTGTCCACCACCTAATGATTCTCCAAAACCGGCGGGGGCTTTCGCTTCATAGCGGGAGCCCCCGCAAAGGAGGTGATCTCCCTTGATATTGGATATGATCCAGGAGTGGTTCAAGGAACTGCTCATTGACGGTATCATTTCAAACCTGACCGGGATGTTTGATACCCTGAACACAAAGGTGGGCGAGATCGCCGGGGAGGTCGGCATGACGCCCGCCGCCTGGAACAGCAGCATCTTCAACATGATCCGCAACCTCTCGGAGACGGTGATCGTCCCCATCGCGGGCATCATTCTCACCTTCGTCATGTGCTACGAGCTGATCCAGCTCATCATCGAGAAAAATAACCTCCACGACTTCGACACCTGGATTTTCTTCAAGTGGATTTTCAAGACCTTCTGCGCCGTGCTGATCGTCACCAACACCTGGAACATCGTCATGGCGGTGTTCGATGTGGCGCAGAATGTGGTCAGCCAGTCGGCGGGGGTCATCATTTCGGACGCGGGCATTGACATTTCCGGCGTAGTGGGCGATCTGGAGACCCAGCTTGCCGACTGGAGCGTGGGCGCCCTGCTGGGGCTGTGGTTCCAGAGCGTGTTCGTGGGGCTGTGTACGCAGATTCTTTCCATCTGCATCTTCCTGGTGATCTACGGCAGAATGATTGAGGTGTATTTGGTCACCTCCATAGGGCCGATTCCCTTTGCCACGATGGTCAACCGGGAATGGGGCTCCACGGGGCAGAACTACCTTCGCTCCCTGCTGGCCCTGGGCTTCCAGGCCTTCCTCATTATGATCTGCGTGGGCATCTATGCCGTGCTGGTGGAGGGCATCTCCACATCCGGCGACAACATATCTGCGGCCATATGGGGGTGCATGGGCTATACGGTTCTGCTGTGCTACACATTGTTCAAGACCGGCAGCCTGGCAAAATCCCTGTTCGGCGCCCACTAAAGGAGGCAGATATTTGAGAGTAGGCCTTATTGATGTGGACTCGCACAATTTTCCCAACCTGTGCCTGATGAAGCTCTCGGAGTATCACACCAGACGCGGGGACCGGGTGGAATGGTGGGACCCTGCAAAGCAATATGACCTTGTTTATAAAAGCCGGGTATTTACAGACACCTATTCCAAAGACACCATACAGGTGAGCAACGCGGATAAGGTCATCCGGGGCGGTACAGGTTACGGCCCCGGCGAAAACCTCCCGCATGAGATTGAGCATATTCGGCCGGACTATTTTCTATATCCGCGGTTTTTAGGTACAGCCTATGGCTTTTTAAGCCGTGGCTGTCCAAGGAACTGCGGATTTTGCATTGTCAGCGGAAAAGAAGGGCGCAGGAGCGTCCGGGTGGCTGATCTTTCCGAGTTTTGGAATGGTGAGGAAGAAATCAAACTGATGGACCCGAACCTGCTTGCCTGTCCCGACCATGAAAGGCTCATTGAGCAGCTAATTGAGAGCCGGGCGCTGGTGGACTTTACCCAGGGGCTCGATATTCGCCTTATCAGCCGTGATAATGTATCTCTGCTGAACAAAGTGCGGACAAAAGCGGTGCATTTCGCATGGGATAACCCGGACGAGGACCTGACGGAGTATTTTCGTCGCTTTCGTGAACTTACTTCCATAAAGAGCGACCGAAACCGCCGTGTCTATGTCCTGACCAATTACGGCAGCACCCATGAACAGGATTTGTACCGGGTAAACACCTTGCGGGCATTGGGATATGATCCCTATGTGATGATCTATGAGCGCCCCACGGCTCCACGCATTACTCGCCATCTGCAAAGATGGGTAAATAACAAACGGATTTTTCATTCCGTATCAGATTTTAAGGACTATGCGCCGATGAAGAAGGAGGTGTGAAATATTGGCTTATGTAACGATCCCGAAGGACCTGAGTCGGATACAGAGCAAGGTCCTGTTCGGGCTGACCAAACGACAAGTGATCTGTTTCGGAGCGGCGGCGCTGGTAGGCGTGCCGCTTTTCTTTTTGGCAAAGGCGAGCCTGGGGACCACCACGGCGGCGCTGTGCATGATTCTGGTGATGCTGCCCTTTTTCCTGTTCGCCATGTATGAGAAGAATGGGCAGCCGCTTGAAGTGTTCCTGGGCCATCTGATCCAGAACAAATTCATTCGGCCGAAGGTCCGCATCTACCAGACCAACAATCTCTATTCCGCCCTGGTGCGGCAATCCCAACTGGAACAGGAGGTGAAGCGGATTGCGAGAAAAGGCAGAAAAACCGGCAAAGCGTAAGCTCACCCGTGCCGAGCGCAAGCAGATCGAGGCGGTGATCCGGCAGGCAAAGGGCGATGGGAAAGCCCATACGGTGCAGGACAGCATCCCGTTTCAGAATATGTTCCCCGACGGCCTGTGCAGGCTGGAGGGCGGGACCTTCTCCAAGACGATTGCCTTTGAGGATGTGAATTACCGTCTGGCGGGGCCGGAGGACCAGCGGAGCATCTTTGAAAGCCTTTGCGACTTCTATAACGGCTACGATCCCTCCATCGGCGTCCAGGTCACTTTGGACAGCCGCAGCGGAGGCAGCGCCGCCGATGAAATGTTCGGTATCACCAGACAGGGCAATGACCTGGACCCCATCCGGGACGAGGCGGTGGACATCCTGCGGATGCAGTATAAGCGGGGCAACAACGGTTATGTGAAAACCAAGTATGTGACCCTGACCATCGAGGCGGAGAACCTTCCGGCAGCGCGGGCGCGTTTTGCCCGTATCGAGACCGACACCCTGAACCGCTTCAAGGTCATGGGGGCGGCGGCTCATGTGCTGGACGGAAAGGAACGGCTGGAGCTGCTTTACAACATTCTCCACCCGGCAGACGGCCTCCGTCCGGAGGGTGGGCAGTTCGCCTTTGAATGGGACTGGCTCCCGGCCAGCGGCCTTTCGGTGAAGGACTTCATTGCTCCGTCCTCCTTCCACTTCGGAGAGACCCGCACCTTCCGCATTGGCAAACGGTACGGGGCGGTGTCCTTCCTGCAAATTCTGGCGCCGGAGATGCACGACCGTATCCTCACCGACTTCATGGAGGCGGACGGGAATATCATGGTAACCATGCACATCCGAGGCATCAACCAGAACGAGGCCATCAAAATGGTCAAGCGGAAGATCACCGACCTGGACGCCATGAAGATACAGGAGCAGAAGCGGGCGGTGCGCAGCGGCTACGATATGGACATTCTTCCTTCGGATCTCTCCACCTACGGCGGCGCGGCAAAGGACCTTCTTACCGACCTGCAATCCCGTAACGAGAGAATGTTCAACATGACCTTCCTGGTGCTGCACACGGCGGAGACCCGCCAAAAGCTGGAGATCGCCGTATCCCAGGCGGCCAGCGTCGCCCAGACCTACAACTGCCTTCTGACCCGGCTGGACTTTCAGCAGGAGGACGGGCTTATGAGCAGCCTTCCCCTGGGGCTCAATCGCATCAAGATCGAACGGAGCCTGACCACATCGGCTCTGGCGGTGTTCGTCCCCTTTGTCACCCAGGAGGTATTCATGGGCGGCGACGCCATGTACTACGGGCTCAACGCCCTTTCCAACAACATGATCCTGCTGGACCGCAAGCAATCCCGCTGTCCCAACGGCCTTGTATTCGGCACCCCCGGCAGCGGCAAATCCATGAGCTGCAAGCGGGAGATCACCTTTATCATGCTGATGACCCAGGATAATGTCATCATCTGCGACCCGGAGGACGAGTATTCGCCCCTGGTGAAGCGATTGGGCGGTCAGGTGATCCGGCTGTCCCCGTCCAGCACCGACTATGTGAACCCCCTGGACATCAACCTCAACTACTCCGAGGAAGAAAACCCGCTGGCGCTGAAAAGCGACTTCGTGCTGTCCTTCTGCGAGCTCATTATGGGCAGCAAGACCGGCCTGGAGGCCATCGAGAAAACCGTCATCGACCGGGCGGTGCAGATGATCTATCAGCCCTACTTTGCCGACCCCCGGCCGGAGAATATGCCGATTTTGGGCGACCTGATGAACGCCCTGCTGTCCCAGCACATCCCGGAGGCCGACCGGGTGGCCCAGGCATTGGACCTGTATGTGAACGGTTCGCTGAACTTCTTCAACCACCGTACCACCGTGGACATCTCCAATCGCCTTGTCTGCTTTGACATCAAGGGCCTGGGCAAGAACCTGAAAAAGCCGGGGATGCTCATTGTCCAGGACGCGGTGTGGAATACCGTCACCATCAACCGAGCCATTGGACGGTCTACCTGGTATTTCGTGGACGAGTTCCACCTTCTGCTGAAGGAGGAACAGACCGCCGCGTACAGCGCCGAGATTTGGAAACGGTTCAGAAAGTGGGGCGGCATCCCCACCGGGGCGACCCAGAACCCCAAGGACCTGCTTTCCTCTCCGGAGATCGAAAATATCCTGGAGAACAGCGATTTCATCTATATGCTCAACCAGGCAGCAGGCGACCGGAAGATACTGGCGGAGCGGCTGAATATTTCTTCTGAACAGCTTGCCTATGTGACCAACTCCGAGCCGGGCCACGGGCTGCTGTTCTTCAACAATGTCATCCTGCCCTTTGCGGATGACTTCCCGAAAGACACCGAGCTCTATAAATTGCTCACCACCAAGCCCAGCGAGGTTGCACACGAAACTGTGGACGATGAAAAGGAGGACCAGAATGGATAACAAGATGGCGGTTTTCAATAACCGCGAATTTGGCAGCATCCGAGTGATCGAGCAGAACGGCAATTATCTGTTTTGCGGAAAAGATATTGCAAAAGCGCTCGGATACCAACGCACGGCTGATGCCATTTCAGCCCATTGCAAAGGGGTCTGCGTTTTACCGACCCCTTCTAATGGCGGGATTCAACAGATGAAATTCATTTCCGAGGGTGATGTGTACCGCCTGATTGTTCATAGTCGGCTGCCTGGTGCGGAACGCTTTGAAAAATGGGTGTTTGACGAAGTTCTCCCCATGATCCGCAAGACGGGCGGGTATATGACTGCCTCCCTTCTGGAGCAGGCGGCGGAAAAGCCGGAAATACTTCTGGCTTTTGCCGACCAGCTTCTTGCCGAGCATGAGAAAAACCGGCAGCTCTCCGGCGAGGTGGAACGGCTGCGGCCGAAAGCAGATTTCTATGACGCCTTTGTCCATGAAGAAAACTGCACCAATATCCGGGCTACGGCGAAGGAACTGCAAATCGGGGAGCGTGCGTTTTGCCGTTTCCTGATGGACGCGGGATTTCTGTACCGCTGCCCGGCCGGATACCTTCTGCCCTATGCCAAGCCCTCCAATGACGGGTTGTTCCGTGTGAAGGACTTCTGGAAATATGGGCATTTTGGACAGCAGACCTTGATTACGCCCCAGGGCAAAAATGTAATCCGTCTGTTGCTGGATGATGGGCAAATGCGGCTGGAATGGAAGGAAAGGATGGGATAAGGATATGGAACAGGAAAAGCTGTATGTCATCGAGGAAAAGACCTATGAGGCACATATCGACGAGGAAGTGCATCTCTACGGGCTGCTTCATCAGCTTGCCTTCCTTGCCGGAAAAATCAAGGACCGGGAAGATGTGGAGGCGTTCATTGCGGCGGCGAAGCGGTACGGCCAGATCGCCGATGACAAGTTTGACGCCTGGAACATTCCCGGCCGTTACCTGGTGTTCGGCGACAAGGCGGACCTTGCCGGGATGAAGGCGCGAGAGCTGTGCGAACTGGACGCCTTCTATGTGGAGTGTGAGGACGACGAACCCGAACCGGGCAGCGGCCGCCAGGAGGAACACTATCTGATCCCCGGCAGCGGATTCCGGCTGCTGGTGAGCGAACTGCACATGTTCCTGGTGACTTGGTACAGCATCGCCAAGTGTCTGTCGCAGGCGCAGAACGAGAAGGATTTTCTCCGCCTGCAAAAGAAATACGGGAACTATGAAAAGACGCTGAACAGGCTGCGCCGCAAGCTGGGTCTTTCCGCTGATAGTAACTTTTGTCAGGATGAATTGGAGGCGGCGGTCATCAAGCGGTTCCGGGCGGAGCTGATCCCTGGGGAGCAGATCAGCCATGAATAAGCTCACCCATGTCAGCCTGTTTTCCGGCATCGGCGGGCTGGACCTGGCGGCAGAGGCGGCAGGCTTTGAAACGGTCTGTCAATGCGAGTGGGCGGACTATCCATTTTCCATCCTGCAAAAGCATTGGCCGGATGTGCCGAAGTTCCGGGACATCACCACATTCACGAAGGAGGCGTTTTTTGAGAAAACAGGACTTGAAACCATCACGATCCTCTCCGGCGGATTTCCATGCCAGCCCTTCTCCACCGCCGGAAAACGGCGGGGCTTTGCGGATGAACGCTACCTGTGGCCGGAGATGTGCCGCGTTATTGCCGAACTGCGGCCCCGTTGGGTGCTTGGGGAAAATGTTGCTGGCTTCATCAATATGGGGCTCGACAAAACGATTTTTGACCTGGCAAAAGCGGGATACGCTGTTCTCCCATTCGTATTTCCGGCTTGCGGCGTCGGCGCATGGCATGAGCGCCAGAGAACTTTTATCGTCGCGGCTGATGTTTCCCACACCCCTTGCCTCCGACAAATCCACGGGGCGGGACGCTGCCAACCTGGATGTGTTCCTGTCGGACAATGGGATATTCCGCAAGCGAAACAAGGACGGGACGATCTGGAGCCTGTCCCTGTCGGCGGCGGTGTTCTATCTGACCCCGGCGGCGTCGGAGGGCTACCGTTCCACCTTGAAACCGGCGGCCTTCCGGGACAAATCCCCGTCCTCCAACCTGTCGGCCCAGGTGATCCGGCAGGAGCAGCCCCTTTCCGAGAAAGCGGCGCTGAACCCGGATTGGGTGGAATGGCTCATGGGATTCCCCCCGAAATGGACGGACGCATCCTATGGCGTGCCGAGCCCGAAGGAGTCCCCCGCATGACCGAGGACACGGACAACCGGGCGCTGCGGCTGAAAACCCTGGGGAACGCGGTCTGCCCACCTCAGGCCTATCCCATTTTCCAGTACATCGCCATGATCGAAACCGGGGCGTGTGCCAACATCTGCCCCTATGGAACAGGAGGTGACGCACCTTGAAAGAATGGAAAGCCCCCGAAAAGGAGGCGCAGAAGATGACCCGTGACGGGGCGGTATCCGTCAACCTGGTCACGGGCAAGACTACCTATCACTCTGACCGCACGCCGGAGCAAGACCATTCTGCATCCGGCGAAACGGTGGGCGCCGCTGGAAAAGCGGTGGACCGTGTGGAACTGCACCGGGAACAGGCAGCAGCCAAAAAGAAGCGCCGGAAACAGCGCAGAGCCTATCGGGAGGGCGAGGCGGCAGCGGGTCGCCCATCCTCCCGATTGCAGTTTTCCGAGGCAGACCAGGCCAAGCCGGAGCTGCAAGGGGCCATCCGCAAGTCGGACAAGGCGGCGGACCGGCTGGATGCCGCCAGGGACGCGATTCCCAATAAGAGTCCGGGAAAGCCCCACGCCAATCCGCTGTCCCGCCCCATTCAAGAGGCGGGGGCGGCCATCCACGGCAAGGTTCGGGAGGTGGAGCAGGAAAATTCCGGCGTCCAGTCGGGCCACCTGGGAGAACGCGGCATTGAGAAGGCTGTGGGCTACGGAAACCGCCGTGTCCAGAACTGGCGGGCGGAACGCAAGCTGAAACCCTGGCGGGACGCAGCAAAGGCGGAGCAGGCGGCGGTCAAGGCCAATGCGGATTTCTACTATCGGAAAGCCGTGGCGGAGAACCCCCAGCTTGCGTCCAATCCCATCTCCCGCCTGTGGCAGAAACGGAAGCTGCAAAAGCAATATGCGGCGGCATACCGGGCGGCGGGCAAGACCGCCCAGGCTGGAAAAACAGCGGAAACCACGGCAAAGGCGGCCAAAAAAACCGCCCAGGAGTCCAAGCGCACCGCCCTTTTCCTGAAACGGCATTGGAAGGGCGCGCTGATCGTGGGCGGCATCGGCCTTCTGCTTGTGATGCTGCTGGGCTCCCTGCAATCCTGTTCCTCCATGTTCGGCGGCGGGGTGTCCAATATCATGGCATCTTCCTATCTGTCCGAGGATTCCGATATGCTGGCGGCGGAAGAAGCCTACTGCGCCAAAGAGGATGAATTGCGGGAATACCTGGATACCTACGAGGCCACCCACGACTATGACGAGTATCACTTCGACCTGGACGAGATCGAGCATGACCCCTATGTGCTGATCTCCATTCTGTCGGCGCTCCATGATGGGGTGTTCACCATCGACCAGGTACAGGGCGACCTTCAAACCCTCTTTGACAAGCAATACATTCTCACCGAAACCGTGACCACGGAGACCCGCTATCGGACGGAAACAAGGACGGACAGCGAGGGCAACCCTTATACGGTTCGGGTGCCCTATACCTGGACCATCTGCACCGTCACGCTGGAAAACTTCGACCTCTCCCATGTGCCGGTCTATATGATGGGCGAGGATCAGCTTTCCTTGTACGCTACCTATATGTCCACCCTGGGCAACCGCCCCGACCTGTTTCCGTCCTCCGGGTATGTGAACAAATACATTGAAAACCCGCCCACCGCCTGGGAGATTCCCACTGAATATCTCACGGACGAGCGGTTCAACACCCTCATTACCGAGGCGGAAAAATACCTGGGTTATCCCTATGTGTGGGGCGGCAGCAGCCCCAGCACTTCCTTTGATTGCAGCGGCTTCGTCAGTTATGTGCTGACCAACAGCGGCCTGTGCAATACCGGGCGGCTGGGCGCCCAGGGGCTCTACAACATTTCCACCCCGGTATCCGATCCCCAGCCTGGCGATTTGGTGTTCTTTGTGGGCACCTACGACACAACCGGCGTATCTCATGTAGGCATTTATGTGGGCGACGGGATGATGCTGCATTGCGGCGACCCCATCCAGTATTCCAACCTGAACACGAGCTACTGGCAGTCCCATTTCTACGCATACGGCAGACCGCCGTACAACTGATGGAGGTGATGAAGCATCAATATGGTTTCCTATGGGGGCGGCGCCAACAGCACCGCCCTTTTAATCGGGCTGCACCAGCACCGTATCCCGGTGGACCTGATCCTCTTTGCGGATACGGGGGCGGAGCATCCCCATACCTATGCCTATCTGGAGGTGATGGATTCCTGGCTGAAGGACCACGGGATGCCGCCCATTACCAGAGTGTATAAGACCACCCGTGACGGGAAACGGCTGACGCTGGAGGATGAATGTCTGCAAAGTTGCAGCCTTCCGTCTATCGCCTACGGCTTCAAGCGGTGTTCCCTGAAACACAAGATCGGGCCGCAAGAAAAGTTCTGCAACCATTACCCGCCGTGTCAAAAGGCGTGGGCGGCGGGCAAACGGGTGGTCAAATTCATCGGCTACGATGCGGGCGAGGGCTACCGCAGCGACAAGGTTCTGCTGGGCGACCTGGCCGACCGAAAATACAGCAAGTGGTATCCCCTAATGGAATGGGGATGGACGCGGGACGATTGCATCCGGCAGATCGAGGCGGCAGGGCTGCCCCAGCCGGGAAAATCGTCCTGTTTTTTCTGCCCCAGCATGAAACCCGACGAGATCACCGCCCTGCGGGAGCAGCATCCCGATTTGTTCCGCCGCGCCCTGGCGCTGGAGGACAACGCCCGGAAAAACCTGAAAACGGTCAAGGGCCTGGGGCGGAACTATTCCTGGAGAGAACGATTTGGAAAGGAGTTTTGCACACATGGCAACGGTTGAGAAAATCCGCAAGGACATTGAAAAGACGAAGGAGAAGATTTCCGCCCAGCAGAAGCGCCTTCGGGAACTGGAGGCGCAGCTCACCGAGGAAGAAAACCTGGAGATCGTCCGCATGGTCAAGGCGGTGCGTATGGACAACAAGGAGCTGACCGCCTTCCTGAAGGCCTACGCCAGCGGCCTTATCACCCTGCCCGACGGGATGATGGAGGCGGAGGCAGCGGCTGACACCGACGACGAGGATGTGGAAGGAATGGAGGATGGCGAAGATGAAGCGTAACAGAGTTTTCCGCCTTCTGGCGTCCTTGACGGTGGTGGTCCTGTGCATGACCGCCTTTTCCGTCACCGCCTTTGCGGGCGGCGGGGATGGAGACTATTACACCGGGGAGCCCGCCGAGACGACCCCGGAACCCACCGAGGAACCGGCCACCGGAGGCATGGAGCCGGAGGGCCAGCCCCTTACCCCGGAGGGCAACGCCACGCTGGTGGACGATTATTACGGCGATAAGCAGCTTATCACCGTGACCACAAAAGCGGGCAACTATTTTTACATCCTGATCGACCGGGCAAACGAGGACAAGGAGACCGCCGTTCACTTCTTGAACCAGGTGGATGAAGCTGACCTGATGGCGCTGCTGGAGGACGGACAGACGGAGGAACAGCCTGCGGCTTGTACCTGCGCCGAGAAATGCCAGGCCGGTGCGGTGAATACTGCCTGTCCGGTCTGTTCGGTGAATATGAGCGAGTGTGCCGGAAAAGCGCCGGAGGTGGAGCCGGAGCCTGAACCGGAGCTGGAGAAGGAGTCCGGCAGCGGCGGAGCCCTGGTGCTGATCCTGCTGCTGGCGGCCCTGGGCGGCGGCGGAGCCTTTGCCTACATCAAGTTCATCAAGCCCAAGCAGAGTGCAAAGGTCAGCGCCGACCCGGACGATTATGAGTTTGAGGACGAGGAATACGAAAACGAGAACTAAATTGTAAAAAACTTGCTGCATAAGAATAATAAAAGCACCAGCGTTTAAGGCACTGGTGCTTTTCTGCCGCTTAGGTTCTGTATTCTTCTGGATTTATATCATTAAATTTCAGATTGTAAAGCAGATCAGTCAAATCTTCAATGATAAGGTGGACTATAAAAATCAAGCCATTATTATTGATTCCTCTAACTCTGGCCTCATTTTCGCTTACATATTTTTCTTTTAAAATACCGTTCACATCAGGAATTGTGTCTGGTGAAACATTGATGTTTTTAAAGCCGCACTTTGTCGCAATAAGTTGAACAATAGAGCCGTTCTCTATGCTTTCACAAACCGTATCAATCGGCAACGACTGGCCCTCATCAATCATTCTCAACAATTCTTTAGCAAAAAATCCCAATTGAGCAAATGTTGCAGTTTCCATAAGTCAACATTCTCCTTCAAAACTTGGTGTTTAATTAAAATGATAGCATATCAAAAAATTTCAGTCAATGTAAAGGAGGCATCTTTTGAAACTTGTAGTTTGTGAAAAGCCGAGTGTAGCAAAGAGTATCGCATCGGCCCTGGGTGTCACATCCAGGGCCGATGGCTATTTTGAGGGCGGCGGTTGGCTCATTTCCTGGTGCATCGGGCATCTGGTGGGGCTGGCGGATGCGGCCGCCTACGATGACCGCTACAAGAAATGGCGGTATGAGGACCTTCCCATCCTGCCTGACCCCTTTCGCTATGTGGTGTCCGAGGAAAAGGCTGACCAGTTCCACGTTCTCCGTTCCCTGATGGAGCGCCCTGATGTGACGGAGCTGGTCAACGCCTGCGACGCGGGACGCGAAGGTGAGCTGATCTTCCGGCTGGTCTATGAGGCTGCCGGATGTTCCAAACCTTTCTCCCGCCTCTGGATTTCTTCGATGGCGGACGCGGCGATCCGGGAGGGCTTTGCCAACCTGCGCCCCGGTAAGGACTATGATCCTCTGTATCAGTCGGCACTTTGCCGCCAAAAGGCGGACTGGCTTATTGGTATCAATGCCTCACGGCTCTTTTCGGTGTTGTATCATCGAACGTTAAATATTGGGCGGGTGCAGACGCCCACCCTGGCGATGCTGGCCGACCGGGACGGTAAGATCGTCCTGTTCCGCAAGGAGAAATACCATCATGTGCGGCTGGCGCTGGAGGGAGCCGAGGCGGTCAGCGACCGCATTGTTTCCCCGGAGGACGCCCAGGCCATCCAAAACGCCTGTGAGGGGCAGCGGGCCGTGTGTGTATCCCTGGCGCGGGATAAAAAGACGGAAAGGCCACCCAAGCTGTACGACCTGACCACCTTGCAGCGGGAGGCAAACCGGGTATTCGGCTACACGGCCAAGCAAACCCTGGACTACGCCCAGTCGCTCTATGAAAAGAAGCTGTTGACCTATCCCCGGACGGACAGCCGATATCTGACCGAAGACATGGCGGAGACCGCCTCCGTGGTCCTGCATCTGGCGGCGCGGGTGCCGCCCTTCGACGCCTGCCCGGAGTTTTTCCCTGATGTTCTGACGCTGGTGAACGACAAGGAGGTATCCGACCACCACGCCCTGATTCCCACCCTAGAGCTGGAAAAGGCGGATGTGCCTGCGCTGCCTGTGGGCGAGCGCAATATCCTTCTGATGGTCTGCTGCAAGCTGCTGTGTGCGGCAGCGGAGCCTTTTGTGTATGAGACGGTCACGGCCACCTTTGATTGCGGTGGCCGCACTTTCACGGCAAAAGGAAAGCAGGTGCTTTCCCAGGGCTGGCAAGCCATCCAGGAGGTGTTCCGTTCCTCCCTGAAGGAGAAGCCGGAGGATGAAGATACCGAGGGTGTCCTTCCCGCCTTGACCGAGGGGCAGGTCTTTGAGCCGGTCTCCGCCTCCGTCACCGAGCACTTCACTTCGCCCCCCAAGCCCTACACCGAGGACACCCTTCTGTCGGCTATGGAGAACGCGGGCAAGGAAGATATGCCGGACGAGGCAGAGCGCAAGGGCCTGGGCACCCCGGCGACCAGGGCGGCCATCATTGAAAAACTGGTGTCCGGCGGATTCGTGGAGCGCAAGGGCAAAAACCTGATCCCTACAAAGGCGGGTGTCAACCTGGTCACGGTACTGCCGGAACTGCTGACCTCTCCCAAACTCACAGCGGATTGGGAGCAGCGGTTGAACGAGGTGGCAAAGGGCCAGGTGTCGCCGGAGGACTTCATGGACGGGATCGAAGCAATGGCGGCGGAGTTGGTGCGGAAATACTCCCACATTTCCGAGGATGGGCAAAAGCTGTTCCAGCCGGAGAAGGAGACGGTAGGCCTGTGCCCCCGCTGCGGCAAGCCGGTCTATGAGGGCAAGAAGAACTTCGCCTGTTCGGACCGGGCCTGTCAGTTTGTCATGTGGAAGAATGACCGTTTCTGGACCAGCCGCCGCAAGGAAATGACCCGGAAGATTGCGGCCGACCTTCTGAAAAAGGGCCGTACCTCCGTCAAGGGGATGTGGTCGGAGAAGAAAGGCTCCACCTATGACGCTGTGGTAATCCTGGACGATACCGGCGGCAAGTATGTCAATTTCAAGCTGGAGTTTCCCAAACGAAAGGATGGTGTGCATGGCAAAAAGTAAAGCCGAGGTCAACTTCATGGAGCATTTGAAACCGCTGCTCCCCGCAGGTGGTGACGCAAGCGAGCTGGAGGCAGCGGCCCAGACACTTGCCGGACTTCCCCCGGAGGACCGCGACCTCCTGGCCGCTGTCCAGGAGTCGCCCTATCGCCTGACGACTCTGGAGCAGTTCCGGGAGTTCCCCGCCAACACCGAGTATTTTGTCCTGGAGCCCAACATCCGCAAAGTGGAGGATGTGGGCTGGCGCTATCTGGCGCAGCATTTGGACGTCCTTCTGCCCCCGGAGCTGCTGGACGCCATTGATCCCGTTCCCTTCGGCAACCACGCCATGCAGGAGGAACAGGGGTGCTTCACCAGTAAAGGGTATCTCACCCTTTCCGGCGACGAGTGGGAACATGAGCGCCCCAGAGAGAGGCAGACGGAGAAAAAGCCCTCTATCAAGGAGCGGCTGGAACAGAGCCGGAAGGAATGTGCCAATCAGAGCAGGGCGCAGCCCCATCGGGAAAAGCCTGCGCCGGAGCGATAAGGAGGTGTCGCTATGCCCCATTATGACTATGACAAAGATTATCCCTTTTCCGCTTTCATCACCAACCTGGGCAAATACAACGAGGGCGCCCTTGTGGGCGAATGGGTGAAGTTCCCCACCACGGCGGAGGAACTGAAAAAGGTCTTTGAGCGCATCGGGATCGGTGCGAAGGACGACTTCGGGCAGACCTATGAGGAATGGTTCATCACGGACTACGACTGCTATGTGGATGGCCTCTATGACCTGTTGGGCGAGTACGCCAACCTGGACGAGCTGAACTACCTGGCCTCCAAACTGGACGACATGAGCCAGGATGAATACGAGCGGTTCCAAGCGGCCATGGAGATCGGCGACCACACGGGCAGCATCCAGGAACTTATCAACCTGACGGAGAACCTGGACTGCTACGACGTTTACCCCGACATCCACGACCACGACGATCTGGGCCGGTATTACATCGAGGAACTGGACGCCATGCAGGTGCCGGAGCATCTGCGCAACTACATCGACTATGAGGCCTACGGACGGGACATCGCCCTGGAGGAAAGCGGCCAGTTCACCGACCTGGGCTATGTGCGGGATACCGGGGACAGTTTCCATGAGTATTACGATGGCGAGCGCGGCAGCATCCCGGAGGAATACCGGGTGATGACCTTCCAGGACGACATCCCTGAAGAAGAAATTTCGGAATGGGCCATGGACCTTGCCTACGATATGGACGAGTTTTTCCGGCAGAACGATCCGCAGTATGCCGCCGAGCACCCGGAGGAACATGCGGCGAAGGAAGAAATCTACGAGAACCTTTCCGATTGCCGCATTGCCTCTCTGGAAGAAAAGCTGAAGGCGTTGGGCCAGACCCCGGAGGACTACCTTCCCTCCGAGTTGGAGAAGTTCAAGGAGGCTGTGGGCTACGAGGCATATTTGGATGTGGACCCGCAGGTGATCCGGGAGGCCATTGAAAACCCGAATCAGTCCCATGTGGACGAGATGCTGGCCTTTGCGGAGCAGGCAAACCGGGAGTATGAGGCGGAGTTGTACGGGCAGCAAGCGGCGCCTACCCCGGATGACCGAGAGACCGGCGAGACGGTGCGGACCCCCAGGGGCACCTTCCATGTGACGGATATGAGCCGGGAACAGATGGAAGCAGCCGGATACGGTTTCCACCACGAGTCCGAGGACGGAAAGTATCTCATCATGGCCAACGGCAGCCGCGCCTTTGCCATCCCCAGCGGAGACGCACCCGAACATACCGCGCCGGAGAAATTGACTGTCCTGGTGGTGGAGCCCATGAAGGAACCCTATGTGAAGGAGATCGACCCCGGCCTCCATGCGCTGCAAGCGGAGGTGGGCGGCGACATTGCCGCCTCCTATCCCTTTGACGATCCGGTGGGGCTGGTGCTGAACGATGAAGGCAAGCTCATCGGTCTGGACCTGAACCGCTCCCTCCGGGACGAGCATGGGGAGATTTACGACATCGTGGCGGGCACCTTCCTGGTGGTGGGCCTGGGGCCGGAGAGCTTCGCATCCCTGCCCCCGGACATGATCCAGAAATACACCGAGCAATTCAAGCGGCCGGAGCTGTTCGCCAGCATCAACGGGCAGATCGTGTCCGTTCCCGTGGAGCCGGAAAACCCGCTGCGCACGGCGGAAATGACCCTGGAGGATGACTACGGCATGATCGACGGGATCATCAACAACGGCCGCCGTGGTGAGGAATTGCAGAAAGCCCAGACCGAGGCGCGCAGGACCACGCCGGAGAAAAAGCCTTCCATCCGGGAGCGACTGGAGGACGCAAAACGGGAGTGCGCGGAACGGAAAAGCCCGGACAAGCCTGCCCCGCAGAAGAAGCCCCCGGAGCTGGGCGACTTATGAGCCGGAGCAAGAAATGGCGTCTGGAATGGGCGTTCTTCCTGGGCGAGAACGGCAGGCGTCAGTATAACAAGCTCTGCAAAGGCTGCGTTCATCCCTGCAAGCAGAGTTTCCGGGCGGTGGTGTTGTCCTGTCCGCACTATCTTTCCCTCCGTTCCAAAAAGTGCGGGAATTAGGGTTCAAAACAGGCGAAGAAACAGCCTGTGGCGGCTTTTCCGTGTAGGGGCAGTATGATTTCCCATGTGGAGCGGCAGGGTGTTTCTGCATAGGAAAAACGCCGGATTTTCACCTTTTATCAAGCAAAATGGGAGCGTCAACATCGGATGCAGTTATCCGAGGTTGGCGCTCCCATTCTTTTTTTGTTCTGGCTGCGTCGCAGTCGATCAGTCATCCTCTAACAGCTTGGAGGGTGGGATTTTCAGCACTTGGGCGATCTTGAACAATGTTTCAAGAGATACGCCACGAACCGTACCTGTTCCTTCTACCTGACCAACGAAGTTGACACTTTTCCCGATCCTCTCCGCAAGGACCTCCTGTGTCATCCCCGCCTTTTTTCTGTAATATGCGATCTTCAAGCCCAAAGTGATATAGCGTTCTGGAAACTCCGTTTGCATAATATCACCTCCTGATATTATGCTACCAACAAAACAGGTAAATTATAATTGAAACCAATTAGAGGATTATTTACTTTAAGTCAATGATTGTATATAATGAGAAGTGGATTATTTACTTTGTTGGAGAGGCTGGCTTGAAAATGGCGAAGATAGAACCGTGAACATATTTACCGTTAGTTTTTTTGGACACAGGATCATCCCGGAGTTTCGTGAGGCGGAGGATCGTGTGGAGGCGCTGGTTCATGCGCTGCTTTTGGAAAAGGAGTATGTGGAGTTCCTGGTCGGACGGGACGGAGATTTTGACCAGATCGTTTCCTCCGCTGTCAAACGCCAGAAGCGGATTGTACGAGATGACAACAGTTCCTTGATTTGGATACTGCCATATCCCACGGCGGAGTTACACAACAATACGGAAAACTTTGAAGCCTATTATGATGAAATCGAAATATGCGGCAGCGCGGCCAGCAGCCACCCGAAAGGTGCTTTTCAAATTCGCAACCGGCAGATGGTGAAGCGAAGCGATCTCGTTGTATTCTATGTGGACCATACAGGCGGCGGAGCTTATCAGACCATGCGCTATGCGCAGAAAGAAAAAAAGAATATACTAAATCTTGCTGGGGAAGGATACGGAGAAAAAGAATGAGCGCCATCATCTTTCGGTGATGGCGCTCATTTTCAGTAGCAGTAGTAGGTGCTGTGGGAATGTGTGTAAACGGTCAAAGGGGCGGAGCTGTGGGAAACAATGTTTGCGGGCTGTGGGAAAGCTGACAGCTTTTCCATCGGGCCGTGAATATTTGTTTTCCATCGGTGAAGCGGCCGTTTTCCACATTTCCATAGTGCTATTCTGGGATATAGGAAGTCCCTCTTGTTATGAACAGTCGATAGATGGTCAAGGGAATATACCAGGCAGACACCAGCAGTCGCCAGACCAGGACGAAACCGCCAATCACTCCGCCAATAATAAAGTTCAGCAGAAACAACGGAAGGGCGGTTCCCAAAGAGCCGCCCGGCACGATCCAGGCAAACATCCGTGGGATGCCAAAAGGCAGACCGCAAAGGATGAACAGCCATACATAGTCGGTGACTCCATCTTTTGTGCAGGCGGATTTGAAAATGCAGTACAGCAAAGCCGCCACCGCCACGGGCAGCACGCTCTTTTTGAAAAACTCTTTGATTACTTCGGATTTCGTCACAGTCAGCACCTCCATTCCTGGTTCCATTATATCAGCCGGATAACCATGCGCCCAGGGGTTTTGCAAAGACTGTCAAAAGCGCCCAATCCCCGTTACTCCAAGTCGTTGCTCCGCTGCCGCTGCTGTTCCTGTTCCTTCGGCCTTTCCAGCAGGGCGTCCACATTCTGGCGGAGGGTGTCATATTCCTTTTCCTCCCGTTGTATCTTCCGAAGTTCCGTTTGCAGGGCGGCCTTGCGGGCGGAGAGTCCTTCCAGTTCTGCTTTCACCTTATCGGAGGAAGGAAGTTTGGTGAGTCCGGCCTTTTTGATCTCCCTGGCTGCCGCCTCGAATAAGATGATCTCGCTCTCAAAGCCGCGCAGGAATTTTTCCTTGTCCTTTGATGCCTTGTATCGGTCATAGACAGGTTTCAGCTTGCGGTAGGTGTCGATCTGCTTTCCCAGAAGGGCATGGTCGGCGATCCGTTGTTCCGTATCCCGCAGGCTTTCCCTGGTACGGATGGAGGCGGCGGCAACGGCGTCGCACCGTTCCACCAATTCCTCATAGCTGCCGATGCCGTGTTCGGTGAGAAAGTTCATGGTAGCGGCCGCACGTTTCAGATTCTCAATGGTTGCCCACCGCTGGTATCCGGCGTTCTGCTGGGCCTTGATATTGTTCTGAATGTCAATGAGCAGGCTGACCCTCCCGCTGCGTTGCCGGGGCTGTCTGGAGGGGCGGGGGCCTCCGGCAATGCGGGAGACAACGGCTTCTTCCGTGTAATCGGCGCCCAGGGTTTTGAGCCGGGTGAACCTTTCCTGGTCCGGCGCCCTGGCGGAGATATACTTTCCTCGCTTGATTTCGTACCCTTCCCGCTGCAACCGGGCAAGCAAATCTTCCAGGCTGGAGGACACGGGGATCAGCCGGTCGATGGCGGCTTTCAGCTTTGCCTTGTAACTGGTGCCGTTCTGTGCGGCCTGATGCTCAATGTAGCTCTTACCCTTATCCCGGCCAGGGACGATGACGGATAAGCCGTGTTCTTTACACAGCCGGTCGCTGGCCCGGCGTATCTCGTGATAGCTGCGCTTGTTGGAATGGTAGTGCTTGTGGTCGGTGAAGCTGACCGCATTGAAAATCAGGTGATTATGGACGTGATCCTTGTCAATGTGAGTGGTGAGGACGAATTCATATTTGCCGCCCAGGACCTCCCGTGCCAGTTCCATGCCGATCCGGTGGGCTTCCTCTGGCGACACCTCCCCAGGCTCAAAGGCTTGGATCAGGTGGCGGCCCAGGTGTGTGCCCTTGTCAATAGCATGGCGGCGTGTCCATTCAAATTCAATGTCGGCGGTCTCGGCGGCGCAGCCGAAGGAGGACACCAGCAGTTTCCCATCCGTCTTGTCGGGGTTGCAGATATAGTCAATCGCCGCTTTCAGCGTTGACTTAATAGGATGCGTCTTTGTAACTGCCATATCTGATCCAGCCTTTCCCGGATTTCCTCCATGTCGGCCTGATAGGTGGGACCTCCGGCGTTGACTCGTTTGGCGATCTGATTGATGTTCCGGCCAATGGCGGACAGGAGCTTGTTCATCTCCTTGATGTCCCTGGTGTCCACCTGGATGATATATCCGTCAATCGCCATCTTCCGCAGGTAGGCGCCCATCCTCTTTGTCTGGAGCTGAGCCATCTTCTGTTCCATCAGTTCCTTTTCCTCGGCGGTCACATAGAACTTCACCTGGATATTTCGTTTTCGGTTTGCCATCGTGGTATCTCGCCTCTTTTCGTATCAGGGTTTGGGATGTTCCCAACAAGCATTTTTCGGGTTTAGGGAGAGGGTTCCCTAAAGCCAAAAATCGCAAGCGGGTACTCGCTTGCTGTGCTTGCTATCTACTCCATACCCCCACCGAAAGGCGGTATTTGTTGCGCGTTCCTTTGATTTTGGACGCAAAAAAAGATTGCAGCCGCCATGCGCTGCAATCTCCCGATTTCTCATATTGTGAGGTTAATCCTCTGCTTTTTCGACTTCCGTTATCTCCCTTGCTGTTGCGGTTACAATCCGTATGCCTTTATCGCTCATACCGTCCAGCAGCGCGTCAAGCTGCCGCCGCCCGGTGGATTTCTCCGCATTGCTGTTCGGGAAGAAAAATTGATCTACCGAAATATGATACCGGGTTACAAGGTCATAGAATACCTGTAAACTCGGCTGTTGTCCCTTGTTCTCGATATTCGCAAGGTAGCGCGGGGAAATATATAACTCGTCGCTTACCTTTTTGCGGCTCTCGCCGTATTCATTTCTCGCGGCTTTTATAGCTGCCCCGAAAGCCTTAAAGTCGTACAATGGTACGGGTCTTTTTGCCATTTTCATTCACCCTGTTACATTTTACAGTTCACCTTTCTTTTTGGATATGTCCACACAATTCATATCATTAGGTTAAATACTTCCTGTTGTGTATTGACAGTAGACTGATTTTCTGATAAAATAAAATTTATGTAAAAGGAGGCGGCGTTTATGTTGCATAGCATGCGTATTAGATAAGCATTGAAAAAAAGGATTTTCCCATTTTCAACATGGGCTTTTTTGTCATGCTTATTTTGCGGATGCTATACAAAAAACTAACGACGTATAGATATAGTATAGACATAGTGCAAGCTATGCCTTAGTTTTGTTGTACTGCTCTGTGCATTATAAATGCAGGTCAATGCTCATGTTGAGGATTGACCTGCATTTTTTTGTGTAAAAAGGACGAGTGAAATATAATGCTTAAAAAATATTGGATAAAATGTCCGATTTGTAACGGAAAGACGAGAGTTCAAGTATTTCATAATACTGTATTAAAAGATTTTCCTCTTTTCTGCCCTAAATGCAAATTGACGCATATCATTGATGTAGAAAAATTAGAGATTGTAATCAAAAATACAGAAAAACAAACTTTTATTATTTAGAAGAAAGGATATAAAAATGAAACGTTTACCTAAATATACGCCTGCGGAAGTACGGAATGATCCATACGGATTTACTTACAAAGAAATGTCGGAAGTTATTGGCGAGAATGAAGCAAAAGCCTTATATGAAGAATTATATAAGCAATTACCACGCAAAAAAAATCTATCAATGTTGGTAAAAAATATTTGCAAAAGCAGTGATACTGAAAAGTATGTTTACGAACTGAAAGACAACAAATACATTGAAACGGTTTTTATCAAGCGGCGAGATGGTGGAACTGTTTGCGTGAGCACACAAGTCGGTTGTCCTGTTGGTTGTATTTTTTGTGAGTCCGGGCGAAATGGCTTTGTTCGTAATCTAACATCGTCAGAAATCGTACAACAGATTATATTGTTGCGTCGAAAAGTAAACCGTATCGTTTTTATGGGTATGGGAGAGCCTTTATTCAATTATGACAACTTGATAAAAGCAATCCATATTCTCCGAGATAGATATGGGCTCAACTTTCCAACCGACGGCATTACCATATCAACAGTTGGTCCGGTCGATCAATTAAAAAAATTGCGCGAGGAACATCTTAAAATTCAGTTGACAATATCTTTACACGCAGCAACACAATCTGCAAGAAATCGTATTATTCCTCACATGCGCATATATGCTATTGAAGATGTTGTTAAGCAAGCCTTATCCTATTCTGAAAGGCATAATCGCAAAATTGTCTTTGCGTATTTGCTTTTACCGGGTATAAATGACCGGCCCTCAGATGTAAGACAACTTGCAAAATGGTTTCGGGGCAAAAAAGTTATGATTAACGTGTTACAATACAACCCAACAAGCAATTCAAGAATTAAAGCACCACAGAAACGGGAAATAGTTGCATTCAAACATCAATTAGAGCAAGCAGGACTTGAAGTTACTATGAGAGTTTCTCATGGCAGAGAGATTAACGCGGCTTGTGGACAGTTAGCTAACACATATAATAAATTCAAAAAAAAATGATTAAAAGTGCCAGACGCATAGACGCAGAGCCGATAACGCATTAGGTCAAAAAACCTATGTGTTATCGGCTTTTTTATTTAATATTGCGCAAAAGCCGGGTCAGGTAGAATAAGTTTCGCAAAAAGACAAAGAGACATGGTTTGCAGATGTCTGGTAGAATGAAGTTGCGACACCACCATTCGAAAGGAGACAGCAAACCATGTCCGAAAAGATTGTACAGCTAAACGAAGAAGTTATCAAGGGGCAGCTCAAGGAACTTGTGCGCGGAAGCGTAGAGGAAACCCTCAACGAGCTGCTGGAGGCCGAAGCGGAGAAGCTGACCCAGGCGGCCCGGTACGAGCGCAATGAGCAACGCCAGGGCTACCGCAGCGGCCACTACAACCGCAACCTTACCACCACTTCTGGGGATGTCACACTCAAGATGCCCAAGCTCAAGGGGATCTCCTTTGAGACTGCCATCATTGAGCGGTATCGCCGCCGGGAGAGTAGCGTGGAAGAGGCTCTCATTGAGATGTACCTGGCTGGCGTATCCGTCCGGCGTGTAGAGGATATTACCGAGACTCTCTGGGGCAGTAAGGTCTCTCCCTCCACCATCAGTGAGCTGAACAAGAAAGCGTATGTCCACATCGAGGATTGGCGTAACCGTCCTCTGCAAGGCGGGCGGTATCCGTATGTCTATGTGGATGGGATCTATCTGCGCCGCAACTGGGGTGGAGAGTTTGAAAATGTGGCCATCCTGGTGGCAATCGCGGTCAATGAGGACGGATATCGTGAGGTTTTAGGTGCCGCCGAGGGCATGAAAGAGGACAAGGCCAGTTGGATCAACTTCTTCCAGTGGCTGCGTGGCCGTGGCCTGGACGGCGTGAAACTCATCGTTGGAGATAAGTGCCTTGGTATGCTGGAGGCCGTGGGCGAAGTGTTCCCTGAAGCCAAATACCAACGCTGCACCGTCCACTTTTACCGTAATGTGTTCTCTGTCACACCTCGCTCCAAGGTGAAACTGGTAGCCAAAATGCTCAAGGCGATCCACGCCCAGGAGAGCAAAAAAGCCGCTCGTGAAAAGGCCAGGGCCGTAGTGGAGGAGCTGTGTTCCATGAAGCTGAAAGAGGCTGCTAAGAAGGTGGAGGACAGCATCGAGGAGACTCTGACCTATTGTGATTTTCCCAGTGAGCATTGGACCCGTATCCGCACCAACAATGTCATTGAGAGGCTGAACCGGGAGATCCGCCGCCGTACTCGTGTAGTGGGCAGCTTCCCGGACGGCAACTCTGCCCTTATGCTGGTCTGTGCCCGGCTACGCCATGTAGCTGGCTCCCAGTGGGGCAACAAAAAGTACATGAATATGAAGCACCTGGAGGCCGCCATTGAGGATGCCTCCATTGCCGGCTGACTCCATTCATGCCAGAGCTTGCAAACTAAAGTGCGAAAAAATCTTGACACGACCAAAAGCCGCTGTTCCCTATTATAGAATGGATTGCGGGTAGTGTATTAAAGTCGCCCTTTTTTAAGGATACGGCGGTATCGGGGAGGTATCGCCGTGTCCATTTTTATTTACTGTAACCCGCCTAATGCTTTGCGGTCAAAAAAAGCTATGCTCCGCAAGCGGGATATTCCGGCTATGAGTATGAACTGTCAATACATCTAAATACTTCTTACATTTCCTTTGCGCTCGTCCGCGTCTTGCGGACGGGCGCATTTTGCTTTTTTCAACTTTTTTCTGAAAAACGCACTCAAGAGCCATCTCCCGAACGGGTACGGAGCGAAAGGGGCAGAGAGGACAAGCCCTTAACTCCCGTCCTCTACTCCACGCGGGAAGGAGGTGAACTCTATGGAGCTATCTTCTTCCGACAAGGAAAGAATACAACATCAGTACGACGCATTAGCAAAGAAAACTTTGGTTGGCGAAGCGAAAAGCCACCGCCGCACTCTTGCGAAACGCGCAGCACGCGAAGTACCTTTTTCGGATTTGAGCGAAAGCGAACTCGCGCAGCTTTTCACAACGGACGAATACAAAAGCGATTATTTCCGTTTTCAAGTGTCCGGCTTTGATGTACTCGTCAAAAATGAACTGCTTGCCGAAGCCCTTAACGCTTTGCCCGAAAGGAAACGCGACATTATCCTTTTGTCCTACTTCTTGGACATGAGCGACGCGGAAATTGCTGAACTGCTGAATGTTGTACGCACGACGGTTTTCCGGCACAGGAAATCCGCGCTTGCGAAAATCAAACAGTATTTGGAGGGAAAAGCAGATGATGAATACCGTTAGGAAATCTGAAAATCTGTTGCCGTTCCCTGTCATTTCCGCAGCGGCAAACGGCGACACAACCGCCATGTGCGCGATCTTGAAGCATTACGAGGGTTACATAGCGAAACTTTGTACCCGCACGCTGAAAGACGACGCGGGCAATACCTATTCCTATGTGGACGAGGAAATGCGTAACAGGCTGCAAGTGCGCCTTATTACCCGCACTCTTGCGTTTCATGTAGGCTAACTCTTTAAGCCCATGCGGGGAGCGTATACCCCTTTCCACGCTTCCCGTTATGGGCTGTTTGTCGTTCCGTAAAAGCATATCGGAAACGGTATGTTTTTACAGGCTGACAAAGCCTTATTGTTCCTTGACAAAGAAAGCCTTCGGGCAGCATAAGGCAGACGGATACAATTTGTCTGTGTGGAGCCGGTCGGCCGGTGCGCCATGACCCTGTTGCAAGTCCGCAGGACGGGACCCCTACCAAACAGGTGAGCGACAAAACCAGGCCGCAAAACAGGTGTGGCAACCTGTGGGCGAGGATACGCAGACAGGATAATGAGACTCCCGCGTTGAACGCCCTCAAAGCATTGCGCGGCGCACCCATCAGCATGGGCCGGGGTGAGATTCCCGTGGAGCTGCGGCCAGCAGCCGTCCGTTTTCTGCCTCTTTTATGGTTTTAATGAAATGGCATGAAAGGGGCCTTATTATGCAGAAAATTCAATCTGAAAATAAATATGCCCCGCCTATGCGGAGCAAAAAGAAGATCGGCAACACGACCTTTATCGTCAATTCTTTTTTCCCTCAAACGGGAAATCAGACGATAGCCTCCAAACTGGAGAACCTGATAAAAGCCGATGTTCAGAAACAAACTGTGACTTGAAAACCTCTTAACAGGCAGACAGGGAAAAGAAAGCGCGGTATAATGAAGTTGGACTTCAATATCGTGTTTGACTGCCAGATAGGAGGTATTTATGTATTATCAGTCAAACACCGCTGCCGCGCTTCAATTCCCTTACACGGCTATGAGCTCCGAAGAACTTACAGCTTTGTATTGTCGCTTATCCCGTGATGATGAATTGCAGGGTGACAGCAATAGCATTGTAAACCAGAAAAAAATCCTGGAAAAGTATGCCCGTGAGCATGGATACAGCAATTTCAAATTCTATGTTGATGATGGCATCTCAGGTACGACCTTCAACCGCCCAGGCTTTCAGCAGATGATTGCAGACATTGAGGCTGGCCTTGTCAAGAGGGTCATCATCAAGGATATGTCACGTTTCGGACGTGATTATCTGCAAGTCGGCATGTATACGGAAATCATGTTTCCCGAACATGATATTCACTTTATTGCGGTGAATGATGGTGTGGACAGCACTCAGGGTGACAACGAGTTTACGCCCTTCCGCAATATCATCAATGAATGGTACGCTAAAGACACCAGCAAAAAAATCCGTGCCGTTATGAAAGTGAAAGGCAATGCAGGAGAACATTTGACTGTTTTGCCTCCGTATGGATACATGAAATCGTCTGATGACAAAAAGCAATGGGTGAAGGATGAAGAAGCCGCCCAGGTAGTTTATGAAATTGGTCTCTATATCATGGATGGTTTGGGACCCTCGCAGATTGCAAGAAAACTGACGGAAAGAAAAATTCTTACTCCGGCTGCTTACTATGCGAGCAAGGGCAGAACAACCAATGTCACAAAGAAAGGTTCTCCTTACGCTTGGGATTCTTCTACGATTGCCGACATCATGGACCGCTGGCGTGAATACCTGGGGCACACAGTTAATTTCAAAACCCGTAAAAAATCCTACAAGAGTAAAAAGACCTTGCACAATCCAGAAAGCGAATGGAAGATTTTTGATAATACCCACGAAGCCATCTGGACGGAGGCGATTGCCGATGCAGCAAGGCTCGCAAGGCAGACGCGGCGCCGACCCACAAAGATGGGAGAAATGGGTATGTTCTCCGGCATGATGTTCTGTGCCGACTGCGGCTCCATTATGTACCAATGCAGGGCAACCAATTTCCGGCGCGATCAGGAATACTATCTGTGTTCCGGCTATCGGAAAAGCCGTGATGTATGTGGGCAGACACATTCTATCCGAACTGTTATCCTGGAAGAATTGGTTCTGCAAAATCTGCGCGAGATCGTTTCCTTCGCATCACAGCGCAAAGACGATTTTGTGAAGATGGTCATGGATGCGGATATGCGCCAACGTAACCAAGGTTTGGCAAAACGGCAGAAAACATTGGCCGATGCCGAAAAGCGGATTGCAGAGCTGGACACCATTTTCAAGCGGCTCTACGAAGATACTATTTCGGGAAAACTTTCTGACGAGCGTTTTCAAAAGCTCTCTACCGATTACGAGAAAGAGCAGCATCAGCTTCAAGATGTAGCGGCTGCTCTCCGTGATGAAATCGAAGCAGAGGAACAAAAAAGCGCCAATGTGGAAAGGTTTCTCTCCGTTGTAGAACGGTATACGGAAATTCCTGAATTAACCCCATGTATCTTACATGAGTTTGTCGAGAAGATCGTTGTCCATGCCGCCAGCGATCCAAAGGGCAAGAACCGCACCCAGGAAATTGACATCTACTATAAGGGCATTGGAGCCCTGGAAGTATCGAAAGTTACTTCATCAAGGCAAGAATGAGAAAAACGGCATAGCCGAAGCTATACCGTTTCTCTCTTGCCCCACGATGTTTTCTTATCGGGAGGCACCTTTCGAAGCGTTTCTTTTTTTTGTTCTGAAACAGGATTATTTATTGCGTTTACCGCGATATTTCTCCTCACAATACTTACATCTGTAAACTTCCTTCTCCGGGTCAGCGAGGATGAATACGTGATCCAGGCCCTGCTCGATGGAAGTGATGCAGCGTGGGTTCTTACATTTGATGACGTTTGTGATCTGTTTTGGAAGTTTCAGGATCCTTTTCTCAACGATCTTCTCGTCTTTGATGATGTTGACGGTGATGTTGTGATCGATGAAACCGAGGATGTCCAGGTCGAGGTTCTCGATAGGGCATTCTACCTTGATGATGTCCTTGACACCCATTTTGTTGCTCTTGGCATTCTTGATGATGGCAACGGTGCAGTCAAGTTTGTCGAGTTTCAGGTCATGATAAATAGTCATGGCTTTGCCGGCCTTGATATGGTCAAGTACGAAACCTTCGTGAAGTGCTCCAACGTTTAACATTATACTTCCACCTCCAGTAATCTAAGAATCAGTGCCATACGGACATAGACACCATACTGTGCCTGCTTGAAGTATGCGGCACGCGGATCATCATCTACTTCAACAGCGATCTCGTTTACACGCGGAAGCGGATGAAGAATGTACATATCCTTTGGAGCCAGTTCCATTTTCTGTTTGTCGAGGATGTAGAAATCCTTCATGCGTACGTAATCTTCTTCGTTGAAGAAACGTTCTTTCTGTACACGTGTCATGTAGAGGATGTCAAGCTTCGGAAGTGCATCTTCCAGACGCTCTACTTCTTCGAATTCTACGTTATTCTTCTCAAGGATATCTTCACGGATGTAGCTTGGTACACGAAGTTCTTCCGGTGAGATCAGAACGAATTTCACATTGGAATAACGAAGTACCAGCGCCTCGATCAGAGAATGAACGGTACGGCCGAATTTCAGGTCGCCACACAGACCGATCGTAAGGTTGTCAAGTCTTCCCTTGAGGGAACGGATAGTAAGAAGATCAGTGAGGGTCTGAGTAGGATGCTGATGACCACCGTCACCGGCGTTGATAACAGGAATAGAAGAAGCCATAGAAGCTACGAGCGGAGCGCCTTCTTTCGGATGACGCATAGCACAGATATCTGCATAACAGGAAACAACACGAATCGTATCGGCAACACTTTCGCCTTTGGAAGCGGAACTGGAACCGGCAGAAGAGAAACCTAAAACCTTGCCGCCAAGATTCATCATGGCTGCTTCAAAACTTAAACGTGTACGTGTACTTGGTTCATAAAAACAGGTGGCAAGTCGCTTATCATCGCAGACATGCGCATACTTTGATGGATTTTTTTCAATGTCGCTGGCAAGAGTCAGAAGATCGTCAAGTTCTTCTTTGGAAAGATCCAGCGGGCTCATTAAATGTCTCATAAGAAACCTCCCTTATTGATGTTGCGAAAATTCAATAAAATTCTCTCTTGCACAATCATATACTACAAGAATCGATTTTTCAAGCAGATTTCGTAAGTATTTTTTCAAAAATCAATCCTGCGGCAAACCAGAGAGGAGCATAGTCGAGCCGGATGATTCCTCTGTACTGAAAACGGGCAGCGGAGTAATCCCATGGACAGATGCCGATTTCTTTGAGAAAACTGCCGCTTATGAATTCGACCATATAAAATCCCAGCATATAGAGAAGTCCGCGGCAGACGAAAGACAGGGAGGAGATCCGTGCATACAAAGGAGCGATGATGGCAGCACAGCCGTAGATCGGGAACATGAGAAGCGAACTTTTGCCTGTCATTGTCCACTGGCCGGACAAAAGGGAGTGAAGCCCGGTCCAGAAAACCTCCATGCACCATCCGATCGAGCCGCAGAGAAAAAAGTTTGTCAGATTCTGGTTCATAGCGGTTCCTCCTGAAGTAAAAAAGATTTGATCAAAACCAATATTAACGATGCGTTAATTAGTATGGCTGGTCTTGAAAAAAAGATACACAGATGTTATATTTATACAAATAACACATTTAAGAAACAGGAGCATACAACATGGATTATCAGCAAAGCAGGGCATACATCAGAGACGCAGAGCAGTACGCAGGCGGTGCCCTGGATCTTACCAATATAAAGGAAATTATGAAGCGCCTTGGCAATCCCCAGGATCAGCTTAAATATGTTCATGTAGCAGGAACCAACGGCAAGGGATCCGTGATCGCGTATTTATATACGACACTGACCAATGCCGGATATCACGTTGGACGGTATATTTCCCCATCCGTATATTCTTACAGAGAAAAGATCGAGGTGGAGGGAACACCGATCAGCAGAGAGCAATTTGCAAAACATACGACCAGGGTTGCTGCAGTGATCGAAGAAATGACCGCAGAAGGTCTTGCACATCCCACCCCATTTGAAATCGAAACGGCGGTGGCATTTTTATTTTTTGCAGAAGAAAAATGTGATCCGGTCATCCTGGAAGTAGGCATGGGCGGTATCACAGATGCGACAAACCTGATCCGCACGACAGAACTTGCTGTTCTCGTACCGATCAGCATGGATCATCAGTCCTTCCTTGGCAACACGATCGCAGAGATCGCGGAGAAAAAAGCCGGCATCATCAAACCAGGCTGCAGCGTGGCAACGATCGGACAGGAACCGGAGGCACTGAAGGTCATAGAGAACGTAAGTCATGAGGCAGGGACAGACCTCTGCGCGGCAGATATTTCCCAGGCAGAAGTGCTGGAAGCAGATTTTACCGGACAGCGTTTCCTCTACAAAGGAGAGGAATACACACTTTCTCTCGCCGGTTCCTACCAGACGGAGAATGCAGTCCTTGCACTGGAAGCCTTACGTATCCTGGATGAGAGAGGCTATCATACCACGACAGAGCAGCGCAGGGAAGGACTTAAGGCAACCCACTGGAACGGAAGACTGACCATCATCCACAGAGATCCGCTGTTTATCGTGGACGGAGCACACAATCCGGCTGCGGCAGATATGCTCGAGGATTCTGTACGGAAATATTTCAAAGACCGCAGGATGTTTTTTATCATGGGTGTTTTCCGGGACAAGGATTATCCATATATTATCCGGAAACTCTGCCCTTATGCAGAACAGATCATTGCGATCGAGACACCGGATAACCCGAGGGCACTCCCGGCGGAGGAACTTGCCGAAGCGATCTGTCCATGCAACCCACATGTCCACGCGGAGAAAAATATCGCAAAAGCGGTCGAGGAACTGTTTGAGATGGCAGGGAAGGACGATGTGATCCTGTCCTTTGGCTCACTGTCCTTTATCGGGGACATCACCCGGATCGTAAATACAAGAAAAGAGGTATCCGGATCACCGGTATCGGAAGGGAATAACGAATGATAGATTTACAGGAATGCCGCAAGGAGATCGATGTCATCGACAAAGAGATCTTACGGTTATTTGAAAAACGAATGAAAGTCTGCGAGGATGTTGCAGAATACAAGATACATACAGGAAAGCAGGTACTTGACCCGAAGAGAGAACAGGACAAACTGGATGTTCTCAAGAATCAGGCACATGGAAGCTTCAACAGCCTTGGTGCGCAGGAGCTTTTTCAGCAGATCATGGCGATCAGCCGCAAACGCCAGTACCAGCTTCTGACCAAGAATGGTGTCGGAACAGAGCGAAACTACAAGATGGTCGACGAACTTCCGCTCAAAGATGTAAACGTTGTTTTTCAGGGAGTTGAGGGCGCATACAGCTATGCGGCCATGAGAGCATATTTCCCGGAGGAGATCAACAGCTACCATGTCAAGACCTTCCGTGCAGCGATGGAGGAGGTTGCTTTTGGCAAGGCTGATTATGCAGTCCTTCCGATCGAGAATTCCACAGAGGGGATCGTGACGGATATTTATGATCTTTTGACAGAATATCAGCTTTATATCGTCGGGGAGCAGGGGGTCCGCGTACAGCACGTGCTTCTGGGACTTCCGGGCGTGACCGTGGACGAGATCGACACCGTCTATTCCCATCCACAGGCACTTGCACAGTGTAAACATTATCTCGAAGAACATCCGTCATGGAAAACCGTCAAGGCAGAGAACACAGCAGCTTCAGCCAAGAGGATCAAGGAAGAGCAGAAGAGAAACCAGGCGGCGATCGCAAGCCGTGCAGCAGGCGAGCTCTACGGACTTTCTATCCTTGCCGAAAACATCTGCCACAATGATCAGAATGTGACACGTTTCATCATTGTCAGCAGTAAACCGATCTATGAGAAAAATGCAGGAAAGATCAGCGTATGCTTCGAACTGCCGCATGCAAGCGGTACTCTGTATCACATGCTGTCACATTTTATCTACAACAGCCTGAGCATGACAAAGATCGAGTCCAGACCGATCCCGGGACAGAACTGGAAATACCGTTTCTTTGTAGATTTCGAAGGAAACCTGGAAGATCCGGCGGTCAAAAATGCACTTCGAGGTCTTGAAGCAGAGGCGATCGGGGTACGTGTACTTGGAAATTACGGACAGCAGGAGGAAATATAAAAATGACCAGAGTAAAAGAATGCGTATTATACAGAGGATTTGAACATGGAGAGATCCTTGACAAGATGACAGCACTTATGGATGCCTGTGAGAAGTCAGCCGTAAACGCAAAAGAAATGGAAGAAGATTTCTATGAATGTGTCAACGGTCTGATCGAGACAGCAGGTTCCTATGGATTTGCAGGAAACCTGTGGCACAATTATCTGACTCTGCTTCTTGTGAACAACGAGAATGCATTCAGCACCGCGAGCGAGATCCGTGGACATATCGACGGAAGCATCAATGAGCTGGCACTCCATGATTTTGCAATCTTCAAGGAACTGTATGATTTTGACCTGAATCTTCTGGACAAAGTATTCCATACTTCCTGCTGCGGTATCCTCTGCGACTATCAGGCACCGAAGGACAGTGGAAAGATGTTCAACAAACGTATCCGCGACCGTATCTGCGAGATGAGCCGCACACTGGCAGCAGCCAAGGATACAAAGGAATTCATGGAAGATATGGTCCAGTTCTATAAGGATTTCGGCGTAGGCAAGCTGGGACTTCATAAGGCTTTCCGTATCGAGAAAGACGAGAATGGAAAAGCACAGATCGTTCCGATCACAAGGATCGCACATGTACGTCTGGATGACCTGGTAGGCTATGAGATCCCGAAACAGAAACTGATCGAAAACACAGAAGCATTTGTCCGAGGCAGAAAAGCAAACAACTGTCTGCTGTTCGGTGATGCAGGTACAGGTAAATCCTCCAGTATCAAGGGAATCCTGAACCAGTATTATGATGAGGGACTTCGTATCATTGAAGCTTACAAGCATCAGTTCCAGGATCTGAACGAGATCATTGCTCAGATCAAGGACCGCAATTACAAGTTTATCATCTACATGGATGACCTTTCCTTCGAAGAATTTGAAATTGAATACAAATATCTGAAAGCTGTGATCGAAGGTGGTCTGGAGCGTAAACCGGACAATATTCTGATCTATGCGACCAGCAACCGTCGTCACCTTGTCCGCGAAAGAGCAGGGGACAAACTGGAAGTTGGAGATAGTGACGATATCCACTCCTCTGATACCGTACAGGAAAAACTTTCTCTGGTATATCGTTTTGGCGTTCGTATCTACTTCGGCGCACCGGACCGCAAGGAATTCCACACGATCGTCAAGACACTGGCAGCCCGTCATGGCATCCAGATGCCGGAAGACCAGCTCCTTGCGGAAGCTGGCAAATGGGAGATCTCTCATGGAGGACTTACCGGAAGAACTGCACAGCAGTTTATTGATCACCTTCTCGGAAAAGAGGAAAACTAATAGATAAGCAGGAAGGGGTATGGGATATGGCAATTACAACATTTGCAGCGATTGATATCGGTTCTTATGAGATCAGCATGAAGATCTTTGAGTTTTCCAAAAAGATCGGATTCCGTCAGCTGAACGATGTAAGATACCGCCTGGAGATCGGAAAGGGAGCCTATTCATCGGGAAGACTGGAACCTGAGATCGTGGATGCGATCTGTGGGATCTTGAAGGATTTTGACAAGATGATGAAGGAATTCGGAGTTTCCGATTATCGTGCCTGTGCGACCAGTGCATTCCGTGAGATGGTAAATCCGCTGATCGTTCAGGAACAGATCTACCGCCGTACAGGGATCCATGTAGAGATCCTCAGCAATGCCGAGCAGCATTTTCTGGGCTACAAATCGATCGCGGCAAAAGAATCCAGCTTCAAAAAGATGATCCAGAAGGGAACTGCGATCCTGGATGTCGGAGGCGGCGGGCTGCAGGTGTCTCTTTTTGACAAGGATGCACTTGTAACAACACAGAGCCTCAAGATGGGAAGCATGCGTATCCGTGAACGGCTCAAAGAACTTGAGAAGACCACGACGCATTACGACCAGCTGATCATGGAATTTATCCGAAATGACCTAACCGCTTTTCAGCGGCTGTATCTGAAAGACCGGGAGATCAAAAATGTGATCCTGATGGGGGATTTTCTTGCAGATACGATCTTTCAGGAGCATATCGGAGAACATATCCTCACAATGGAAGAGTTTGGGAAGCATTATGAGGAAACGGTATACAAGACAGAGCAGGCACTGGCAGATGAGATGGGGATCGATCTGGAGTATGCGTCCCTGATCGTTCCGACGATGGTCATCTGCAAAAACTTCATCGACATTTTCCAGGCAGAAGCAGTCTGGGTTCCGGGAGTTTCTCTTCTTGATGGAATTGCCTACGATTACGGAGAAAAGAAGAAGTTCATCAAGAGCGCCCACAATTTCGAAAATGACATTCTGGTTGCTTCCAGAAACATTGCCAAACGCTATTCCAGCGGCAAAAACCATATCCAGGGCACAACGGATATCGCACTGACGATCTTTGACAGCATGAAGAAAGTCCACGGTATGGGTGCAAGAGAACGTCTTCTTCTCCAGATCGCCGTACAGCTCCATGACTGCGGTAAATACATCAGCATGGGCGATGTGGCAGAGTGTTCTTACCGCATCATCATGGCGACCGAGATCATCGGACTTTCCACAGAAGAGCGAAGAGTCATTGCCAGCGCGGTACGTTATAATACGACAGAATTCGTTTATTATGGAAATTATGACGATGGTCCGGGACTCGACAAGGAACGTTATCTTCTGGTAGCGAAACTGACCGCGATCCTTCGCCTTGCGAATGCCATGGACCGCAGCCATTATCAGAAAGTGCAGGGGCTCAAGGCTGTGCTCAAAGACAGAGAACTGCAGCTTATGATCGACTCCAGCCGTGACATTTCTCTGGAACTTGGACTTCTCAAGGACAAAGTAGCGTTCTTTGAGGAAGTCTTTGGAATACATCTTGTGCTGAAACGCCGCCGCAGAGCGTAGAGGAGGAAAAATATGGATTTAAGTAAATTTGAAAAACCGGAATACTATGTAAACAGGGAATTAAGCTGGCTGAAATTCGATGAGAGAGTCTTGAGCGAAGCCAGGGATAAATCCCTCCCCCTGTTTGAAAGACTGAAATTCTTAAGCATCACCTCTTCAAACCTGGATGAGTTTTTTATGGTGCGTGTCGCATCCCTCAAGGATCAGGTGCATGCAGGTTACAAGAAAAAAGACATCGCAGGAATGACCTCCGAAGAACAGCTCCGTGAGATCAGCAAACAGACACATGAGCTGGTAAAAGTACAGTATAGCACCTTCAACCGTTCTGTCCTTCCGGCACTTGAGAAAGTGGGACTTCACCTGATTGCAGAGCATGAGGATCTGAACCAGAAACAGCAGGAATTTGTTGACCGGTATTTCGAGGACAATGTGTATCCGGTACTGACTCCGATGGCCATGGATTCTTCCAGACCATTTCCACTCATCCGCAATAAGACTCTGAATATCGGCGCACTGATCGCCAAGAAAAATAACAAAAAACATACCAAAGAGCTGGAATTTGCCACCGTTCAGGTGCCTTCTGTACTTCCAAGGATCGTAGAGATCCCTTCCGCAAAAAAAGGCGACCGTACCGTGATCCTTCTGGAAGAGATCATTGAGCGCAATATCGGCAAGCTTTTCCTGAGCAATGATGTTGTCTGCGCGCATCCGTACCGTATCATGCGTAATGCGGACCTCACGATCGACGAAGATGAGGCAGAGGATCTTCTGGTAGAGATCCAGAAACAGCTCAAGAAACGCCAGTGGGGCGAGGTCATCCGACTTGAGGCAGAAGAAAAGATGGATGCACGTCTTCTTGATATCCTCAAGAAAGAATTTGAGATCAAGGAAGCAGATATTTACAGCATCAATGGACCGCTGGATCTTACCATGCTGATGAAACTTTATGGACTGGAAGGCTTTGACGAGTACAAGAGCCCGAAACATACACCGGCACCTGTGCCGCAGTTCCAGAATGACAAGGATATCTTTGAGGTGATCCGCGAGGGAGATGTCTTCCTGCATCATCCATATATGAGCTTTGATCCGGTCGTAGATTTCGTGCGCCAGGCAGCGAAGGATCCTGGTGTCCTCGCGATCAAGCAGACACTTTACCGCGTCAGCGGCCATTCACCGATCATCGCAGCGCTTGCACAGGCAGCAGAAAATGGTAAACAGGTTTCCGTACTGGTGGAACTGAAGGCCAGATTCGACGAGGAAAATAACATCGTCTGGGCAAAAATGCTCGAAAAAGCCGGCTGTCATGTAATCTACGGTCTTGTCGGTCTCAAGACACACAGCAAGATCACTCTGGTCGTTCGAAGAGAAGAGACCGGCATCCGCCGTTATGTGCATCTGGCAACCGGTAACTACAACGATTCCACAGCCAAACTTTATACAGACTGCGGTATCTTTACCTGCGATGAACGTTTCGGAGAGGATGCGACGGCTGCATTCAACATGCTTTCCGGTTATTCTGAGCCAAAGCGCTGGAACCGTCTGATCGTCGCACCGATCTGGATGAAAAACCGTTTCCTGCAGATGATCGAGAGAGAAGCAGAACATGCGAAACAAGGACTTCCGGCATGCATTGTTGCCAAGATGAACTCTTTATGTGACCCGGCGATCATTTCAGCTCTTTATCATGCTTCTTCCTGCGGCGTGCAGATCTATCTTCTGGTACGAGGCATCTGCTGCATGAAAGTGGGAATCCCGGGAGTGAGCGAAAACATCCATGTGCGCTCCATCGTCGGAGAATTCCTGGAACACAGCAGGATCTTTTACTTCCAGAATGGCGGAGCTGAGGAGATCTACATGGGAAGTGCAGACTGGATGCCGCGAAATCTGGACCGCCGTGTCGAGATCGTATTCCCGGTAGAGGATGAGCAGATCAAGAAAGAGATCAAGCACATCCTGGATCTGGAATTCCGTGACAATGTAAAGGCACATCTGCTTCAGCCTGATGGAACGTATGAGAAACAGGACAAGAGAGGCAAAACTCTCATCAATTCTCAGATGGAATTCTGCGCAGAAGCACAGAAAAAAGCAAAAAAACAGAAAAAAGCCGAGAAAAACCATTCCAGAGTGTTCATCCCGGCAGAGCCGGTCAAAGATCCGGAAGAATAAAAAAGTTCTGGATAACAAATAAACTTTACGAGGGGAAAGAGATTATGAGCAACGAAAAACAAAGCTTTCTGAAGCGGAAGAACGTGATCATATCGTTCAAACGCTACGGGATCGATGCGATGGGTTCCATGGCACTGGGACTTTTTGCGTCACTTCTGATCGGTACGATCATCAACACCATAGGGCAGAATGTATGCCCGGGAAGTTTCGTTTCAGAGAAGCTTCTGGAGATCGGTGGTTATGCGACCAGTGTGACAGGTGCTGCGATGGCACTTGCGATCGGTCATGCGCTCCAGGCACCGCCGCTGGTCATGTATTCCTTGTGTGCAGTAGGAGCTGCCTGCAATGCGATCGGCGGTTCCGGCGGACCACTGGCAGTATTTTTTGTGGCAGTCATCACCTGTGAGATCGGAAAACTGGTTTCCAAGGAGACAAAGATCGACATCATCGTGACACCGGCAGTCACCGTGATCGTTGGCGTAGTTCTGGCGATGCTTCTGGCACCTGTATGCAAGAGTGTCTGCGATGCACTTGGTTCCTTTATCGGATGGGCAACAGATCTAAGACCGTTCTGGATGGGGATCATCGTATCGGTAGTAGTTGGAGTTGTCCTGACACTTCCGATCAGTTCGGCTGCGATCTGTGCCGCAATCGGCATCAGCGGCGGGGCAGTCCTCGTCGGTATTGCGGATGGCAGCGTGACAATGGAAGTCTGGAACGGACTGGCACTGGCAGGCGGAGCAGCAACTGCAGGATGCTGTGCACATATGCTCGGTTTCGCGATCTTGAGCTTTCCAGATAACGGGATCGGCGGGTTTGTTGCACAGGGACTGGGAACTTCCATGCTCCAGGTTCCGAACCTGATGAAAAAACCAGTTCTCTGGCTCCCTCCGGTCATCACTTCTGCGATCACCGGACCGATCGCAACCTGCGTGTTCCATATGCGGAACAATGGCCCTGCGATCTCATCCGGAATGGGAACTTCCGGTCTGGTAGGACCGATCGGCGTGATCACAGGATGGGCACAGATGCCGGAAGGCTATACAACGGGAGCGTTTGACTGGGTCGGAATGATCCTGATCTGTTTTGTGCTTCCATTACTCATTACCTGGGTGATCGGCAAGATCTTCCGTGCAAAAGGGATCATCAAGCCGGGAGATCTCAAGATCGATCTCGGCTGATCTGCACAGGATACAGATCATCTGAATGAAAGAGGACAGGGCTGCTGCCGCAGTTTCATGCGGAAAACAGCCCTGCTTTTTCAGTTTTTCAAAAAAATTTAAAAAAATTAAAAAAAGTACTTGCATTTTTGAAAACACTGGTATATACTAAGCAAGTCGGTTGCGAACAGAGATCGACAGAGCAGTATGGCCAGTTGGTCAAGGGGTTAAGACGTCGCCCTCTCACGGCGAAAACACGGGTTCGATTCCCGTACTGGCTGCTTGAGAAGTTTTGCTTCTCGAATCAAACTACATATTCATCTGTCGAGGTGAGAATGAAGAATCGGCAGAGCAGCGTGGCCAGTTGGTCAAGGGGTTAAGACGTCGCCCTCTCACGGCGAAAACACGGGTTCGATTCCCGTACTGGCTGCTTGAGAAGTTTTGCTTCTCGAATCAAACTACATATACATCTGTCGAGGTGAGAATGAAGAATCGGCAGAGCAGCGTGGCCAGTTGGTCAAGGGGTTAAGACGTCGCCCTCTCACGGCGAAAACACGGGTTCGATTCCCGTACTGGCTGCTTAAGAATAATCAGAGTTTTCTCTGGTTATTTTTTTTTCCAAATCTATCGAAGAATATCGAATCCCCAAAAACTGTCTTGAAAAATTCAGAAGGATACGGTATGATATAGAACAAATGTTTGAGTATCAGGCGTTACTGTTCACTCCGTTCACAGTAACTATCAGGCTCCGAATGGAGCATAAGAAAGGAAATGAATATACCCATGGCAAAAAAGCAAACCTATGATGCTGGCAGTATCTCGGTTCTGGAAGGACTGGAGGCAGTCCGGAAACGACCGGGTATGTATATTGGAAGTGTATCCCGCAAGGGACTGAATCATCTGATCTATGAGATCGTAGACAATGCAGTAGATGAGCACCTTGCCGGATATTGCAGTGAGATCCATGTGACACTGGAGAAGGACGGTTCCGCGACCGTAACAGATAACGGACGAGGAATCCCGGTAGATATGCATGAGAAAGGAATGTCCGCGGAGCGTCTTGTCTTTACGACCCTGCATGCAGGCGGCAAGTTCGACAATGCCGCATACAAGACCAGCGGCGGTCTCCACGGTGTCGGTTCCTCTGTTGTCAATGCGCTTTCTACTTATCTGGATATCAAGATCAGCAGGGATGGATATGTACATCATGACCACTATGAAAGAGGAATCCCGACCATCGAACTGGAGGAGGGGCTTCTCCCGAAACTTGGACGCACGAAGGCGACCGGAACCTGCATCAATTTCCTTCCGGACCCGGAGATCTTTGAGAAGACCCGTTTCTCTGCAACAGAGGTCAAGAGCCGTCTCCATGAGACAGCATACCTGAATCCTGCCCTGACGATCTATTTCGAGGATCTGCGCGGTGCGGAGCCGGAGAAACTGGAATACCATGAGCCGGAGGGGATCATCGGATACATCCGTGATCTGAACCACAGTTCTGAGGCACTTCATGAGCCGGTCTACCTCAAGGGAGAGGCAGACGGCATCCAGGTAGAGGTGGCTTTCCAGTACACCAGTGATTTCCGCGAGAATGTTCTGGGCTTCTGTAATAACATCTACAATGCAGAGGGCGGTACACACCTGACAGGATTTAAGACAACTTTTACGACTGTCATGAACAGTTATGCGCGAGAGATCGGTGTCATCAAGGACAAGGATCCGAATTTTACAGGAGCAGATATCCGAAATGGAATGACAGCAGTTGTTTCCATCAAACACCCTGCACCGAGATTCGAAGGACAGACTAAGACAAAACTCGACAACCAGGATGCTGCCAAAGCGACAGGCAAGGTCCTGGGCGAGCAGCTTGTCCTCTATTTTGACAGAAATCTGGAGACACTCAAGGCGATCCTTTCCTGTGCAGAGAAGGCAGCCAAGATCCGCAAGACCGAGGAGAGAGCCAAGACAAACCTTCTGACCAAGCAGAAATATTCCTTTGATTCCAATGGCAAGCTTGCCAACTGTGAGAAGAAAGATCCATCCCAGTGTGAGATATTTATCGTAGAGGGAGATTCCGCAGGCGGTTCTGCCAAGACAGCCAGAAATCGTAATTATCAGGCGATCCTTCCGATCCGTGGTAAGATCCTCAACGTTGAGAAGGCAACGATCGACAAGGTTCTTGCCAATGCAGAGATCAAGACGATGATCAATGCGTTTGGATGCGGTTTTTCCGAAGGATACGGCAACGACTTTGATATCAGCAAGCTCCGTTATGACAAGATCGTGATCATGGCCGATGCCGATGTCGATGGTGCACATATTTCGACACTTCTTCTGACACTGTTTTATCGTTTTATGCCGGAACTGATCTATGAGGGGCATGTCTATATCGCAATGCCGCCTCTCTACAAGGCAATGCCGAAAAAAGGCCCGGAAGAATATCTTTACGACGACAAGGCACTGGAGAAATACCGTAAGGCGCACAAACCGGGCAGCTTTACGCTCCAGCGATACAAAGGTCTTGGAGAGATGGATGCAGAACAGCTCTGGGAGACAACGCTGAACCCGGAGACAAGAAGGATGAAGCGTGTGGAGATCGAGGACGCGCGTCTGGCATCCAGCGTGACAGAGATTCTTATGGGAAGCGAAGTACCGCCGCGTAAGGCGTTCATTTACGAACATGCAGCAGACGCGGAACTTGACATCTAAGGAAGGGATTTTTTATGGAAACAAAACAGGAAAATGTGATCCGTACAGACTATTCGGAGATCATGCAGAAATCATATATCGATTATGCCATGAGCGTTATCATCTCCCGAGCACTCCCGGATGTAAGAGATGGTCTGAAACCTGTACAGAGAAGAACTTTATATGATATGTATGAACTTGGGATCCGTTATGACCGCCCGTACCGTAAATGTGCCCGTATCGTCGGAGATACAATGGGTAAATATCATCCACACGGCGACAGCTCTATCTATGATGCACTGGTCGTTATGGCGCAGGACTTCAAGAAGGGCAGGACGCTGGTAGACGGACATGGAAACTTTGGCTCCATCGAGGGCGACGGCGCTGCAGCGATGCGTTATACAGAAGCACGTCTGGAGAAACTGACACAGGAAGTTTTTCTTGGAGACCTTGACAAGAATGTTGTTGATTTTGTGCCGAACTTTGACGAGACAGAGAAAGAACCGTCGGTTCTTCCTGTCAAGATCCCGAACATTCTGGTGAATGGTGCAGAGGGAATCGCAGTCGGCATGGCGACCAGCATCCCGCCGCACAATCTCGGTGAAGTCGTAGATGCGGTCAAGGCATACATGAAGGACAATACGATCAGTGTCAAAGGACTGATGCGTTATATTAAAGGACCGGATTTTCCGACCGGCGGACTTGTAGTCAACAAGGATGACCTCCGTAAGATCTACGAGAGCGGAACCGGCAAGATCCGTCTCCGTGGAAGAGTGGAGATCGAGAAACTCAAAGGCGGCAGGAAACAGCTCGTCATCACAGAGATCCCGTATACGATGCTCGGGGCAAATATCGGTAAATTCCTGAATGATGTTGCATCCCTGGTTGAGACGAAGAAGACTACAGACATCGTGGACATCTCCAACCAGTCCTCCAAGGAGGGAATCCGTATCGTTCTGGAACTCAAGAAGGACACTGATGTAGAAAATCTCACCAACATGTTGTACAAGAAAACACGTCTCGAGGATACGTTTGGCGTAAACATGCTGGCGGTTGCAGATGGCAGACCGGAGACATTAAGCCTTAAGCAGATCATCGAGCACCATGTGGAATTTCTGTTTGATGTCACAACAAGGAAATACAGGACCCTTCTTGACAAAGAGCAGGAAAAGAGAGAGATCCAGGAAGGTCTTATCAAGGCATGTGACGTGATCGACCTGATCATCGAGATCCTGCGCGGAAGCAAGAACCGTGAGCAGGTCAAGAAATGTCTGGTGGAGGGCGTGACAGAAGGAATACGTTTCAAGACCAAGGTAAGTGAGAAGGCAGCTTCAAAGCTCAAATTTACAGAGAAGCAGGCAGGTGCGATCCTGGATATGCGTCTCTATAAGCTGATCGGACTGGAGATCGAGGCACTTCAGGCAGATTATCAGGAGACGATGAAGAATATTGCCGAATACAAGGATATCCTGGATAATTATGACTCCATGGCAGCGGTCATCATCAGGGAACTGGACGGCATCAAGAAGGAGTATGGAAGCAAACGCCGCACTTCCATCGAGAATGCCGAGGAAGCTGTCTATGAAGAAAAGAAGATGGAAGAGACAGAAGTCTGCTTCCTGATGGATCGCTTTGGTTATATGAAGCTGATCGACAAAAATGCCTATGAACGAAACAAAGAAGCAGCACACAATGAGAACCGCTGCGTATTCCTGTGCATGAACACGGACAAGATCTGCATCTTTACGGACAAGGGCAAGATGCATACGATCAAGGCAGTCGATATTCCACTGGTACGTTTCAGAGATAAGGGAACACCGGTAGATAACTTAAGCAACTATGACAGCAGCCAGGAGCAGATGCTGTATGTAGCGCCGCTTGGACAGATCAAACAGGATCAGATCCTTTTTGTGACAAAGACATCCATGTGTAAACTGGTTGATGGTGCTGAGTTTGATGTGACCAAGAGAACGATCGCATCCACGAAACTTGCTGAGGATGACGAACTTATTTTTGTCGGCAGTGCAGGTGAGATGGAGCAGGTGGTGTTCCAGAGTAACGGCGGTTATTTCCTCCGTTTCCTGAAACAGGAGATCTCCACCGCCAAGAGAGCAGCTCTCGGCGTACGTGGAATGAAGCTTGCAGACGGAGATCATCTGGAGCATGCATACCTTCTCGGAGGTCATCAGGAATATGCGATCTCCTACCACGACAAGGAGTACTCCCTGAACAAAGTACGCCTCGGAAAACGCGATACCAAAGGCATCAAACCAAGGATATAACAAGAGATTTCAAAAAATCCTTGCTTTTCAGACCTTATGGTGCTATTATATGAGATAACATGATAACGGATGATCAGAGAGTGGACTTCGGTCCACTCTTTTTGCGAGATTGATTACTATAAGCAGTTCCGCGATCATTCTGATGTGCGAAAGGCAGGTGGAAAATATGAGCAGACGAGATGAATATGAACAGAAGGCAGAGGCAATGCTGGCACCGATCGTTGAGGCAGCAGGTTTTGAACTTGTAGATGTAGAATACGTCAAGGAAGCAGGCAACTGGTATCTTCGAGGATACATCGACAAGCCGGGCGGGATCACGGTCAATGACTGCGAAGCAGTAAGCCGCGCGTTCAGCGACAAGCTGGATGAGGATGATTTTATCGAAGACAGCTATATTATGGAGATCAGTTCCCCAGGTCTTGACAGACCGTTAAAGAAAGAGAAGGATTTTGTCAGAAGCATGGGCAAACTGGTAGAGATCCGTACCTATCGTCCGATAGAGAAACAAAAGGAATTCTGCGGGATTTTAAACGCATATGATGATAACAGTGTGACGATCGAGGAGGACGAAAACGGCACCTTACGCACATTTGAAAAGAAAGACATAGCCCTGATCCGGCTGGCAATTGAATTTTAACTGATTAATGAATACGATGCACCTATATGCTTTGATAAAATGAGGAGGAAATAAAAAAAATGAACAAAGAGTTAATGGACGCTCTGAATGTCCTGGAAAAAGAAAAAAATATCAGTAAGGATACACTTCTGGGAGCAATCGAGCAGTCTCTGATCCAGGCATGTAAGAACCATTTCGGTAAAGCTGATAATGTACATGTAATGATCAATCCTGAAACCTGTGATTTCAGTGTTTACGCTGAGCGTGAAGTAAAGGAATTCGTAGAGGATCCTGCACTGGAGATCTCACTTACAGACGCACAGAAGATCAATGCCAACGCAGAACTCGGAGACGTGATCAAAGTTCAGATCCAGTCCAAGGAATTCGGACGTATCGCAACACAGAATGCTAAGAACGTCATCCTTCAGAAGATCCGTGAGGAAGAGCGCAAAGTTCTTTACGATCAGTACTACGGAATGGAGAAAGAAGTCGTTACAGGTATCGTACAGCGTGTCATGGGCAAAAATGTCAGCATCAATCTTGGCAAGGCAGATGCGATCCTCGCTGAGAATGAGCAGGTCAGAGGAGAAGAATTCCATCCGACAGAACATATCAAGGTATACATCCTGGAAGTTAAGGATACTCCAAAAGGACCGCGTATCCAGGTATCCAGAACACATCCGGGTCTCGTAAAACGCCTCTTCGAATCCGAAGTTGCCGAAGTAAGAGACGGCACAGTAGAGATCAAGAGCATTGCCAGAGAAGCAGGTTCCCGTACCAAGATCGCTGTATGGAGCAATGATCCTGACGTAGATCCGGTTGGAGCATGCGTTGGTATGAACGGTGCGAGAGTAAACTCCATCGTAGAGGAACTCCGCGGCGAGAAGATCGATATCATCAACTGGGACGAAAACCCGGCGATCCTTATTGAGAATGCATTAAGCCCGGCCAAAGTCATTGCAGTAATGGCTGATCCGGATGAGAAGACAGCACTTGTTGTTGTTCCGGACTACCAGCTTTCTCTTGCAATTGGTAAAGAAGGACAGAATGCACGTCTTGCAGCCCGCCTGACAGGATTCAAGATCGACATCAAGAGTGAGACACAGGCCAAAGAATCCGGTGATCTTTACGACTATGATGAGGAAGAAGAATTCTACGAAGACGAAGCAGCAGAAGATGCAGAAAACGTAGAAGAGTCTCAGGAAGCAGAAGAAACAGAAGTTTCTGAAGAGGTTTCCGAAGAAGAGACAACAGAAGAATAAGATCTATGAAGACAAAAAATAAAATTCCGATGCGCCAGTGTACCGGCTGCAGAGAAATGAAAAGCAAAAAAGAAATGATCCGTGTCCTTAAGACACCGGAAGACGAGATCGTTCTTGACACCACAGGCAGAAAGAACGGAAGGGGCGCCTATGTATGTCCATCCACCGAATGCCTTGACAAAGCGATCCGCAATCACGGGATCGAACGGTCTCTCAAGACCAGCGTTCCCGAAGAGGTCTACGAAGACCTGAAAAAGGAGTTAAGTAAGATTGAAAAACAACAATAAAGTGTTATCTCTTCTGGGGCTTGCCACAAAAGCCGGCAAGGTTGCCAGCGGAGAATTTTCGACAGAGAAATCTGTCAAGACAGGGAAAGGCTTCCTGGTTCTGGTTGCAGATGATGCATCCCAGAATACCAAGAAAAAATTCCAGAACATGTGTGATTTTTACGAAGTACCGATCTACTTTATTGCCAACAAAGAAGAACTGGGCAGATTCTGCGGAAAAGAATTCCGCGCCAGCCTTGCGGTACAGGATGAAAACTTTGCAAAAGCAATGTTAAAAGAACTCCAGAAATTATAAAGCTGCGGTGTGCAGCAGTGATTGAAGGAGGGATCCATGTGCCGAAGATCAGAGTGCATGAACTTGCCAGTAAACTTGGCAGATCGAACAGAGAAGTCATTGAATTTCTAAAAGCAAACGGGGTAGAAGTCAAAAGTCATATGAGTACTCTTGAGGAACCCAGTATCCGATTAATAAAACAAAAATTTTTAACCAGGGGAAAGGAGCAGATTACCAAGGTGGATAATTCCAGAACAGAAGAAAAGACGGTAACAGCGAGACCAGAAGCAGACAAAGCAGAGGCTCCTAAAAAGAAAAAAAATATCATTCGTGTATATCATGCACAGAATGCAAGTGACGGCGGCAAAAACAGACCGAAACGTCAGAACAACAATACAGACAAAAGACCAGTCGCAAAGCCACAGGCTCAGAAGCCGCAGGCAGCTCAGAAACCGGTAGAGGAAACTGCAAAGAAACCGCAGACTGCACAGGCAGAGGCACCGAAGAGCGCAGCACCGGCACAGAACAATTCTGCAAGACCGCAGAGACAGGAACAGTCCGGTTACAATAACAACAGAGGACAGAACCGCCAGAATAACCGCGACGGAAGAGACAATAACCGCGGTGGTGAAGGTAGAGGCCGTGACTTCCGCGGCGGCGAGAGAAGATTCTCCGACCGCAATGGAAACGGCGGACAGGGTCGTCCGAACCGTGACGGAAACCGTCAGGGAAGACCGCAGGGCGAAGGACGTCCGGCGCGCCAGGGTGACGGGAACGGCCGTCCGATGAGAGGTCAGGGCGGCCGTCCGCAGCAGGGTGGTCAGGGAAGACCACAGCAGGGCGGAAACGGAAGACCAGACGGCAACAGAGGAGGCTTCGGCGGAAATAACCGTGGCGGACAGAGATCCGGTGGCGGAAGAAGAGATAACGATGCTGTATTCACACCAGAACTGACCAAGACATCCAAGGACAGCAAGAGAGAGCGTGACAGAGAGAACAAGAACAAGAAGAAAGACTTCGAGAAATCCAGTGCAGGACATAATCGCCCGAACCAGGGTGGAAGAAGAAACCTTTCCAGGATCCCGAAGGCTCTGCAGAAACCAACTCCTCAGCCGAAACAGGAAGAGAAGAAACCAGAAGTAAAAGAGATCACACTTCCAGAGAAGATGACCATCCGCGAACTGGCAGAAGCAATGAAGATGCAGCCGTCCGTGATCGTTAAGAAGCTCTTCATGGAAGGAACCATGGTAACTGTAAACCATGAGATCGACTTCGAGAAAGCTCAGGAGATCGCTCTGGACTACGATATCATCGCAGAGCCGGAAGAAAAAGTAGACGTTATCGGCGAACTCCTCAAAGAAGAGGAAGAAGACGAAGCAGATATGGTTTCCAGACCGCCTGTAGTATGTGTTATGGGTCACGTTGACCATGGTAAGACATCCCTTCTGGATGCGATCCGTGATACCCATGTAACAAGAGGTGAGGCCGGAGGAATCACACAGCATATCGGTGCATCTGTTGTAGAGATCAACGGACAGAAGATCACATTCCTGGATACACCGGGACATGAAGCATTCACCGCTATGCGTATGCGTGGTGCAAACTCCACAGATATCGCAGTTCTCGTCGTAGCAGCAGATGATGGTGTCATGCCGCAGACAGTAGAGGCGATCAGCCATGCCAAAGCAGCAGGCGTTGAGATCATCGTTGCGATCAACAAGATCGATAAACCAAGTGCAAACGTAGAGAGAGTAAAACAGGAACTTTCCGAGTATGAACTGATCCCGGAAGACTGGGGCGGAAGCACCATCTTCGTACCGGTATCCGCACATACAGGAGAAGGAATCGACACTCTGCTTGAGATGATCCTTCTTTCTGCAGAAGTCCTGGAACTCAAAGCAAACCCGAACCGTGCAGCGAGAGGTCTCGTGATCGAAGCACAGCTTGACAAAGGTAAAGGACCGGTTGCTACGATCCTCGTACAGAAGGGTACTCTCCATGTCGGAGATTTCATCGCAGCAGGTGCATGCAGCGGTAAAGTACGTGCCATGATGGACGACAGAGGAAGAAGAGTCAAAGAAGCAGGACCGTCCACACCAGTTGAGATCCTTGGTCTCAGTGATGTTCCGAATGCAGGTGAGATCCTGATGGCGTTCCCGAGCGACAAGGAAGCCAAGAACTTCGCAGCTACCTTCGTTACAGAGAATAAGAAACATCTGCTTGAAGAAACCAAAGGCAAACTTTCTCTGGATAACCTGTTTGATCAGATCCAGGCAAGTGACCTCAAGGAACTGCCGATCATCGTCAAAGCAGACGTACAGGGATCTGTTGAGGCTGTGAAACAGAGTCTTACCAAACTTTCCAATGAGGAAGTTGTTGTCCGCGTGATCCATGGCGGCGTTGGTGCAGTCAATGAATCTGACGTATCCCTTGCTGCAACTTCCAATGCGATCATCATCGGATTCAACGTTCGTCCGGACGCAATGGCAAAACAGCTTGCAGATCAGGAAGGCGTAGACCTGCGTCTCTACAGAGTCATCTATCAGGCAATCGAAGATGTAGAAGCAGCCATGAAGGGTATGCTTGACCCGGTATTCGAAGAGAAAGTCATCGGTCATGCAGAAGTCCGCCAGCTCTTCAAAGCATCCGGCGTTGGTACGATCGCAGGAAGCTATATCCTCGATGGTATCTTCCAGAGAAACTGTAAGGTTCGTATCACCAGAGAGGGAGATCAGATCTTCGAGGGAGAGCTTGCATCCCTGAAACGTTTCAAAGACGATGTCAAAGAAGTCAAAGCAGGATACGAGTGTGGTCTTGTATTTGACGGATTCAATGATGTCAAAGAAGAAGATAAAGTAGAAGCTTATATCATGGTAGAAGTACCAAGGTAATTGGTAATAGAGAATATCCCGCGAGGTGTTTTGGCATAAATATGCCAAAATCCCGAGACATGCGGGGCAAAATGCTATCACCGAAGGTGATGTGGAATGCATTTTGACCAAGTTACAGCGAATATAATGAGCAGTAACTTACCGAGATAGGAGTAAAATAAATGAGAAAGAACAGCATTAAGAATACAAGGATCAACGGAGAGGTTCAGAAAGAACTTAGTACGATCATCAGAAATGAAGTCAAAGATCCTCGCATTCATCCAATGACTTCTGTCATGGCTGTGGAAGTTGCACCTGACCTCAAGACCTGCAAGGCATTTATCAGTGTCCTTGGCAGCAAAGAGGCCAAGGATGCGACCATCCAGGGTCTTAACAAGGCAGAAGGTTATATCAGAAGACAGCTTGCAAAGAACCTGAATTTAAGGAATACACCGGAGATCCGTTTCATCCTGGACGAATCCATTGAATACGGTGTAAACATGTCCAAGCTGATCGACGATGTAACCAGAAAAGATGCTCAGGCAGGAAAACCGGACGAGGAAGAATAAGCCAGTCCGGATCCTGACCAGAAGAGCAGTGCATACAGAATAAGAGAGGATATCATGAAAAATATTTCAGAAGTGCTGGAAGGCGTGAAAACAATAGGAATTGGTGGTCATGTCCGACCGGATGGTGACTGTGTCGGTTCCTGTATGGCTTTGTATCTGTATATCAGAACTTATTTTCCGGATGTGGATGTAAGCGTATATCTCGACCATCCGAAGCCGATCTTTGGACATATCGATCATATCGATGATATCAAAACAGAAGTAGAAGAGGGCAGAGAATTTGATCTGTTCATTACCTGCGATGTCAGCGCGCGTGACCGCCTGGCAGTTGCGGGAGATGCTTTTGACCATGCGGCAAAAACCGTCTGCATCGATCATCATGTGAGCAATCCGGGATTTGCGGATGTCAACTATATCCGCGGAGAAGTCAGCTCCTGCTGCGAAGTCCTCTACGGACTCCTGGATCCGGACAAAGTAAACCGTCCGATCGCGACAGCAGTCTATACAGGAATGATCCATGATACAGGAGTATTCCAGTATTCTTCCACTTCCCCGGATACGATGCGTATCGCAGGAGAACTGATGAAGCAGGAGATCCCTTTCAGCAAGATCATTGATGAATCTTTTTATGAGAAGACATATCTTCAGCTTCAGGTCATGGGCCGTGTTCTGGCAGAGAGCATTCTTCTCCAGAACGGCAAATGCACCGTAGGCTACCTCCGCAGAAGAGATATGGAATTTTATGGAGTTGAGGGAAGTGACCTTGACGGGATCGTCAGCCAGCTTCGTCTGACAAGGGGCGTGGAAGTCGCGATCTTTATCTATGAGACTGAGACACAGCATTTCAAGGTTTCCCTCCGTTCCAACGGCAAGGTGGATGTGAGCAAAGTTGCCGTATTCTTTGGCGGCGGCGGTCATACAAGAGCAGCGGGCTGTGACCTTGAGGGCTCCATGTATGACGTTATCAATAATCTGACCGCAGAGATCGAGAAACAGTTCTGCGAAGAGGAGGCATAATGGACGGAGTTCTGGTCATTCGCAAAGAGAAAGGCTACACTTCTCATGATGTGGTCGCAAAACTTCGTGGGATCCTCCACATGAAAAAGATCGGTCATACCGGAACACTGGATCCTGATGCGGAGGGAGTTCTTCCTGTTGTTCTCGGCAGAGCGACCAAGCTGGTCGATCTTCTGACCGAAAAGCGCAAGACATACGAGGCACTTCTTCACCTCGGGATCGAGACAGACACACAGGATATGACAGGAACGGTTCTGAATGAAAAGCCGGTCACTGTTTCTGAAGAAGAAGTAAAAGCTGTAATCGAGAGTTTCCTCGGAGAGCAGGAGCAGATCCCGCCGATGTACTCCGCGCTCAAGGTAAACGGAAAGAAGCTGTATGAACTCGCAAGAGAAGGCAAGACCGTCGAGCGCAAAGCCCGCCCGGTCTGCTTTTATGAGATAGAGATCCTTGAAATGGATCTTCCGATGGTACGTTTTTCTGTTACATGCAGCAAGGGAACTTATATCCGGACTCTGTGCCATGATATTGGACAGAAACTGGGCTGCGGTGCCTGCATGGAAGAACTTACCCGTACAGCATCCGGTGAGTATCGCTGGGAAGACAGCATCACACTGGATGAAGTACAGAAAGAAATGGAAGAAGGAATCCTTGAGAAGAGGATTCTTTCTATTTCAGAAGTGCTCAAGGCTTATCCGGAGATCCGCTGCAATAAATTCGGAGACAGGCTTCTTCTGAATGGCAATGCGCTTCCAGATAATATGACAGAAACACAGCACAAAAAAGGCTGGGTGCGGATGTGCACCAGCGAGGGGAATTTCCTGGGGATCTACGAGTGGGACAATAAGAAACACCGTTATCAGCCTCAGAAAATGTTCCTCTGAAACATCGGAGATAAGCAGGAGTCAGAACACATGGAATACATCAAGATCGAAGGACAGTTTCCAAAGTTTTCCAACTGTGCGGTAACGCTGGGGAAATTTGACGGAATTCATCGCGGACACAGGAAACTGATCCAGAAGATTCTGGAACACAAAAAAGAATATGGTACAACTTCCGTAGTTGTAGCTTTTGTGTCCGACCGTCAGACCATCCTCACAGGGGAAGAGAGGAGACTGCTTCTCGAAGATATGGGCGTGGATGTCCTTCTGGAATGCCCGTTGAATGAGCAGATCAGACATATGAAAGCGGATCAGTTTATCCGCCAGATTCTGATCGGTTCTCTGCAGGCATCCTTCGTGGTAGTCGGAGAGGATTACAGATTCGGATATGAACGCAAAGGCACGCCGGACCTTCTTAAGAAAGCCGGTCTGAAATATGGCTATGAAACAGAGATCGTCCCGAAGGAAATGGACGGAAGCCGCAAGATCAGCAGTACCTTCATCCGTGAAGAACTGAAGAAGGGCAATATGCACAAGATCTCAGAGCTTCTCGGAACAGATTTCTTTGTGGCAGGTGAGGTAGAGCATGGCAAAGGTCTGGGACACAAGAAATTTTTCCCGACCACAAACCTGGTCCCGCCGAAACAGAAGCTGATGCCGCCGAACGGTGTCTATGTGACAGTGTCAAAATTTGGCGACACAGAGTATCAGGGAATCACCAATGTCGGATACAAGCCGACCGTCGGAGAGGATTTCCTGGGTGTTGAGACCTATCTTTTTGACTGTGATGAGGATTTGTATGGGAAGGACTGTATCGTTTTCTTCCGCAAATTCCAGCGCCCGGAGCACAAATTTGCTTCTTTTGAGGCGCTCAAAGCACAGATCGCGAGGGACATCGAGGCAGGCCATGCTTTTTTTGAAAAATAAGTTCAAAAAATAAATAATTATGTTGTTTACACGCCAGATGTTTTATGCTATACTATTTGAGGTGTAAATCAGCCCATATTCAGAGATTGGAATCTCCAACCGTTTCTTAATATGCGGCGGTTCATTAATAATAATATTTTTAAGGAGGAAATCACAATGATTTCAAAAGAAAAAAAACAGGCAATCATGAAAGAATATGCAAGATGCGAGGGTGACACAGGTTCACCGGAAGTACAGGTAGCAGTTCTTACAGCAAGAATCCAGGAGCTGACAGAGCATTTACAGACACATCACAAAGATCATCACTCCAGACGTGGTCTTCTGAAGATGGTTGGTCAGAGACGTGGACTTCTGGCATACCTGAAGAAAACAGACATCGAAAGATACCGTGCACTGATTGAGAAATTAGGTTTAAGAAAATAATTAGTATACGGACGGGGCGGATAAACCATCCGCCCCATTTTTAAATCACAAAACAAAATAGACAGAAGTTATTTCCGAGACTACTGAAAAGTTCATCAGGAAAGATCCGGGTGGTTTTTTCAGTTGTTTCGGACTTCTGTAAAATTAAAACGCAAGAAATAAAAGGAGAAAAAGTATGTACAAAAGTTATTCTATGGAATTAGCCGGCAGAACACTGACTGTAGATATCGGTCGTGTTGCAAAACAGGCTAACGGCGCAGCTCTGATGCATTATGGTGATACAACTGTGCTTTCTACTGCAACAGCATCCAAGGAGCCAAGAGAAGGAATCGATTTCTTCCCTCTGAGCGTTGAATATGAGGAAAAAATGTATGCAGTAGGCAAGATTCCAGGAGGATTCAATAAAAGAGAAGGAAAGGCAAGCGAGCATGCGATCCTGACATCCCGTGTTATTGACCGTCCGATGCGTCCGCTGTTCCCGAAGGACTACAGAAATGACGTAACTCTGGTAAACATGGTTATGTCCGTAGATCCTGAGTGCAACCCGGAGATCCCGGCTATGCTTGGTTCTTCCATCGCAACCTGCATTTCCGATATCCCGTTTGACGGTCCGTGCGCTACCACGCAGGTAGGTCTGATCGACGGCGAGTTTATCATCAACCCGTCCCTGGCTCAGAAAGAACTTTCTGACCTTCAGCTGACTGTTGCTTCCACAAGAGAGAAAGTTATCATGATCGAAGCCGGCGCAAATGAAGTACCGGAAGATACCATGATCGAAGCAATCTACAAAGCTCATGATGTAAACCAGGAGATCATCCGTTTCATCGACAAGATCGTAGCAGAGTGCGGCAAAGAGAAACATCTCTACGCTTCCTGCGCAGTTCCGGAAGAACTGTTCGAGGCGATCAAGAAGATCGTTCCGTCCGAAGAGATGGAAGAAGCTGTCTTCACAGACGATAAACAGACAAGAGAAGAAAACATCCGTGAGATCACAGCAAGACTTCAGGAAGCATTTGCAGACAATGAAGAATGGCTGGCTGTTCTCGGAGAAGCAGTATATCAGTATCAGAAGAAAACTGTCCGCAAGATGATCCTTAAGGACCACAAACGTCCGGACGGCCGTCAGATCACACAGATCCGTCCTCTGGCAGCAGAAGTAGACATCATCCCGAGAGTTCATGGTTCCGCTATGTTCACCCGTGGACAGACACAGATCTGCACCATGACAACTCTGGCTCCGCTTTCTGAGGCACAGAGAATTGACGGACTTGACGAGTTTGAAACATCCAAGAGATATATGCACCACTACAACTTCCCGTCCTACTCTGTAGGTGAGACCAAACCATCCAGAGGACCGGGACGTCGTGAGATCGGTCACGGTGCACTGGCAGAGAGAGCTCTTGTTCCGGTACTTCCGTCAGCAGAAGAGTTCCCATATGCGATCCGTACTGTATCTGAGACATTTGAATCCAACGGTTCTACTTCTCAGGCAAGTATCTGTGCATCTACCATGTCCCTTATGGCAGCAGGTGTACCGATCCGCAAACCGGTTGCCGGTATCTCCTGTGGTCTTGTTACAGGTGCAACAGACGATGATTACATTGTACTGACAGATATCCAGGGACTTGAGGACTTCTTCGGAGATATGGATTTCAAGGTTGCAGGTACACATGACGGTATCACAGCAATCCAGATGGATATCAAGATCCATGGTCTGACAAGACAGATCGTAGAAGAAGCGATCCGCAGAACAAAAGAAGCAAGAGAGTACATCCTTACAGAGGTTATGGAGAAATGCATCGCAGCTCCTCGTGACCATGTAAATAAATATGCACCGAAGATCGTTCAGATCCAGATCGATCCTCAGAAGATCGGTGATGTAGTCGGACAGAGAGGAAAGACCATCAATGCGATCATTGAGCGTACAGGCGTTCAGATCGATATCACAGATGAAGGTTCCGTATCTATCTGCGGTGTTGACCAGCACGGAATGGATGAAGCCAAGAAGATGATCAAGACCATCGCAACAGATTTCGAGGCAGGACAGATCTTTGAGGGAACTGTCGTAAGCATCAAGGAATTTGGCGCTTTCGTTGAGTTTGCTCCTGGCAAAGAAGGAATGGTCCACATTTCCAAGATCAGTGACCACAGAATCAACAAAGTAGAGGACGTTCTTACTCTTGGCGACAAAGTAAAAGTAATCTGCCTTGGCAAAGACAAGATGGGCAGAATGAGTTTCAGTATCAAGGATGTACCGGAAGAAGCATAAAAATGAGATATCATAATATAACCAAGGACGATATGCTGAACGGAGACGGACTCCGTGTGGTACTCTGGGTTGCAGGCTGCAATCACTGCTGCCGGGAATGCCAGAATCCCATCACTTGGGATCCGAACGGAGGCCTTCCTTTCACCGAAAAAGAAGAAGCAGAGATTTTTGCCGAACTGGATAAGGATTATATCAGCGGAATCACTTTCTCAGGAGGGGATCCGCTTCATCCGTCCAATATTTCAGCCGTAACCGCCCTTGCACGCAAGATCAGAACAAAATATCCAGACAAGACCATCTGGCTTTATACAGGTTCACGCTGGGAAGAAATCCAGCAGGAAGAGATCGTCCGTTATCTGGATGTGCTCGTAGATGGTGAATTCCAGGTGGACAAGCTGGATCAGAGTCTGAAATGGAAAGGATCTTCGAACCAGCGCGTGATCAACGTTCCGGCGACACTTCGGGAGCAGAAGATCGTTCTTCATGCAGACTGAGAGATCCAGGAGGAAAACATGAAGAGAATCGCAAAATTTCACAAAGTAAGTGAAGAGCGTTTTGTGGCAGACTGGAAGGATACTTTTCCGGAGACACAGGAAAGCGCGATCACTGACATTTACAATGAGATTAAACTTCCGGCAAGAGCAACTGCAGGAAGTGCAGGATATGATTTCTATGCACCTGTCGATCTGACACTGAACCCGGGAGAGACTGTCAAGATCCCTACCGGTATCCGCGTCGAGATGGAGCAGGACTGGGTTCTGAAATGCTATCCGAGAAGCGGACTGGGATTCAAATACCGTCTGCAGCTCAACAATACGGTTGGAATCATTGACAGCGATTATTTCTATTCTGACAATGAGGGACATATTTTTGCAAAGATCACCAATGACAGCAACGAAGGCAAATCTGTCAGCATTCAGGCTGGCACAGGCTTCATGCAGGGAATCTTTGTAGAATACGGAATCACTGTAGATGATGACGCAAAGGGTGTCCGCAACGGTGGATTTGGAAGCACCACCCAGAAATAAAGATATAGATACAGCAAATATAAAAGCGGAGTTTCCGGACTTGAATATCCCGAATACTCCGCTTATTTTGTGCTGTGAAATAGTAAATTGAATGAATAGAAGTCTCTGTTATTCTAACGGTGCGCCTGCTGCCTCTGCCTTACGTGCATTGTCAAGAACAATGTCAAAAGCTGTAGCTGCTGCCTGATATTCAGCATCATCATCGATGTTGGCAAGCATCGGATCGCCCTTCTCTGTGCGGGAGAAACGGTACAGATAAACTTCACCGTTCTGGTTCTGACCATTCTCATCCAGTGGAAGGAGTGCAATATACTCCTGTGCATCTACCGGGAAGATCGTAAGGATCGCGCATTCTACTTCGGTATCGTCGTCCAGTGTCAGAGTAATGGTGTTGTGCTGTTCCTCAGAAGCATTACCGCCGCAGTCCAACCCACAGCTTGCACAGTCACTCGGTGCACATGCAGAATTTGTAAATTCGTCACTCATAATTGATATTCCTCACTTTTGTTTTTCTTTTGGTTATTTTATTCATTTTATCAGAAAATACGGGGATTTACAACGGTTGTTCTGTGCAAAAAATAAAAAAATGTATTTCAACTCACTCTGGAATCATGTATAATAAATAAAGACAGACTATGAAGATGGAAATGAAGGAGATACACAATGAAATTTGTTTCATGGAATGTAAATGGAATCCGTGCATGCCTTACCAAAGGCTTTGAAGAGAGGTTTCAGGAACTGGATGCAGATATTTTCTGCCTGCAGGAGACGAAATGCCAGGAGGGACAGGTCAAACTTGAGCTTCCGGGCTATCATCAGTACTGGAACTACGCAAACAGAAGAGGATATTCCGGAACGGCAATCTTTACGAAACAGGAGCCGCTTTCGGTTTTTTATGGAATTGGAATAGAGGAACACGACAAAGAAGGCCGTGTGATCACACTTGAATTTGAGAATTTTTATTTCGTGACAGTATACACGCCGAATTCACAGAGCGAGCTGAGACGGCTTGAGTACCGAATGGAGTGGGAGAGAGATTTTCTTGCTTATCTTCTCGGGCTTCAGGAGAAGAAGCCTGTCATCTGCTGCGGCGATCTGAATGTTGCACATCAGGAGATCGACCTCAAGAATCCTAAGACAAACCGTAAGAATGCCGGCTTTACAGACGAGGAGAGAGCATGCTTTACAAAGGTTCTTGAGAGTGGATTTATCGATACATTCCGCTATTTTTATCCAGATCAGGAAGGAAGCTATTCCTGGTGGTCCTACCGCTTCAAGGCGCGTGAGAAGAACGCAGGATGGAGGATCGACTATTTTATCGTTTCGCCTGCACTGAAGGATAAACTGCAGGATGCATCGATCCACACAGAGATCATGGGCTCAGACCATTGTCCGATCGAGCTGGACATGGAATCATTCTGAGAGTAAATACAAGAAGGAGAAAAAGTTATGTACGATCAAAGCAGGCTTTTGGTGCACGAGGGCAATCCGATGCTGCCTGGTGCTACGAAAGTTTCTGGGGGAATGAATTTTGCGGTGGAGGTTCCCTGTGATACAGAGGCCTCGCTGATCCTGTACCGAAAGGGAGAGAAGGAGCCGGAGGCTGAGATTCCTTTTGCAGAATCAAACAGGACCGGTCGGATGTGTGCGATGATGGTATCCGGGTTTAAGCCGGAGCAGTATGAATATAATTTTCGGATAGATACAAAGATCTGTCAGGACCTATATGCTCGCGGGCTGGCTGGAAGAGAGACATTTGGCAGAGTGTCAGAGGATAAGGACGAGCACAGGATCCGCTGCAGTTTTCCGAATCTGAGAGAATACAACTGGGAAGGCGACGTTTCCCCAGGGATCTCCTATCAGGATATGATCCTCTACAAAGTCCATGTCAGAGGCTACACCAGACAGGCGAAGGTGGCACCAAAGAAAAGAGGTACTTTTGCAGGGCTTAAGGAGATGATCCCTTACTGGAAGGAACTTGGGATCAATGCAGTCGAGCTGATGCCGGCATATGAATTTATGGAGAGGTCCACAGTGGAGCCGGGCAAGGCGATGATCCGCCAGAAACATCACAAGGACAAAGTCAACTACTGGGGCTACCTCCCGGGATTTTATTTTGCACCCAAGAGTGCCTACTGTGCGACGAAGAAACCACACAAGGAATTCTGTGACATGGTGAGAGCTTTCCACGAAGCAGGGATCGAATGCATCATGGAAATGTATTTCCCGGCAGATACCGCTCCGATGAAGGCACTTTATGCGCTGTGGTTCTGGAAGAAATATTACCATGTGGATGGATTTCATCTGCTGGGTGATGGCGTTCCGGGAGAACTGATCGAGAGAGATCCGTTCCTCTATGGTGTCAAAAAGATGTTTTCCGACATTTCCGGACAGCCGGAGAAGGAAAACATGCTGGCAGAGTACAACAGAGGGTTTATGCAGGATATGCGCCGCCTTCTCAAGAGCGACGAGGGAATGGTCGCGGGGGCACAGTTCCATATCAAGCGTAACACAGGCAATTTCGGGACCATCAACTATATGGCAAGCCAGGACGGTTTTACCCTGTATGATACAGTGACTTACAATTACCGTCACAATGAGGCAAATGGTGAGGACAATCACGATGGAAGTGATTATAACTATTCCTGGAACTGTGGAGTAGAGGGTGCGTCCAGGAAGCAGGCCATCCGCCGCCTGCGTGAACAGCAGCTTCGAAATGCGTTCCTGATGCTGCTTCTGAGCCAGGGAACACCGATGATCTATGGCGGAGATGAGTTCGGCAATTCCCAGAACGGAAACAACAATGCCTGGTGCCAGGACAACAGTGTGGGCTGGACGGACTGGAAATGCATGAAGAAGCAGGAGAAGCTTTTTTCCTTTGTCAAAAAGGCAATCGCATTTCGTAAGGATCACCCGATCCTCCATATGCCGAATGAGCTGCGGAGCGTAGACTATATGGCAAAAGGCTTCCCGGATGTTTCCTTCCACGGCGAGCGTGCCTGGTTCTTAAACATGGAAAACACCAGTCGCCTCATTGGCATCATGTACTGCGGAGCATATGCACAGAAGCCGGATGGAACGGATGACGACTTCCTTTATATAGGATACAATTTCCACTGGGAGAAACGAAATATCGCGCTGCCAAACCTTCCGGATGGAATGACCTGGAAAAAGATCGCCGACACCTCAGACCAGGAGGAGAAGAACTGGTTCTGCGAAGGCGAAGAAACTTACAAAAAAACAATAGACATCAATCCACGTACCATTGTGGTACTGGTGGCAAGGCAGGGGGAGATTGAGAATGCATCCGTGGCTGCACTTCAAGACGATAACAAGGCATAAATTACTGGTGATGAAATATTGTTTCCGGATCGGCTTATATAAGCAGGGACTGCTTCACGACCTTTCCAAGTATACACCGGCAGAATTTCTGGTGGGATGTAAATATTATCAGGGAACGAGAAGCCCGAATAATGCAGAGAGGGAAGATATCGGAGTGTCCACTTCCTGGCTCCATCACAAGGGCAGGAACAAGCATCATTTTGAGCACTGGGTCGACTATTCTCTTGATGGGGAGCATGTGATCATGGGGGCGCAGATGCCGCGTAAATATGTGGCAGAGATGGTCATGGACCGGATCAGCGCATCCAGGAATTACCTTGGAGATGCCTATGACGACAGCCAGCCGCTGGATTATTTTCTCAAGAGCAAAGAAAAACTCTGGTTCATCCACCCACAGACAAAGAAGGAACTGGAGGCGCTTCTTCGCATTTTGAATGATCATGGCGAGGAAAAATTACTTCATTATATTAAGCACAGATATCTGAAAGAAGAAACAAGAAAGATCAAATATTGAGATATAGCAGGAATTAGAGTTTAAAAAGCCTTTTTTTCATCGAAACAGATTGAAATTCGATGAGGAGAGGGTTTTTTTATTATAATAAACAGTATATAACAGTTGACAACAGTACTATACTGTTATATACTGTTTGTAGAAGGAGGGATGAAGTTGAATCTTATTATAAACCATACTTCCATGGAACCGATCTACGAGCAGATCATGACACAGATCAAGGCAGAAGTGATCGAGGGGACGCTGACTGCAGGAGATGCACTTCCCTCGGTGCGTGCACTGTCCAGAGAACTGAAGATCAGTGCTCTTACAGTAAAAAAAGCCTACGACAGTCTGGAAGCAGAGGGGATGGTCGTGACTGTCCATGGGAAGGGAAGTTTTATCGCAAATACAAATCAGGAACTTTTGATGGAAGAGCGGCGCAAGGAACTGGAGAAAGAACTGGAAGCCACCGTACGTAAGGCACGTGCCGGAGGACTGACGGCGAAGGAAATCCGTGAGTCGTTTGAGATCATAATGGAGGATGAGATATGTTAGTGCAGCTGGAGCATGTAAGAAAGAAATATGGCAGTTTTACACTGGAACTGAATATGCAGATTCCTGAGGACCGAATCATCGGGCTGATCGGGGCAAACGGAGCCGGTAAGAGTACGACATTCAAGCTGATGCTCGGGCTTATCCGCCCGGATCAGGGAACCGTGGAAGTGCTTGGCAGAAATGCCGCGGATCTTGGCGCAGAGGAGAAACTGGAGATTGGAGCCGTGTTCTCCGACAGTGGCTTTTCCGAATACCTGAAAGTACAGCAGCTTATCCCGGTCATGAGTCGTTTTTATCCGGATTTTCAGGAAAAAGAGTTTCGTGAAAGATGCGAAAGATTTCAGATCCCGCTGAATAAACAGATCAAAGAGTTTTCCACAGGAATGAAAGCGAAGCTGAATGTACTTCTTGCACTCAGCCATGGCAGCAGACTGCTGCTCCTTGACGAGCCGACGGCTGGGCTGGATGTGGTCGCAAGAGAAGAGATCCTTGATCTTCTGCGGGAATATATGGAGATCCCGGGACGCTCTATCGTGATCAGTTCACACATTTCCGGCGATCTGGAGCATTTCTGTGATGAACTGTATATGATCCATGAAGGCAAGATCGTCCTTCATGAAGAGACAGATCGTATTCTTGGGGAATATGGATTCCTCAAAGTATCAGATCAGGAATACGAGGCCCTTGACAAAGAATATCTTCTGCGTGTGAGAAAAGAGTCCTTTGGTTACAGTTGTCTGACAGACCAGAAGAACTATTATCTGGAAAACCACCCGGGGATCGTAGTCGAAAAAGGCAGTGTAGATGAGGTGATTTCCATGCTGGTGAAAGGAGAGAGATTATGAGCGGTTTATTAATGAAAGACCTGGAATTACTCAAGGTAAATATAAAAACGTATTTCATTGTTTTTGCGGTTGGGATCATTTATCTGTTTGTCCAGACAGACGGAAGTATTTTTTTCATAAGCTATATGATCTTTGTAAGTCTCAGTGTCACCGTCGGAACGATTTCCTATGACAGTTATCATCATGGAATGAACTTCCTGATGACCCTGCCATTTACCAGAAAAGAATACGTGATATCCAAATATCTGACCGCAGCAGGCGTCACACTGGCAGCAGGCATTCTTTCCATGATCCCGGGACTTCTCAAAGCGCAGTCTGTCAGTACACGGAAAGAATTCCTCATAAGTACAGGTGCTGTTATGATCTGTGCCGGTATCTTTCTGGCAATCCTGCTCCCGATGCGTCTGAAATACGAAATCGAAAAATGCCGGATCCTCATGGTCGCACTGATAGCAGTCATTTTCCTGCTCGCCGCCGGCGGAAAGAAAGCATTGGAACTCTGCAAAGGAAGTGCAACTCTCCATCTCCTGAATACATTTGCCGGATGGCAGATAGCGGCTGCGATGATCGTGGTCATGGTTGTTTGTATGGCAGTGTCCGTGAAGGTCAGCGAGGGGATTATGGAGAGGAAGGAGTTTTGAGACTACAGTAGGAATAGCTAAAAAAGATATATTCAACACCTAAAAACAATATTAGTAACTAAAATATTGACTAAATAAGGAAAACTGGCGTATAATAAATTAAGAAAATAGAATTGTTCATTAAGGAGGGTCGCAGGATGAACGATATTAATATGATAATTGCCAGAAACATCCTCACAATTCTTAAAAAGCAGAATAAAAAGCAGGTTGACCTTGCAGAAGCGTTGCAGACCAATAAGCAGACAATTAGTAAAATGCTTAACGGAGCACGTATGATCAATGCGATAGAGCTGAAACAAATTTCAGATTTTTTGGGTGTTAAAATGGAAGAGCTGACCAAGATTCCAGCACATATTCCAGACACAGATGTTATACATGTATTTATGGGAAAAGTTGAATCTGAACAGGCAAAAAATGCTCTGCAGATTGCAGATAAACTTTCGGATATGATTCTATTCCACAGCAGAGTAAGGGAAAATGGCACAGAAATGATGGAGGTATGAGATTTCTAATGGGCGATATTATTGACGAAAGCTTATACAAAAAGCAGAACATGCAATTTGAAAGAACCAATGAAACAGCAAAAGCATTTGCGGCTAATTATTGCGGAAATACGATAATAAGAGACTCAATATTTGGAATTGCCTCCAATTATGCAAGAAAACGGGAATTATCCCTGGAAATACTCAGATATCCATTTAAAGATGATGAACTTTGGGCTTTTACATTCATAAAAAAAGGAACTATTTTTCTTTGTGTGAATTCCGATCTGCCTGTGTGTAAACAGATTTTTGCAATGGCACATGAACTGTATCATATTCATTGTTATGCAGAAGATATTAATACTAACACAATTACAGGTGGTTCTTTATTAGATTCAAGAACGGCAGACGAAGAGGCAACTTCGCAAGAAGATCTGGAGGCAAATGCGTTTGCCGGTCTGTTGCTAATGCCAGATGCAAGCGTGATAGAACAGTTCAAAATGTTTGGGCTTTCAAAAGAAAAACTGGACGTTGATGGTGTAATTATTTTGATGGATATTTTTGCACTTCCGTATAAAGCAGTTATTTTGCGATTGGTTGAGAGTGGAATAATTGAAGAAAAAAAGGCTAGGGAATTACTGAAAGCAGATTCAAAATACATCACTGATAGAATAAAATTGACAGGTAAAGCAGAGCGATGGCAAAAAGATAGTAATGATCTGATTTATTATGGAAGTCTGCTCGAAAATTTAAAGTTCAATTCAGAACATGATCTGCTTGTCAATACCAGAGAAAAGTCAGACAGAGCATACTTGGAAAAAATCAGCAGAGAATTTCGAAAGGAAAGATAAGGTGAAGGTATGGCAAATGAAAAATATGCTTTGCTTGACACAGATTTTATCTCCAAGATGCATCTCATACGTAAAGATGACCAAAATAAGCTGATTGATAAGATTATGGTAATGCCAAATTATACTTTTTATTGTCATGAGCAGGTAAGTGTTGAACTTTTGCGTCATAATACTGTTGGACCATTGGAATGGTTTAAGGGTAAGGTTAAGAGTAAATTGATATATCTTTATAATGATGAAATGATTCTGGATGAATTGACAGCTATTTATGGAGATTTAGCATTAGTAATGTATGTTGATATGCTGAAAACCGCCTGTGATGCTTATAAGGATGGATACTTTGAAGAAAATTTCACAGAAATGTCTAAGATAAATGCCTTATATGTAGGCAGAACGGAATTTCTTGAAAAATTAACCTTAGATTGTGAGACTATTGGAGCAGGGAAGAATCTTGGCGAGTTAAAATCATATGTATTACTACAGGCTTTAAATATGAAATTTGGACAACGAGTTTATGTATTCTGCTCAGATGATAAAAATGCCCGAAATGGAATTGTTGCGATGGGAGGAGCTAACTGTATTAGTGTTTTATTCTCTTTTGTAAGACTTCAGAAGGAGATTCATTTCAGCAGGGAAGATGCAGAACCATACATTAAATCATATATGAGCTGTTGTCTGGGGAAAAATCAAACTACATTCAGAATCCAGGATACATCAAAAGAAAAACGTATGTGTAAAGTACCGTGTGAGCAGGTGTTTGATGAGATATTTGCCGGAAAGATTGATGAAATGCGAACTGGAAATTTGAAATATATATAGAGAGAATGAGAAGGATCATGGTAGATATACGTGATCCTTTTGTTATGTAAAATTTAAGAATACAAGCGTAATTTACTTAAAGTACATATTGACAAGCGGGATTTTGAAGTATAATATATAAGTGTAATTTAATTAAAGTACTTGTTTGGGAGGACGAATGATGCTCATATCTTTAGAAGATGTCATTCAATTTACGTTGGGAAAAAATAGAACACGTATAGATCCGCGGATTACAGATATTTATACGCCGGATAATTTTGAAAAAGATTTACATAGTATCACTACATTGGATAGACCAGATGAATGCATTATTAATCTTATGAAATCTAAGGCAGCACCGTTATCTAAAGAGACAAAAGAAAAATGTATAACTTCAAACTTTTTAAGATGCTTCTTTGATACTAATATCCTGGATCCATGGTACTTTTGTTACCAATTTAATATAGGAAAAGAAATAGAAGAACAGATTTATCGTTTCCATCAGGGGAATACACTTAGTGTAAAAAAACTGAATGTCCAGATTGTAGGGAAACTGAAAATTCCATTAATGGATATGCAACGCCAGCGGCTGATTGGAAGTCTTTATAAAAAAGCAATTATTCAAAAAGATTTAATGTTGCAGCAGGCAGAGAATATGGAATCTATGGTATTTACAGTTATAAAGAAAATTGAGGAGGACTAAAATGACAGAGGGAAAAGACTTATTACAGATTTTATGGGATGGGGCAGATGTACTTAGAGGGAAAATGGATGCAAATGAGTATAAAACATATCTGCTTGGCTTAGTATTCTATAAATATTTATCAGATGATTATTTGGCGACAGCATATGATTTACTGAATGACAAAGTTCCAGCTGATTTGGACGAAGCCCAAGCAGCATATGAAGAAGCTTTCCATAGTGACGAAAAAAAAGAATTATTAAATGAATTAAAAAATTCTCTGCATTATACCTTAGATCCGGATATGACATATGTTACTATGCTTAATGCTGCAAAAGAGAATCGCTTTAGCCGTGAAAAGTTGCAGGCAGCATTTAATCGTATTCACGAATCAGATGAGTTGTTTAATGGATTGTTTGCAGATGTAGACTTATATTCTACACGCCTTGGTACTGGAGAACAGAAACAGAGCGATACTATATCCGACTTAATTAAGGTGTTGGCTAATGCAGATCTTATTCATGCAGAGGGCGATGTCTTGGGAAATGCTTATGAATATTTAATTGGGCAGTTTGCATCAGAAACAGGAAAAAAAGCAGGAGAGTTCTACACACCTCATGGTCCTGCGCAGCTTTTATGCAGAATAGCAATGATCGGTCAGGAAAATAAGAAGGGACTTCTGGTATATGATCCTTGTATGGGATCTGGTTCTTTAATGTTGAGCTGCAAGCATTATTCAAATGAACCAGATTATATTCAGTATTATGGTCAGGAATTAATGCCTTCTACTTACAATCTAGCGAGAATGAATATGTTTTTACATAGAGTGCATCCGGAACATCAGCATTTAAGAAATGGAGATACATTAGATGCAGACTGGCCGCATGATGAAGAAACAGAATTTGATGTGGTTACAATGAATCCACCATATTCTGCAAAATGGTCTGCAGCGGAAGGATTTAAGCAGGATGAAAGATTTATGGATTATGGTGGTAAACTTGCGCCTAAGTCAAAAGCTGATTATGCCTTCCTTTTGCATGGCTTCTATCATCTTAAACAGACGGGGACGATGGCGATTGTTCTTCCGCATGGAGTATTATTCAGGGGAGCATCAGAGGGTGCAATCAGACAAAAACTGTTAGAAAATGGTTCTATTTATGCTGTAATCGGGCTTCCATCAAATATGTTTTATAATACTTCTATTCCAACCTGTATCGTAGTATTGAAGAAGCATAGAGATGGAAGAGATGTGCTATTTATTGATGCATCGAAACTGTATGTAAAAGAGAAAAAACAGAATATTATGCAGGAAGAACATATTGACCGAGTTCTGGAACTATATAAAAATAGAAAGCCGGTGGAAAAGGAAGCATATCTGGCTTCTTATGATGATATAGTATCCAATGATTTCAACTTAAATATTCCACGATATGTGGATACCATGGAAGAAGAACCGGAAATTGATATGAAAGATCTGACTCGACGTATTCGCGAGACTGATAAAGCAATTAAAGAAGAAAATGCTTCTCTGCTGAATATGCTCAGGGATTTAGAATGCAGCACTGAAGATACTAAAGATGCTATCTCTGAATTTATTCGAATTTTAGAGGAGGTCTGAAATGTCAAGTATACCAAAGATAAGATTTAAGGGGTTCACTGATGATTGGGAACATCGTAAGTTGGGAGATGCACTGGTTAGCTTGCAGAACAATACACTTTCCAGAGCCGATTTATCGAACGAATCAGGCGTTGCAAAAAATATACATTATGGTGATGTGCTTATCAAATTTGGAGAAGTTTTAGATGTAAGACAAGAGCAGCTTCCAATGATTCAGGACGAAAGTGTTTTGATGAAATATAAGGCTTCATTTTTGCAGAATGGAGACGTGATTGTAGCTGATACAGCAGAGGATACAACTGTTGGAAAATGCAGTGAAATAGCAGGATTAAGCAATGATGTTGTGTTATCTGGATTGCATACTATTCCATATAGGCCATTAGAAAAATTTGCTCCTGGATATTTAGGATATTATTTAAATTCAAGTACATATCACAATCAGTTGCTACCTTTGATGCAGGGGATAAAAGTTACATCAATTTCAAAATCTGCTATGCAAGATACAGATATTATCTATCCTAAATCGGAGGAAGAGCAAGCTAAGATAGGAAACTATTTCTGTAACCTTGACCACCTCATTACTCTTCACCAGCAAAAGTGTAACGACATTAAGCTTCAGAAAAAATATATGCTCCAAAAAATGTTTCCGCAGAATGGAAAGAAAGTTCCAGAAATAAGATTTAAAGAATATACTGGAGATTGGGAACAGCGTAAGTTGCTTGATTTGGTGGAGGTTTTAGATGGAGATCGTGGGAAAAATTATCCGACAAGTGATGATTTTGATATTAGCGGGCATACACTTTTTTTAAATGCATCCAATGTGACTAATGATGGTTTTTTATTTCAGGATAATCAGTTTATCAGCGAAGAAAAATCTAATAGCATGGGCAATGGCAAGCTGGAAGAAGATGATATTGTTGTTACATCCAGAGGTTCACTCGGTCATATAGCTTGGTATAATGCCGAAATTTCAAGCTTTATACCATATGCAAGAATTAATTCTGGAATGCTTATTTTAAGAAACAAAAAAGAGGCAGAAACAGAATATTTATATCATTTTATGAAATCTGATAAAGGACAGTCACAAATTTCCTTCATGAGCTTTGGAAGTGCACAACCACAGTTAACCAAAAAAGGTGTAGAAGGATTAGAAGTGATATTGCCCCCAAAAAGAGAGGAACAAGCTAAATTGGGCAAGTATTTCTCCAACTTTGACCACCTTATTACTCTTCACCAGCGTAAATATATCGAACTCAAGGAACTAAAAAAATACATGTTGCAGAATATGTTTCCGCAGAAAGGATAAACTATGGCAGAATTAGAATCCGCTATTGAGAAAAGTCTGATTGATAAATTATGTCACGATAAATCACAATGGACTTATCGAGCAGATATAAAAACAGAGGAACAACTCTGGAATAACTTCAAATATATATTAGAGCAGAATAATAAAGCCAAGTTAAATGATGTTCCATTATCAGAATCAGAATTTGCCAAGATAAAAAATGACATTTCCCATGCTTCTTTTTATGAAGCAGGAAAGTGGCTTGTTGGTGAAAACGGAAAAGTATATGTGCATATACAACGTGGGAATGAAATGCTGCATTTGTTGGTAATGAACAATGAGCATATATGTGGTGGTACAAGCGTATATGAAGTAATTAATCAATATCAGGCTTTTGCAACTGGTGAGGATGAGGATATTCGTAATCGAAGATTTGATGTTACTCTGCTTATAAATGGTATTCCTGTGATTCACATAGAGCTGAAAAACAAAAATCATTCCTATATGGATGGATACCGTCAAATCAAAAAATATATATCTGAAGGAAAATTCCACGGTATTTTTTCTAATATACAGATGTTTGTGGTAAGCAATGTGGTAGACACCAAATATTTTTCAGCAGCCAGAGATACGGAATTAAATAAGAAATTTATTAGTGGCTGGTTGGATAAAAAGAATAATCCCGTTTGTAATTATATAGAGTTTGCAGATTCTGTACTACATATACCTCAGGCTCACAAGATGGTTGCTCAGTATACCGTACTGGATAATGAGGTCAGAAGATTGTTACTACTTCGTCCATATCAGATTCATGCCATAGAAGCTATGCGTGCTGCTTCACAAGAAGGAAAATCTGGATATATCTGGCACACAACCGGATCAGGAAAGACTATGACTTCTTATAAAGCAACACGAAATCTTTTGATGGATATTCCGGCTATAGAAAAGACGATTTTTCTGATTGATAGAAAAGACTTAGATACACAAACAAAAATGGCGTTTCAGTCATACGCAGATAATGATACAATCGATGTTGACGATACCGATAATGTTAATGCATTAATAAATCGGCTTACTGATGGAAATCGTCAGATGATTGTTACTACTATACAAAAACTGCAAATCATGATAAAAAGACGCTTAAAAGAAGGCGATAGGGCTTATCAGAAAATAAGAAATCTTCGTATTGCTTTTGTTGTGGATGAATGTCACAGGGCAGTAACCCCTGGCACGAAAAGGAAAATCGAAGAGTTTTTCAGTCGTTCTTTATGGTATGGTTTCACTGGAACGCCTATAACGGATGAAAATCCTTATGAGAAAAAAGGAGATCTTCCACAGACTACGAAACAGCTATACGGTGAATGTCTTCATAGTTACACAATCAAAGAAGCTATTCATGATGAAGCTGTACTTGGATTTATGGTTGAGAATCTCGGACCAAAAGAAAACGTTGAGGATTCAGCAGTATTCGAAAGTGAAACTCATATGAGACAGGTATTGGATATTATTCTTAATCGCTCGGCCTCTAAATTTGGACTTCAAAAAGGAAAGGGTAGAACTTTTGAGGGAATTTTAACAGTTAAATCTATTCCAATTGCTCAAAAATACTATAAGTTATTGAAACGCATAAAAGAAGGAAATGATGAATTGAAAATTTCTGATAAAATTCATCAGGCATTGCCGGATTTTCCTAAATTTGCCATTACATATTCTCTGTCTGAAAATAAAGAGGGGTCTGAAGTTAATCAGATTGAAATGCAGGAATCTCTCAAGGATTATGGAGATATGTTTGGAACTTATTATAAAATTGAAGAGATTGCTACTTATAATAAAAATTTGAATAATCGACTGGCACGAAAAGAGAAAAAATATCTGGAAAGAAGTCAGCAGCTTGATTTGGTTATTGTAGTAGAGCGATTGCTGACAGGGTTTGATGCTCCGCAATTATCGGTTTTGTTTATAGACAAGCAACCAATGAAACCTCAAAATATTATACAGGCATTCTCAAGAACCAACAGACTTCTGGATGATACAAAACAGTATGGACAGATTGTGACTTTTCAGTCACCAAATGACTTTAAATCTGCAATTGATTATGCTTTGAGACTCTATTCTCTTGAAAAAGACGGTGCAGATGTAGCCCTTTCAGAAGACTGGGAAAAGGTCAGTCAGGATTTTAAAATATCTGTAAATGCTATTCATGCTTTGGCAGAAAGACCTTCCGATGTTAGTTCATTATCCAAAAAACAAAAACAATCTTTTGTGCATTTATTCCGTACATTGGATCATGACTTTGCTCATCTAAAAGCATTTTCCAGATACTCTGAGGATATATTGAATAGCTATGAGTTTTCAGAAGAGGAGTATGAAGATTATGCAGCTATGTATAGAAATGTAGTAGAGGAGTTTCAATCGGAAAGAGATCCATCTACTAGTGATGGACCGGTTGTGAATGATTATGATTTGATTGCATACCACAAAATAAAGATTGATTTTGAATATCTTGTTGAACTTTTACAGGGATTTGTAGATTCTCTACATCCTGAAACAAATAACCAAAAACAGTCAGATTTTCAGGATAAAATAAAAGAAATTCGTGAAATGGTCAATGAATTTTCACAGTCCAATCAGAAAATGGGAAATCTGTTGAGTATAATTGTTGAGGAAATAGAAAATGACAGCCGTAAATATTTTAGACAGGATATTTCAGCAATTATTAACCGTAGGAGATATGAAGCAATTAATAAAGAAATATTTGCTTTCGCAAAGAAATGGTTTATTAGTCCGGAAGAGGTCTGGTATCATGTGCAACATTTCCAAAATGGAATTATTGCTAACAAAACAAATCTGAAAAAGGCAGCTCAATACTCTGAGTATAAGGTAAGCACTGAGCATCCTATGACAAAATTGCAATTCAATCAATCTATTGTAAAGGAATTCAAAAATGAATTGATGGAAAATATTCTTCCGTTGTTGAGATGATGATGCTAATATTCTACTATTCATTAATCTGGATATAAAGGATTAATGAATAGTAGATAAAGTGTTGGCAAAAGCTATAAATTGTATTGAAAAGAGAGGCTATATGTACGGAATCGGATTTTATGATGAATACATAACACGATTAGGAAATTTAAGGGATAAACCAGATTTAGCTACACCATATAAAATTGCATATTTAAAGAAGCTTATAAAAAATAATGAAGTTTATAAATTTATATCATTTCAAAAAAATGCAGAAACAAAGCTTAAGACATTAAAAGAAGGAAAAATATGGTTTTCTTTTTATAAAACTTTAAATGATGAGACAGAATTTCAGATTGATTATAGAATAAAGAAAATTGTTAATGAAACAGGGTATAAAAAAGGATATATAGAGTTAATCATTAATTATCTTACAGAAATGTATGATGTTTTTTCGCTTACATATACATATGAAGAGTATATGTGGGATGCGTATGCGTCAGAAGGCAATGGTATTTGCGTAGTATATAATGTTGGAAATTATGATCAGTTATATCCTGTAGAGTATTGCGAAAAAAATACACTTGATTTTACGAAAATGATTATAAATGCATTGAAAAGAAAGAGTTTTGAATTGTCGATTATTCCATGGGTAGTGAAAAATCCGTATAATGAAACTGCAAAATTAGATTCCACGAAAGAAAAAGAAGTAAGGATGCTGTATTGTCCATATGATTTGGCTGAGTTTAATGGTGGTCAGATTCAATATAATATAAAAGAACGCAAAGCATATAAAGGAATTGCGAAATCATATACAGATTTTGAATTGAGTATTTCAAGAATAATTATAGGTAGAAAGTGTACAGTGGAGATGAGAAAAGAAGTAATTGACTATGCCGAGAGTAATGATATACAATATTCGGTCATTTAAAGGTAGAAAGATAGGAAGGTATTATGAATAATGATGTGTTAATAATTGGCAATGGATTTGATTTGTATCATAAATTGCCAACAAGATATACAGATTTTTTGGTTGTAGTTGAAAACTGGGCAGAGTTTTGGACGTTATATAGGAATAACATCAAAATAGAAGAAACAGAAAATGAAGTTGAGAGAGAAACATTCAGTGTAAGCTTAGGTGAAAATGGAAGGTTGACACAAAGGGCATTACAAGATTTTGCAAATCATGCTGCTAATTTAAATAGTCGAAATTTAGAAGAATTGAATGATATTATTTTGAAAAATGTTTGGATAAAATACTTTGTAGAAAGTGGCTATTCATCTGATAGTTGGATTGATTTTGAGGCAGAGATAGAAAAGGTACTTATTACGATAGAGGATTTTTTTACAAAAGATATTTTTTCGTGTGAGGGAAAGATGTTGTTGCAACCGTTGCCATCTAATAAAGCTCAGATTATAAAGTTTATGATTACAAATGTACAGTCATTTAGCTTAAATGTAAGAATAGTTTCTAAACGAGATATAGAAAATCTAGTTTATGGGAATTCAAAAACAGAATTATTGAATGTGTTAAAAAATGAATTAGATGGACTAATAAAAGCTTTCAGAATTTATATGACAGAATTTGTATGCAACATAAAACCAATGGTACGTTGTCCTCAAATTGAACAGTTATTGGATGTAAATTTGCTTAGCTTTAATTATACATATACATATAAGAGTATATATGGAAATAGAAACATAAATCAGCATCATCAAGTTCATGGCTCTCTTCAACAAGATGATATGGTATTGGGAGTAAGAGATGATGCATTTGAAAATTGGGATTATATATATTTTCAAAAATTCTTTCAAAGAATTCAGAAACGAACAGGTGCATTTTATAAAGCATGGATACCACAAATACGTAGATCTGTAGAAGATGCCCCGATTAAGGTGTTTATAATGGGACACTCTCTTGGTATGACAGACAAGGAGATATTAAAAGAGTTTTTTTATGGTAAATATGTCTCTGAAATTACAATTTATTATCATAATCAATATGCATATGAACAATTAGTGATTAGCTTAGTTAATATGTTTGGAAAAGAGTTTGTGATTGAACAAACGGGATCTAATAGAATAAAATTTATCCAATTAGATTCTCCAATAAAAGTTTCTGTGGAAAATGAAATGATTTTTTGATGTTAACTAAATTAAAATGGATGATGACGAAATTGAATTGTTGATGAGGTAATTTGTGAATGGCAATGATGACAGTATATCACGGTGGCTATCAGCCGGTAGAAAAACCGGAAATACGAAAAGGACGCAACACAAAAGATTTTGGAACAGGATTTTACTGTACCATTATTAAAGAACAGGCGCAAAGATGGGCGAGACGTTACGACACTAAGGTAGTTTCGATTTATAATGTACGCTTGAATTCCAATCTGAAGATAAAAGAATTTAAGGAAATGACAGAAGAGTGGCTTGATTTTATTATTTCATGCCGAAGCGGACAGGAACATGACTATGACATTGTCATCGGTGCTATGGCTGATGATCAGATTTATAACTTTATTTCAGATTATATAGATGGTGTGATCACACGAGAACAATTCTGGGTTCTTGCTAAATTCAAATATCCGACACATCAAATTGTATTCTGTACAGAGGCAGCGCTGAAATGCTTAAAATATCGAGATTGTGAGGTGCTTTAATGATTGGAATCGGAAGAGAAACACAGAAGGATAACGATTTGTTTTTTATCTGTAGTTTGATTGATTATATTGCAAGAAAGACTAAGAATATCCGTGCATATATCGTGAATCAGCTGGGCAAAGAACGGTTGGAAAAGATATATGATCTTGCAGATGTTTATCATTGTGATAACATTGATCGAGTAAGTGGTGACTTTATAGAAGAAGCACAGATAGGTATTGGTACATTTGACAATGTTGGAGAATGTAAATATTCCATTCCATCTCATTGGGATATCGGAAAAGTATATAAGCGTCTTATAAAACAGGTAGCAGAGTACGAAAATATAAGTATTATTGATGCATTAATTAAAGTTTACAATTCGTTTATCAGCGCTAAGATCGATGATTATAACAGCAGTGTATATTATGAAAATCCTTCATATATATTCGAATCGTACAAAGAAAATAAAATGCTTTAAGAAAAATGATAAAATGAAGGTAATAAACTGTGACAAATTGTCACGAGTTGAAGATAAGGGGAGCAGGATGGATATTCTTGTGCGATGAGATCGCACTTCCGGAAATTTGGAAATCAGATGTCCGGAAGTGGAAATCATCTATGCGAGTTTACTCGTGCATATCATTCTCGTAATTGGGGTAGAATAATAAGGGAATATTCGCTTAAATTATTGAATATTCCCTTATTTTATACTATTATTTAAGGGAAAGGAAGGAGGGGTAAGGGAATGCGAGACTTTAATTATTCAGCGATCAAGGAGCAAAAATGGGATTCAGAAGTCTTGGGGCTGGTTGCTGCGATTTATAAAGAAGCTGGAAAACAGGAATTATATCTGAAGCAGCGTCCGGAGGAACTTGAAAAGTTAGTGGAGATTGCCAAAATACAAAGTACGGAGGCATCTAATGCAATTGAGGGAATTGTTACAACCAGTACGAGGATCCGACAGCTTGTCGAAGAAAAAACTACGCCGAAAAATCGTGACGAGCAGGAAATTGCCGGATATCGTGACGTCTTGAATATTATACATGATAGTTTTGATGCCATTCCCATCACAAGGAATTATATTCTGCAGCTTCATAAGATACTGTATAGCCATATGAATAATCCGATCGCAGGACAGACAAAGAATGTGCAGAATTATATCAGTGCGACTTATCCAGATGGTCATGTTGAAGTCCTTTTTACACCACTTGCACCATATGAAACGCCGGAGGCACTTGACAGGATTTGTGAAGAATATAATCGAGTCATAGGAAATATGGAGTTGGAACCATTGATTGCTATTCCTGTTTTCATTCATGATTTTTTGTGTATACATCCTTTTAATGATGGAAATGGCAGAATGAGCCGTCTTCTTACAACATTGCTTTTATATAGAAATGGATTTTATGTTGGAAAGTATGTTTCATTGGAAGCGAAGATTGCAAAGAATAAGGATTTGTACTATTCTGCGCTTGCTGCATCGCAGACAGGCTGGCGCGAAGGAACAGAAGATGTAGTGCCATTTATTAAATATCTCCTTGGAACGATCCTTGCTGCCTATAAGGATTTTGAAGACAGAATGAGCCTGGTTGAAACGAAACTTCCTGCACTTGAGATGGTACGCAGAGCAAGCCAAAATAAGATCGGACGTTTTAATAAACAGGATATTCGTGAATTGTGTCCTACACTCAGTGACAGTTCTATTGAGGGAGCTTTAAGAAAACTGGTTGCTGCAGGTGAACTGAAAAAAGAGGGAAAAGGAAAAAACACATGTTACTTTAGACTAACTTAATTTGGTCATAATAGGCCAAAATGACTAAATTAAAATGGATGATGATGAAATTAAAAAATAACTGCAGCAACATAAAAGAAAAACTACTCCTCCTCTTAAAATAATTAACTGGCACATTTCCCCAAAATGCGTTATCCTGTAAAAAGAGAAATATACAGAACTACACAAACAGGAGGGCCATTCATGAACAAAAACCAAATTTTCATAAAAACTGGCACGGAATACAAGAAAATCACCAAAGAACTTCTGGAGGAGAGCAATCTTGCGGAGCTGATCGGCGATAAGGATAAGATGGTTGGTATCAAGCCAAACATGGTATCTGCATCTGACCCATCCAATGGCGCCACAACACATACCGAGATCATTGCCGGTATACTAGAATACCTGAAGGAGCATGGCTTCCACAGGATGATGATCCTCGAGGGTTCCTGGGTAGGGGACCGTACTTCAGATGTATTTGAGGTATGCGGTTATCAGCAGATCTGCGATGACTATGATGTGGAATTCCACGACACACAGAAGGACAAAAGCTTCACAAAGGACTGCAGTGGCCTGGAACTCAGGATCTGCAACAGTGTAAAGGATGTTGATTTCCTGATCAATGTACCGGTCATGAAGGGACACTGCCAGACCAAGATCACCTGTGCCCTCAAGAATATGAAGGGACTGATCCCAAACACAGAGAAACGCCATTTCCATTCCATGGGACTGCATAAACCGATCGCACACTTAAATACAGGCATTCATCAGGATTTTATTGTAGTCGACAATATCTGCGGTGATCTGGATTTTGAGGATGGTGGAAATCCGGTTGTGATGAACCGCATCTGGACAGCAATGGATCCGGTGCTCGTAGATGCTTATGTCTGTCAGCAGCTCCACTACAAGGTTTCTGATGTTCCATATGTAAAACTTGCCGGAGAACTTGGCGTTGGCTGCTCTGACATTTCCAAAGCGGACATCCGCGTACTGGGTGAAAATGTTCAGCAGAACATCCCGGAACGCCGCAAAGTTGTAGAAGTAGCTGATGCTGTCGAGGAAGTAGATTCCTGCAGTGCCTGCTACGGATACCTTATCCCGGCACTGGACATGCTCAAACAGGAAGGGCTTCTCGAAAAACTGCACGAAAAAATCTGTATCGGACAGGGATACAGAGGCAAAAATGGAGAACTCGGAGTCGGACACTGCACCAGAAACTTCAAGCATCATGCAGAAGGCTGCCCGCCGACCGAAAACCAGATCTATGAATTTCTAAAAGAATACATCTCGAAATAAAACAGGTGGGGGAATGCAGATACATTCCCCCACCTTTATCTTTCATAAGCTTCTTTCAGGATCTTCACGATCTCTTCCGTAGTAAATTTACTGCTGTCGATACACAGATCATACTGTCCCATATCCAGCCATTTCTCATCGGTAAAGAATTCGTAATAGGATCTACGTTCTTTGTCCATTCTCTTGACCAGTTTGCGGGCACTCTTTTCTTCACGGTCGAGGCGCTCCATGACATTTTTGACACGGGTCTCAAACGGTGCGTAGATGAATACGCTTAAAGTACGATCCTGGAGGATATGGTTGGCACATCTTCCTACGATCACGCAGTCTTCCTTGTCCGAAAGGGAAAGGATGATATCGCGCTGGAGTTCAAACAGAACATCATTCATCGGAATTGCCCGGTAATCCTGGCTTATCTGAATCTCATGATTTACAGGAAAACTCCATGCCCCTGGCCGTTTCTCATCCACATCAGCAAGATCGCCGAAAGGAATATTCTTGTCCCTGGCTGCGATCTCGATCAGTTCTTTATCATAAAAACCGATTTCAAGTTCTTCTGCGAGAGCCTTGCCGATCGCACGTCCACCGCTTCCATACATTCGATTGATTGTGATAATACGTTTACTCATATAGCATCCTCCTTTCGAGGGTTACTGTTCACTCCGTTCGCAGTAACTTTCAATTTTTTCTTGTGAATATTATAACATAATAGTTAGAAAATATCTATAATATACCAAAAATAAATTGAAAATTATTTGTATAAATTAAATAAATCAGATAGAAAAAATGAATTTTAAGGTTCATTTAAGTTTAATTCATCGGGCTTTCACAGATCGCACAATAAGTGAACACACCTTTTTGCTAAAGTATATCCCAGAGACAGAGAACAGGAGATCCGATCACACGGACGGCTTGGAGGGTAAAGATGTTTCATAAGGGAAGAAAAGTGAAAAAATCCAAAAAGAAAAAAATAATAAGTCTGATCGTTGTCGTAGCAGTGGCAGGAACGTCAGGAGCGGTAGTCTACAGGAAAGTGAGACGGCCGGTGGCAGCAGCCACAGAAGTCAGCAAGGTACAGACAGCAGAAGTAAAAAAAGAAAATATCTCAAATACGATCACAGGAACCGGAAATCTGGAGCTGGATGATGCAGAGGCGGTGTCGATCCCATCAGGATTGACGATCGGAGACGTTCTGGTTGAAAGCGGAGACTACGTTTCGGCGGAAACGGTTCTGGCAAACGTTGACAGCGCATCCGTACAGACTGCAATGGATGAGATCCAGAGCGAACTGGAGGAGCTGGATGAGAAAATCCGCACCTGCCAGGAAGACGAGGATGCAAATGCAGTTGTAAGTTCGGTGTCAGGCAGAGTGAAGGCGATCTATGTTGAAGAAGGATCGGATGTTGCAGATATCATAACAGAAAAAGGAACATTGATAGAGCTGTCACTGGACGGATATATGGCAGTATCTATCGAAAAAACAGATTCTGTAGCGGCAGGAGACAGCGTTTCGGTAACTTTATCCGACGGAACCGTAGTTACAGGAACTGTAGATACACAGGAAAGTGGCAGTACGATCATTACCGTCACAGATAATGGAACGACTCTGGGTGATGAGGTGAGTGTATCTGACAGTAACGGAAATGTGCTTGGAAGTGGTACACTTTATATTCATCAGCCATTTGAAGTCACAGCGGCAGGAGGAACCGTATCTTCGGTATCTGTGACCGAAAATGAATCCGTCAGTGCAGATGATGAGCTTCTGGTCCTGGAAGGGACGGAGAGCAGTGCGGAATATGAAAAACTGCTGCTTGTCCGTAAAGCAAGGACAGAAACACTACAGAAACTTGCACAGCTTGCCAGATCGCCGCAGATCATTGCAGAGCAGGATGGAATCGTACAGGACGTAAATGTGGCAGCAAGCGGAACGACTTCCTCAGAATCTTCTGCGCAGAGCAGTACCACCAGCGGTGCGGGAAATGCATCACAGATGGCATATACAGGGCAGGATCTTTCGGATCTTACCTTTACACAGCTCTCTTTTGATGACGGGACAACACCGGTCATTGTGGAGGAAACAGAAAATAATTCCGATGACACGCAGGATACCGTACAGGATCAGCAGATTGCTTTTTCCATAGTGGGAAGTGGAAACTCGACAGGCTCTCTTGCAGTGATTCCGGCGCCGGTGACCGGTCAGACACCAGTGACAGACATTTCTGCTTCAGGCGGTATCTATTCGGGAGTGATCACCTGGAACCCGGCTGACAGTGTCTTTGCAGCAGGGACAGGATATAAGGCATTGGTCGTTCTTTCGGCAGCAGAGGGCTATTGCTTTACCACAGCAAGCATTCAGGGGATTGAGACAGGAACAGTATCCAGTGTGCAGATCTCTGATAATGGAAAAACACTGGAATTTCAGATGGTATTTCCGGAAACTGCAGCGGAAAACAATAATTCAGGTGACCAGATCGGCGATAATGGTAATTCCGGACAGGAATCAGATTCGACTGTAACAGATGAAAGTACATCACAGAGTTCATCGAATGAACAGCAGTCAAATGAACAGCAGGATACAACAGGCAACACACAGAATAACGAAAACAGCAGCACTACACAAAATTCAGCCGCAGCAGGAAACAGTAACAGCCAGAGTGCACAGGCGGGTCAAAGCACCGGAAGCACAGGTGCAAGTGCCAGTGGAACTGCAGGCACAGCAGACAGCACTTCCACATCCAAAGAAGACAGCACGGAGGACGCTGTAGATTCCGCCAGCCAGTACAGCACCGATGTCACAGCTTTTACGATCTCACCGTACGAGAACAGACTTCTTTCGGTAAGTGTGGATGAACTCGATATCAACTCTGTAGAACTCGGTCAGAAAGCGGTCGTGACTTTTGACGCGATCGAGGATCAGGAATTTGAAGGCGAAGTGACAAAGATCGGAAACACAGCAAGCGTCAGCGGCGGAGTTGCCAAATATACGATCACGATCACAATTCCAAAAGATGACGATGGAAATCTTTTCGGCGAGACAGAAGTGACGACGGGGCTTTCTGATGGAAGTACCGTTGAGATCACAGACGGACTGGAAGAGGGTACGACGGTGTATTATCTCCGTTCAGAGAGCAGTTCTTCCGGCAGCAGTACAGATATGCCAGACATGCAGATGCCGGATATGAGCGGAGGCGGCATGGATGGCGGCGGTATGCCGCAGATGGACGGAAACGGCGGTGGTGATATGAGTGGAGGTCCTGGCGGCGGAGGCGGTCAGGGCGGACCGGGAAAGTAGGTGACGGAAAATGAGACTTCTGCAGTCTTTTAAGATGGCATGGCATGCAGTTTCCGCAAATAAGCTCCGTGCTTTCCTGACAATGCTTGGGATCATGATCGGTGTGGTTGCATTGGTGGTCCTGGTGTCCATTGCGGACGGCGCGACAACCTCTGTCACCGATGAGATCTCCGGGATGGGCTCCAGCTACCTGACCGTTACGATCAGCGATGACAAGGAAAATCCACTCAAATTAAGTGAGATTTCCGGTTTTGCCGAGCCGGATGAAGTGGATGCGGCCGCACCGATGGCAAGAACCAGCGTGACAGCAAAAAGCGGCTACACAAGCGAATCCATGACCCTGATCGGAACAACGGGCAGATATCTGGACATCCAGAAGATGGAGATACAATACGGACGTTTCATCAAAAACGCTGATGTGGAAAACAACACCAATGTCGTGGCCCTCACTTACGATACAGCGGTAGAGCTTCTGGGAAGGGCAGATGTCGAAGGCGAAAAGATTTCTCTCAACGGCAAAAGCTTCCTGGTTATCGGAGTGCTGACGGAGGACAGTTCCTCTTCACTTACAAAGGGAACAAATATGATGAGCAGCAGTTCTGACGACGAGGATTCCGGCAGTTCCGTGGTCCTTGAAGGATACATTCCGTTTTCTACCATGACACGCCTTGCAGATAATATCCTGAATGTGACACAGTTCTGTGCTTCTGCGACCAGCGAGGAGACTCTGGATGAAGCCGAAAATGCCCTGACAGAGCTCCTTATGGAGCGGTTTGAATACGATGAGGATGCTTTTTCTATCTCAGATCAGTCGGAGATCATGGATACGATGGAAAGTGTCAACAGCACGATGGCACTGATGATCGGTGGTATCGCAGCAATCTCCCTTCTGGTCGGCGGCATCGGGATCATGAACATTATGCTGGTCTCCGTGACAGAGCGTACCAGGGAGATCGGAATCCGAAAAGCGATCGGGGCCTGCAAGAGAACGATCATGATGCAGTTTCTTCTGGAAGCGCTGATCGTCAGTATCATGGGCTGCTTCGCCGGAATCGGACTTTCGTGGGTGATCCTGAAGCTTGTGGGGATTTTTACCCCGTCCATGCAGTTTACGATGGATATGCGTGTGGTATGTGTCTCCGTAGCATTTACAGGTCTGATCGGTATCATCTTCGGCCTGTACCCGGCCAACAAAGCAGCCAGAAAAAAGCCGATCGACGCACTTCGCTATTCAGGTTAAACAGCGATAAAAATCGTGTCGAACGAAAATTGTTGACCCTCGCAGAGAATACTCTTATAATAATGATATCTGCAGATCGATCCATAACAACCAAGTCTTCCAAAGCCCTATCAAGAAAAAATACTTGACAGGAGCACGATTATTAAATATAATTTTCTTATAAATTACGAAAATATTACAGAAAAAATAATTTCAGAAAAGAAGACATAATGAAATTGCAAGGATTATAAGAGTATGAAGAAATCAGAATTATCAGAGAATCAGAACCCGGAGCCCGTTAAGGGTAAGAATAAGACGAACAACAGGAAGAGACTGCCAGCCTCATTGAGAGCCTTTGTTTCACTGAGCGTATGTGCCGCTACCGTACTGACCGTATCCGGCGGTCTTAAGATCGCGGACAGCCTTAATAAGCAGAACAGAGTCTATGCGGCAGCAGACAGCACAGGAAGCAGTATTTATGAAGGTGCGAATTATGATCTGCCATCAGGGATCGCAGGTGTGGCTTCCGGCGTGAGTGGGACTCCTTCTGCGGGAATGACGATCAACCGTATCGGAACTTCCTGCGAGGACGTGATCGTAGGCCAGCGCGTACAGAAGATCACCAGCCAGGCAGTTGAGATGAATGTCAGTGAATCCATGGCAATGACCATCGACGATTTTGATTCCAAGGTCGTATCTTCTGCGAAGATGATGTCCGATGAGGATTATCAGAACCTTCTGCAGATCGTGGAGGCAGAAGCAGGAACAGAGGATATCAAGGGCAGGGTCATGGTTGCCAATGTGATCATGAATCGTGTGAAATACAGTGAATTTCCAGATAATGTCACAGATGTCATCTGGGAGTATGATAATGGCGTAGCTCAGTTTTCGCCGGTCGAGGACGGACGGATTTCAGAAGTCACTGTTTCACAGGAGACGAAGGATGCCGTCAGACAGGTCCTTGAGGGAACGGATTATTCCCAGGGTGCGCTGTTCTTTATCCAGAAATCAGCCGCGGCCAGGGACAATATCTCCTGGTTTGACAAGAACCTCAAGAAGCTGTTCAAGCACGGTGTACATGAATTTTATACATATCCGGATGAGGTGCTTGCAGCACACTAGAATACAGGGACAACGTATACAGCTCCGAGAGAATGAGAATCTTTCGGAGCTTTTTGAATTTTACTATGGAATTTTACACGTTACCGTGGTATACTATGACAAAAATCAAAAAAGAACCAAAGAAAGGCAGGAAGGATACATGCAGGTATTATATAAGAGCACCAGAGGCAAAGGCGAGACAGTAACAGCGTCTATGGCTATTTTGAAAGGACTTTCCGAAGACGGAGGTTTGTTCGTACCTACTTCTATTCCGAAACTGGATGTTCCTGTAGAGAAACTTGCTCAGATGACATATCAGGAAACAGCCTATGAAGTTATGAGCCGTTTTCTTACAGATTTTACAGAAGAAGAGCTGAAGAACTGTATTGCAAATGCATACGATGAGAAATTCGACACCACAGAGATCGCACCGCTTCATGAGGCAGATGGAGCTTACTATCTGGAACTGTTCCACGGTTCTACCATCGCTTTCAAGGATATGGCACTGTCCATTCTTCCACATCTTATGACAACAGCAGCGAGAAAGAACCAGGTCAAGAACGACATCGTGATCCTGACTGCAACTTCCGGAGATACCGGTAAGGCTGCACTGGCTGGTTTTGCAGATGTTCCGGGAACAAGGATTATCGTATTCTATCCGAAGCACGGTGTAAGCCCGATCCAGGAGAAGCAGATGGTAACTCAGAAGGGTGCCAACACAGCCGTTGTAGGTATCACAGGAAACTTCGACGACGCACAGACCGCAGTCAAGAAGATGTTCAACGATAAGGAACTTGCCGCAGAGCTTAATGAGGCAGGCTTCCAGTTCTCCTCCGCAAACTCCATCAACATCGGCCGTCTGGTACCGCAGATCGTATATTATGTATATGCTTATGCGAAACTGGTCAAGAAAGGTGCCATCAAGGCAGGAGATGAGATCAATGTTGTTGTTCCTACCGGAAACTTCGGAAACATCCTTGCTGCATTCTATGCAAAACAGATGGGACTTCCGATCCACAAACTGATCTGTGCTTCCAATGAAAACAAAGTCCTGTTTGATTTCTTCCGTACAGGAACTTACGACAGAAAGAGAGATTTTATCCTTACAACTTCTCCATCCATGGATATCCTGATCTCCAGTAACCTGGAGCGTCTGATCTACCGTCTCACAGGAGAGAATGCAGAGAAATGTGCAGAACTGATGCAGGCATTAAGTCAGGGTGGTGAATACACGATCACAGACGAAATGAAAGCAGGACTTGCTGACTTCTACGGAAACTACTGCAGCGAAGCAGAGACCAAAGAAGCGATTCATGAGACATTTGAGAAGGCAGACTATGTGATCGATCCGCATACAGCAGTTGCAGCAGGCGTTTACAAGAAATATGTCAAAGACACAGATGACACTCTTCCGACTGTGATCGCATCCACAGCAAGCCCGTACAAATTCACAAGAAGTGTTATGGCTGCAATCTCCAACAAGGGAGAGGGACTGGATGACTTCGCACTGGCAGATGAGCTGACCAAGATCTCCGGTGTCAAGATCCCGAGAGCAGTAGAGGAGATCCGTACAGCACCTGTCCTTCATGACAGAGTTGTAGATGCACCGGATATGCCGGCAGCAGTTAAGGACATCCTTGGAATCCACTGAGAATAAACTATAATCAAATAACGAAGTAATAATAAAAGATATCCTGACAGATCCTCTGTTTTATTGAGCAGTGTGGTCTGTGCAGGATATTTTTTTATGGGGAAAGATGGAAAATTAAGAAACTTTAAGAAATGATTCAGGAAATGTTAAAGAGACTGTGTAAAAATATGACACGTAAGGGCAGGTGAAAGTTAGAAACATGACATACTGAACTTTTGCGATTTTAAATATGGAGGATAACTAATATGGCATATCATCAGGGAATCTACCTGTTCTGCTTTCTTCCTTTTGTTGTACTTGTTTATGCATTGACTCCCAGGAAAATCCGGCGTGCGGTCCTGATACTGGCAGGATACGTCTTTTTCTGGTCTTTCAGCCGCTGGCTTGTCGTTTACCTGATCGGAGTAACGACATTGATCTATGGAATCGGATGTCATATGGATCATCTGAAAGCTGAGGGAAAAAAGAAGGCAAAAGAACAGGGAGCCAGAGAGCCCCGTACTTTCATAAAGAAGCAGTATAAGTCCAGAGAAAAAAGAACGCTGATCGCAGGGATCCTGCTCCTTTTGGGGATTCTTGGATATCTGAAATATTGTAATTTCTTTGTGACAAATATAAATCATATCCTTGAAATGTCAGGAAGATCAGTCTTCCTTCAGCCGCAGACACTGCTGATTCCGATCGGAATCTCTTTTTACACACTGGAAGCTGTCGGATACATGGCAGATGTGTACTGGGGCAGGATCCATGCGGAGAAAAACTGGGCAAAAATAGCATTGTTTCTTGGATTTTTTCCGCAGATCATGGAGGGACCGATCGGTACGTGGAATGAGACTGCTGATGCACTCTGGGAATGTGCACCAGTACGCATGGAAAATCTTGCACAGGGAGCCATACGTATTGTATGGGGAATGTTCAAGAAGATCGTAGTTGCAGACAGACTCTATATGATCGTACAGATGATCTTTGAACATTATCAGAATTACCATGGCGTGATGATCCTGGTCGGGGCAGTTTCCTATACGCTGCAGCTTTATATGGAGTTTTCCGGCTGCATGGATATTGTGATCGGAAGCGGAAATCTGTTTGGTGTGGCTTTGCCCGAAAACTTCCGTCAGCCATTTTTTTCTGGAAATGCTTCGGAATTCTGGAGAAGATGGCACATTACTCTGGGCGCATGGCTCAAAGCCTATGTGTTTTATCCGGTTTCTGTCTCCGGGATCGTAAAAAAATGGAATCATTTTGGAAGAGAACATGCAGGAAAATATCTTACAAAGATGGGCATTTTTGCCCTGACGCTGTTTCCGGTCTGGCTCAGTAACGGTCTGTGGCATGGAGCACAGTGGAATTATATTTTTTATGGAATGTATTATTTTGTGATCCTGCTTGCAGGAGAAGCGGTGGCACCTGTCAGGGAAGGAATCCTTAAGAAGTTTAACCTGAACGAAAAGGCACTGTACTGGAGAGTTCCGCAGATATTAAAAACCTGGGTGATCATTTTTACAGGAGAGATGTTTTTCCGGGCAAATGGACTGAGAGCGGGTCTGCATATGTTTGGAAGTATTTTTCATGGATTTGAATTGCACAGACTCTGGGATGGAAGTCTGCTTCGTTTAGGTCTGTCTGTACCTGACCTTGGAATTACTGTCGTGGGCATCCTTGTGGTCACTGTTTATGATATTCTGAAAGAAAGGGAAATGCTGAACTGGTCAAAACTGCAGCAGATGAAAGTTCCGTCACGGTGGCTTTTGTACTATGTACTTATTTTTGCAGTAATTCTGTTTGGAGCATATGGCACCGGTTATCAGCAGGTAGATTTGATCTATGCAGGATTTTAGGAAAAAAATAGTAAGGCCGGTGGTTTTCTGTGCGATTCTTTTGTGCCTTCTGATGGCAGCTTCTGCGGTGATGTCTGCTCTGGCACGGACAAATACAGATCTGGTACAGAACAGAAACAAGAGTATGGTTGAGCTGGAAAATGAACCGGCAGACACGATCGATGTTCTTGTGATCGGAGACAGTGAGAGCTATACAACCGTTTCTCCAATGGAAATCTGGGACAAGGAAGGCATTCCTTCCTATGTAGGCGGGCAGACCGGTCAGAAAATACAGGAGAGCTACTACATGCTCAAAAAAGCACTCAAAACCCAGAAACCCAAAGTTGTCGCGATCGAGACAAATATGATATTCCGATCGCAGAGCGCAGTGCGTGGTATCAAAGAGACTCTGGTACAGACGATGCTTTATTATTTCCCTGTATTCCGTCTTCATAATTCCTGGAAAGCATGGGTGACAGGAGAAGACAAAAGGAGTCAGACGTTTTATAAAGGATTTGTTCTCAGAGATGTTGTGGAAGCCTATACAGGTGGATCTTATATGAAAAAAACCGCCAAAACGGAACGGATGTCCCGCATTACAAGATTTATGATGGATCAGATCGTCAGCCTGTGCAGAAAAAATAATATTCAGCTCTTTCTGTACAGTGCGCCGTCTCCGAAGAACTACTCTTTCCGGAAACATAATACCATGGAAGCATATGCGAGAGAAAACGGACTTAAATATCTGGATCTGAACCTGAAAATTAAAGAACTGGGTATAAACTGGTCGGAGGACAGCCTTGATAAAGGTGATCATCTGAACATACTTGGGGCTGTAAAAGTATCAGATTATCTTGGCAGATACCTGAAAAAAGAGTATCATCTAAAGAGCAGAAAAAGTGAAAGTACATACAGATCCTGGAATGAATCTCTGATACAGTACCGGGAGGCGGCGCAAAATGCAGAAAAACAGGCAAAAAAGAAAGTAAAGGCGGGGAGCTGAACATTGAGTAAAGAGAGAATATTGATCGTTGAGGATGACGCAGATATCCGAGAGGGTGTCCGGATCCTTCTGGAAAGTGAAGATTATATGGTAGATGAGGCAGAGGATGGCAGAGAGGGGCTTGAGAATCTTCGGGATGACACAGATCTTGTCATTCTGGATATTATGATGCCGGGAATCTCCGGACTTCGTACCTGCGAGGAAATAAGAAAGATATCGAATGTCCCGGTGTTATTCCTGACGGCTAAAGTACAGGAATCTGACAAGCTGATCGGACTGATGGCCGGAGGAGATGACTATCTTACAAAGCCGTTCTCCTATGCAGAACTTCTGGGGAGAGTCAAGGCACTCCTTCGGAGATATAAAGTTTATATGGGCAAAAATGAAACATCAGAGGGTCAGGAGGATAATTACATAAAGATCGGCAATATACGGATCAACCGCAATTATAATGAAGTATTTGTGGATGGAAAGGAGAAAGAGTTTTCGGAACTTGAGTACCGGATCCTGCTTCTTCTGATGGAACATCCGCGTAAAATATTTTCTGCACAGAACATTTATGAAAGTGTCTGGAACGAACCATATTTTTATTCCTGCAACGGTACTGTGATGGTCCATATCCGGAAACTCCGGGTAAAGATCGAAAAGAATCCTCAGAATCCCAGATATATAACGACCGTGTGGGGAAAGGGGTATAAATTTGACGCAAGGTATTCCTAGAAGAAATTCTCTCTATTTTCAGCTTCTGATCCTGCTACTGTTTTCCATGCTGGCTGCAGTAGGCGTGTTTTATGGGGTAGACAGGATTGGCGAAGAAATGGTTTATGAGTACTATGTCAATTCTGATTATTCCGAGCGAAAAGATGAACTGTATGTTTCGAGACTGCAGGAGTATGTTTCACAGGAAAAATTAAGTACGTCTGACGTTCTGGTACTGTCAAAATGGATGGATAAAGAGAAAGTGCTGAGTTCCATGCTGGTGTTTAAGGATGATATCTTGGTTTATGATTCCGATTATCCGGAAGAGCTGAATATTCGCAATGAAAAAATCCCCAAGAACTATTACGGATGGAATGCGTTTTATTCTGTACAGTTTTCAGATGGGGAGGCAGAAATTTCCCTCTCAGGAGTCTATGATTACCAGCTGTACAATTATATGATATTTGCAGCACTGGCTCTTTCAGCGGTAGTATTTGTTATTCTCGTCCTGATGGGGATTCGAAAAAAGATGAATTACATTTGGAAACTGAGCAGGGAAATTGAGATCCTTGAAGGGGGCGACCTTGACTATTCTGTTACTGTTTCCGGGAAAGATGAACTTACAGCTCTTGCACAGGGGCTGGAATGCATGAGGAAATCTTTTAAGAAACAGGTGCAGCAGGAAGCAGAGATCGTGAAGGAAAATCAGAAAATAGTCACACAGATGTCCCATGATCTGCGGACTCCTCTGACTTCGATCATGCTGTATACAGAACTTCTTGAAAAGGGAACCTATAAAGACGAGGAACAGTTTTGCGAGTATATAAAAAAAATCCACCGCAAAACAAGACGGATGAAACAGCTCACAGACAATCTGTTTGAGTATTCACTGGTAAGCAGTGATCAGGAGATTTCCATGGAAGAGCTCGAAAGCGAAAAACTTCTGTTTTATGATCTGTTTTCGGAGACGATCAGTTATCTGGAGCATCAGGGGTTCCAGGTGGATTTTCAGGTAGAATGGTCAGAGTCCAGAATGCAGGTATCAACAGACTATGTTTCCCGTATCCTGGATAACATCACTTCCAATATTCAGAAATATGCAGATAAAAAAGCACCAGTTACAATAGGAACAGCCAGACGTAATGGCATGAGAGGATTTTATTTTGAAAACAGGATTTCCTGTACAGGAGATCCTCAGGAAAGTACAGGTGTGGGAATCCAGAGTATCAAAAACATGATGACAAAAATGGGAGGCAAATGCACTGTCAGCCAGGAAAAAGACATTTTCAGACTGATATTATATTTTCCATATTGTGAGATATCATAACTGTTCAGGAGACATGTCACACAGAGAAGAAAGGCTGTAACTCGGAGAAATGATCTGAGTTACAGCCTTTTTTCTGGTTATTTTCCGGAAGGAACTTCCTGGATCCCTGTGATATCCGGCTCTGCCATCAGGGAGTAGTTCGTATAATAAACGACAAATCCCGGTTTGGCACCGCCAGGTTTTTTGACATGTTTTTTCTGAATGTAGTCGATCTCGACTTTTGGGGCAGTGCGGCCTTTGGAGTAATAAGCTGCAAGGCGGCCTGCTTCCTCAAAGGTGCGGTCCGGAAGCTCTCCGTCCGGAGTTTTGACAACGACATGGGAGCCTGCCATCTTTTTGGCGTGGAACCACCAGTCGTTTCCGGTTGCCTGTTTGAAAGTTAGCTCATCATTCTGGAAGTTGTTTTTGCCGACGAAGATATCAAATCCGTCACTGGAAATATAGTGGAATGGTTTGGACTTGGTCTGCGCCTTTGCACCTTTTTTGCCAGAATAATGTTTTTTGATGTAGCCGTACTCGGTCAGCTCTTCCTTGATCTGGCTTAAATCACTCTCTGCGAGGGCGATATCAAGGGCGTTGGAGATGGATTCCAGATGCTCGATCTCGGATTCTGTATCGGCAAGCTGTTCGGTAAGAGCTTCCTCGGTACGTTTGAGTTTGCCGTAGCGGTCGAAATATTTCTTTGCATTTTCCTGAGGAGTCAGGGTCGGGTCAAGAGGGATCGTGATCTCCTCATTGGTGTAATAATTCAGGGCTTTGAAAGATTTGCAGCCCTCTTCCAGGCCGTAGCCGTAGGTATTGATGAGTTCGCCGTAGACTTTGTATTTGTCCTTCTTGGCAGTGTCTTTCATCTGTTTCTGCTGAAGGGCGTATTTCTTGCGGTTACGCTCCAGGGCAGTTTGTACGATCCTTCGAAGATCAGAAGATTTCTGACGGATACGGTTCAGGGTATCGCGGGATGCGTAATAGGTTTCCAGCATGGAAGAAACGGTCGGGAAAGTTTCACTGTGGTATTCGCTTCCGTACTGTGTCAGAGGAAGTACAGCGTATTCTACCGGCTCGTTGTCACGGTAGATGATGTTCGGTGTGAAATCTCCTTCTACGACCTGATCCATCAGCCGGCGGAAAGTGTGGTAGAGATGTGTGGCAGCAGTCTCGTTCAGAGACTGTGCGGCATCGCTTCCGTCGATGGAGGCACGGTAGCAGATCTCCTCTGCGATCAGCGGGCTTAAGCCGGTGAGAGAGGTGTAGAGTGCCTTGGATATGTTGCATGGTTTATGGCAGATCGTTTCGATGAATTCTGTCTCTGTGATCGTCAGCGGGTCAGATTTCTCCTGTGTGTGCGGAAGAAAATAATCTCTTCCAGGAAGAACCTCACGGACAGAACTCATATGAGAAGAAACGTGCTTGATACTGTCGAGGATCATGCGGTTTTCGTCGCAGAAGATGATGTTGCTGTGCTTGCCCATCAGTTCTACGATCAGGAACTTCTTACAGGGATCGCCCATCTCATTGCGGTGTTCCAGCTCAAATTCTACAACACGTTCCATGCCGGGCTGGCGGATACTGCTGATGCGGGCACTGCCGATATGCTTGCGGAGAAGCATACAGAAGTTCGGCGCGGTGAGCGGGCTTGGTTTGTTTTTGCCAGTAAAATAGATCAGAGGAAGAGAAGCACTGGCAGAGATAAGAAGCCTGCACTGGCCGTTTGCTCCCTTTCCGGTGATCATAAGAGCATCTGATTCAGGCTGGGCGATCTTGTTGAAACGCCCGCCATCGAGATTACGGTGTAATTCCTGAACCATTGCTGCAATGGTAATTCCATCAAAAGCCATAATAAAAATCTCCTTTAATCAAAATCAGACATTATGGAATCCCTTACCGATGATCTCACTGGTGTTGGAGATCAGAATAAAGGCGGTTGGCTGATTTCCTTTTATGTAGTTTCTCAGACGGACTGCCTGAGGACGGTTGAGCGCGGTTAAGACGATGTATTTGTCTTTTCCGGAAAAAGCCCCCTGTGCGTGGACCACAGTTGCGCTTCGGTTGAGATCGTGAACAAGGAAGTCGCAGATATCATCCGGGTTGTCACAGACGACATTGAAATACTTGGAAAGGTTGAAACTCTCGATGAAGTTGTCGATCATGAAAGAACGGACCGCAAGACCAAGGAAAGAATAAAGACCTGTCTCAATGTTGAATACGAAGCAGCCTGCAACCGTGATCATGATATCTGTCACGAGAAGTGCCTTGCCGATATCAAAACTGCTGTATTTCTTGAGGATCATCGCAATGATATCCGTACCGCCGCTGGAAGAACCGATGTTAAAAAGGATCGCAGAACCAAGTGCAGGAAGTGCGATGGCAAAACAAAGTTCCAGCATCGTCTGGTCAGTCAGCGGATGCTCCATCGGACATACACGTGAGAGGAAAGACAGTGCTACGGAAAGCAGGATACTGCAGTAGGCTGTCTTGGCAGCGAATTTACGTCCAAGCACGACGAAACCGAGTGCAAGAAGCAGCATGTTTACAATGAAAGAAAAGTCACTGGCGGAAATGTTTGTCTTATCAGCGACAAGGACCGCCAGACCTGTGATGCCGCCAAAGGTAAAGTTGTTTGTAAATTTGAAAAAATAAGTACCGACTGCCATGATCAGGGTGCTTCCTGTCAGCAGCGAAAAGTGTTTGATTTTTTCATTCATTTTTGTATTTATCTCCTCCGTGAATTAAGTACGATATAGCCATATTGTAACCTTTTAAAGATGGAAATGTCAACGCACCTGCCGGTAGTTGATAAAATATTTATAAAAAAAACGAATTGACTAGAATTTTAGAATGCACTATAATAAATCTGTATGTAGAAAAGACTTGCAAAGTGAGAAAACCTATGATAAAAAGTATGACAGGCTTTGGCCATGCAGAAAAAGTAACAAAGCAGCAGAAGATCACAGTAGAACTGAAATCTGTCAATCACAGATATCTGGATCTGAACATCAAAATGCCGCGTAAATTCAATATGCTGGAGGGACAGGTACGTAACCTGATGAAGCGGTATATGCAGCGTGGCAAGGTAGATGTTTTTATTACCTATGAGGATTATACAGGAGGCAATGTTGCCCTTAAATATAATCATGATCTGGCAGCCGCTTATCTCGGCTATCTGAAACAGATGTCAGAGGAGTTCGGGCTTGAGAATGATATCCGGGTGTCAACACTTTCCCGTTATCCGGAAGTTCTGACGATGGAAGAACAGTCCGTAGATGAGGAGGAACTCTGGAAATCTCTGGAGGAGCCGCTTCGCGAAGCCTGCGAGAAATTTGTGGAGACACGTGCCAGAGAGGGTGCACATCTGAAAGAAGATCTTCTTGCGAAGCTGGATGGTCTGGATGAAATGGTCTGCAAAGTAGAGACCCGTTCACCGGAAGTAGTCCGTGCGTACCGTGAGAAGCTGGAGCAGAAGGTTCATGATCTTCTGGAGGACAGCCAGATCGACGATAACCGTATCGCGGCAGAGGTGGTTCTTTTTTCTGACAAGATCTGCAATGATGAGGAGACCGTCCGTTTGCACAGCCATATCCTTGGAATGAAGAAGATCCTGAATGAACAGGAAGGCGTGGGACGCAAGATGGACTTCATGGCGCAGGAGATGAACCGTGAGGCGAATACGATCCTGTCGAAATCCAGTGATCTTGAAGTTTCCGATATCGCGATCGGACTCAAGACAGAGATCGAGAAGATCCGTGAGCAGATTCAGAATATTGAGTAATGGAGGCAGCTGAGTTTTTGTGGCTAAGTTAATTAATATAGGATTTGGTAATGTGGTAAATTCCCGCAAGATCGTGGCAGTGGTCAGTCCGGATGCCGCACCGGTAAAGCGAATGATACAGAGCATCAAGGGCACACGTTCGCTGATCGATGCGACACAGGGGCGCAAGACGAAGGCAGTGATCGTCACATCCGACGATTATATTGTTCTGTCAGCACTCCAGCCGGAGACGATCGCCAGGAGATTTGCAGAGGCATATGATTATGAGGAGAGGGAAGAAGAACATGAGTAAGGGAGTTTTGACAGTAGTGTCCGGATTTTCCGGAGCCGGCAAGGGCACAGTGATGAAGCGTCTTCTTGAGAAGTATGACGACTGTGCACTTTCTATCTCTGTTACTACCAGGAAACCGCGTGAAGGTGAAGTGGACGGCAGGGATTATTTTTTCAGGACAAAAGAAGAAGTAGAGGCGATGATCGAGGCTGATGAGCTTCTGGAGTATGCGCAGTATGTAGAGAACTATTACGGAACTCCGCGCTCTTACGTAGAGGAGATGCTTTCCAAGGGCAAGAATGTGATCCTGGAGATCGAGATCCAGGGGGCAATGAAGATCAAGGAGAAGATCCCGGATACAGTCCTTATCTTCGTGACACCGCCGACGATCCAGGAGTTGAAAGACCGTCTGGTAGGAAGAGGAACCGAGACACAGGAAGTTATCGAATCACGTCTTAAGAGAGCTTCTGAGGAAGCAGAGGGAATCGAGTCTTATGATTATCTTCTTGTGAATGACGTTGTGGAGGACTGCGTGGATGAACTTCATGAGATCATCCTGAGTGAGCACCGCCGCGCAAGCCGTAACGAGGAATTTATCCGAACGATCCAGAAGGAATCCCGGGAATTTTTTAATTAAGTAAGTAAGGTCACCCTTATAATATAAACTGAAACATGAAAGGAGAATTTTAATATGATACATCCGTCATATACAGAACTGATTCAGGCAATCAACAACAACGCAGAGGAAGACGACAACACAATGATGCTCAACAGCCGTTATTCTCTGGTACTTGCAACCAGCAAGAGAGCAAGACAGCTGATCGCAGGAGCAGAACCGCTTGTTGATGGTGCGGCAGGCAAGAAACCGCTTGCGATCGCGATCGACGAGTTATACAAAGGCAAAGTTAAGATCGTAGCAACCTCTGAGGAAGAAGCAGAGGAAACCACACCGGCTGCTTCCGAAGAAGCTGTAGAGGAGACAGCAGAGACTGCTGCAGAAGAAACAACCGAAGAAAATAACCAGTAAACTATCATGATCAGAAGACAGCTTGTCTTCTGATTATGTGTATCAGGAGATTATATGAAAATTTTATTTATATCACTGGGCTGTGACAAGAACCTTGCGGACTCAGAGGAAATGCTCGGACTTCTTACCGGAAGCGGGCATGAGATCGTGGATTCCGAGGAGGAAGCAGATGCGATCGTGATCAATACCTGCTGTTTTATCCATGATGCCAAGGAGGAGAGTGTCAATACGATCCTTGAGATGGCAGAATATAAAAAAACAGGCAGTTGCAAAGCACTGATTGTAACTGGCTGCATGGCACAGCGCTACAAAGAAGAAATCACACAGGAGATTCCGGAGGTGGATGCCGTTCTCGGAACCACATCTTACGGCGACATTGTAAAGGCATTAAACGAAGCACAGGCAGGAAATGTTTTCCAGGAGTTCCGTGATATCAATGAACTTCCGGAGGACTCCGGCAGACGTGTGCTGACAACGGGCGGCCACTTTGGTTATCTCAAGATCGCAGAGGGCTGTGACAAGCACTGCACCTACTGCATCATCCCGTCCCTTCGTGGCAGATTCAGAAGTGTTCCGGAAGAACGACTTCTTGCACAGGCAGAATACATGGCATCTCAGGGAGTCAAGGAGCTGATCCTTGTAGCTCAGGAGACCACCGTTTACGGTACAGATCTCTACGGCAAAAAAACACTCCACATCCTGCTTAAGAAGCTCTGTCAGATCAAAGGAATCCGCTGGATCCGTGTTCTCTACTGTTATCCGGAGGAGATCTACGATGAGCTGGTCCAGGTCATGAAAGAAGAAAAGAAGATCTGCAATTATCTTGACCTTCCGATCCAGCATGCAAGCGACCGTATCCTTAAGAGAATGGGCCGCCGCACGACAAGGAAGCAGCTCGAAGACATTATCGCGAAACTTCGCCGTGAGATCCCGGACATTGTGCTCCGTACTTCTCTGATCACTGGCTTCCCGGGTGAGACCCAGGAAGATCATGAAGAACTGATGGAATTCGTGGATGAGATGGAATTCGACCGTCTCGGCGTGTTCACTTACTCACCGGAGGAAGGAACACCGGCAGAAACCATGGAAGGACAGGTTCCGGAGGAAGTTAAGGAAGAGAGAAGAGATGAACTCATGTCTCTCCAGCAGGAGATTTCTCTGGAGAAGGGTGATGAGCGGATCGGACAGGAACTTGTTGTTATGATCGAGGGTAAAGTATCCGGCGAGAGCGCCTATATTGCGAGAACTTATGCAGATGCGCCGAAGGTTGACGGATATATCTTTGTTCAGACAGGGGAACTTCTTGTGACAGGTGACTTTGCACGTGTCCGTGTGACAGGTGCGCTGGAATACGATTTAATAGGAGAATTAGCTGATGAATACACCGAATAAACTGACAGTGGCCAGAATGATCATGGTTCCGTTTCTTGTTGTATTTCTGCTGACAGGATGGGGCGGAGAGGCAAATCGCTATATCGCTCTCATTATCTTTGCAGCAGCCAGCATCACAGACTGGTTTGACGGATACCTGGCCCGTAAAAATAATTTAGTAACAAATTTTGGTAAATTTATGGATCCTCTTGCGGACAAACTTCTTGTGTGTTCTGCAATGATCTGTATGATCGAACTTGGCAGACTTCCGGCCTGGTTTGTTATCATTATTATAGGAAGAGAATTTATTATCAGTGGATTTCGTCTGATCGCTGCAGAGAATGGCATTGTCATCGCAGCGAATTACTGGGGCAAATTCAAGACAGCATCACAGATGGTCATGATCATTTTGCTGATCCTGCATTTTGATAACATTGCTGCATTTGTGATCCTGGAGCAGATTTTTATCTGGATCTCTCTTGCACTGACCATCATTTCACTGATCACTTATATCTGGCAGAACCGTTCCGTTCTGTCCATGCAGGAGTAATCCGTTTTTATAATCAGGAGGCAGATATCAAATGATAACAGAGCTGATTTCTGTAGGAACAGAAATACTTCTTGGAAATATTGTGAATACCAACAGCGCATATCTTTCCGAAAAATGTGCAGAGCTTGGGCTTTCTGTCTATTATCAGACAGTTGTGGGAGACAATGAGACACGTATGCGCGAGACCATTCAGACGGCACTGGACCGTTCTGATATAGTGATCCTCACAGGTGGACTTGGACCTACCGAGGATGATCTGACGAAGGAAGTTACCGCTGAAGTCATGGGAATGAAACTGGTGGAGGATCGCCACAGCAGGAAACTGATGGAAGCATACCTCGAGCAGTATAAGAAAAACAACCCTCAGCGCAAGATCACAGCCAACAACTACAAGCAGGCAATGGTCCCGAAGGGAGCAATCGTTCTCGATAACCACAATGGCACCGCACCGGGACTGATCCTTGAGAAAAAAGGCAAGACAGCCATCCTTCTTCCAGGACCTCCAGGTGAGATGAAACCGATGTTTGAGGAGTCCGTTTTTCCATATCTTCGCAAGAAACAGCCGGAGATCATTTATTCCCAGATGGTGAAGATCTGCTCGATCGGTGAGAGTCAGGTTGCAGAGGAGATTGAGGATCTGATCGAAAGCCAGACCAATCCGACGATCGCACCATATGCCAAGACCGGTGAGGTACATCTTCGCATTACCGCCAAGGGCAAGAATGAGAAGGAATGTAAGAAACTCATCAAACCTGTTGTCAAAGAACTTAAGGCAAGATTCGGAAGAAACATTTTTGCGACAGAAGAATCCAAATCTCTGGAGGAAGCTGTGGTAGATATGCTGAAAGAACAGGAAATGACACTTTCTCTGGCAGAATCCTGTACAGGCGGTGCGATCGCCGCAAGGATCGTCAATGTGTCAGGTGCTTCTGAGGTATTTTTGCAGGGCATGGTTACTTACAGCAACAAAGCCAAGAGAAGATGCCTCGATGTCAGCAAGTCCACACTTAAGAAACACGGAGCTGTATCCGAGGAATGTGCAGCAGAAATGGCAAAGGGAGGCCGCAAAGCCTCCAAGACAGATATCTGCCTTTCCGTGACAGGGATCGCAGGCCCGGGCGGTGGAACAAAAGAAAAACCGGTCGGAACCGTCTTTATGGGATGCTCCTATAAGGGCTGCACGCAGGTAAGAGAATTCCATTTCCAGGGCAACCGTGCAAGAGTGAGAGAACAGACCGTTGCACACGGACTGGCATTCTTACGCGACTGCATGATGGAACGCGCTGATAAGGAAAATAATTAAGATCCATATGAGAAATCCCCCGCTGTTGAGCTGGACAGTGGGGGATTTTTTGTCTGATATATTGAGAAGATGTCAGTGGTGTGTCTGCTGCCTATCGGATCATCCGCATCAGGCTGACGATCTGATCAAGCTTTGCCGCCTCTTTTGGCGATTTTCCGGCTTTGAGGACATTCAGTATTGCTCCGATCTCATCAGACGAGAACTGAAGTCCGTTCTGCCGTCCCTGTGCAGCGGCACTCATCAGAAATGGAAGCATATCAGACGGGGATCTGCCTCCGCTCTGGTCTGCGAGGTTCTGTAGGAGGGCAAGTTTTGACGGATCGATATTTTGGAGTTTGGGGTCATTCTGCCATTCCTGGGTCATTTGGATCACCTTCTTCCTGGTCGGAGTGGCTCATAACCTGTATCAGCTGCATCATGACAAGAAAGTTGCTGATCTGGTCAAGCTGCCTGCGGCTCCTGCCATAGCTGAATTTCCGAAGATCATCCAGAAGTTCGGAAGGACTGGAAACAGAAGAACTGCAGATCTGCATATCAGGCTGTCTGCCGCGGAATAATGCCAGGGTGTTTGAGAGTTCTCTGGTTTTGGTGAACACGGAGAGAAGCTGCTGGCCTCTCGGGGAAAGATAAGGAATAAAAGCTTTCAGCATCTGCGACTGGTCGTCGGAAATGAGCTGGTCGAATTTTGTCTGAGCGATAATTTCCTCTTCCATAAGGCAAAGCTCCTTTTTTTATTACGAAGATATGCTTTTTGCTTTTAGATTATGACGTGGGAGGATGATTTGACATAAGATAAATAGTAAGAAAGATCAGAAAGGCAGCAACCATGGAAAATAAAAAAGAAAAGCTTGTGCTGGACGGAAATGCTTTTTATGAACTGGACCTGGAATGTCTTAAGCATAGAAGGGAAAATATGCAGAGAGAAAAAGAGCGACGGGCAGAAAGAAACAGACAAAGGCAGAGGAAATGATCCTCTGCTTTTTGTCTGCAGACTGTAGTTTGTTGAAAGGGGCGGGATCAGCATCCACATCCTCCGCAGCCGTTACCGCAGCCAAAGCCGTTGTTGCCGCAAAGAAGAAGCAGAACCACGATGATCCAGCAGTTGTCATTGTTACCGCATCCACAGCCATTGCCGCAGCCGTTGTTGCCACAGCAGCACATCAGGATGATGATCCAGAGGATACAGTTGCAGGAGCTGCCTCCAAAAAGGCTGGTTCCATTGCCGCATCCGCAGTCGTTGCCGCATCCGCAACCATTGTTGCATCCACAGCCACAGTCGTTGTTACATCCACAGTTTGTAGCAGCCAAATCACTCATTATAAAATCCTCCAGCTTTTTGTCTACAATTCATTTTATGTAGATAGGATGTCCGGTGTGAAAAAATATCCAGTTGCAAAAGAAACGGCCATGGGATATAATACCCGGGTAAACACAGCAGAAAAAGAAAAGGAGAGGATGGAATGGCAGACAGGGGACTGTTTGACATGCACTGCCATATTGTACCGGCAGTCGATGATGGAGCTCAGAGTGTAAAAGAAGCTTTTGCTATGCTTCAGATGGAGTACGATCAGGGTGTGCGTAAGATTATTGTGACGCCCCATTTCAGAAGAGAAATGTTTGAGACTCCTTCGAAAATTATCAAAAAGCATTTTCTGGTATTGAGACGACTGGCGGAAAAGATCGGACCAGATTTCAAAGTGTTCCTCGGATGTGAATTTCATGCAAATGTAGAAATGCTGGATTATCTGCGTTCTGACAAGGTTTATTCGATGGCTGGTTCCAGATATGTGCTCACAGAATTTTCTTCAAGTACAGAAGAAAAGTATATCAGCGACAGGATCTACGAACTGCTTTCCGGCGGATACAGGCCGATCATAGCACATATTGAACGTTACAGATGCATGCATGATCTGGATTTTGTAGAACATCTTGTAAATAAAGGTGCACTGATGCAGGTCAATGCAGACAGTGTGATCGGCAAGAACGGACATGCAGCCAAGAAATACTGCGGGAAACTTCTGGAAGAAGAACTTGTAAGTTATATTGGTTCTGACTGCCATGGAAGCAAACGCCGTGTCACAAGGATCGGAGATGCCTATGCCTATGTCACAAAGAAAATGGGACGGCAGATGGCCGACGAGATCTTTATTGATAATCCGCAGGAGATCCTTGATAATGCGAAGCACTGCATGACGGCAGCTCATAGATAAGTTTTTGTGAATCGTTCTGACAATAACGTTATCGCTTTAAGTTGTTAAACTAATAAGAAAACACCCTTGACAAACAAAAAGCCAATTTGTATACTTTTAGAAGTATATGAAACGGCTTTGAAGGGAAGAAGTAACAGAAGCAACACACACAGAGAGCAGCCGGATGGTGAGAGGCGCGTGCAGTACTTTTGCGAATACATCCCGGAGCTTCGCACCGAACTTTTTTCAGTAGGCTGCGACGGAGTGGCACTCGTTACCGTGCTCAATGAGGCGGGAGATTTTCCGCGAAGTTAGGTGGTATCACGGGACCCGGTTCTCGTCCTAAGAAGGACAGGAACCGGGCTTTTTTGCATATCGAGGAGGCGCCTTTGGACGCACCTGATGATGAATACCGCGACAGGAGGAAATTATTATGACAGTATGGGAAGAACTTAAGGCCAGAGGCCTGATCGCCCAGGTAACAGACGAAGACGAGATCAAAGAAATGGTAAACAACGGTAAGGCTACTTTCTACATCGGATTTGACCCTACCGCAGACAGCCTTCATGTAGGACACTTCATGGCACTCTGCCTGATGAAACGTCTCCAGATGGCAGGCAACCGTCCAATCGCACTTCTCGGCGGCGGTACCGGTATGATCGGTGACCCGTCAGGAAGAACTGACATGCGTCAGATGATGACAAAAGAAACCATCCAGCACAACATTGACTGCTTCAAGAAACAGATGTCCCGCTTCATCGACTTTTCCGATGGCAAGGCACTGATGGTCAACAATGCTGACTGGCTTCTGAACCTGAACTATGTAGATCTGCTTCGTGATGTAGGAGCTCATTTCTCAGTAAATCGTATGCTTACTGCAGAGTGCTACAAACAGCGTATGGAGAGAGGACTTAGTTTCCTTGAATTCAACTACATGATCATGCAGAGCTATGACTTCTATATGTTATACCAGAAATACGGCTGCAATATGCAGTTTGGCGGTGATGACCAGTGGAGCAACATGCTCGGCGGTACAGAACTGATCCGTCGTAAACTTGGCAAAGATGCATACGCTATGACCATCACACTTCTTCTGAACTCAGAGGGCAAGAAGATGGGCAAGACACAGTCCGGTGCTGTATGGCTTGATCCGAACAAGACATCTCCATTTGATTTCTACCAGTACTGGAGAAACGTAGACGATGCAGACGTTATCAAATGCATGCGTCTTCTTACTTTCCTTCCACTTGAGCAGATCGATGAGATGGCCAAATGGGAAGGAAGCCAGTTAAACAAAGCCAAAGAGATCCTTGCATACGAGCTGACAAACCTGGTTCATGGCGAAGAAGAAGCCAAGAAAGCTCAGGAAGGTGCAAGAGCACTGTTCTCTGGCGGCGCAGACACTGCACATATGCCAAGCACAGAGCTGACTGATGAAGATTTCACAGAGGAAGGAACCATCGACCTTATCACAATGCTGATCAAGACAGGCCTCGTTCCGACACGTTCTGAGGGACGTCGTGCGATCGAGCAGGGCGGTGTTTCCATCGACGGTGAAAAGATCACAGACATCAAACACACAGTTGCCAAAGACGCACTCGCAGGTGACGGTGTTGTCCTCAAACGAGGCAAAAAGAAATTCAACAGAGTTTATGCTAAATAATAAGTGTTTTTTTGATAAATACTTTTAGGAGGAAAGAATCATGAAGAAATACGGAGTAAACGAACTTCGTCAGATGTTCCTTGATTTCATGGAGAGCAAAGGACATCTCGCAATGAAAAGCTTCTCCCTGGTACCTCAGGGAGACAAGAGCCTCCTGCTGATCAACGCAGGTATGGCTCCACTGAAACCATATTTCACAGGTGCAGAGAAACCGCCGAGAACAAGAGTCACCACATGTCAGAAATGTATCCGTACAGGTGATATCGAAAACGTTGGTAAGACAGCACGTCACGGTACCTTCTTTGAGATGCTTGGTAACTTCTCTTTTGGAGATTACTTCAAGAGAGAAGCGATCCACTGGTCCTGGGAATTCCTGACAGAAGTCGTTGGCCTGGATGCAAACAGACTGTACCCGTCAGTATATCTGGAGGATGATGAAGCATTCGACATCTGGAATAAAGAAATCGGAATTCCGGCAGACAGAATCTTCCGTTTCGGTAAGGAAGATAACTTCTGGGAGCATGGCGCAGGTCCTTGCGGTCCATGTTCTGAGATCTACTATGACCGTGGAGAGAAATATGGCTGCGGAAAACCTGGCTGTACTGTAGGCTGCGACTGCGACCGTTACATGGAAGTATGGAACAACGTATTCACTCAGTTTGAGAACGATGGAAACGGAAACTATACAACCTTGAAACAGAAGAACATCGATACAGGTATGGGCCTTGAGCGTCTGGCAGTTGTTGTTCAGGATGTTGATTCTATCTTTGATGTGGATACCATCTGTGCACTTCGTAACCTGGTATGCGAGATTGCAGGCAAGGAATATGAGAAGAACTATCAGGATGACGTATCCATCCGTCTGATCACAGACCATATCCGTTCTGCAACATTTATGATCTCCGATGGTATCATGCCGACCAACGAAGGACGTGGATATGTACTTCGTCGTCTGATCCGTCGTGCAGCACGTCATGGACGTCTTCTGGGAATCAAGGGAACTTTCCTTGCAAAACTCAGTGCAGAAGTGATCGACGGATCCAAAGCAGGATATCCGGAATTGGAAGAAAAGAAAGAGTTTATCTTCAAAGTCCTGACAAACGAAGAGAACCAGTTCAACAAGACCATCGACCAGGGTCTCCGCATCCTTGCAGACATGGAAGAAGAGATGAAAGCAGCCGGAGTAAAAACCCTTTCAGGAGAAAATGCATTCAAACTGTACGATACTTACGGATTCCCGCTTGACCTCACCAAAGAGATCCTTGAGGAAAAGGGTTACGGAATCGACGAAGACGGCTTCCAGAAAGCAATGGAAGCGCAGAGAGTCAAAGCACGTACTGCACGTGAAGTGACCAACTACATGGGAGCTGACGCTACCGTATATGATGAGATCGATGTCAATGTAACGACAGAGTTCGAAGGATACGATCACCTCACATATGATTCCGAGATCACAGTTCTCACAACAGAAAAAGAAATCGTAACTTCTCTGATGGAAGGTCAGAAAGGTACTGTATTTGTAAGAGAAACACCATTCTACGCTACCATGGGTGGACAGGAAGGTGATACTGGTGTGATCGAGACTGCAAATGGTAAATTTGTAGTAGAAGATACCATCAAACTTCGTGGCGGTAAATTTGGCCATGTCGGACATATGGAATCTGGAATGCTTTCCACAGGAGAGACAGTAGCTCTTAAAGTTAATGAGCAGGCCCGCCGTGATACGGAGAAGAACCACAGTGCAACACATCTTCTTCAGAAAGCACTCAAGACTGTCCTTGGTTCTCACATAGAACAGAAAGGTTCCCTGGTAACTCCGGACAGACTTCGTTTTGACTTTGCACACTTCCAGGCAATGACACCGGAAGAGATCGCAGAGACAGAAGCTCTCGTAAACAAAGAGATCCAGGCAGCTCTTCCTGTAGAGACAAATGTCATGGACATCGAAGAAGCCAAGAAATCCGGCGCAATGGCTCTGTTCGGCGAGAAATACAACCAGAAGGTACGTGTCGTATCCATGGGCGACTTCTCCAAAGAACTCTGTGGTGGTACACACGTTAAGAACACAAGCTCCATCATGCTCTTCAAGATCGTATCCGAGGCTGGTATCGCAGCAGGTGTACGTCGTATCGAGGCACTGACAGGAAACGGTGTTATTGAATATTATAAGAAACAGGAAGCTATGCTCCACGAGGCTGCCAAAGCACTCAAGGCACAGCCGGCAGAAGTTGCTGAGAAGATCACACATCTCCAGGCAGAGGTCAAATCTCTCCAGAGCGAGAACGAATCCCTCAAGAGCAAACTGGCTCAGGGATCTCTTGGTGATATCATGAACCAGATCGTAGATGTCAAGGGTGTGAAACTCCTTGCAGCTAAGGTTGAGGGCGTTGACATGAACGGACTCCGTGATCTGGGTGATCAGCTCAAAGAGAAGATCGGAGAGGGCGTTGTTGTCCTTGCAGCTGTAAACGGCGGCAAAGTAAATCTCCTTGCCATGGCTACAGATGCAGCTCAGAAAGCAGGAGCACATGCAGGAAACCTCATCAAAGGTGTCGCAGCGATCGTAGGCGGTGGCGGCGGCGGTCGTCCGAACATGGCTCAGGCCGGCGGAAAGAATCCGGAAAAAGCGGACGAAGCAGTTAAAGCAGCAGCAGGAATCCTGGAACAGCAGATCCACTAAAAAGTGCATTTTTTGTCAAAAATAATTTTTTTCTAAATTTAGCCAAAAGATGTTGACGAATGTTATCACTATGTTATATAATAACAGTCGTGCAAGAAAAATACCCAGACAGTTGTATTTTAGCACAATCTACAACTGGAGGGAGGTTAGGTGTGAGTCTATGTCAAACGTTATCGTAAAAGAAAACGAGACTTTAGATAGCGCTCTTCGCAGATTCAAGAGAAGCTGTGCAAAAGCAGGTATCCAGCAGGAAATCCGCAAGAGAGAGCATTACGAGAAACCAAGCGTTCGTCGTAAGAAAAAATCTGAAGCCGCAAGAAAACGTAAATATAATTAATTGTGCGCAAAAAATCCCTGACGACAAGTCCGTCAGGGATTTTTAAGATTTAAAATTGATACTTATTTAACGAGACAGAGGAAAGGGCAACGGGGAAGAGTTTATGGGTCGTATTATGCAGTTTCTTAAGAGAATTTTAAAACTTCTGTTCAACAGGATCTTTTATGTTGCGCTTGCCCTTTTGATCCAGATGGGCTGGCTTTTGATCACCGCATGGAGGCTGGCAGCTTACTCGAAATATATTTCCAATGCGATCGGGATCATCAGTGTTCTGATCGTGCTCTGGATCGTAAACAAAAAGATCAATCCATCCTACAAACTGGGATGGACGATCCTGATAATGACGGTTCCTGTATTTGGTGTTCTCCTGTATGTGCTTTTTGGTAAATCCAGGATCGCGCAGGCGATCCAGGACAAATACACACAGGTTCAGGAAGAAAGCCTTCCTTATATGGAGCAGGATGAGCAGACGTTTCAAGAACTGGAAGAACAGAGCGCGGGAGCGGCGGTGCAGTCCAGATATATCCATCAGTATTCCAGTTTCCCTGTCCATGGGAATACAACGGCAGAATATTTCCAGGTCGGAGATGACATGTTCCCGGTCCTGGTACGTGAGTTGGAACAGGCGCAGCATTATATCTATATTGAGTATTTTATCATCAATGACGGTGTGATGTGGCGGACGATCCTCGATATTCTGGAACGCAAGGCGAAAGAGGGCGTGGATGTCCGGCTGATCTATGACGGATTTGGCTGCCTTACCACGCTTCCGAACAGATACGACAAAGTTCTCAGGGAAAAGAGCATCAAATGTACCATTTTCAACCCGTTTCGGCCGCTTCTGAATATCGTTCAGAATAACCGCGACCACCGCAAGATCTGCGTGATCGACGGTAAGACAGGATTTACCGGGGGAATCAACCTCGCGGACGAATATATCAACCAGAAAGAACGCTTCGGTCACTGGAAGGATACCGCAGTCATGCTCAAGGGCGAGGCTGTCTGGAATATGACGGTGATGTTCCTGCATATGTGGAGTGTGGTCAATAACTCTGCAGAGCCGATGGAGCATGAACTCCATATGCCGCACAAATATCATCCAGAGGCATTTGAGGATGACGGTTTCGTGCAGCCATACAGTGATACGCCGCTGGACGGGGAAGTCCTCGGTGAGAACGTTTACCTGAACATCATCAACCGTGCAAAGAAATATGTCTATATCTGTACGCCATATCTGATCATCGACAATGAGATGATGACAGCCCTCTGTCTGGCTGCCAAGAGCGGTATCGATGTCCGGATCATGACACCGGGTGTCCCGGACAAGAAGATGGTCTTTCTGCTGACACAGTCTTATTATGAGCAGCTTCTGGAGGCAGGAGTGCGGATCTATGAGTACCAGCCGGGATTCCTTCATGCGAAATCTTTTGTCTGTGATGATGAGATCGCGGTTGTCGGAACGATCAATCTGGACTACCGCAGCCTGTATCTTCATTTTGAAAACGGCGTCTGGTTCTACAAGAACAAAGTAGTCGGGGATATTCTGGAGGATTTCAGAGAAACCCTGAATTATTGTGATCCGATCAATATTGAATTCTGCCGTGACAGAAACATCCTGGTGCGCGGATTCCAGAGCATCCTGAGGCTTTTTGCCCCGCTGTTATAAAAATGATACGAAAGGGAATACGACGGTTTTTCGAGAGGGGAACTGCCGCATTCCTTTTTTGTATGCAATGGTATAATTTCACAGGAAAGTTTTTACAATAGTAAGGAAAAGGATTTTGAGGTATTGTATGAAATTCCCTGGAAAAATAAGAAAAACGGCGGCATGTTTTTTATTATTCTGTATTGTACTTGCCTGCATTCCCGTACATGCAGAAGAAAATGAGGCGGTGGAGATCTCGGCACCAAGTGGTGTCCTGATGGAGCCGGAGACAAAAACGATTCTTTATGAGAAAGACAAAGACACCAGAAGGAGTCCTGCGAGTGTCACAAAAGTCATGACGCTCCTGTTGATCTTCGATCACCTGAAAGACGGAAGCCTGAAACTTACCGATACTGTGACGACAAGCGCACATGCGAAATCCATGGGCGGTTCGCAGGTTTTTCTGGAAGAAGGCGAGACGCAGGATGTGGAGACGATGATCAAGTGTATCGTCGTTGCATCGGGAAATGATGCCAGTGTTGCGATGGCAGAACATATCGCAGGAAGTGAGGAAGCTTTTGTAAAAGAGATGAATGCCAGGGCAGAAGGGCTTGGGATGGAAAATACGCATTTTGTCGACTGCTGTGGACTGACGGATTCGGATGAACATTATACGACAGCATATGACATTGCCCTGATGAGCCGGGAGCTGATCCTGAATTATCCGGAGATCTTTCAGTATTCTTCGATCTGGATGGAAAATATCACTCACGTTACCAGACAGGGAAGCAAAGAATTCGGACTCACCAACACGAATCGACTGATCCGTACGTATTCCGGCTGTATCGGACTCAAAACGGGAAGTACCAGCAAAGCGGGATTCTGCCTGAGCGCGGTGGCAGAGAGGAATGAACTTATGCTGATCTCTGTCGTTATGGCAGCACCGGATTATAAGGCAAGGCTCAAAGATGCCGCCTCTCTTCTGGATTATGGATTTGCCAGGTGCTGTCGCTATATCGACAACAAACCGGCAGAACTTCCAGAGCTTTCTGTAAAGAAAGGAAAAGAAGAAACGGTCTCGCTTTCCTACGATGGCACTTTCCGTTATCTGGATACCGAAGGACACAGCATTTCCGATGTAAAAAAAGAAATAAGTCTTCCCGAAAAGACCGAAGCACCGATAAAAAAAGGCGCGAAAGCAGGAGAAGTGATCTATACCGCAGGTGATAAAGAACTTGGACGCCTTACGATCCTTTATGCGGAAGACATTGAACGTGCGGGATATCTCGACTGCCTTCGCAAAACAGCTGGTTATTTATGGCTAACCGCCGGGCAGGAATCTTTTGACAAAGATACACTGTGAGAGGTATAATAATATCCAAATGGTCAAAGCAAAAACTAGGAGAAGAAAACAATGAAAGAAATCAGAACACAAGATGCAGTGGGACATATCCTGTGCCACGACATCACACAGATCATCAAAGATCAGAAAAAGGGAGTTTTATTCAAAAAAGGACATATCGTAAGGGAAGAAGACATACCTGCACTTCTTTCTGTAGGAAAAGAGCATCTTTTCGTGTGGGAGAAAAAGGAGGGGATCCTTCACGAAAACGAGGCAGCAGAGATCCTTTACAAGATTTCCGCAGGAGAGCATATGCATGGAAGTGACATCAAGGAAGGCAAGATCGAGCTGATCGCGGACTGCGACGGTGTGCTTAAGATCCGAAGAGATGCACTTCTTAAGGTAAACTCTCTGGGTGAGATGATGATCGCATCCAGACACGGCGATTTCCCGATCAGAAAGGGCGACAAGATCGCAGGAACCCGTATCATCCCGCTTGTGATCGAGAAGGAAAAAATGGACCGCGCCGAGGAAGTGGCAGGAGAGGAGCCGATCTTTTCCATTCTTCCTTTCAAAAATAAGAAGGCGGGGATCGTGACCACCGGAAGCGAAGTAAAGAACGGACTGATCAAGGATACTTTTACACCGGTCCTTAAAGATAAACTGGAGGAATATGCCTGTCCTGTCATGGGGCAGACCACACCGGGTGATGACCGAAAACAGATCACAGCCGACATTCTGAACTTTATCAAAGAAGGCGCAGACCTTGTGATCTGCAGCGGTGGGATGAGCGTGGACCCGGATGACCGCACACCTGGCGCGATCAAGGATACAGGGGCAGATATCGTCACATACGGAGCTCCGGTGCTTCCGGGAGCCATGCTGCTTCTCGCCTATTATAAGGACGGAGAGCGGACAGTGCCGATCCTCGGACTTCCGGGATGTGTCATGTACGCCAAGAGAACAGTCTTTGACTTGATCCTTCCGCGTGTCATGGCAGATGATCCGATCCGTGCTGAGGAGATCGCAGCCTACGGAGAGGGCGGACTCTGCCTGAACTGTGCATCCTGCACCTTCCCGAACTGCGGTTTCGGTAAATAAAAAATATTGGGGAATTACATGAAAAAAACATTCAGAACCAGAACATATGAGATTCACACAGATAAACTGAAAAACGGACATAAAGTAAGATTTGCATTTCTGACAGATCTTCATGGCCTTATCTATGGCAATAATCATCAGGAATTATATGACGCTGTTCTGAAACATGATCCGGCGGCAGTTCTTGTCGCCGGAGATATGATCGTCAACCGAAAGACTGAGACGCTTCAGGCGGCAGCAGTGCTTCTGAGCCGTCTGAGTGAGAAGATACCGGTTTTTTATACGCTTGGGAACCATGAGTATAAGATGCTTCTGAATCCTGAAGTACGGCAGGAGTACTTGAATTATGAACGGCTGCTCACTAGTGCAGGTGTGTGCTTTCTGCATAATGAGCGCATATCTTCGAATTTTTGTGGAACTGATTTTATCTTTCACGGACTGGAACTTCCAATCGAATATTATCACAAACCGAATTCTCCAAAACTCAGTCTCACAGAGCTGGAAGAACTTCTCGGGACACCGTTCATGTCGGGGATACATATTCTTCTGGCACATAACCCTAAATATGGAAATACGTATCTTTCCTGGGGTGCGGACCTTGTTTTGTCCGGACATTATCATGGGGGAATCCTGCGCTTTGGCGAGAATCACGGGCTGACCTGCCCGCAGTATCTCCTTTTTCCGCCGTATTGCTGCGGCAGATTCCAAAGCGGCAAAAGCACGATGCTTGTCAGTGCAGGGCTTGGAGAGCATACGATACCGATCCGTCTCCACAATCCGAGGGAGCTTCTGGTGATCGAATTCTGTCCGTCTGCCCATAAGGAAGACTCTTACAAAACAGGAAGGAAAACAGCAAATGGCAATACCGGTAAAAATTAACGTCTTTGAAGGACCTCTTGACCTTCTTCTCCATCTGATCGAAAAAAACAAGATCGATATCTATGATATTCCGATCGTGGAGATCACAGATCAGTACATGGAATATATTCACTCCATGGAAAAAGAAGACTTAGGCGTCATGAGCGAATTTCTTGTCATGGCGGCGACACTTCTCGACATCAAGTGTAAAATGCTTCTCCCGAAAGAAGTGAACGAAGAGGGTGAGGAAGAGGATCCGCGAGAAGAACTTGTCCAGAAACTTCTGGAATATAAGATGTATAAATATATGTCCTATGAACTGAAAGACAGGATGGACGGGGCTGTCGGAGTTTTTTATAAGGGAGCTACTGTTCCGGACGAGGTAATGAAGTACAGGGAGCCGGTCGACCCGAGGGAACTTCTTGCGGGACTTACCCTTGAGAAACTGCACAGCATTTATCAGTCGATCCTTAAGAAACAGGAGGACAAGATCGACCCGATCCGAAGCAGATTTGGAACGATCGAGAAAGAAGAAGTCAGTCTTTCCGAAAAAATGCTCGAAATGAAGGAATATGCAGGAAACCACAGGAAATTCAGTTTCCGTCAGCTGCTTGTCGGGCAGAAGTCAAGAGTGCAGCTTATCGTGACTTTTCTTTCTATTCTGGAACTGATGAAGATGGGATATATTCACGTGGAGCAGGACGAGCTGTTCGATGATATTCAGGTGGATGTTGTCAGGGACCCTGTAGAATGGACACATTTGACAGAATTTGCAGACGAATAAATACAGAGATTGAGGAATCATATGGAAATAAAGAAATTAGAAGCGGCGATCGAAGCGGTGCTTTTTACCATGGGAGAATCCGTGGAGCTGACGCAGATCGCCAGTGCGATCCAGCAGGACAAGGAGACAACGCGAAAACTTCTCAACAATATGATGGACCGTTATCAGGAGGAAGACAGAGGGATCCAGATCATCGAACTGGAGCAGTCCTATCAGATGTGCACCAAAAAAGAATACTACGAATGTCTGATCCGTCTTGCCCTGCATCCCAAGAAACCGGCACTGACAGATGTCATGCTGGAGACACTTTCTATTATCGCGTACAAACAGCCAGTCACAAAGGCAGAGATCGAGAAGATCCGCGGGGTAAAATGTGACCATGCGATCAACAAACTGGTAGAATATGAGCTTGTAAAAGAGCTTGGACGACTGGATGCGCCGGGACGACCGATCCTCCTTGGGACGACCGAAGAGTTCCTGCGCTGTTTTGGCGTACAGGGGCTGGAAGAACTTCCTGCTGTAGATCCGGTCCGTCTGGAAGATTTTAAGGCGGAAGCCGAGGAAGAAGTACAGCTTCGCCTGGATGTTTAGGAGGAAAACAAAATGCCGACGACCTATGCACATGACTTATTTGGTAAAAAAATTTATCACAAACTTCCGAAGGAGATGCAGATGGTCATTCAGAGAAATGTTAATCTGTACCGGATCGGACTTCACGGGCCGGATATCCTGTTTTATCACATGCTGAAACCAAAGGTATCCACAACAGGGATCCGCATGCATAAGGAAAAAGCGGCTCCTTTTTTTGAGAGGGGAATGGCGATCGTGCGGGAAACTCACGATGAGAAGCTTCTTGCCTATCTTCTTGGATTCGGATGCCACTATCTTCTGGACAGCGCCTGCCATCCCTATATCGAGGATATGGCAGCGAAGGAAGTGATCACGCATACCCTTCTTGAGAAAGAATTTGACCGGACATTGATGCTGGAAACTCATAAAAATCCATATCATTATTACCCGGCATGCGGTGTATTTCCGAGGATTACCTATGCCAGGGTGATCCACCGTGCGATCCCCAAAATAGCGACAGGAGATATCCTGAAATCTCTGAGGCGCATGAAGCTGATCACAAACTGTCTGGTTTATGATAACAAGGGCAGGCGTAAGAAATTTCTCACGGTGCTTTCGAGGCTTGCCGGCAAGAAGCTGTCTGATTCCATGCTGGAATATTTCATGGCGAAAGACCCGGTCCCGGGGAGCGCAGTTCCGGTCCATGCCCTGCACGGACTGTATGACAGGGAGATAAAGGAAGCACCGCAGTACCTTGAGGAATTATTCAGACTTTCAAAAGAAGACAGACCGCTGGGCGAGAGATGGTATAAGACTTATAACGGCTGACCGGCTTACTGGAACCGGAAGGAACAGAGACATATAATGAGGACAGGTCTGCATAAAATATCCTATAAAGAATAAGAGGTGGGATATGAAACGCAGATATAATATCATGGTCACGATTCTGGTCATAGCAGTTTTTTTGATAAATTCCACAGTCTGTGCTGCTTCCGGGGAAAGCAGTGCGCCCGGAAATCTTTATGCGCTTTCGGCAGTTCTGATGGATGGGGATTCGGGGCGTGTCCTGTATGAAAAAGAGGGCGAAACACCGAGAGCGAATGCAAGCACCACGAAAGTCCTGACCTGCATCCTTGCCCTGGAAAACGGTAAAGGCGATGATTATGTACAGGTTTCTTCCAATGCTGCCGCGCAGCCAGATGTACGGCTTGGTATTCAAAAAGGAGAGCAGTATTATCTGGAAGACCTTTTGTACTCTCTGATGCTGCAGAGCCACAACGATGCCGCGGTCGCGATCGCGGAACATATCGGAGGTTCTGTGGAAGGATTTGCAGCCATGATGAACCAGAAAGCGAAAGAGATCGGCTGTACGGACACACATTTTGTGACACCGAATGGGCTGGATGCGAAGGATGACGGGGGAAGTCATCATACAACAGCGCGGGACCTGGCACTTATCATGCGCTATGCCATACAGAATCCGATGTTCCTCAAGATCACCGAGACAAGGGACTATTCTTTTTCAGATATTGAGAAGAAGCGGACATTTTCTCTCCACAATGCGAATGCGTTCCTGGATATGAGAGAAGGCATCCTGTCAGGAAAAACCGGATACACAGGAGACGCGGGCTACTGTTATGTCTGTGCAGAGGAAAAAGACGGCAGGACTTTCATTGTTGCCCTTCTGGGAAGCGGCTGGCCGAACCACAAGACTTACAAATGGAAGGATACCGCAGCACTTCTTAATTACGGCGAAGAAAATTATAAATACCGCAGCTGGTGGAAAGACCCCGAGATTCCTCTGATCCAGGTCAAAAATGGATTCACGGGAGATCCTGTCGGCAGAAAGAAGATATATCTGCACGGTCTTCTCGATATCTCCGAAGAACAGAAAGAAACCTGCATGCTTCTTTCTGACAGGGAAAATGTGACCTGTCAGGTAAAAGTGCCGTCTTCGATCGAAGCTCCTGTAAGACGGGGAGATGAGATCGGGCAGGTGACATTCCGGCTGAATGGGGAATTGCTCTCTGCTTACCCGGTACTGGCAGAACAGTCTGTCGGGGAGAGAACCTTCACCCGGACCCTGGAATATGTTTCTGATAGATTTTTTCATTAAGGAAATGAAAGAGAGCAAAAAGTCTTTTCCGCGAGGAGAGGGCTTTTCTTTTTTTTGACCAAAATTTTTGCATTGACATAAAATAAATTTTGGGGTTAAAAATTTAACAAAAAAACCGAAATGTATTGAAAAAAACTTGAAAACAGGTTACAATTATAATCGGCTAAAATTTTGGTTATATTTTAAAATTTTATAAACATGGAGGGCAAAAGAGAATGAGTAATGCAACACAAAGCTTAGCGAGCACAAGAATCACTTCTTTGCTTGACGCCAACAGTTTTGTCGAAATCGGGAAAAGCGTAACAGCCAGATCTACAGATTTCAACATGACTGAGAAAAAAGCGCCTTCAGACGGTGTTATCACCGGATATGGTGTAATCGATGGAAATCTTGTCTATGTATACAGCCAGGATGCTTCCGTACTGAACGGAACTGTAGGCGAGATGCATGCAAAGAAGATCTCCGCATTATATGACCTTGCTATCAAGACAGGAGCACCTGTGATCGGTCTGGTAGACTGTGCAGGAATGCGTCTTCAGGAAGCAACAGATGCACTGGAAGCATTCGGTGGAATCTACTTTAAACAGACAATGGCATCCGGAATGATCCCGCAGATCACAGCAGTATTCGGTACCTGTGGCGGAGGAATGGCAGTTGTTCCGGCACTGACCGACTTCACATTCATCGAAGCCAAAAAAGGCAAAATGTTCGTAAACAGCCCGAACGCACTTGATGGAAACTGCACAGAGAAATGTGACACAGCAGCAGCTGATTACCAGAGCAAAGAGACTGGTCTTATTGATGCTGTAGAATCCGAAGAAGAGATCCTTGCTGAGATCCGTCAGCTGGTAAGCCTTCTTCCATCCAACTTCGAAGACAATGATTCTTTCGCAGAGTGCACAGATGATCTGAACCGTGCATGCGAGGATATCGCAGCATGCGCAGGAGACACCTCCATCGCACTTTCCAGAATCGCAGACAACGGAATCTTCTTCGAGACCAAGAGAGACTATGGTAAAGACGTTGTTACAGGACTCCTTCGTGTAAACGGAATGACTGTAGGTGCAGTAGCCAACAGAACAGAAGTTTATGATGCAGAAGGTGAGAAGACAGAAGAATTCGACGGCACTCTTTCCGCAAGAGGAGCAAGAAAAGCAGCCGGATTCGTAAAATTCTGTGACGCTTTTGATATCCCGGTACTGACTCTTACAAACGTAACCGGATTCAACGCAACTGTATGCAGCGAGAAAGTTATGGCTAAATCCATCGGAGAACTGGTTCATGCATTTGCATCCGCAACCGTTCCGAAGGTAAACGTCATCATCGGCAAAGCATACGGAACAGCTTATGTGGCAATGAACAGCAAATCTGTAGGTGCAGATATCGTTTATGCATGGGACAATGCAGAAATCGGAATGATGGATGCTTCCATGGCAGCAAAGATCATGTACCCGGGATCAGAAGCTTCTGTTATCAACGAGAAAGCTGCAGAGTACAGAGAACTGCAGTCCAGCGTAGAATCTGCCGCAGCAAGAGGATATGTAGATACTGTGATCGCTCCGGCTGACACACGTAAATACGTGATCGGAGCATTTGAGATGCTGTTCACAAAGAGAGAAGACCGTCCAGCTAAGAAACATGGCACAGTCTAAGCGAGGTGAGCATATGAATCAGATGTTAAAGAAAGCATCCACTACCTGCGCTGCTTTTGCCTGCGCCGCATCCCTGATGTTCTCTGGTGCAGCAGTTGTTTGGGCAGATGGTGAGATCGACGAAACCGTCAAAAACCAGATTGAAACTTATGCAGAAGGACTGACAGATGAGATCATCGGACTGTCTGATGATCAGATCGAGCAGTACATGGAGTCCGACGATGCGTTTACTTCAAGTGCAATGACAGCCTGGGACGGAACCAAAGACGCCCTGGGTGAGCTGAAGGAAACCGGTGATGTAGAGATCGAATATTCAGGTGATGAATATACAGCAGTTATTCCGGTTGAATTCGAAAAAGAAGACGCTGAATTTACTTATGTATTTGACAAGAACCTGACTCCTACTTCACTGGCAGTCGATATTCAGTATTCTTTTGGAACAACCATGAAGAATGCAGCACTTAACACTCTTATGGGAATCGGTACTGTATTCGTGATTCTGGCCATGCTGATCTTCCTGATCTCCCTGTTCAAATACATTCCGGGTTCAGGAGCACAGCAGGTTAAAAAGAAAAAAGAAGAAGCAGCAGCTCCGGCTCCTGCACCGGTTCCAGTGGCAGCAGCACCTGTTCAGGAAGAAACTGATAACTCAGAGCTGATCGCCGTGATCGCAGCAGCGATCGCAGCATCAGAGGGAACTACAACAGACGGATTTGTTGTACGCTCCATCCGTAAGATCAACCGCAAAAAAAGGTAATTGACAATTTTAGGAGGATTAAAAATGAAAAGCTATACAATCACCGTAAATGGAACAGCATATGAAGTTACTGTAGAAGAAACAGGAAGCGTAAGCGCACCGGCAGCAGCTCCAGTAGCAGCACCGAAGGCAGCACCAGCAGCAGCTCCTAAAGTAGCAGCACCGGCAGCAGGAGCAGGCGCAGTCAAAGTTACCGCTTCTGTACCAGGTAAAGTCCTCAAGATCGTAGCTTCCGCAGGACAGGCAGTAAAAGCAGGAGACAACATCGTGATCCTGGAATCCATGAAGATGGAGATCCCGGTTGTAGCTCCTCAGGATGGTACTGTAGCCAGCATCGACACATCCGAAGGCGCATCCGTAGAAAACGGAGATACTCTGGCTACAATGAACTAGGACGGGAGGTAATCAAATGTCTTATGTAACAGAAACCCTGTCCAACCTGATCCATCAGACAGCATTTTTTAACCTGACATGGGGAAACTATCTGATGATCGCGGTGGCGTGTGTATTCTTATTCCTTGCTATCAAAAAAGGTTTTGAGCCGCTTCTTCTGGTTCCGATCGCTTTTGGTATGCTCCTGGTAAATATCTACCCGGACATTATGGCAAATCCGGAAGACATGTCCAACGGTGTTGGTGGTCTTCTGCATTACTTCTATATCCTCGATGAGTGGAGTATCCTTCCGTCCCTGATCTTCATGGGCGTTGGTGCGATGACAGACTTCGGTCCGCTGATCGCCAATCCGAAGAGCTTCCTCCTCGGAGCAGCTGCACAGCTTGGTATCTATGTTGCATACTTCCTTGCGATCTTCCTTGGATTCAACGGAAAAGCAGCAGCAGCGATCTCCATCATCGGTGGAGCAGATGGTCCTACCTCCATTTTTCTTGCCGGAAAACTTGGACAGACCGCTTTAATGGGACCGATCGCGGTGGCGGCATATTCTTATATGTCACTGGTTCCGATCATTCAGCCGCCGATTATGAAACTCTGTACTACAGAAGCAGAACGTAAGATCAAAATGGATCAGCTTCGTCCGGTAACCAAGATCGAGAAGATCCTGTTCCCGATCGTTATCACGATCGTTGTCTGCTTACTTCTTCCTACAACAGCTCCGCTGGTAGGTATGCTGATGCTGGGTAACCTCTTCCGTGAGTCAGGCGTTGTTAAACAGCTTACTGAGACTGCTTCCAATGCCCTGATGTACATCGTAGTTATCCTGCTTGGTACATCTGTAGGTGCTTCTACAAGCGCAGAGGCATTCCTTAATGTTGATACTCTGAAAATCGTTGTTCTCGGTCTTGCAGCATTTGCATTCGGTACTTTCGGCGGATGTATGCTTGGTAAACTGATGTGCAAACTGTCCGGTGGAAAGATCAATCCGCTGATCGGATCCGCTGGTGTATCAGCCGTTCCTATGGCTGCCCGTGTATCCCAGAAAGTCGGCGCAGAAGCAGATCCTACAAACTTCCTGCTGATGCATGCAATGGGACCAAACGTAGCCGGTGTAATCGGAACAGCCGTTGCAGCCGGAACCTTCATGGCTATCTTCGGTGTTTGATCCCGCTGGGTCAGATGCGTTTAGCTGAATTAATAATATAAGGAGAAAACATAATGGCTGAATTAGAAAAAAAACCTGTAAAAATCGTGGAAACTGTTCTCCGTGATGCTCATCAGTCTCTGATCGCAACAAGACTTACCACAGAACAGATGCTCCCGATCGTAGATAAAATGGACAAAGTCGGCTACCACGCAGTAGAGTGCTGGGGTGGAGCTACTTTCGATGCTTCCCTTCGTTTCCTTAAAGAAGACCCATGGGAAAGACTTCGTAAATTACGTGACGGCTTCAAGAACACAAAACTTCAGATGCTGTTCCGTGGACAGAACATCCTTGGATATCGTCCATATGCAGATGACGTAGTAGAATACTTCGTACAGAAATCTGTAGCAAACGGAATCGACATCATCCGTATTTTTGACTGCCTCAACGATATGCGTAACCTTCAGACAGCAGTTAAAGCTGCCAACAAAGAAAAAGCACACGCACAGGTTGCTCTTTCCTACACATTAGGTGATGCATATACTCTTGAGTACTGGGTAAACATCGCAAAACACATCGAAGACATGGGTGCAGATTCCATCTGTATCAAAGATATGGCAGGTCTTCTGCTTCCATATAAAGCAACTGAGCTTGTCGGAGCACTCAAAGATGCTGTTAAGATCCCGATCGATCTTCATACACATTACACCTCTGGTGTTGCTTCCATGACATACCTCAAAGCAGTAGAAGCTGGTGTTGATATCATCGATACTGCAATGTCTCCGTTCGCTCTGGGAACTTCCCAGCCGGCAACAGAGGTTATGGTAGAGACCTTCAAAGGCACACCATATGATACAGGATTTGATCAGAAACTCCTTGCTGAGATCGCTGATTACTTCCGGCCGATCCGTGATGACGCTCTGGACAGCGGCCTTCTGAATCCGAAGAACCTTGGTGTAAACATCAAGACTCTTCTGTATCAGGTACCAGGCGGAATGCTTTCCAACCTGACATCACAGCTCAAAGAGCAGCACGCAGAAGACAAATTCTACGATGTTCTTGAGGAAGTTCCGAAGGTTCGTAAAGACCTCGGTGAGCCGCCGCTCGTAACTCCGTCTTCTCAGATCGTTGGTACACAGGCTGTATTCAACGTGCTCATGGGTGAGAGATACAAGATGGTCACAAAAGAAACAAAGGATATCCTGTTAGGAAAATACGGTGCAACCGTAAAACCATTCAACCAGGATGTACAGAAGAAGTGCATCGGAGATGCAAAACCGATCACCTGCCGTCCGGCAGACCTTCTCGACAATGAGCTGGACAAACTGGAAACAGAAATGTCCGCTTACAAAGAGCAGGATGAGGACGTTCTGTCCTACGCACTGTTCCCGCAGGTTGCTACTGACTTCTTCAAATACCGTCAGGCTCAGGAGAAAAAAGTAGACGAGAAAGCTGCAGACACAGAAAACGGAGCATATCCGGTATAAAAAATAAAAATCCCTGCTTTGGACAGCGTTCCAAATGAAGGAAAATAATCAGGCCCGCCAGATTTTTCTGACGGGCTTGCTTGCAAGAAAGGATTTCCATGAACAAAGTGATAATTGTCGGGGGCGGAGCTGCCGGTATGCTGTGCAGTATCATCGCCGCCAGAAACGGCTGTGAAGTTTTTTTATACGAAAAAAACGAAAAGCTGGGAAAGAAACTCTATATTACAGGAAAAGGAAGATGCAATGTTACAAATAACTGTGAGGTAGAAGATCTGCTCCGCGCAGTGATGACGAACAGCAAATTTCTGTACAGTGCATTTTATACTTTTAACAGCCAGGATATGATGGCCCTTCTTGAGGAGGCGGGCGTACCACTCAAGACAGAACGGGGAAACCGCGTTTTTCCACAATCTGACCGCTCTTCAGACATCATCCGCGGTCTGGAACGTCTTATGAAGAAATATGGCGTTCACGTAAGATTCAGAAGTGAAGTCAGAGAGATTCTGACAAAGGACGGGGCTGCGACAGGAATTTCCCTGGCAGACGGAGAAGTTCAGAATGCAGATGCAGTAGTCGTTGCGACAGGCGGCCTGTCTTATCCGACGACCGGTTCCACAGGAGACGGATATCGTTTTGCACGGGAGACCGGGCATCAGGTGACGGACTGTATCCCATCGCTTGTTCCGCTTAAGGTCAAAGAAGGTTATATTCTGAGGATGACAGGACTTTCACTCAAGAATGTAGAGCTTACAGTCAGACGCGGCAAAAAGATCCTTTATCGGGATTTTGGAGAGATGATGTTTACACATACCGGTGTTACCGGACCGCTGATCTTAAGTGCCAGTGCCAAACTTGGCAAATATCTTGCCAAAGGAGAAGAACTGAGCGCATTTATCGATCTTAAGCCGGCCCTCAGTCCGGAGCAGCTTGATGAGCGGATACTTCGAGAGTTTGAAAATGGCAAGAATAAGCAGTTTAAGAATGTGATAGGAGTCCTTTTCCCGTCATCACTTACACCGGTGATGCTTGAGATCGGTGGAATCCCGGGAGATAAGGTGATCCATGAGATATCCAGAGAAGAACGCCTTGCCTTTGGCACAGTCGTCAAGAATTTCCCGTTCACGATCACGGAGCCGGGAGAATTCAAGGAGGCGGTCATCACACAGGGCGGTGTTTCCGTCAAGGATATCAACCCGGGAAGCATGGAGTCCAAAAAAATCAAAAACCTGTATTTTACAGGTGAAGTTCTTGATCTTGACGCAGTAACAGGGGGCTACAATCTTCAGATCGCGTGGTCCACTGCATACCTTGCTGCTATAGATATAAGCGAAAAAGAGTAACTAGGAGGAAAACAAAATGGTACACAATATTGCAATTGACGGTCCGGCTGGAGCGGGCAAAAGTACAGTGGCCCAAAAAGTAGCAAAAGAACTTTCTTTTGTATACGTGGATACAGGAGCAATGTATCGCGCCATGGCACTTTATCTTCTCAGAAAGGGAGTAAACCGCGAGGAACCGGATGAGATCGGAGAGGCATGTCAGAATGCGGAGATTTCTATTGAGTATCAGAATGGAGAGCAGATCGTTCTTCTCGACGGAGAAAATGTAAATGCACATCTCCGCACAGAAGAAGTGAGTGCAATGGCGTCTGTAAGTTCTGCAGTGCCGCGTGTGAGAGAGAAGCTTCTTGATCTGCAGCGCAAGCTGGCCAGGACCATGAGCGTTGTCATGGACGGCAGAGATATCGGAACAACGATCCTGCCGGATGCAGATGTCAAGATCTATCTTACCGCAAGCTCGCTGACAAGGGCACGCCGCCGTTATCTTGAATATCAGGAAAAGGGTGAGGCTTGTGATCTTGCCGAGATCCAGAAAACGATCGAGGAGAGAGATCAGAGAGATATGACCAGAGAGATCTCGCCGCTCTGCCAGGCAGAGGATGCTGTTCTCGTGGATTCCTCAGAACTTACGATCGATGAGACTGTCGAGAAGATCCTTTCTGTCTATCACTCCAAAGTATCAGAAAAGGAATAAACGATATGAAGGTTAAAGTAGCAGAGACTGCAGGCTTCTGTTTCGGAGTCAAGCGGGCTGTCGACAAGGTCTATCAGCTGATCGAGGATGGAGTTTCTCCTATTTATACTCTGGGACCGATCATCCACAATGAAGAAGTTGTCTCTGATCTGGAATCAAGAGGCGTGCGTGTGATTGAAGTAGAGGATCTCGATCATATTAAGAGTGGTACCGTTGTGATCCGCTCTCACGGCGTGGGAAGAGAGATCTATGAGAAGCTTAAGGAGAATGGACTTGAATATGTAGATGTCACCTGCCCATTCGTACTCAAGATCCACCGGATCGTCGAGAAAGAAAGCCTTGCTGGGAAACAGATCTTCATTTTCGGAGATCCGAAGCATCCGGAGGTGCAGGGGATCTGCGGCTGGTGCCATGGCCCGTACAGAGTCCTCAAAAACAGAGAAGATGTCGAGAATATGATTCCGGAAGCAGATATGGAAGCATGCGTTGTATCACAGACGACATTTAATTACAACAAATTTAAAGAACTAGTTGAAATTCTCCGCGAAAAGAGGTATTATAATAATGTTTTAAATATTAGCAATATTTTAAACACTATTTGTAATGCTACTGAAGAACGGCAGAAAGAAGCAAAAAACATAGCCGGAGAGGTAGACACTATGCTTGTCATCGGTGGCAGACATAGTTCCAATACTCAAAAGCTGTTTGAAATATGCAAAGAGGAATGTGGAAATACTTACTATATACAAACACCTGTAGACTTGGATTCTGAAATGTTCCATCGCAGTAGTTGTGTAGGTATTACAGCAGGGGCGTCCACCCCAAAGAAAATTATTGAGGAGGTTCAAGAACATGTCAGAATTAAGTTTTGAACAGATGCTGGAGGATTCCGTAAAAACAATCAGAAATGGAGAGATCGTACAGGGTACTGTTATCGATGTCAAAGAGGATGAGATCATCCTGAATATCGGTTATAAAGCAGATGGTATCATCACAAAGAATGAATATTCCAACGATTCTTCCCTGGTACTCACCGATGCAGTCAAAGTTGGTGACACTATGGAAGCAAAAGTCCTGAAAGTGAACGATGGAGAGGGCCAGGTTATCCTGACATACAAACGTCTTGCTGCAGAGAAAGGCAACAAACGTCTGGAAGCTGCTTTTGAATCTCAGGAAGTACTGAAAGCTCCTGTAACACAGGTACTGGATGGCGGACTTTGCGTAAACGTTGAGGAAGCAAGAGTATTCATTCCTGCAAGCCTTGTATCCGATACTTATGAGAAAGATCTTTCCAAATATGCAGATCAGGAGATCGAATTCGTTATCACAGAATTCAACCCAAGAAGACGCCGTATCATCGGTAACCGTAAACAGCTTCTTCTTGCTGAGAAAGCAGAAAAACAGAAAGAACTTATGGAGAGAATCAACGTTGGTGATGTTGTTACAGGCGTTGTTAAGAACGTTACAGATTTCGGTGCATTCATCGATCTCGGTGGAGCAGACGGACTTCTTCATATCTCCGAAATGTCCTGGGGCAGAGTAGAGAACCCGAAGAAAGTATTCAACGTTGGTGACGAAGTTAAAGTTATGATCAAAGAGATCAACGGAGACAAGATCGCACTGTCCATGAAATTCCCGGAAGAGAATCCATGGCTTACAGCTGCTGAGAAATTCGCAGTAGGCAACGTTGTAACTGGTAAAGTTGCACGTATGACAGACTTTGGTGCATTCGTTGAACTGGCACCTGGAATCGATGCACTTCTTCATGTATCCCAGATTTCCAGAGAGCACGTTGCAAAACCATCTGATGTACTTTCCATCGGACAGGAAATCGAAGCAAAGGTTGTTGACTTCAACGGCGAAGACAAGAAGATCAGCCTTAGCATGAAAGCACTGGAAGCTCCTGCACAGGCAGAAGAAGAAACAGAGGCTTAATTAATTCCAAATAATATGAAATCCCGACAGATTTAAGGTCTGCCGGGATTTTTTTGCGTTATTTTCCGAGATTTTTGAGAAGACAGGGGAGAGAATGTGTCAGGTACTGCATCTGTTTCTGTCTGCTGTTGAGGAAACTTTCGTCGCAGCAGAACCAGGTGTAACAGGTCTGGGGCGTGGCTGCTGTCCGCAGGCTCTTGTCCACGTAGCGGCTGAGCGATTTGGGGATTGCCTGATCTTCTCCGGGGAGATATTCATAGTCCTTGTAATTCGGATAATACTGCCGGAGCTTTCCATCCCTGAGATGGAGGAGCAGTTTGGCTTCGGAATCATTAACGGTGAGATAGAATTCCTCTGTGACACAGGAAACGGGAACAGGGACCGGATGCTTTAGCGCCAGCGTGATCACAAGTTCTTCCTGGCCGTGCATACGGACAGCGGAAGGCTCATATTCGCCAAGATAGAGGAATTTGTAGCTCAGAAGCGTATAGACAGATCCAAGCCCGCATAAGTCTTCCTGATTGTGACCCAGAACCGTTTCCAGTGCGGAGGGGTCCTTCTTTTTTATATAGGAGCGGTACAATCGGATGCACTGACCGCCGTCACAGTGTATTCTGTGTATGGAAGGAAACAGATTTTCCAGGTCGGGCTGCTTCATTCGTGATAATTTAAACAAAGTCTGACACGATCTGAGCGACTGATAGAGATCAATCGACGGAAGCTCTCCAAAAGGGGAAGGAAGACCGCTCCTTCGACACCTTTCCTCGAGATAAGGCTGGTCAAAACGGTTTCCATTGTACTGGATCGTACAGGTTGCGCCCTGTATATAGCGGGTAAATTCCTCGATGATCAGAGATTCTTCTTCGGGAGATTCCGCGAGCCACTGTGTCAGGATCCATAGGTTTTGTTCATATCGTACGGCTCCGATCAGATAAACGAAGGTGGAATATCGGGACAGACCTGTAGTCTCAATATCGTAAAAAATAGGTGAAAATTCTGACAACTTTAATTCTGCACTCGACAAAAATTTAACAGTATCAGGCTCTGGAAACCCTTGTAAAATCGGCATTTTTTTAACAATCATGTTATATTTTTCCTTTCTTGATTGTATTTAATTATACACAATATTTTGTGAATTGGGTAGTGAATTTTTAGTGAAAAAGATGTATAGTATAGATAGCGGTTATTGTGAATGGAGTGCACAGTAACTAATCAAGATTTCTACTGCAGAGGGCATCGTCTGCAGCACCAGAAACAAAATAAACATGGGCGGTGGATACCAGCTCATGAAAAAGGAGGAAACGAATATATGGGAAAACTGACCTTTAAGGGCGGAATCCATCCTTACGAAGGTAAGGAACTGGCAAAGAATCATCCGATTGAGAAGTATCTCCCAAAAGGAGACATGGCTTACCTGATGTCTCAGCACATCGGAGCACCGTCTGTTCCATGTGTCAAAAAGGGTGACCAGGTTCTCGCAGGACAGAAGATCGCAGATGCAGGAGGATTTGTATCTGTACCTCTTCACGCATCTGTATCAGGTACTGTTAAGGGGATCGAGAAGCGCCTGAATGCGACAGGCGCCATGATCGATGCGATCATCGTGGAGAACGACCAACAGTATCAGGAAGTGGAGTTCACACCTGCGAAACTGGAAGATCTGACCAAAGAAGAAATCCTGAACCGTATCAAAGAAGGCGGAGTAGTAGGTATGGGTGGAGCCGGTTTCCCGACTCATGTCAAACTGGCACCGAAGGATCCTTCCAAGATCGAATACGTACTGGTAAACGGCGCGGAGTGCGAACCGTACATCACCAGTGACTACCGCAGAATGATGGAAGAACCGGAGAAAGTAGTCGAGGGACTTAAAGTGATCCTGAAACTCTTTGATTCTGCCAAAGGTTATATCTGTATCGAGGACAACAAACCGGACTGTATCGAGAAGATGCAGAAACTGGTCAAGGATATCCCGAGGATTGAAGTCAAAGAACTCATGACCAAATACCCACAGGGTGGTGAGCGTACCCTGATCTACGCGACAACAGGCAGAGAGATCAACTCCAAGATGCTCCCGGCAGATGTTGGATGCGTGGTAGACAACGTAGAGACTGTAGTTGCTGTATACAAGGCTGTTATCCAGGGCAGACCTGTCATGGATCGAGTTGTGACTGTAACAGGTGACGGCATCAAAGAGCCTAAGAACTTCAGTGTTTATACAGGAACCGATATGTCTGAACTGATCGATGCAGCAGGCGGACTGAAAGCCAAGATCGAGAAAATCATCTCCGGTGGTCCGATGATGGGATTCCCGTTATATGACCTTCATATCCCGTGCACCAAGACAACCTCTGCATTCCTTTTCCTGGAGCATGATGCAGTAGCTGAGGCACAGAAGATCCAGACGGCATGTATCAACTGTGGCCGTTGTGTAGGTGTCTGTCCCGGTCATGTTCTTCCGGCTCGTCTGGCTACGCTGGCTGAACGTGGTGATATGGCAGGTTTTGAAGCACTGGATGGTATGGAATGCTGTGAATGCGGATGCTGCAGTTATATCTGTCCGGCGAAGAGACCGCTGACCCAGAGTATCAAATCTATGCGTAAAATGGTTCTTGCCAGCCGTAAGAAGAAATAGGGGGAGGGAACAAAATGGAACAAATGTTAAATGTATCATCTAATCCTCATGTCAGGGACAAAATGACAACAAGCCGGATCATGCAGCTCGTTGCACTTGCGCTGCTTCCTACCACACTGTTTGGTATCTGGAACTTCGGCTTCCGTGCACTTCTTGTTGTACTCGTGACGGTTGCGTCCAGCGTCTTTTTTGAATGGCTGTATGACCGTCTTATGCATAAAAAGAACACAATCAATGATTTCAGTGCAGTTGTTACAGGACTTCTGCTTGCGCTCAACATGCCGCCGCAGATCCCGCTGTGGATGCCGGTACTCGGCAGTGCCTTTGCAATCATCGTTGTAAAACAGCTTTTCGGCGGTCTGGGACAGAACTTCATGAACCCGGCACTTGCTGCAAGATGTTTCCTGATGATCTCCTTTGCAGGCAAAATGACAGATTTCGCAGTGGACAAGCTGAGCGGATATCACTGTATTGATACTGTTACAGGAGCAACTGCTCTTGCAGAACTTAAGAACAGCGGATTCACAGCAGATTCCATCTCTGTAAAGAACCTGTTCATCGGTAATATTCACGGAACCATCGGTGAGACTTCTGCAATCGCGATCCTGATCGGTGCAGTGATCCTTCTTGCATTCAAAGTCATCGACCTCAAGATCCCGCTTACATATATCGGAAGTTTTGCAGTATTTGTAATCCTTTATATGCTTGGGACAGGCAAGGGATTTGATGTAAACTATCTTTTCAGCCATCTGTTCGGCGGCGGTCTGATGCTTGGTGCATGGTTCATGGCAACTGACTATGTAACGACCCCGATCACACCGAAGGGACAGTTACTTTACGGATGCTGTCTTGGTGTTGTCACAGCGATCTTCCGTCTCTTTGGCGGATCCGCAGAGGGTGTTTCCTATGCGATCATCTTCTGTAACCTTCTGGTACCGCTTATCGAGAAAGTGACCAAACCGGTTGCTTTTGGAAAAGGAGGTAAAAAAGCATGAGTATTGTAAAAGATACGATCGCGATTACAGCGATCACGCTTGTTGCCGGTCTTGCACTTGGCGTAGTCCAGGATATCACAGCAGGTCCTATCGCACAGCAGCAGGAGCAGTCCAAACAGGAAGCATACAAGGCTGTATTTGAAGATGCAGACAGCTTTGAAGTATATGATGTAGATGCTGATGCACTGGCAGCAAACCTTGCAGAGAATAATTTCAATGCACAGACGATCAACGAGATCATGGAAGCCAAGGATGCTTCCGGTGAGACGATCGGCTATGCACTCAACGTTACAGATTCTGAAGGATATGGCGGAGACATCCAGTTCACCATGGGAATTCAGAATGACGGAACCTTAAACGGAATCTCCATCCTGTCCATCAGCGAGACAGCCGGACTTGGTATGAAAGCCAAGAACCCGGATTTCCAGGATCAGTTTAAGGATAAGAACGTAGAGAAATTCGAGTATACCAAGACAGGTGCCACATCTGACGACCAGATCGATGCGATCAGTGGTGCCACAATTACTACAAATGCCATGACAAACGGTGTAAATGCCGGCCTTTGTGCATTTCGTTATGTGGAAGGAGGAGCAGAGTCATGAAAGCAAATACACCTGCTGAACGTCTTGTAAACGGTATTATCAAAGAAAACCCGACTTTTGTGCTGGTACTGGGTATGTGTCCTACACTGGCAGTTACCACATCCGCGATCAACGGTATCGGAATGGGACTTACCACAACAGTAGTCCTTGCAATGTCAAACCTTATGATCTCCCTTCTTAGGAAATTCATTCCGGATGGAGTTCGTATGCCGGCATTTATCGTTGTCGTTGCATCTTTCGTAACTATTGTACAGATGCTTTTACAGGGATTTATCCCAAGCCTGTATTCCGCACTTGGAATCTATATCCCTCTGATCGTTGTAAACTGTATCATCCTTGGCCGTGCAGAGGCATATGCTTCCAAGAATCCTCCAATCCCGTCATTATTTGATGGTATTGGTATGGGACTTGGATTTACCTTAAGTATCACCTGCATCGGTGCAGTCCGTGAACTTCTCGGTGCCGGACAGATCTTTGGACATCAGATACTTCCACTCGCAGCAGGCGGAAAGTTCGGATATGAGCCGATCACGATCTTTATCCTTGCACCTGGAGCATTCTTTGTTCTTGCAATGCTTGCAGCGCTCCAGAACAAATTCAAGATCGGTGCTGCCAAGAGAGGCATTGACCCGAGTGAAGGCTGCGGATGCTGCGCAGGCTGTGATACCTGCAACAACACAATGTGCAAAGGAGGCAAGGAAGCATGAAAGAATTATTACTGATCCTGGTAAGCTCTGCGATCGTCAACAACGTAGTCTTAAGCCAGTTCCTCGGACTCTGCCCGTTCTTCGGTGTATCCAAGAGAATCGAAACGGCAGCAGGAATGGGTGGTGCGATCATCTTCGTCATCACATTGTCTTCCTTTGTAACAGGTCTGATCTACAACTTCATCCTGGTACCGACACATATGGAATATTTACAGACGATCGTATTTATCCTTATCATCGCAGCACTTGTCCAGTTTGTTGAAATGTTCCTCAAGAAAGGTATGCCGGCACTGTATCAGTCACTCGGTGTATACCTTCCTCTGATCACAACAAACTGTGCAGTTCTTGGTGTTGCCCTGACAAACGTACAGAAAAGCTACAACATCCTTCAGGGAACTGTAAACGGATTTGCGACAGCAGTCGGATTTACAATCTCTATCACCCTGATGGCTGGTATCAGAGAAAAAATTGAATACAACGATGTTCCGGAATCTTTCCAGGGCTTCCCGAAAGTACTGCTTACAGCAGGTCTGATGGCGATCGCATTCTTCGGATTTTCCGGACTGCTTAAGTAACGAAGGAGGCGTAGATTATGGATATTAATGCAATTATCGTGGCAACTGTCGTTGTTGCAGCAGTGGGCCTCTTTATTGGAATCTTCCTCGGCGTTGCCGGCAAGAAATTTGCGGTAGAAGTCGATGAGAAGGAAGTTGCTGTCCGTGAAGCACTTCCGGGAAACAACTGTGGTGGATGTGGATATCCGGGCTGTGATGGTCTGGCAGCAGCGATCGCCAAAGGAGAAGCACCGGTCAATGCATGTCCGGTAGGCGGCGAAGCAGTTGGAAAAGTGATCGCAGGGATCATGGGACAGGAAGTTGTCGAGAGCGCACGTATGGCTGCTTTCGTAAAATGTACCGGAACTTGTGAAAAAACAAAAGACAACTACACTTACACAGGTGTAGAAGACTGTGAAATGATGGCATTCATCCCGGGCGGCGGTGCCAAAGCCTGTTCCTATGGATGTATGGGATTCGGAAGCTGCGTAAAAGCCTGCCCGTTTGATGCGATCCATATCGTGAACGGTGTTGCAGTCGTAGACCGTGATGCATGTAAAGCCTGTGGTAAATGTATCGCAAAATGCCCGCATCATCTGATCGAGCTTGCACCATACGAGCAGAAGACTTTCGTAGGCTGCAGCTCCCATGCCAAAGGCAAGGCTGTTACAACTGCCTGCGAACTTGGATGTATCGGATGTAAGAAGTGTGAGAAGACCTGTCCGAACGGTGCGATCACTGTTACAGACTTCTGTGCACACATCGATTACGACAAATGTACAAACTGCGGTGCATGTAAAGAAGCATGCCCGAGAAAAGTCATTCTCTAAAACCTCATATCATATGAATAAGATCCCGGCCGTGAGAGGCAATGCTTCTCTGACCGGGATCTTTTCGAATAGATGTTTGCTTTTTGCTTTTTGTTATGTTATGATTGAAAAACAGGAAAAAATTTGATTAGAGCAGGAGTAGAGTTTGCATGATTTCATTCATTTGCGGCCAGGTGGCAGATACAACAGAGAATTCTGTGATCATAGAGACAGGCGGGATCGGATATGAGGTTTTTATGACAGGGACGGCGATCGAGCAGGCGGTCCGTATGGAAGGTAAGGTGAAAGTCCATACATATTTCCATGTGCGTGAGGATGCCATGCAGTTATATGGTTTCTGGAATAAGGACGATCTTCAGATGTTCCGTCTTCTTCTTGGTGTCAACGGGATCGGGCCGAAGGCTGCACTGGGAGTTTTGGCAGGACTTACTTCTGATGAGCTTCGGTTCGCGGTACTCTCTGATGATGTCAAGGCTCTTTCCAAAGCGCCTGGGATCGGTAAAAAAACCGCCCAGAAACTGATCCTTGAACTGAAGGATAAACTGAAACTGGAGGATGCGTTTGAGAAGAAACTGGCACATGAGCAGGAGGCGGCAGTCCTTGCTGGTGCAGATTTCCATGATGGACGCCAGGAGGCAGTGGAAGCCCTGACAGCACTTGGCTACAGCAGTTCCGAGGCACTCAAGGCAGTCCGCAGAGTCACAGATGTAGACCCGGGCGATGTGGAAGCAATCCTCAAGGCTGCCCTCAAACAATTATAATGGAGTAATGATAAATGGAAAAAAGAATGATCACAACAGATGTGACAGAGGAGGATCTGCCTCTGGAGGGAAACCTCCGTCCACAGACCCTCGATGAATACATTGGTCAGGAAAAAACCAAAAACACACTCAAGATCTATATAGAAGCCGCGAAACAGAGACACGATGCCCTCGACCATGTCCTGTTTTACGGACCTCCGGGACTTGGTAAGACTACTTTATCCGGGATCATCGCCAATGAGATGGGAACCCATATGAAGGTAACATCCGGTCCGGCGATCGAGAAGCCGGGTGAGATGGCGGCGATCCTCAATAATCTCCAGGAGGGAGATATCCTGTTTGTGGATGAGATCCACCGCCTGAATCGTCAGGTGGAGGAGGTCCTTTATCCGGCGATGGAGGATTTTGCAATCGACATTATGATCGGCAAGGGTGCTTCTGCGAGATCTATCCGTCTTGATCTTCCGAAATTTACCCTGGTCGGAGCGACAACGAGGGCGGGACTTCTTTCTGCACCGCTCCGGGATCGTTTTGGGGTGATGCACCATCTGGAATTCTATAATAAGGAAGAACTTCAGACGATCATCCTTCGTTCAGCAGATGTCCTTGGTGTTGAGATCGATACGAGGGGTGCGGCAGAGATCGCCAAGCGTTCCAGAGGAACCCCGCGCCTTGCAAACCGTCTTCTCAAGAGAGTCCGTGATTTTGCACAGGTCAAATACGATGGAAAGATCACTTATGATGTAGCTTCTTTTGCACTGGATCTTCTTGAGGTGGATCAATATGGACTGGACAAGATCGACCGGAGGATCCTCAAGACACTGATCGTAAACTTCCAGGGAGGACCGGTTGGTCTGGAGACTCTGGCGGCAGCGATCGGGGAGGATGCAGGCACTCTGGAGGATGTTTATGAGCCATATCTTCTGCAGAATGGCTTCCTCAACAGGACCCCGAGAGGCCGTACAGCGTCCGCACTTGCCTATAAGCATCTCGGAATTGAAAGAAATTCGTAAAAATTCCTATACATTTTTACAAAATTCGATTATAATGGAGTACAGACAAGGCGTGAGGAGTATTACTACGCCATAGATTTGTAAAAATCTGGTCGGCTTCCGTTATGGAAGAAGGATGAAAGTTTAAGATACGGGAGGCTTGTTATGGCAGTCAAAAATACGGCGCAGGTAGTCATCGGAGGGAAGATCATAACTCTTGGTGGTTACGAATCTGAAGAGTATTTCCAGAAAGTGGCATCATATATAAATAACAAAATGTCTGAATTGAGCGAAATGCCGGGATATTCCCGTCAGCCAATGGAGACAAAGCACACCCTGCTCAGCCTGAATGTTACAGATGATTATTTCAAGGCAAAGAAGCAGGCAGAGATCTTTGAGCAGGATCTTCAGCAGAAGGATCAGGAGATGTATGAATTAAAGCATGAACTGATCGCACTCCGCATGAAGATCGAAGAAACTGAGAAGAAAGAACAGGATGCCAGAACACAGAAGGAACTTCTTGAAGGGAAGGTCAAGGAACTGGAAGAAGAGATAGATAAGTTGCTTAAGTAAGAGTAGGGAGGGGATTGCTTCGGTAGTCCTCTTTATTTGTTACAGAATGATCAGATGAAAGGAAAATCTCATTTGAAGAAACAGGAAATAGAATTACTTTCACCGGCAGGTTCCTATGAGGGATTCGAGGCTGCGATCGGAGCCGGTGCAGATGCAGTTTATGTAGGCGGACCGGATTTCGGGGCAAGAGCTTACGCGCAGAATTTTACACAGGAAGAACTGATCCGTGCGATCCGGACAGCGCACATTCATGGCAGGAAGCTGTATCTCACGGTAAACACCCTGCTTAAGAACCGTGAGATCAAGGAGAAACTCTTTGATTCTCTGAAACCGCTGTATGAGGCGGGACTGGATGCGGTCATTGTTCAGGATCTTGGCGTTTTTCAGTTCATCCGCAGAAATTTTCCGGACATGCATATCCATGCCAGCACACAGATGGCAGTTACCGGACCGGAGGGAATGAAATTCCTTGAGGAACAGGGAGCGGCACGTGTCGTTGCGGCCAGGGAATTAAGCCTTGAGGAACTGGCTGCCATGCATAAGAAAAGCAGTATTGAGATCGAAGCGTTTGTCCATGGGGCTCTTTGCTACAGTCTGTCCGGGCAGTGCCTGATGAGCAGTATCCTCGGAGGCAGGAGCGGCAACCGTGGAAGATGCGCACAGCCATGCAGGCTTCCTTACCAGGTCCGTAAGGGAGAAGACAGGAAATTTCCGAAGACAGAGGATTTGTGTCCTCTGAGTCTTAAGGATATCTGTACACTGGATATTCTACCGGAGATCGTAGAAGCGGGTGTGATGTCGCTCAAGATTGAGGGAAGAATGAAACAGCCGGGATATACAGCCGGGGTGACAGGTATGTATCGGAAATATCTGGACATATTGTTAGAGAACAGACAAAATTATCAGGTGACAGACAAAGACAGGAAATATCTTTTGGATATCTTCAACAGAGGCGGTTCCTGCACGGGCTATTATAAGCAGCACAACGGTCCGTCCATGATGGCATTCTCCAATGAGAAGAAGACCGGCGGCGTATCCGGAGAACTTACGAAATGTAAGGAGAAGATCACCGGAAGCCTGATGCTTTACCCGGAGAGCCCGGCAATCCTGCAGGTTTCCTGCGGGGACAGGCAGGTGGTGGTTTCCGATGGAGAAGTCCAGTTTGCCAAGGAACATCCGATGTCAGAGGAGCGTATCCGCAAACAGATGGAGAAACTGAGAAATACTGAATTTGAATGGGAATCCCTGGATATCCAGATGGATGGAAATATCTTTGTTCCGGTGAAACTTCTTAATGAACTCAGGAGAAACGCTCTGGCAGCATTGGGAGAAGAACTTTGTGCGCCGATGTACCGGAAAGCAGCGGACAGACCAGTGTTTGCCACAATGGAAGGGAGTCCTGCCGGAAAGAATGGCAGTATACCAGGCATGTTCATATCGTGCGAAACGATGGAGCAGGCAGAGACAGCATGGCAGAGAGACGAAGTTCAGGGATTGTATCTTCCATATTTTGTTATGGAGCAGGCAATGGTCAGGGGCATTCAGAACCAGAAAGAACTGTATCTTGCATTTCCTTATATCACCAGAGAACAGGCACCGGAGCATTTTTTTGAGACTGCTTTAAGGTGGCTTGAGGAAGGAATGAAGGGATTTCTTGTGAGAAATCTGGAATCCTATGGAATGCTGAAAAAACAGGGCCTTGAGAAATCTGCGGTTCTGGATGCAACGATGTATACCTGGAATAACGAAGCCGTCGATTTCTGGGAGAAACAGGACATTCTTAAGAATACGGTACCTCTGGAACTGAAAGAAGCGGAAATGCGTCACAGGGATAACAGGAACAGTGAGCTTATCGTATATGGATATATTCCATTGATGCAGTCAGCGCAGTGCGTCCGCAAAAATATCGCTTCCTGTGATATGTGCGAGGGCAGTATGGTCCTGAAGGACAGATACGACAAGGAATTTACAGCAGTCTGTGTCTGCCACCCATGGAAAACAGGAACTACAAAAACAAAAGAACGCTGCTATAATATAATCTATAATAGTCTGCCGTATGGACTTCTTAAGGAGTCGAAGCAGGTGCTTGCACTTGGGATGCAGTCCTTACGTATTTCCCTGACTATGGAGACAGCTAAGGAAACAGAGCAGATTCTGGATGAATTTCTGGGGGTATATTATCATAACCGTATACCTGCCGAAAGGAACTTTACCAAAGGACATTTTAAAAGAGGAGCCGAGTAGGGGCATATGATCAATGTAATAGTAGAATTATCCAAATACATCATCCTGACGCTGATGATCGTCTATACGTTTCATTGTTTTTATACCGTGCGTCAGCCGGATGAAGAGGAGAGGAATGAGCTTCTGCGTCAGCAGCTTATCCTGATCTTTTTTATCGACTTCACTGCGTTTCTTGTGATCTACCTCAAGACGTTTGATTACAAGGTGGTACGTTTTTATATAGAAATGCAGATCTTTTTTGCAGTGATCCAGATCCTGTACAGAGTCTTGTACAAGAAAGCATCATTGCTGCTTCTGAATAATATGTGCATGCTTTTGAGTGTTGGATTTATCATGCTGTGCCGTCTTGACATCACGATGGCTACCAAGCAGCTTCTTGTTGCGGCCGGAGCCAGTGCTGTTGCGCTTGTGATACCGGTCATGATCCGGAAGATGCGTTTCCTGCGTAAGCTGACCTGGATATATGCAGGAATAGGCGTTGTACTTCTGGCAGCAGTATTTCTTCTGGCCAGAACCAGCTATGGAGCGAAGTTGACACTTTTGGGTGTGCAGCCATCAGAGGCGATCAAGATTACCTTTGTATTCTTTATGGCATCATTTTTGTCCAGAGATACCAGTCTTAAAGCTGTGGTACAGGTATCGGCAGTTGCAGCTTTCCATGTGGGGATACTGGTGCTTTCCAGGGACCTTGGAAGTGCCGTGATCTTTTTTGTGGCTTATCTGGTCATGGTCTATGTATCTACCAGAAATGTCGGATATCTGGGACTTGGACTTGTAGGCGGAAGCGGGGCAGCAGTGGTCGCCTATCATCTGTTTGGCCATGTCAGACAGAGGGTCAGCGCATGGAAGGATCCGATGGCAGTTTACCAGAACGAAGGCTACCAGATCGTACAGTCACTGTTTGCGATCGGAACTGGCGGCTGGTTCGGCATGGGACTCTGCCAGGGCTCACCGGAGTCCATTCCGGTTGTCAAGAATGACTTTATTTTCAGCGCGATCTGTGAAGAACTGGGAGGGATTTTTGCAATCTGCCTGATCCTGGTGTGCATGAGTTTCTTCCTGATGATCGTCAATATCGCGCTGCGTATCATCAATCCTTTTTATAAGCTGATCGCGCTGGGGCTTGGAACAGAGTATGCATTTCAGGTATTCCTGACGATCGGCGGTGCTACCAAATTTATCCCTATGACAGGTGTTACTCTTCCGCTGGTAAGCTATGGAGGAAGTTCTCTTCTGAGTACGATCCTCATGCTGGCGATCATTCAGGGACTGTATATTTTGAGAGAAGACGAGGACGAGGAATTTGAGAAACGAAAAAAGGAAGCATTACAGAGAATCAGAGCAAGAGAGGAGATTGGCGACAGAACACGCCGCTTCTAAAAGACGTCGGGCAAGAAATAAAGAATATACATTTGTATCTGTCTTCTTTGTGCTTATTTTTCTGGGACTGGCAGGGTATCTGGTGTATTTCAATGCCATAAAGAGAGACAGCTTTATCAACAGCCCTTATAATACAAGGCAGGATACATTTGCAGACAGAGTCGTGAGGGGAAATATTATGTCTTCAGACGGTGAAATACTCGCACAGACGAATGTCAGCGATGACGGAACGGAAGAACGTTCTTATCCGTATTCCAATATTTTTGCACATGTTGTCGGATATGATACCAATGGCAAAAGCGGTCTGGAGTCGGAGGCAAATTTCCAGCTGCTGAGTTCTCATGAATTCTTTCTGACCCAGATCAGAAATGAATTTGCCGGTGCGAAGAATGTCGGGGATACGGTCGTCTCCACTTTGAATGCGGATCTCCAGACAACGGCATACAATTCTCTTGGTGACAGGAGAGGTGCTGTTGTAGTATTGCAGCCATCTACGGGAAAAATCCTTGCGATGGTCAGCAAGCCGGACTTTGATCCGAATACGATCGCAGCAAACTGGGAACAGCTTGTAAATGATGAGACAAACAGCAGCCTTTTGAACCGTGCGACGATGGGACAGTATCCTCCGGGATCTACGTTCAAGATCGTCACAGCGCTGACTTATCTGCGGCAGAATGGGACTTTTAATGGATTTTCCTATGACTGCCAGGGAAGCATCACGAAAGAAGATCATACGATCCGGTGTTATGGCGGGACCGTCCATGGGCAGGAGGATTTTTATGCGGCATTCGCGAAATCCTGTAACTGTGCATTTGCGGAGATGGGAACACAGCTTGGCGGAGCTGCACTTCTTAAGACAAGCGAGAACCTTCTGTTTAATCAGAAGCTTCCGCTGAGATCCTATCGTAAGAGCTCCTTTACTTTAAATGGAAGCTCTGGAGTTCCGCTCACGATGCAGACGGCGATCGGTCAGGGAAATACCCTGGTATCTCCGATGCACATGGCACTGATCACAAGTTCCATTGCAAACGGCGGTGTTCTGATGAAACCATATCTGATCGACAAGGTGCAGAATCATGCCGGTGATGAGGTGGATACCACAGAGCCGGAAGCATATAAACGTCTGATGACAGACAACGAAGCATCTCTCCTCGGAGAACTGATGAAGGGGGTTGTACAGAACGGTACAGCTTCTTCTCTGAATGGAAGAGGCTATACAGTGGCAGGAAAGACCGGTTCTGCTGAATACAACGAAAGTGGTGCAAGCCATTCCTGGTTTGTCGGATATTCTAATGTTGATAATCCGGATATCGTGGTTTCTGTCATCGTCGAGGATGGTGGTACCGGAAGCGAGGCGGCAGTGCCGATCGCGGCGGATGTCTTTGATGCATATTATTTTGACTGATCGAATAACGATTAAGGTTGCCAGTTTGTCCAAAAAGAGTTATACTATTAACAGTTCAGTGTATGAAACTTACAGTTACTGTGAACGGAGTGAACAGTAACAACTCACACGCAGTACAGGAGGAAATTGCAACATGATAGAAGCAACGAGCTGTGGCGGTGTGGTAATTTATCGTGGCAAGATACTGGCACTTTACAAGTCTTATAAGAACCGTTATGAAGGCTGGGTGCTGCCAAAGGGAACTGTAGAACCAGGTGAGACGCATATTCAGACAGCACTTCGGGAAGTGCAGGAAGAATCTGGCGTGAAGGCTACCGTAGTCAAGTATATCGGCAAGAGCCATTATAATTTCACAGTTCCGGAGGATATCGTTACAAAGGAAGTACATTGGTATCTGATGACGGCTGATAATTATCATAGCAGACCTCAGAGAGAAGAGTTTTTTGTGGATTCCGGGTATTACAAATTCCATGAGATCTATCATCTGCTTCGTTTCTCGAATGAGAAGCAGATCGTGGAGAAGGCTTACCAGGAATATCTGGAACTACGGAGTCAGGGACTCTGGGGCAAACAGCGCAGAGATTGAGCATAACTGTTCAGATTCTCTGCATGGAAGATGTACAATAGGGCTGTGTTTCTGACGCAGCCCTGTTTAGATTCCGAAAAAAAGGAAATCCTCTATAATAACAGCCGAAGGAGAAGCAAGCGATGCTGAAATGGTGTAAGGATCTTCGCATTGGCGAGGGCGTAAAGAGAGCAGATAAGATCCGTCGTAAACTGAATCATGGGAAGATCGTGCCGGGTGTCTATCTTATCACTTTTTCAGAAAATCCACGGAACCTTCTGGAGATCATACCGGCTCTGACAATGATCCAGCAGAGTGCTGCAGACATCTGTCCGGAGATCATCGGACTTGCCGGCGATAAGGACGAGGCTGTGGATATGGTTGTGGAGATCATTCAGGAAGTCTACGATGCGACAGGAGATTTTCGGATAGAAGAATATTGGAAGAACAGGTGATGCCATGCTACATATCTTGTGGATGATCATAAAATTTATATTGATCCTTATAGGGATAATACTGGGGCTGATCCTGTTTGCACTGCTGCTGATTTTATTCTGTCCTGTAAGGTATCGGGCAGAAGGGACGAAGGAGGCCGGTTCCTTCCGCACTGCCAGTGGGCGGGCGAAGGTAAGCTGGCTGTTTGGCGGTATCTCATTTTCTCTTGGGTTTCAGAATGGACAGACGGTATCGGATTTCCGGTTATTTGGGATCCCTGTCATGAAAGTCCTGAAGAAACTGAGGAACCGTAAGAACAAGAAGAAAACAGATCCTGACATGGATGATGAGATAGAGTACAGTGAGACTGATGAGGACAGCACTGGAAATGCGACTTATATAGAAGCGAAAGAACTTTCTCGGGATGAGACAAAGCACAGCCGGGAAGTAGCAGAGACCCCGCAGGCATCCTGGCCGGAGATGGAAACATCCGAAGAAGATCTGTCAGATCCGGATATCGAGAAAGAACGCAAATGGCAGCAGACAGCAGAGAAACTTAAGAATCTGTTTTATGATCTGGGGAATAAAGCCAGAAGGATCTGGGACAAAATAAAAGCAGTCTATCGAAGGATCATGAAGATCCCCGCAGATCTGGAGAATCTCTCCCGAAAGAAGGATGCGCTTTGTGACAAGATTGACTGGTGGAAAGCATTTATCGGACATCCACGTACACAGAAAGCCATATCTCTTGTCAAAACCAGGGCATTTCGTCTTTTGCGGCATGTATTTCCGACGAAAGTGGAGGGAGAACTTGTATTTGACTGCACAGATCCGTCGATCACGGGCTCTGTACTTGCAGTCCTTGGAATGACGATCCCGCTTCACAGAAACTGTATCCGTGTCATGCCGCTTTTTGAGAACCGGAATGTTCTCTATGGAAATGTGAATCTGAAGGGCAGAGTATACGGGATCATGCTGGTTAAAACAGCCATAGAGCTGTATTTTGATAAAAATATAAAATACGTCATCAGACGATGGAAACATAAATAAAGGAGGACTGGTGTTATGTCAGGTGAAAACAATTTTAAGGATACTGTAAATTCTCTTTTTAAAGGAATGGATGCATTTATTTCTGCCAAGACAGTTGTCGGAGATGCGATCCATGTCGGAGATACGATCATCCTTCCGCTGGTGGATGTTTCCTTCGGCGTAGGAGCAGGGGCTTTCGAGGGTGACAAGAAGAGCAACGGCGGCGGTGGAATGACCGGTAAACTGACCCCAAGTGCCGTCCTGGTCATCCAGAATGGAACTACCAAACTCGTCAATGTCAAGAATCAGGACGGACTCACCAAAGTCCTCGATATGGTTCCGGATTTTGTAGACAGATTTGCCTCTGGATTCGGCAAGAGTGATGACACAGAAAGTGAGACAGAGATTTAAATAAAAAGTAAGAGATATATCAAAGAGCTTTATCGTGCAGGTGCGGTAAAGCTTTTTGTATTCCACAGGGGTTTTTGGCATAAGATATTATGAGACCATAAGATGAGGGTAAGAGTGTGGGAAGACTTCTGGGATTGATGATTTTCTGCATAGGGATAGGAATTGTGATCGGCATGCTGATACAGGAGAATGTGGTCATTATTGTCACAGCCGGGCTTTGCCTTCTCTGTGGTTATCATATGTTCTGCCATTAACAATGAAAATAGATGTTTTATAGCTTTGTTTATTGTAAAACGAAAAAGAGGCACGGGAAAATTCCCGTGCCCTGCTTGGTCGTTCATACATAATTCGGAATTATGCTCTCTCAACTTTTCCGGATCTCAGACAAGAAGTACATACATACATCTTCTGTGCACCGCCGTTAGCTGTTTTAACTTTAACGGATTTTACATTGGATTTCCACATTTTATTGGATCTTCTATGGGAATGACTTACATTATTTCCGAAATAAGCACCTTTTTCACAAACTGCGCATTTAGCCATGATAGCACCTCCTTGACGCTTTTTTTCAACAGATTTTATTCTACCAGATGAAGCCAGGTTTTGCAAGTAAAAAAATAGAAAATCTCAAAATATTCTTCAAAAGGGCAAAAACAAGGTAAAATATAGCTGTTTTCAGACTATATATTATAAGTATGAAACCGGAACGACAGAGATGAGGAATATTGTAAATATGTAAAAAATGTTATAAAATATGGTAAAAATGAAAAAACGTGTGAAATAATATCTTATTTCAAAATTTAATTATAAAAACACAGATAATTAAAAAATAATAGTAAAATCACTTGAATTATAGGGATGGGAGTGTTAATATAGAATTAAGCAATACATCTTTTTTATCTATGGCAATGCTGCCGTCTGTTTTTTTCTAGAAACATTTCAGAAATCCCTGTTTTTCATCGGATCAGGTCAAAAGCAGGGAGCTGAAATATCAAGAAGAAAAATGCTATCGTGTATGAGCTGGCTGGAGATCAAATCCGACCAGCTTCTTTTTATATTAGAAATCATGAGAACAGCCCATGTCGAAATTAAACATTGTCTTATCCAAAAAAACGGGTTATAATATATTTATATAATAATTTTTTATGGAGGTCACTATATGAATGGACGTATAGATTCCGGCTTAGGGCAGATCGTCATTGATACAGACGTTATTGCTACCTATGCGGGCAGTGTGGCAGTTGAATGTTTCGGGATCGTAGGAATGGCAGCAGTCAGCATGAAGGACGGACTGGTCAAGCTGCTTCGTATGGAAAGCCTGAAACATGGTATCAGTGTCAAGATCACAGAGGACAACAAGATCCGCCTGAATTTCCATGTGATTGTAGCGTATGGCGTAAATATCAGTACGATCGCCGATAACCTTGTCAGCAATGTGAAGTACAAAGTAGAGGATTTCACTGGCATGGAGATCGACAAGATCAATATTTACGTAGAAGGCGTTCGCGCAATAGACTAAGGAATCAGAGGAGGAACACGTGTTGAATATAAAAACCATCGATGCCAGTGTGCTTTCCAGAATGTTCCTGGCAGGAGCCAAGAATCTGGAAGCAAAGAAAGAATGGATCAATGAATTAAACGTATTTCCGGTACCAGACGGAGATACAGGAACCAATATGACAATGACGATCATGTCAGCAGCTGCAGAGGTAAGTGCACTGACAGATCCGGATATGGAGACTCTTGCCAAGGCGATCTCTTCCGGTTCTCTCCGTGGAGCCAGAGGAAACTCAGGTGTTATCCTTTCCCAGTTACTTCGAGGATTCACCAAGAGCGTTAAGAAAGCTAAGGAACTCGATGCACTTGCAGTTGCAGCAGCTATGGACCGTGCAGTAGAGACTGCATACAAGGCAGTTATGAAACCGAAGGAAGGAACCATCCTCACTGTAGCCAGAGAAGCAGCACTCAAGGCTGCAGAGATCGCTCCGGAAGCAGAGGAACTGCAGCCGTTTTTTGAGGAAGTTTTTGCACACGCAGAGGCAACTCTGGCAAAGACACCGGAGATGCTTCCTGTTCTTAAGGAAGCAGGTGTTGTAGACTCCGGTGGACAGGGTCTCCTTGAAGTTTTAAGAGGTGCCATTGACGGCTTCCTCGGCAAAGAAGTAGATTATTCCGACTTTGAGAAGACTGCGGGACCAGCAGTGACCAAGATCTCTCCACAGGCAGAGGCTGATATCAAATTCGGTTACTGTACAGAATTCATCATCCTTCTGGACAAAACGCTTCCGATCGAAGAAGAACACAAATTCAAGGAATTCCTGACTTCCATCGGTGATTCCATCGTTCTCGTTGCAGACGATGAGATCGTCAAAGTCCATGTGCACACCAATCATCCGGGACAGGCGATCGAGCGTGCACTGACTTATGGAGCCCTTTCCCGTATGAAGATCGACAACATGCGCGAAGAACATCAGGAAAAACTTATCAAAGACGCAGAGAAACTTGCCAAACAGCAGGCAGAAGAAGAGAAGAAACAGGAACCGGCAAAGGAAGTTGGCTTCATCGCAGTGTCCGCAGGTGATGGACTCACAGACATCTTCAAAGAACTTGGTGTAGACTATCTGATCGAGGGCGGTCAGACCATGAATCCAAGTACTGAGGATATGCTGAACGCGATCGACAAAGTCAATGCCAAGGCGATCTACATCCTTCCTAATAATAAGAACATCATCCTCGCGGCAAACCAGGCAAGAGATCTTACTGAGGACAAGGAGATCATCGTTGTTCCGACCAAGACGGTTCCACAGGGAGTTACTGCTCTCATCAGCTACGTTCCGGAGAAATCTCTCGAGGAAAACACCGAAGAGATGACCGAGGCGATCGCAAGAGTCAAGACTGGCCAGATCACCTATGCAGTCAGAGATACCAGGATCGAGGATAACGAGATCCATGAGGGAGATATCATGGGTATTGGTGACAAGGGAATCCTTGCAGTCGGAAGCGGCAAAGAAAAAGTTGCAGAGGATACCGTAGCAGCCATGATGACAGATGATGCTGAGGTTATCAGTGTTTATTATGGCGCAGATGCTTCCGAGGAGAAGGCAGAGGAACTCGCAGCTACTCTGGAAGAGAAATATCCGGACTGTGAAGTAGAAGTAAACTATGGCGGACAGCCGATCTATTATTACATCATTTCTGTTGAGTAGGACAAATGGCACAGAGTTTAAGAACCCTAAAAGGTGTAGGAGAGAAGACTGAGAAGCTTTTCCAGAAGGTTGGTATTTACGATACCGACGATCTCCTGCACTACTATCCAAGAAATTATGATGAATATGAAACGCCGGTAGATATCGCAGAGCTTAAGGAGGAGACGGTGCAGGCCGTCTCCGCTGCGGTATGTTCCGGCGTTTATGTTAATTCCGTGAGGGGCAGACAGATCATCTCCGTAAACATCGCTGACCAGAGCGGGAAATTTCCTGTGGTCTGGTTCAATCTTCCATATTTGAAGAAAACCCTCAGGAAAGGAAGCTGGTTTGTTTTTCGCGGCAGGATCGTGCGCAAGCAGGGCAAGCTTGAGATGGAACATCCGGAGATCTTTACCCCGTCAGCATACGAGGAGATCCTGCATAACCTCCAGCCGATATACGGACTGACAGCAGGACTTTCCAACAAGACCGTCGTCAAAATGGTCACACAGCTTCTGGAAACACTTCCGATGCAGAGTGAATACCTCCCGGAAGAACTCAAAGAACGCTACAGACTTGCAGACATCAACTACGCACTCAAGACCATCCATTTCCCAAAAAACAAAGAAGAACTGCTTGTTTCCAGGAAACGCCTTGTTTTTGACGAATTTCTTCTTTTTATCATTTCTGTAAGGCGAATGAAAGAAAAGGCAGAGGAGACTCCGAACTGTTTTCCAGTCAAAGAAACCTGGCTGACAGAGGAGGTCATTGAGCGTCTTCCCTATTCACTTACGAATGCACAGCTTAACGCCTGGCACGAGATTGAGCGCGACCTTGCCGGAAGAACGATGATGTCCCGGCTTGTACAGGGAGATGTTGGAAGCGGCAAGACGATCCTCGCATTTCTTGCGATGTTCCTTGTGGCAGATAATGGCTATCAGGCAGCCCTGATGGCACCGACCGAAGTCCTTGCAAGACAGCATTACGAAGGATTCCTGAAACTGGTGGAAGAACAGGGACTTTCTTTCCCGACCGTTCTTCTGACCGGTTCTGATACAGCAAAAGAAAAACGTATCGCCTACGAACGCATTGCCTCCGGAGAAGCTGCTATCATCATCGGTACGCATGCGCTGATCCAGGAAAAAGTCGAATACGCAAACCTTGCCCTGGTCATTACAGATGAGCAGCACCGTTTCGGTGTCAAACAGAGGGAAGCCCTGACAACGAGAGGAAATCCGCCTAATGTCCTTGTCATGAGCGCAACACCGATCCCGAGAACACTGGCGATCATCCTCTACGGAGATCTTGATATCTCCGTGATCGATGAACTTCCGGCAAAGCGTCTCCCGATCAAAAACTGCGTTGTCAATACTTCATACCGCCCCAAAGCCTACTCCTTCATAGAGAAACAGGTGCGCCAGGGCAGACAGGCATACGTTATCTGTCCGATGGTAGAGGAGAGCGAGGGCATGGATGCAGAAAACGTCCTCGATTATACGCAGAAGCTTAAAGAAAACCTTCCATCTGACATTCGGATCGAATACCTCCATGGCAAGATGAAACCCAAAGAAAAGAACCGTGTGATGGAGTCTTTCGCAGCCGGCGAGATCCAGGTGCTTGTCTCAACAACGGTCGTTGAGGTAGGTGTGAATGTGCCGAATGCCACTGTCATGATGGTTGAAAATGCCGAACGTTTCGGTCTTGCACAGCTTCACCAGCTCCGCGGCCGTGTAGGACGTGGAGAATACCAGTCTTACTGTATTTTTATCCAGGGAAATCAGGATCAGATTTCGAAACGTCTGGAGATCCTGAACAAATCAAATGATGGCTTTTATATCGCAGGCGAAGACCTCAAACTCCGTGGCCCCGGCGACTTGTTCGGGATCCGTCAGAGTGGTGATATGGAATTTCGGATTGGTGATATCTACAACGATTCCACGATCCTCAAAGAAGCCAGCGAAGCGGCAGAAGAGATCCTTTCCCTGGACCCGGAACTTGATCTTGAACAGCACAGATCTTTGAGAGAACGGATGGAACATTACAGCCAGAATGCGACAGAAAACATCGCCCTCTGAAAAGAAAATATTGCCAAACCCGGGAAAACGTGGTATTTTAGTACCGTAAAAACTATTTTTCACCTTGTAAGGAGGCTATTATGGCTACAAGAACAACGACAAAAAAGGCAGAACCTAAGACAACAACTGCGAAGACGGCTATCGAAAAAGAGGCTCCTGCAAAGCTCGCTGCAGAACCGGAGACAAAAGAGCCGGTCAAAGCAACAGTAACCGAGAAAATAACTGAAGAAGTAAAAACACCTGCAAAGAAGACAACCAGAAAGAGAACTGCTGTCAAGAAGACAACCGAAGAAAAGACAACAGAGAAGAAAACCACTGCGAAGAGAACAACCAGAAAAGCAGCTGCAAAGAAAGCAGAAGCAACTACAGAAGTATTCGTACAGTGGCTTGGCAAAGAGATATATGCAAAGGATGTTGTTGAGAGCATCAAAAAGATCTGGACAGAAGAGATGGGCAGAAAAGAATCAGAACTTGAAGACTTAAAAGTATATATCAAACCAGAAGACAATGGGGCACACTATGTCATCAATGGTGATATTACAGGATTTCTTGGATTATAAGAACAATAAAAAGCTCAGATGATCTGTTCATCTGAGCTTTTTGACCCTTTCAGGCAGAGAGATAAAGATTAATACTGACCGCCCTGGCTTCCGGAAGACATCTGTCTTTCCTGCTGCTCGATCATTTTTTTAACCATATATCCGCCGACAGAACCATTCTGTTTGGAGGTAAGGTTTCCGTTGTATCCATCTGTGAGCGGTACACCTAATTCATTTGCTACTTCGAATTTAAAACGGTCCAGTGCGCCTTTTGCTTCTGGTACGACTGCTTTGTTAGAAGAAGTATTGTTTGACATGATTGATTCCTCCTTGGTTGTTTTTGTGTTTGTGTTACAATGCTAGTATGTGGATTTATCGAAATAATACACTGGAATTTAGCGTATAATCTGCCAGAAATATGAAAATATTAAATTTCTATGAATTATGTATAAGTTTGAAAGATTTAATTGCACTTTTTTTGGTAACTTGTTATAATAAACAAAAATAAGTGTTACTGTTTACCACGTTAACAGTAACAAATAAGCTTAAAACTAAAAAACCAGTAATGTATTGGTGAAAATGGAGAGATGAACGATGAATTTAGGAATCATTGCACACAACAGCAAAAAGGTACTTATCGAAGATTTCTGTATCGCCTACAAGAATATTCTCGCCAAGCATGAGGTTTATGCTACCGGAACAACCGGAAGGCGGATTGAGGAAGCCACAAACCTTCATGTGCATAAGTTCCTTGCAGGAAGTATAGGCGGAGATAAGCAATTTATGGAAATGGTAGAACGACAGGATCTTGACATGGTCATCCTGTTTTACAATCCGGTCATGATGGATCCGAAAGAACCGGACATCCACGCCATCGTTATGAGGTGTGATCAATATAATATACCGGTCGCTACGAATATCGCAACGGCAGAACTTCTGATTCTCGGACTTGCACGCGGCGACCTGGATTGGAGACTGAATCTGAAATGAGAGTAATCGCTGGAACTGCCAGACGTCTTGCACTCAAGACAGTGCCTGGCATGGAAACAAGACCAACTACAGACAGAATCAAAGAAACTCTGTTTAATATTCTGCAGCCATACATTCCGGACAGCACCTTCCTGGATCTTTTCAGTGGAAGCGGTGGAATCGGGATCGAGGCACTCAGCAGAGGCGCAGAACATGCGACCTTCGTTGAGAAAAATCCCAAGGCATGCGCCTGCATCCGGGAAAATCTTGCATTTACAAAGCTGGCTGAACATGGTAAACTGCTGAACATGGATGTACTGCAGGCTCTTCGTTCTATGGAAGGGCAGGCTGCATTCGACTGTATTTTTATGGATCCACCGTATAACAATGAGCTGGAGAGACAGGTGCTGGAGTATCTGCAGGACAGCTCCCTCGCGGATGAGGATACCCTGATCATCGTTGAGGCAGACCTTCATACGGACTTCTCTTATGTGGAAGAATTTGGCTATGAACTGAGCCGTTCCAAAGAATACAAGACCAATAAGCATATTTTTTTGCACAAAAGAAAGTGAGAAATACCTATGGTAACAGCAGTTTATCCGGGAAGTTTTGATCCGGCAACCTATGGTCATCTGGATGTCATCAGGCGCGCAAGCGTATCTTTTGACAGAGTTGTAGTCGGGGTTTTGCAGAATTCTGCAAAAAGTCCGTTGTTTTCTGTGGAAGAACGTGTTAATATATTAGAAAAGGCGACCAGGGATATCCCGAATGTGATTATCAAGCCATTTGACGGACTTTCTGTGAACTTTGCCAGAGAGAACCAGGCCCAGGTCATTGTACGTGGGCTTCGTGCGGTTACTGATTTTGAGTATGAGCTTCAGATGGCTCAGACCAACCGCGTTCTGGCTCCGGATGTAGATACCGTATTCCTGACCACAAGTCTGGAGTACGCTTATGTAAGCTCCACCATTATGAAGGAAGTAGCCCGATTTGGAGGAGATTTATCCAGTTTTGCACCGGCAGAGATCATTCAGGAACTACTCCTGAAGATGCAGGAAAAAGACAAAATATAAGGAGAATGTACTATGAGCAGCAGAATTGAACAGCTTATCGACGAAATCGATGAATTTATAGAAGGCTGTAAATTTCAGCCTTTATCAGCAACCAAGATCGTTGTAAATAAAGAAGAGATGGAAGAGTACTTAAGAGAACTTCGTCTTAAGACTCCGGATGAGATCAAGAGATATCAGAAGATCATCAGCAACAAAGATGCGATCCTTGAGGATGCACAGACCAAGGCAGATGCCCTGATCGCAGATGCACAGACCAAGGCACAGGAGCTCGTTACACAGCACGAGATCATGCAGAAGGCTTACGCACAGGCGAACGAGACCATCAACGCTGCCAACAAGCAGGCACAGGAGATCCTGGATTCCGCTACACAGGATGCCAACAGCATTCGTCTGAGCGCGATCACTTACACAGATGACATGATGGCAAACATCGGATCTGTCCTGAACCAGACACTGGAGGATGCAGGCGGCAAATACAAGACTTTCATCGACTCTCTGCAGAGCTGTCTGGAAGTTGTAAACCACAATCGCCAGGAGCTGGCACCTCAGACAGCACAGGCAGCAGCGATCACAGGTTCTTACCATGACGAACCTGCCAAGGAAGCTGAGGATGACAATCTCTTAGATGATCTTGGCGAAGAATAAGAATAGTACTATGACGATCAGCGCATTCACAAGCTTGGATGCGAGATAGGGAAGCAGGGAGAGTTCTTCTGTCACGAGGCTTCGTGTCTGTGCAGTGATGCAGGCACCGCCGAGTACGACAGTGACCAGGGCACAGAGATATTTTATTTCCGGGTTCAGACCTGAGAGTGCGAGACTGTGAAGCCCGGTAGTCATTTCCAGGAGGCAGAACAGCACATACGAAAGTATGGACTGACTTTTCCAGAAATGACGTACACAGGCAGTCAGGATCGAGAACATAAGAATATACCCACCCAGTTTGGTGATCGTTTCGAAACCGTTCATAATAGAGGCATCCAGTATGGCTCCCGGAGAGCTGTCAGAGGATGTCTCTTTTTTTGATGTGTATATCGGGGAGAAGCCAGCAGTGTACCGGCTGCCTGTACGAAAAAACCACAGGCGCATGCACAGCATGGTGAGGAAGGCGGAGCCGAGAAGAAGCGAGAATACCTCCAAAGCAGAGACCTGCCCGTTCATGCAGGTATGTATCAGATAAGAACTGATGAACATGGGACTGGCGTGGTTGGTAAAAGTCAGGAGATACTGTGCTTCCCTGCGACTGATCTTTCGGCTGGCATAGAGATCGGAAGTAAGTTTGGCTCCCATGGGATAACCACAGAGCAGCCCAAAAAGAACGGCATAAGCTCCGGCAGGAGAAACACCGAAGATTTTTTGCCAGATGGATTCCATGGGGGTTAGGCGCTGGCCGATCATATCTGTTCGGATCAGGACTCCAGTCAGGATCATGAAAGGCAATAGCGTCGGCAGCAGGATATTGAGCCAGAGCTGCATTCCTTCCTGTGCGGAAGCCAGACTTTCCCGTGGAAAAAATAAAAGAAACACAAGCAATACGAGACTTACGACGGTATAGAGAATTTTTTTCATAAAAAAATCTTTTTTTCTTTACTATACGAAATACCCGGGACAAATATGAGGAAAAAATCCAGAAACCCTTGAAATCAAAAAGATTTCTGGGTAATATAAACTATAATGCAGTAATAATGGAGGAAATCAAAATGAGAGTTTTAGAAAACTGTGAACCAAAAAGAGTATTTTATTATTTTGAAGAAATCTGTAAGATTCCGCATGGTTCCCGCAATACAAAGCAGATCAGTGATTATCTGGTGAATTTTGCGAAGGATCATGGATTTGATTATGTACAGGATGAACTGAATAACGTTGTCATCTACAAACCTGCAACTGCCGGATATGAGAATGCACCGACTGTGATCCTTCAGGGTCATATGGATATGGTATGCGAGAAACGTCCGGATGTAGAGCATGATTTCGAGAAAGACGGATTGAACCTTTCTGTCAAGGACGGATATGTAAGCGCAAATGGAACCACACTTGGTGGTGATGACGGAATCGCTGTTGCTTATGCACTGGCACTTCTGGACAGCACAGATATCCCGCATCCGGCACTGGAAGTTCTGGTCACTGTAGACGAGGAGATCGGACTTCTTGGAGCAGTAGGACTTGACTGCAGCGTTCTCAAAGGAAAACGTATGATCAACATGGATTCCGAAGCAGAAGGAAGTCTCTGGATCAGCTGTGCAGGCGGTCTTTCCGCAGTCAGCAGCATTCCGGTGAAGAGAGTCGAGGCAGAAGGAAAGAAGATCGGAGTCAAGATCTGCGGACTGATGGGTGGACATTCCGGAGCAGAGATCGACAAGAAACGCGCAAATGCCAACGTTCTTATGGCACGTTTCCTTTACGGACTCAAGAACAAGGCAGATTATGAGATGATTTCTCTTGAGGGTGGTCAGAAGGACAATGCGATCACAAGAGAAGCTGTCGCAGAACTCCTGATCGACGGCGACCAGACAGAAGCAGTCAAAGCTTATGCAGCCAAAGTACAGGAAGGTCTTCGTGAGGAATACGAAGGCAGCGATGCAAGGATCACCATCCAGATCACAGAGGGCGATGTGGAGACAGCAATGGTCCTTTATCCGACCAGCAGAGAGAAGGTTCTCTTCTATCTGATGGAAGTTCCGTTCGGCATCCAGAAGATGAGCGGAAGCATCGAGGGGCTGGTAGAGACTTCTACCAATATCGGTATTGTCAAACTTTATGAGGATGAATTCTTTGCAAGCTCCAGTGTCAGAAGTTCCGTAGAGGCAGCAAGAGATGCACTTTCTGACAGGATCCAGTATCTGACAGAGTTCCTTGGTGGCGAGTACACCATCCAGGGTGCTTATCCGGCATGGGAGTACTGCAAGGAATCTCCGCTCCGTGACAAGATGGTATCCGTATACGAAGAAATGTACGGACAGAAACCGGCAGTTGTTGCGATCCATGCAGGACTGGAGTGTGGACTTTTCTACAAGAAGATCGAAGGACTTGACTGCGTATCTCTGGGACCAAACATGAAGGACATCCATACTTCAGAGGAAGTTCTGGATATCGCATCCACAGAACGTGTATGGAATTACCTTGTCAAAGTTCTGGAACAGTTAAAAGACTGATAAAACAAAACTAAGTTTCTACGACAGAGGCTTCTGGGCGGTGATCGCCGGGAGTCTCTGTTTTTTGCGTAATAATGATGTAAGAGAGAGAATAGAATAAAAATTGACGATATCGTATAAAGGCAGAATTTCAGGCTCATGGGACGATGGCTCTGGAAAAGTTTCTTCTGTTTTTTTATTCTTACCTGCATCACTGGCAGTCAAAAGATCCTTCTGGAGCGAAGCCGGGCATCGATACTGGATGAAAAAACATGTGAGTCAGCTGCGTTTCGGGAGCAGCATCTTCCGACGGAACTATACCGGCAGCTTCGCAACCAGGATGAAAGTTCAGGAAATACAGACTGGATGGAAAATCTGACGACGACAATGCTGAACGGGAAATTTTATCCCGGGAGATGTTCTTCTGACAGGGAGCCTTATCTGAGATATAAATACAAAGAATATACAGATCTGTGCAGTTTTTACCAGGCGGTCTGGAAGGATGTCAGATATTTTCCGGTCGCAGCAGATGACATCTCATTTGAGGACGGCTGGATGGAAGAGAGAAGCTTTGGGGGAGAGCGTGTTCATGAAGGCTGTGATCTTTTTGGAGGTTGCGGGGCAGCAGATTTTTATCCGATCATCAGTATGGCGGACGGAAGTGTAGAAGCGGTCGGCTGGCTCCCCTTAGGTGGCTATCGGATCGGTATCCGTTCTCCTTCAGGAGGCTATTTTTATTATGCACACCTTTCTTCCTATGAGCGGGACTGGAAGGAGGGAGATTCCATAAAAGCGGGAGAAATCCTTGGGTTTATGGGCGATACCGGTTATGGCAGTGAAGGTACAAAGGGAAAATTTCCGGTACATCTGCATCTCGGGATCTACATTCAGACACCGTATTCGAGGGAGATGAGCGTAAACCCATACTGGGTGCTGAAGGCCGTTCAGAAAAAAATCAGAAAGTGTGTATATTAATTACATATCCATGCAAAAATGTGCTATAATGCAAAAGTAGTTTCGCTTTAAATCAAGAGGAAGCCGGGGCTACTTTTGCTACAAGCCACCAAGGGAGCGATTTTTATGGAAATACAGTTATGGAGAAGTATATTATGTCCATATGAACTGGCTGTCAAGGAGCTGATGGTCAAGTTTGAACATATTATAGAAGAACACAAGCAGAATGATCTTTATTCTCCGATCGAGCAGGTCAGCGGACGCGTCAAGAGCCTGCCAAGCATTCTGGAAAAGATGCAGCGCAAACACATTCCCATGGAACGCATGGAGGAAGAACTGGAGGATATCGCAGGTATCCGCATTATCTGCCAGTTTGAGGAAGACATTGATACCGTTGCTGCGATCATTCAGAAGCGTACCGATATGACGATCAAGAGTGAGAAGAACTATCTGAAGCACATCAAACAGAGTGGATACAGAAGTTATCACCTGATCATTTATTATACAGTTGAAACGATAAACGGACCAAAGAAGATCCAGGCAGAGATCCAGATCCGTACCATGGCGATGAATTTCTGGGCGACGATCGAGCATTCTCTCCAGTACAAATACAAAGGTGAGATGCCGCTTCACGTGGCAGAGCGCCTGAGCAACGCCGCAGATGCGATCATTGCGCTGGATCAGGAGATGTCCTCTGTCCGCGATGAGATCATGGATGCACAGAACTCTTCGCAGATGCAGTCGAATCTTGTCAAGGATATTCTTCTCAGCATCGAAAATCTTTACAAGATTTCAAACAAAAGGGAAGTTGCCAAGATCCAGGACGAGTTTCTCCGCGTATTCCGGACGAAGGATCTGCAGCAGCTTGCACGTTTTCACAGACAGCTTGATATCATCGCAGAGGGATATCGGGCACAGTCGGTATCATTTTAGGAGAAGAACATATACATGCAGGATTTTTTACCAGTAACCAAAAAAGAAATGCAGCAGAGAGGATGGGAACAGGTGGATTTTGTCTATCTGACAGGAGATGCTTATGTAGACCATCCTTCTTTTGGTGCAGCGATCATATCAAGACTTCTGGAGAGCAGAGGCTACCGCGTGGGGATCATCCCACAGCCGGACTGGCGTAAGAAAGAAAGCGTCCAGGTATTTGGCGAACCGCGTCTTGGTTTTCTTGTCAGTGCCGGAAATATGGATTCCATGGTGAACCATTACACCGTTTCCAAGAAACACCGCCAGAAGGATTCCTATTCACCAGGCGGCGAGATGGGACTGCGCCCGGACATGCCTACCGTGGTGTACAGTAACCTGATTCGTCAGACGTATAAACATACACCGATCATCCTGGGCGGGATCGAGGCAAGCCTTCGACGCCTCGCACACTATGATTATTGGGAAAACAAGGTGCGCCGCAGTGTCCTTCTGGATTCCGGGGCGGATCTTATTTCTTATGGAATGGGAGAGCATTCGATCATCCAGATCGCGGAGGCGCTTCAGAGCGGCCTTCCGGTAGATGAGATCACTTTCATTCCGGGAACCGTTTATAAGTGCAAAGATCTGTCGCGCGCTTATGATCCGATCATCCTTCCGTCCTATGAGACAGTATCTTCGGACAAAAAAGCCTATGCCGAAAGCTTTGCCGAGCAGTACAGAAATACCGACCCGTTTACTGCCAGACCGATGGCAGAGAGCTACGGAAATCGAGGATGCGTGATCCAGAACCCGCCGGCACTTCCACTGAGCCAGCAGGAGATGGACGATGTTTACGACCTTCCCTATCAGAATACCTGGCATCCGATGTATGACGCCAAAGGCGGAATCCCTGCTCTGGAGGAGATCAAATTCAGCCTGACGAGCAACAGGGGCTGTTTCGGCGGCTGTAATTTCTGTGCTCTGACGTTCCATCAGGGACGCATTCTCCAGACGAGAAGCCATGAGTCCATTCTCAAAGAAGCAAAAAAAATGACTCATGATCCGGATTTCAAGGGCTATATCCATGATATCGGAGGTCCTACCGCAGACTTCAGGCAGCCATCCTGTCAGAAGCAGCTCACCAAAGGTGTCTGCCAGAACCGGCAGTGTCTTTTCCCGAAACCGTGCGGAAACCTTACCGTAGACCATACCGATTACGTGGCACTTCTTCGGAAACTCCGCAAGATCTCCGGAGTCAAGAAAGTTTTCGTCCGCTCCGGAGTCCGATTTGACTATGTAGTAGCGGACAAAAGCCCAGTTTTTTTGCAGGAACTTGTGAAATACCATGTAAGCGGACAGCTTCGTGTCGCGCCGGAACACGTTTCCGACCAGGTACTTCACTATATGGGAAAACCATCCCATCAGGTCTATCAGCAGTTTCTGGATCAGTATGAGAAGGCAAACGCGGCGACAGGCAAGAAGCAGTACGCCGTCCCATACTTTATGTCCTCCCATCCGGGATGTACGATGAAGGAAGCGGTGAAGCTTGCAGAATACGTGCGTGACCTTGGATTTACACCGGAACAGGTGCAGGATTTTTACCCGACTCCATCGACCCTTTCCACCTGTATGTATTACACCGGTATCCATCCGCTTACAGGGGAGAAGGTTTACATTCCGCGTGACCCGCATGAAAAAGCCATCCAGCGTGCGCTGATGCAGTATAAGAACCCGGCAAACAGAAGCCTTGTACTGGAGGGGCTCAAGATCGCAGGACGCATGGATCTGGTCGGTTTCGGCCCGAAATGTCTGCTCCGCCCGGAGAGAGACCGAAGGAAAGAATCCGGCAGAAATCCATCAGGAGGAGACCGCAGGAAGCCACAGAACCAGGGACGTAAGCCCGCAAAGAAAACGATCCGCAATACGCATAAGAAAAAATAAGGAGCTTATAGATGAGCAAAACAAACAATAAAAATAAAGTAAGGAAGGGCGACTACGGCTACATTGCCGCCGAAAAAAAGAAACGCATTCTGATCACGGCAGCTCTGTTCGCAGCACCGCTTCTGATCTTTTTTTCAGCAATGATCTACTTTAAGACCAGACTGACTGTATGGACTGTGATCGCAGTGGTCGGCTGCCTTCCGGCATGTAAATCTGTAGTAAGCCTGATCATGATCTTCCGTGCAAAACCGGTCGCACCGCAGGTATATCAGGAAATCAGTAAACATGCGGGCGAACTGGTCATGTCCTATGAAATGTATATGACTTTTTATGAGAAGAGCGCATCGATCGATGCATTTGCGATCTGCGGCAACACAGTTGTCGGTTTCAGCAGTGATCCAAAGATCGATGCCGCATTCATGGAACAGGAGGCGCAGAAGATCCTCCGCGGCAACGGATTCAAGGCAAATGTCAAGATCTTTACCAGACTGCCGCAGTTTCTGGAACGTCTGGATTCCATGAACGAGCACAGAGAATCCCTGGAAGAAGGAATTAAATTCCGCCCGGATGAGAAATATCCGGAACTTTCCAGAAATGAACTGATCAAGCACACGATCCTGGCGATCTGTGTCTGATAGAAAGAGGAACAGAGAAATGAAGGAGTTTCAGATTCGGGACAATGAGGCAGGACAGAGATTTGACAAGTACCTGTCCAAACTTCTTCGGAATGCTCCGAAAAGTTTTTTCTACAAAATGCTCCGCAAAAAAAATATCACACTGAACGGTAAGAAGGCGACCGGAAACGAGAAGCTGGAAGCAGGAGACCAGGTAAAGTTATTTTTGAGCGATGAGACATTTGATAAATTCAGCCAGCAGGACAAGGCCGCCAGAGCGGTAACGACGCTGGATGTACTTTATGAAGATGCAGATGTCCTTCTTATCAACAAGCCGGCTGGGATGCTCTCGCAGCCAGATGATACGAAGGAACCTTCGATGGTAGAGTATGTGATCGGCTATCTTCTGGAGAAGGGCGAGCTTACAGAGGAAGACCTGCGGACGTTCCGCCCGTCTGTCTGCAACCGTCTTGACAAGAATACGAGCGGCATCATCGCGGCAGGCAAGTCTCTGGCAGGCCTTCAGGAACTTTCAGAATTATTCCACGACCGGACGGTACATAAGGAATACCTCTGTATTGTAAAGGGAGTCCTTCGCGAGAAGAAGCACATCAAGGGTTATCTGTACAAAGATACGAAACAGAATAAAGTAGCGATCTATAAGCAAAAGCAGAAAGAAGCACAGCCGATCGAGACAGTTTACGAACCGCTGGAGGATAACGGTGAAGTGACCCTTCTCAAAGTAGGACTGATCACGGGACGTACGCATCAGATCCGTGCACATCTTGCTTCTGAGGGGCATCCGCTGGCAGGAGATACCAAATATGGACAGGATGCATTCAACCGCCGTTACAGGGAAAAATACCAGCTGAAGCATCAGCTGCTGCATGCTTTCCGACTGAGTTTTCCAGACGGAATGGAAGGACGGCTTTCGGATCTGTCCGGCAAATGCTTCCGTGCACCGCTGCCGGCACAGTTTGAGCGTATCATAAAAGAAGAAAAGTTAGGGGAGAAATTATTATGAAAATCTGGAATGAAGTCTGGGACTACATCAAAATGTTCATCATCGTGATCGTCGTAGTTCTGGTCGTAAACAATGTAGTTCTTATCAACGCAAAGATCCCGTCTGAATCTATGGAGCAGACGATCATGACCGGTGACCGTATCTTCGGTTTCCGTATGGCATATGGCATTAATTTTGACTTCTTCGGAACTCATGTTTCCAAGAAAATGAAAGATCCGGAGCGTTACGACATCATCATCTTCAAATATCCTGATGATGAGAGCCAGCTCTTTATCAAACGACTGATCGGTCTTCCGGGAGACACCGTTGAGATCAAAAACGGCAAAGTCTTTATCAACGGCGAAGAGGACGAAGAAGCAAACAGTCATGTACCGGAAACACCGACCGGCAATTATGGTCCGTACGTTGTGCCGGAGGGATGCTATTTCATGCTTGGTGATAACCGCGAGCATTCCAAGGATTCCAGATTCTGGAGCAATACGTTCGTGACTTATGATGAGATCGTCGGCAAAGCAATCGTCAGATATTATCCATCCATCAAGGTTCTGGAATAAACAATGGCAACATGGAACAGCAGAGGTCTTCGAGGTTCAACACTCGAAGACCTTGTCAATCGTACCAACGAACAGTATGCGGAGAAGAAGCTCGCTCTGCTCCAGAAGATCCCGACACCGATCACTCCGGTCCGTATGGACAAAGAAAACCGGCACATCACACTTGCCTATTTTGAGCAGAGAAGTACCGTGGATTATATCGGGGCAGTACAGGGGATCCCGGTCTGTTTTGATGCCAAGGAATGCTGTGTGGATACGTTTCCTTTAAGTAACATCCATTCTCATCAGGTATCTTTTATGGAGGCGTTTGAGCAGCAGGGCGGCATCGCATTCTTTCTTATTTTTTTCAGTCATGCAGATCGTTTTTATTATCTTCCATTCCGCGACCTTATGGTATTCTGGAAGCGCATGGAGGATGGCGGACGCAAAAGTTTCCGAAGAGAAGAACTGAAAGAAGAGTTTTATCTGCCGAAGCAGAGCGGATTTCTGGTGCCATATCTGGAAGGAATCCAGCAGGATCTCAAAATGCGGGATTGACAAGCATGGAAATATCCACTATAATCGTTAGTGTTTTACATAGTAACATGGTAGCATACTAAAGCGTATGGCTGCCCGCGAGGAGGATAAAATATGCAGCGTATTTTTCATACACCAGAGGGTGTACGTGATATTTACAATGGAGAGTGCAGCCAGAAGCATCATCTGCAGGCGGAGATCTACAAGGTATTCCGTTCCTACGGATATGAAGAGATAGAGACACCGAGCATCGAATATTTTGAGGTGTTCAGCAAAGAGGTAGGAACCGTTCCTTCCAGAGATCTTTATAAATTTTTTGACAGAGAAGGAAACACTCTGGTACTGAGACCTGACTTCACACCGTCCGTATCCAGAGCATGTGCGACTTATTTTAACCCGGATCAGCAGGTAGTGACACTGTGCTATACCGGAAATACATTTGTAAACAATTCAAGCTATCAGGGACGTCTCAAAGAGACCACACAGATGGGCGTTGAGCGTATCGGAGATGATTCTCCGGAGGCAGATGCAGAACTTCTTGCGATGACGATCGAGAGCCTTCTTGCATCAGGACTTACCGAATTCCAGATCAGTGTAGGACAGGTAGATTACTTCAAATCCCTTCTCAAAGATGCGGGATTAGAGGAAGAAGTAGAAGAGCGTCTCCGCTCCCTGATCTCCCAGAAGAACTACTTCGGCGTAGAAGATCTGGTAAAAGAACAGAAACTTTCTGAATCTCTGGAAAAAGCATTCCTTGAACTTCCACACCTGTTCGGGACCAGCGAAGTACTTGCAAAGGCAAGAAGCCTGACTGACAACACATGCGCGCTTGCAGCAGTAGAGCGTCTGGAGGAGATCTATGAGATCCTCAAAGTTTACGGTTATGAGAAATACGTAAGTTTTGATTTCGGCATGCTCAGCAAGATCCAGTACTACACAGGGATCATTTTCCAGGCATACACTTATGGGATCGGTGAGCCGGTAGTCAAGGGCGGCCGTTACAACGAACTTCTGAAACATTTCGGCAAACCGGCAGCATCCATCGGTTTTGTCATCGTTGTTGACAACCTTCTGATGGCACTTTCCAGACAGAAGATCGAAGTTGCAAAGGATGAGGCTCCTGTAGTCCTCACTTACACAGAAGAGAACAGAAGAGAAGCGATCCTGGAAGCACAGAGACTTCGTAAAGAGGGAACCTGCGTAGCCCTGCGCTGTGAGAAGGAGGAAGACTGATATGAGATACCTGACGATTGCCCTGACAAAAGGAAGACTTGCCGAGAAGACTCTGGATATGCTGGAGCAGATCGGGATCACCTGCGAGGAGATGAGAGACAAGAGTTCCCGCAAACTGATCTTTGTAAATGAAGAACTGAAACTCCGCTTTTTCCTTGCAAAAGGTCCTGACGTACCGACCTATGTAGAGTACGGTGCAGCAGATATCGGCGTGACAGGAAAGGATATCATCCTTGAAGAAGGAAGAAAATTATATGAAGTCATGGACTTAGGTTTCGGTAAATGCCGCATGTGCGTCTGCGGACCGGAGAGTGCCAGAGAGCTTTTACATAATAACCAGCTGATCCGTGTGGCGACCAAATATCCGAACATCGCCAAGGATTATTTTTACAATCAGAAACACCAGACCGTAGAGCTGATCAAATTAAATGGTTCCATCGAGCTTGCACCGATCGTAGGCCTGTCCGAAGTGATCGTAGATATCGTAGAGACAGGAAGCACACTCCGTGAAAACGGCCTCAAGGTCCTTGAAGAAGTCTGCCCGCTTTCTGCAAGAATGGTCGTAAACCAGGTCAGCATGAAGATGGAAGGCGAACGGATCCACAAACTGATCAGCGACCTGAGAAATGTAGTGGTCGATAAATAATACTGTTGACAGAAGGGATGATGACAATGCGTACAGTAGCACTGACAAAAGAAAGCACAAAAGATATTCTCGAAAATCTTCTCAAAAGAAGCCCGAACAATTACGGGAAATTTGAATCCGCAGTTGATGAGATCCTTAAGAATGTAAAGGAAAAAGGCGACGAGGCTCTTTTTGCATACACAAAGGAATTTGACAAGACGGAAGTTACTAAAGAAACCATCCGCGTTACAGAGGAAGAGATCAAAGAAGCTTATGAAGCAGTAGATCCGGCCCTGATCGAAGTGATCCGCAAAGCATTGGTAAATATCAGAAGCTATCACGAGAAACAGAGACAGAACAGCTGGTTCACCACAGAAGCCAAGGGAACCATGCTCGGACAGAAAGTGACACCGCTTGAGAGAGTCGGCGTTTATGTTCCTGGCGGCAAGGCTGTCTATCCGTCTTCTGTACTTATGAACATCGTACCTGCCAAGGTTGCAGGTGTAGACCAGATCGTTATGACCACACCTCCGGGAAAAGACGGCAAAGTCAATCCATCCACTCTGGTAGCGGCAAAAGAAGCCGGTGCAGATGAGATCTACAAAGTCGGCGGTGCACAGGCGATCGGAGCACTTGCATACGGAACAGAGAGCATCCCGAAGGTAGACAAGATCGTAGGACCTGGAAACATTTTCGTAGCTCTTGCAAAGAAAGCTGTTTACGGTTATGTCAGCATTGACTCTATCGCAGGACCAAGTGAGATCCTGGTTCTTGCAGATGAGACTGCAAATCCTAGATATGTGGCAGCAGACCTTCTGTCCCAGGCAGAGCATGACGAACTGGCTTCCGCGATCCTGATCACAACAAGCAGAGAATTTGCAGCAAAAGTCAGCGAGGAAGTAGATGGATTTGTCAAGATCCTTTCCCGTAAAGAGATCATCCAGAAATCCCTGGATAACTTCGGTTACATCCTGATCGCCGAAAATATGGACAAGGCGATCGAGGCAGCAAATGCCATTGCATCTGAACATATGGAGATCGTGACTGCCAACCCGTTTGAAGTCATGATGAAAGTAAGAAATGCCGGTGCGATCTTTATCGGAGAGAACAGTTCCGAGCCGCTGGGCGACTATTTTGCAGGACCGAACCACGTACTGCCGACAAACGGAACAGCGAAGTTCTTCTCTGCTCTTTCTGTAGATGATTTTGTAAAGAAATCAAGCATCGTATACTATTCAAGAGAAGCATTACGTGAGATCCACAAAGATATCGAACAGTTTGCAACTTCAGAACAGCTGACAGCACATGCAAATTCTATCGCTGTCCGTTTTGAGGATGAAGAACAGTAGGAGGACTAAATGACCAGAGAAGCATCTGTAGAACGCAATACAAAGGAAACAGAGATCAAACTGAAACTGGTTCTGGACGGAACCGGATATTCAGATATTGAGACAGGCGTGGGCTTTTTTGACCACATGCTTGACGGATTTACACGTCACGGACTTTTTGATTTAAGCGTCCGTGTACATGGGGATCTGAATGTAGATGATCACCATACGATCGAGGACACCGGAATCGTTCTCGGCAATGCGATCAAAGAAGCAGTCGGAGACAAAAAAGGCATCCGCCGCTACGGAAGCTGCATTCTTCCGATGGATGAAGTACTTGTCCTCTGTGCAGTCGATCTGTCCGGCCGTCCGTATTTCTCCTGGGATGCGGAATTTACCTCAGAAAAGATCGGAGATATGGCGACAGAAATGGTGAAAGAATTTTTCTATGCGATCTCTTATTCCTGTGGAATGAACCTGCATATTAAGGTGCTGACAGGCGGAAACAGCCATCATATGGCGGAGGCAATGTTCAAGAGTTTTGCCAAGGCACTGGATCAGGCAACTTCTTTTGACCCGAGGATCACAGATGTACTTTCCACCAAGGGAAGTCTGTAAGGCAGGGAGGATGATCTTATGAGCAAAAAACTACTGATTCCCTGTTTATATTTGCAGGCAGGCAGGGCGGTCACCGGATTCGGACAGAGAAATCTTTTTGGCGACGGCGATGTAGAGAAACTGGCACGTTTTTACAGTGACAACGGTGCAGATGAACTTCTGGTCTTTGACTTTTCTTCCGGTGATGAGGAGCATGAGCATGCGATCGCGCGGATCAAGGAGATCTGTGCGGCATCTGAGGTACCGGTCATGGCAGCCGGAAATATCAACCGTGCAGAGGATGTCAAGAAACTGATCTATGCCGGATGTGCAAAAGTTGTTCTGAATTTTGCCAAAGACAGCAATGTGGAACTTCTCGGAGAAGTGTCCAGACGTTTTGGAAGGGAGAAGATGCTGGTCTGCATTTCTTCTTCGGAGGAATATAATGATCACAGAGAACAGATCCATGAATTTGCATCCGGAATCCTTGCCCTGGATGCAGTTCCGAATATGGAGGAAACTTCCAGCCTGCCGGTGATCCTTCATACGGAGGAAAGAAATACGAAAGCATTACAGGAACTTCTTTCAGATCCTCTGGTCGGAGGCTTAAGTGGAAGTTTTATCAGTGCCCTGGAACTGGATCTCAATGAGTTTAAACAGACCTGTAAGGAAGCGGGGATTGCTGTCAACACCTACGAGAGCGCGATCAGCTGGTCTGAATTCAAGCTGAACAGCGACGGGATGGTGCCGGTCATCGTCCAGGATTACAAGACAGATCAGGTGCTGATGCTTGCCTACATGAACGAAGATGCCTTCAATATGACGGTAAAAACAGGAAAAATGACCTACTGGAGCCGCAGCCGCCAGGAACTCTGGATAAAAGGACTGACTTCCGGTCATTTTCAGTATGTGAAATCCTTGCATTTAGACTGCGATAATGATACAATTCTCGCAAAGGTAGATCAGATTGGTGCAGCCTGCCATACAGGAAGCAGATCCTGTTTCTTTAAAGAACTCATGAAGAAAGAATATGACGATACGAACCCGCTCAGGGTTTTCCAGGAGGTCTATGATGTGATCGCAGACCGTAAGGTTCATCCGAAGGAAGGTTCTTATACGAATTATCTTTTTGACAAAGGAATCGATAAAATCCTCAAGAAAGTTGGTGAGGAGTGCACAGAGATCGTGATTGCAGCAAAAAATCCGGACAAAGAAGAAATCAAATATGAGATTTCTGATTTTCTGTACCACGCTATGGTGCTGATGGTGGAGAAAGGTGTGACCTGGGAGGAGATCACCAGGGAACTTGTCCGCAGATAATATATAGGAGTTTATATAGTGAGTGCAGCAGGAGAGAAGTTATATATCGTTATCCCGGCATATAACGAGCGCGATAACATTTATAAGGTACTGGATGACTGGTATCCGGTGGTAGAGAAGCATTCCGGCGGTGGAGAGTCCCGTCTGGTCGTGATCGATGATGGAAGTAAGGATGACACTTATGCGATCATGCAGGAGTATGCCAGGACACATCCATTATTTGAGCCTCTGACCAAGCCGAATGGCGGTCATGGAGCAACCGTATTGTATGGATATCATTATGCACTGGAACATGGAGCAGATTACATATTCCAGACAGATTCTGACGGACAGACACTTCCGGAGGAGTTTGAACCATTCTGGAAACAGAAGGAATCCTACGATATGGTCATCGGCTGGAGAAACAAACGTCAGGATGGAGGAAACCGTGTCTTTGTCACCAGGACACTTCGTCTGGTCATCCGTGTCTGTTTTGGAGTTTCTGTGACAGATGCCAACACCCCGTTCCGTCTGATGAAAGCATCGACACTTCAGAAATATATCGGCCTTATCCCGAAGGATTTCAATCTTTCCAATGTCATTCTTTCTGTGATCTATGCAAAGAAAGGCTGTAAGGTCAAATACATCCCGATTACCTTCCGCCCGAGACAGGGTGGAGTGAATTCCATCAACATGAAAAAGATCTTCGGAATCGGCAGACAGGCTGTCAGAGATTTCCGAAAAATTAATAAGGTATTGTCCCGGAGGATTTGATTCTCCGGGATTTTTGTTGTATAATGGGAAGAGTTTGTGCCGAAATATGGCAGATTTTTTGAGGAGGGAGTAATGGAACAGAAAAGAAATACACATGTCAGACAGAGCCGGTATCAGGCGAAACCTGTCCAGGCTTCATCAAGAAAAAAGGCGGCAGCACCGAAGTCTGCCCGTCCGGGAGGAAATCATCACCAGCAGGATACGAGAAAACATCCGAATCAGGCAGCAGTACATCATTCTACCGCTTCCAGACAGCGAAGCCGCCGCAGAAGAAGACACTTCCGTCTGAAACCGCAGGTTAAGATCGCAGGCATCCTGATTCTGGTATTCCTGCTTGGGCTTGCAGGAAGCAGGATTTTTTCATCAGGAAAAGGATCTGATGGTAAGAAAGCCAAAGAGGCTATGGCCAAAAGTGCCAAAGCAGAGGAAGATGTTGTTGAAATGGAAGAGACAAAGGAGATTGCTTTTGAACCTCACTGCGTAGATTCAACAAAGCCGGAGAATCTGATCAGCTATACAAATATAGAAGTAGATGGAAATCAGCTTGAAAATATTTCTGATTATCAGCCGGATGGAGATATTCAGTTTAATGTAGGAGAAGATTATACAGATGTGGACGGAATTGTTACATTCAGAGGAAACAGTTTCCGTGATAATCCTACACATGGTTATGCAAATATGACCGACTATAAACTTAATGGAAAATGGTCAGCAGATACAGGTTCCCTTGCCTCCGGCGACACAGTCTGGACCGGAAGCGGCTGGACCGGACAGCCATTGATGATGAAATGGCCAAAAGAAGTTAAAGCACATATGAACATGACAGAAAAAGCCAAGGCAGACGACGATCTGGTGGAAGTGATCTACGCCTGCATGGACGGAAATGTTTATTTCCTCGATCTCAAAACAGGAGAAAAAACACGTGATCCTCTGTATCTGGGCTACACCTTCAAAGGTGCAGGTGCACTCGATCCGCGAGGATACCCGATCATGTATATCGGGGCTGGATATAACAGCGACGAGGGAACTGCTAGAGTTTTTGTTGTCAATCTGATCGACTGCAGTGTTATGTACACATTTGGGGACAATGATGAGTTTTCCCTTCGAGGTTCTTTAAGTTTCTTCGACGGTTCCGCACTGGTCGATGAAGAGACAGACACTCTGATCTATCCGGGAGAAAATGGGATCCTGTATCTCATCAAGCTGAATACCAGCTATGATAAGGAGACAGGCTCTCTGTCCATCAATCCGGGTAAGATCGTGAAATGGCGCTATTACGGAACAAGATCCAGTACAGAATCCTTCTGGATCGGTATGGAGGACAGCGCAGCTGTTTATAAGGGTTATGCATTTATGGCAGACAACGGTGGAAACCTGATGTGCCTGAATCTTAACACACTGGAGCTTGTATGGGTACAGGATACCCTGGACGATTCCAACTCCACACCGGTTCTGGAAATTGAGAATGGTCATCTTTACCTGTATGTAAGTACCTCCTTCCGTCTGGGATGGAGAAGCAATGATTCTGCGACCATCCCAATCTGGAAGATCGATGCAGAGACAGGAGAGATCATCTGGCACACAGATTATGAATGCTACACAGACGACGGCGTTTCCGGCGGTGTCCAGTCCACGATCGCCTGTGGCAAAAACAGCCTTTCCGATTACATATATGTCACAGTCTCCAAGACTTCCGACAACGCTTCCGGCGTTCTTGCCTGCCTTAAGAAATCCGACGGCTCCAAAGCCTGGGAAGACTCCTCTTCCTACGCCTGGTCTTCACCGGTCTGCGTCTACAACGAAGACGGAACCGGCAAAGTCCTCTACTGCAACAGCACCGGCGATGTCCGTCTCCTCGATGGCAAAACAGGAGAACTTAATGATACCCTGTCCATCAGCGACGGCGTCATCGAAGCCTCCCCTGCGGTATATGATAATATGGCGGTTGTTGGTACGAGGGACTGCAAGATCTGGGGGATTGAGTTACAGTAAAACAGAACGATGTAAAAAAGCCACCAGCTTGGGTTATATATTGATATTTCAATAAGACTCAGGCTGGCGTTTTTTATAAAAATGTATATTTGAAAATCAAGCCAAAAAAATTAAAATAATGAATAAAATCAATCGTATTTCTTCTAAAAAATGGATATACTGTAATCAGAGGTGAAAATTATGCTGATAGAATTTCGATTCAAAAATTACAGATCATTCAGAGACGAGGCAGTTCTTTCAATGGAAGCAGTAGGGCTTAGCTCTTTCAAAAAAAGCCTGATTGAACAAAATAAGATGAAACTTTTACCGGGGGCTGCCATTTACGGAAAAAATGGTGGTGGTAAAAGTAATGTAATACGAGCTTTCTGACTGGGAGTGCAGTTTATCCGTAATGCACAGAGAATACAGCATGAAAAAGCTTCTGTGCCGGTGGTACCGTTTTTACTTGATGATTATTCTGCAAATAATCCAACAGAGTTTGCATTTGACTACATTGCTGATGGTATTAAATACTGGTACTCATTTGAGGCAACAAAGGAAAAAATTATAAGAGAATCTTTATATCATGCACCGAAGGGGCAGAAAGCCTTAGTATTTTCAAGAGAACAGCAGAAATTTAATTTTACAGAAGATAAAGCCCGAAGAAAACTGATCAGCGAGACGGTGGCAGAGAATCAGTTGTTCTTTTCTGTTGCATGTACAATGAACGATGCAGTTTGCACGAAAGCTATGAAATGGTTTCGAGAAGATATTTTTTTCTCGAGAGACTGCACAGATATTCCACAGCAGTTACTGGAATATTCAGGAGACAGCAATATGCTGAATGCAATTTCGGAATATGCAAAGGCTGCTGATTTTGGCATAGAAGAAATGCAGTTTGAGATAGAAAATAAAGAGATTGACGGAGCAATTGATTTTCCTGAAAATATTCCAGAGGGGATGAAATCGGCATTAACATCCTTTATACAGATCTTGTCAGAAAATTCAAATAATTCAGAAGGAAAAGTGACATGCTCCCACCACTTAAATCTCTGATTTTGAAGTGGGGGCTTCTTGCTCAATGG
>NZ_QTWS01000010.1:0-27423 GCF_003461245.1 Blautia sp. AF19-10LB
CTGCAGCCGATTCTCGACGAGTACCTGAATGATTATCCAACCATCCATCTCCTGCTTCGCGGCGATAGTGGTTTTGCAACTCCTGATCTCTATAAGCAGTGTGAGGAAAACGGAACAAGCTATGTTATCCGGCTGATGGAAAACTTCATCAAAGAAAGCAAATCCGGTTTTGATTTTTCTGCGGTGAGCAGTCACAACAGAATTGTAAATGCAAACAGAGTCCAGGTACATGCTCTTGCCTATAACATATTTAATTGGTTTAGATGATTGGTATTATCAGCAAAAATGCGGAAACAACGCATTGATACCGTCCGTTTAAAACTGCTGAAGATTGCTACAAAAGTAGTTCACTCAGCAAGATATATCACATTCAAGCTGTGTAGCAGCTGCCCATATGGAAAATGCTTTAAAGATATCTTGAATACATTGTATTCAAATTAAGATTTGCTTTAGAAGATGTAAAAAAGATGTTAGAAAGTTTTTTTGAGGCATATAACAAAATGATTAAGATCCCGCAAACCCGCATAAACACTGAGTTTTTTATCACCAAAGAAAAACACCGTCCCCGCAGCTCCTACGTCTGCAAAAACAGTGTTCTTAGTGCGCCTTCAGGGGCTCGAACCCTGGACACCCTGATTAAGAGTCAGGTGCTCTACCAACTGAGCTAAAAGCGCATTTGCTATTTGATTGTGCGTCTGTTCCTCAACGCAAGAATTATTATATGAAACCTGGTGACAAAAGTCAAGAAAAATTTTATAATTTTTTAAAAAAATTTTATTTTTCCTGTTTTCCGCCTTTTTTCGGCGGCATAGAGTCAAGGAATTTGCCTAATTCTGTGGCGTTTTTCCTGATTTTTGACATGCGATCATTCAATTGCCTGTGGTCGTAGGTAAACTGGGCGAGCTTTGTCTGAACGCGGTTGTTTCCTTTTCTGGCTGGCATGGCATATCCTCCGGAAGTTGTACCCCGCAGCCGGCATCAGCCACGCTGCGAAGATTCTTCCTATATAATATGCTCTTTCTATTTCGTATGTGCGCCCTGCTTCGCGATCAATTTGCAAATAGGATTTCCCATAGAAGAAAACTTCTCCTCATACTCCGTCATCACATTACCTTCCATCATCTCTGCCTGATTATGAAGGTCAAAGGTATGTGCCAGGAGCTTCCATCCTGCCGCCTCGACTTCCTCCAGAGAAAACTCAAATAATCCCTTATTATCTGTCTTAAATTCCACCACTCCGTCATCTGCCAGGATCTGCTCATAACGCGCAAGGAATTCACGGGACGTCAGTCTGCGCTTCGCATGGCGTGCCTTCGGCCACGGATCGGAGAAATTCAGATAAATCTTCTGCACTTCACCCTTCTCAAAGATCTCCGGGAGCAGTCTTGCATCGATGCACATGAACATCAGATTTGTAAGCTTCTCTCCTTCTTCCTCCAGTCTCTCTCTCTTCTGGAGTGCACGGAGAAGCACACTGTCATACATCTCGATCCCTACATAATTGATCTCCGGATGAAGCTTCGCCATATCCATAAGAAAGCGGCCTTTTCCCATACCAACTTCGATATGAAGCGGCTGGTCTTTCGGGAACACCTGAGTCCATTTGCCCTTATGTGATGCCGGTTCCTGCACTACATAGTTACTTCCTGTAATGGCGTCCTTCGCGCCTGGTATATTTCTTAATCTCATAATCTATAATATTCTCCATTTTTCTATCCTGTTTCTTTCTATCATACATGTTTTTTATATTTGGAACAAGTATTATTCGTAATTATTGTTTCTTTTGTATTTTGTATATTTAATATAAAGAATTCGACCACTTTTTATGCAATATATACTAGAAATCCACACGTAAAAGGTGTATTATATGGTCAAGTTCCAATAAAACCAGGTCAAAGGAGGGTAAAAAATGGAGCAGATACTTAACAAGTTATCTGAAATAGAAACGACTGCCCGACGTATCATGGAAGATGCGGACCGGACGAAAGCAGCTCTTTCCTCAGAAATGGAACAGCAATGCAGGGATTTCGATGCAGCTCTGGAGCAGGAAACCAACAAAAAAATACAGGAACTTCGCAACAGTCTTGAAGAGCAGAAAGACCAGGAACTTACACTTCTCCGACAAAAAACAGAGAAGACTCTTAACGATCTGGATGCTTATTACAGACAAAACCACCAGCAGCTCTCGGAAGATTTATTCCACAGGCTCCTTGAATGCTGAAAGGAGTGACGCAATATGGGAAATCTCCTTTCTTACAGCGGAATCTCCACCAAGATCCGTGCCATGCAGAGCAAGCTGACCCGCGAAGAACAGATCCGTGAAATCCTGGAACTTTCCAGTGTCCCACAGGTAGCAGCCTACCTCAAAAAAACACCGGAATATTCCAAACTCTGGGCTTCTCTGGATGAGACGACGAGCCACAGAGGACTGCTTGAAAAATCACTGAAAACCTCGATCTTTCACAATTTTTCAAAAATATATCAGTTTGCGAACCCGGAACAGCGTAAATTCCTGGATCTTTATTCCAGGCGCTACGAGATCCGTGTTCTCAAGGAGATCATGACCAACCTGTTTGATCACCGCGACACGGATCCCGTCGATGTTTCTCCTTATCGGGAGTTTTTTCGCAGACATTCCCGGCTGGATATTGACCGACTGGTCGCCTGCACCAATATGGAGGAATTTATCAATGCTCTGAAGGGAAATGAATTCTATGGTCCGCTCTCCAGAATCCAGAATCGCGAAAATGCACTTCTGTTTGATTATGGAATGGCTCTCGACCTTTATTATTTTTCCCTGATCTGGCATGTGCGTAAGAAACTTTTTTCCGGAAATGATCTCGCAGAGATCACCAAAGCTTATGGAGAGAAATTCGATATGCTGAACCTTCAGTTTATCTTCCGCTCCAAGCGTTATTTCAATATGGCATCGGCTGACATTTACGCGCTGCTGATCCCAATGAATTACAAACTCAAAAAAGAAGAAATCTCTTCTCTTGTGGAAGCCGCATCCTATGAAGAGACCCAGTCTATTTTCCGCAAGACCTACTACGGCAGGAAATACAGTCATATTTCCGCCCAGAATATCGAAGAATTCTATAACTACATGCTTCGCACCACTCTGGAAAAAGAAGCACGCAAGGATCCTTATTCTGTGGCAGTCCTGTACTCCTACCTGTATCACAAAGAACACGAAGTAAACCGCCTGACCATTGCCATCGAGTGTGTCCGTTATGGTATCCCGGCGGAAGAAGCAATACGGTATATTCGTAACAATTAAAATCCCGGAGGTATTTTACTTTGATTGAAAAAATGAAATTTTTAAGCATCACCGGGCCAAAGGCGGATATTGACAGACTGACCAAGACCTACCTTTCCAGGTACGAGATCCATCTGGAAAGTGCTCTCGCAGAGCTCACGGATGTCGCCAACCTGTCGCCTTTTCTGGAGATCAACCCCTATCGGGAAGCATTAACGATCATTGACAGTTTCTACGAACAGCTCGATGAATCCGAGAGAGCCACTTCCGAACAGATGGATGTTGAAACTGCTCTCGCCACTGTCGACAGGATCCAGAAACATGCCAATATCCTGGAGGAGCAGAAACAGAAACTTCAGGAAGAACATGCCGGAATGGTAGAATCACTCAAGATCATCCGGCCTTTCAAAGATCTGGATTACGATATCTCAACAATCCTGAACTTCAAATATATCCATTATCGGTTCGGACGTATCGAGAAACAATATCTGCAGAAATTTGAGAAATACATTTATGACAATCTGGACACCTTATTCATCAAATGCGGAGAAGATGACCAGTACGTCTACGGCGTTTATTTTGTCCCTGAACACGAAGCTCATAAGGTACATGCTGTTTATTCTTCCATGCATTTTGAACGTATCTTCGTTCCGGATGAATACCAGGGTACCGCCAGACAGGCTTTCGAGAAACTCGACAAACGCCACCGCGATATCCACGCAGGATTAGATGCAAACAAGGCAGAATATCAGCATTTCCTCACAAGCTACGCCGACAAGATTGTTTCTGCCAAGGCAGCCCTGGAAGCCTGCTCAAGAAATTTCGATATCCGTAAACTTGCAGCCTGCACACAGGGTGAAGCGAACACATTCTACATCCTCTGCGGCTGGATGACCGAAAAAGATGCCCTCGCATTCCAGAAGGACATCCAGGATGATGACAAGATCTTCTGTCTCATGGAAGATCAGCAGGCACCGGCGAAGAAAAAACCGCCGACCAAGCTTCGAAACCCGAAACTTTTTAAACCATTTGAAATGTATGTCAAGATGTACGGTCTTCCGGCTTACAACGAAATGGACCCGACCTGGTTTGTGGCGATCACTTACTCCTTTATCTTCGGAGCCATGTTCGGAGATGTCGGACAGGGACTGGTCCTGTTCCTCGGCGGACTGTTCCTCTACAAAACCAAAAAGATGGATCTCGCAGGCATCATCGGCTGTGCCGGTGTTTTCTCCGTTTTCTTCGGTTTTATGTACGGAAGCTTCTTTGGATTCGAAGATGTCCTCAAGGCACGGTGGCTCAAACCTATGAATGCCATGATGGATGTGCCGCTTGTAGGACGTCTGAATGCCGTATTCGTGATCGCGATCGGCTTCGGAATGTTTATCATTCTGATCTGTATGGTATTTAACATCATCAATTCCATACGGAACAAAGATGTCGAGAGAACCTGGTTCGACAGCAATGCCGTAGCCGGACTTGTATTTTATGGATCTATCGTACTGACCGTCGGACTGTTCATCTCCGGCAAAAAACTTCCGGCAGCCGCAGTCCTGACTGTAATGTTTGCAGTTCCGCTGATCCTGATGTTCCTCAAAGAGCCTCTCACCAACCTGGTAGAGAAAAAATCACAGATCTTTCCGGAACAGAAAGGTATGTTCTTTGTCCAGAGCTTCTTTGAATTATTTGAAGTTCTGCTGAGTTACCTTTCCAACACACTTTCCTTCCTGCGTATCGGTGCTTTTGCCGTCAGCCACGCCGCCATGATGGAGGTTGTCCTGATGCTCGCCGGAGCCACAGAGGGAGGAAGTCCCAATTGGATCGTCGTTATCCTCGGCAACATCTTCGTATGTGCCATGGAGGGACTGATCGTTGGTATTCAGGTTTTACGTCTGGAATATTATGAGATCTTCAGTCGTTTCTATGCAGGAAACGGACGCGAGTTCCAGCCTTTTATGAAAAAAAACAGCAAAACAGCTCAGTAAAATAACAGATTTTATTTTATATCAGGAGGATATCACCATGAACATGATCATTCAAATCGTAACCGCAATCGCACTGACACTCAGCATTATCGTACCTTTTGGCTGCTTTTTCCTCGGAGAAAAGAGCAAAAAACGCTACAAAAAATCTCTGATCGCCAACTGCTTCCTTTTCTTCGGCGTGCTTCTCGTAGCAACCATCGTAAGTTTCGCAGGAACAGCAAGCGTACAGGCTGCTTCCTCTTCTGCTGACGGACTCGCTACAGGTCTTGGCTACCTTGGTGCAGCTCTCGTTACAGGTATCTCCGGTCTTGGTTCCGGTATCGCCGTTGCAAGCTCTGCAAGCGCAGCTCTCGGTGCCCTGAGCGAAGATGGTTCCCTGTTTGGTAAATCCATTATCTTCGTAGCTATGGCAGAAGGTATCGCACTTTACGGACTGATCATTTCCTTTATGATCCTTGGTAAACTCTGATCTAAGAGGCGGTTTCTATGAAAATGTATCTTATCAGCGATAACGTCGATACCTACACCGGAATGCGTCTGGCAGGTGTGGAGGGCGTTGTTGTCCATGAACGAAGTGAACTGAAGGAATCTCTGGAATATGCAGTTTCTGACAAAGAAATTGGGATCATTCTCCTTACCGAGAAATTCGGCCGAGAATTTCCTGAGATCATCGATGAAGTCCGGCTCCATCACAAAACGCCGCTGATCATCGAAATCCCTGACAGACACGGCACCGGCCGCAAGCCGGACTTTATCACTTCATATGTAAATGAAGCAATCGGATTGAAACTATAGGCAGGTGAAATGTAATGACAATAGATGAAAAGTTGCAGCACTTTTATGAGGTCTCCCTGGATGAGGCCCGTGAAGATGCCGCCAAAGCCATCCAGGACCACAAGGCATATCTTGAGCAGGTCCTGGAGGAACATAAACAATCCAGAACACAGACTGCCGAAGCTGAAGTCAAAGCTGAGGCCGAACATGTACGAAGAGAAGTAAACAAGGCGCTTTCTGCTGAACAGATCACTCTCAAGAGAGACTGGTCTCTCAGACAGAATGAACTCAAAGAATCACTTTTTGCTGAAGTCAGAGACAAAGCCCTCAGGTTTACTTCCACCCCGGAATACAGCGATTATCTCTGCCGCCGCATCAAAGAAGCAAAAGATTTCGCAGAAGATGACGAGATCCAGATCTATCTTTCTGCCGGGGACAAAGAACTTGCAGATGCACTCAGTGCAAAGACAGGCTGTACACTCCTCGTTTCTTCCGAAGATTTTCTCGGAGGGATCCGCGCGGAGATTCCGGGCAAAAACATCCTGATCGATAACTCCTTTGCCACAAATCTGGCCGCAATGCGCAAAGAATTCAAATTTGACGGAGGACTGAATCATGAATAAAACAGGTATTATTTACGGTGTCAACGGTCCCGTCATCTATCTGAAAGGCGATCCCGGCTTCAAGATCTCCGAGATGGTCTATGTCGGCAAAGACAACCTGGTAGGCGAAGTCATCGGACTCAAAAAGGGCATGACCACCGTTCAGGTTTTTGAGGAGACCACCGGTCTCCGTCCGGGCGAGACTGTTACCGGCACCGGCGATGCCATCTCTGTTCTTCTCGGACCTGGTATCATCCACAATATTTTTGACGGTATCCAGCGTCCACTGGAAGAGATTGCAAAATCTTCCGGCAAATATATCTCCCGTGGTGTCAGCGTAGACTCTCTCGACACCCAGAAGAAATGGTCCGTCCATATGACCGTAAAGGAGGGCGATATCGTCCAGCCTGGCTCGATCATTGCAGAAACACAGGAAACTGCTTCTATCCTTCACAAATCCATGGTTCCTCCGGATGTCCCGGGTGGAACTGTTATCAAAGCTGTTCCGGATGGCGATTACACGATCCTGGAACCAATCGTAACTGTCCAGCTGGACGATGGAACAACCAGAGATCTGGCACTCGCCCAGAAATGGCCGATCCGTATCCCAAGGCCGACACAGCTCCGCTACCCGGCAAGCGTTCCACTTATTACCGGTCAGCGAATCCTTGACACCCTGTTCCCGATCGCAAAGGGCGGCACTGCTGCTGTTCCGGGCGGTTTCGGTACAGGAAAGACCATGACACAGCATCAGATCGCCAAATGGTCCGATGCGGATATCATCATCTACATCGGATGCGGAGAGCGTGGAAACGAAATGACACAGGTTCTCGAAGACTTCAGCAAACTGATCGACCCGAAATCCGGAAACCTGATGATGGACCGTACCACTCTGATTGCCAACACTTCCAACATGCCTGTAGCAGCCCGTGAAGCATCTATCTACACTGGTGTCACCCTGGCTGAATATTACCGCGACATGGGTTATGATGTAGCGATCATGGCAGACTCCACTTCCCGTTGGGCAGAAGCTCTTCGAGAGTTATCCGGCCGTCTGGAAGAAATGCCTGCTGAGGAAGGTTTCCCTGCTTATCTTGCTTCCAAGCTTTCCGCCTTTTATGAGAGAGCCGGCATGATGCAGAATCTCAACGGAACAGAAGGTTCTGTTTCTATTATCGGTGCTGTTTCTCCACAGGGCGGTGATTTCTCCGAACCGGTCACACAGAACACCAAACGTTTCGTCCGCTGTTTCTGGGGACTTGACAAATCTCTTGCCTACGCGAGACATTTCCCGGCAATCCACTGGCTGACCAGTTACAGTGAATATCTGGAAGACCTGACTCCGTGGTACAGGACTCACGTTTCCCCGAAATTTGTCGCAGACCGCAACCAGCTCATGGCGATTCTCAACCAGGAAAGTTCTCTTATGGAGATCGTCAAACTGATCGGTAGTGACGTCCTCCCGGATGACCAGAAACTGACACTTGAGATTGCAAGAGTCATCCGTCTGGGATTCCTCCAGCAGAACGCTTTCCATCAGGAAGATACCTGCGTTCCAATGGAAAAACAGTTCCAGATGATGGAAACAATCCTTTATCTGTATGAGAAATCCAAGGCACTCATCAACAGAGGTATGCCTGTTTCCGTATTAAAAGAGGACAATATTTTTGAACGTATCATTTCGATCAAATACGATGTTCCGAACAATGAGCTGGACAAATTTGAACAATACAGACAGGACATCGACACATTCTACAACAAAGTATTAGAGAAAAACGGCTGACAGGAGGGACTTATTTATGGCAATCGAATATCTGGGATTAAGCGAGATAAACGGCCCTCTGGTAGTTCTGGAAGGGGTAAAAAACGCATCCTATGAAGAGATCGTAGAATTTCACATGGATGACGGAACACAGAAGATCGGTCGTATCGTAGAAATCTATGAGGACAAAGCTGTTATCCAGGTTTTTGAGGGAACAGACAACATGTCCTTGAGCAATACACACACACGCCTTACAGGGCATCCGATGGAGATCGGTCTTTCCGAGGAGATCCTCGGACGTACCTTCAATGGTATCGGACAGCCGATCGACGGTCTGGGCGAGATCACTCCGGAGGTAAGCCTTAATATCAACGGACTTCCTCTGAACCCTGTAAAACGTGAATATCCGCGAAACTATATCAACACCGGAATCTCCGCGATCGATGGTTTGACCACCCTGATCCGTGGACAGAAACTTCCGATCTTTTCCGGAAACGGTCTCCCGCATGACAAGCTTGCCGCACAGATCGTACAGCAGGCTTCTCTGGGTGATGACTCCGATGAGGACTTTGCAATCGTGTTTGCTGCAATGGGTGTTAAATACGATGTCGCTGAATTTTTCCGCCGTACTTTCGAAGAGAGCGGCGCATCTGACCACGTAGTTATGTTTCTGAACCTTGCCAATGATCCGGTCGTAGAACGACTTCTGACTCCGAAGATCGCACTGACCGCCGCAGAATATCTTGCTTTTGAAAAAGGCATGCACATCCTTGTTATCCTGACAGATATCACTTCTTTCTGCGAGGCAATGCGTGAGGTTTCTTCCTCCAAGGGTGAGATTCCTTCCCGTAAAGGTTATCCGGGCTATCTTTACAGTGAACTTGCTACTCTTTATGAGCGTGCAGGTATCGTGCAGGGCGGCAAAGGTTCTGTCACACAGATCCCGATCCTGACCATGCCGAACGACGATATCACTCATCCTATTCCTGACCTTACCGGTTATATCACCGAGGGACAGATCGTTCTGGACCGCCAGCTTCACGGTCAGGCAATCTATCCGCCGATCAATGTACTTCCTTCCCTCTCCCGTCTGATGAAGGACGGTATCGGTGAGGGCTTTACAAGAGAGGATCATCAGGACGTTGCAAACCAGCTTTTCTCCTGCTACGCAAAGGTTGGAGATGCCAGAGCACTTGCCTCTGTTATCGGTGAAGATGAGCTTTCTCCTCTGGATAAGCGTTATCTGGTATTTGGAAAAGCTTTTGAGGCAGAGTTTGTCGGTCAGTCTGAAACCGAAAACCGAAGCATCACCGAAACCCTGGACAAAGGCTGGGAACTTCTCGGACTGCTTCCGAAGGACGAACTTGACCGTATCGACACCAAGATCCTGAACAAGTATTACAAAGAAACTGTTCGCTGAGGGGAGGTGACATTTTATGGATCCTAATACCTTCCCCACCAAGGGAAACCTCATCCTTGCAAAAAACTCTCTCGCTCTCTCCCGCCAGGGATTTGAGCTGATGGACAAGAAGCGTAACATTCTGATCCGTGAAATGATGGAGCTGATCGACCAGGCAAAGGACATCCAGTCCCAGATCGATGAAACTTTCCGTGCCGCCTATGCAGCACTCCAGAAAGCCAACATGGAACTCGGTATTGCCTTCGTCGAACAGGTTTCGTACACAGTTCCTGTGGAAAACTCCATCCGCATCAAGACCAGAAGCGTTATGGGTACAGAGATCCCGCTTGTGGAATATGACAAGCAGACGACAAATACACCAACCTACGCTTATTACAGCACCAGAATGTCACTGGATGAAGCCAAGGCCGCTTTTGAAAAGGTAAAAGAGCTTTCCATCCAGTTATCCGGCATCGAAAACGCCGCGATCCGTCTGGCTGCCAATATCAAGAAGACACAGAAACGTGCCAATGCACTCAAGAACATCACGATTCCTAAGTATGAGGCACTTACTAAGGATATCCAGAATGCACTTGAGGAAAAGGAACGTGAAGAATTTACGAGGTTGAAGGTTATCAAACGAATGAAACAGAACTCCTCCGGGAGATAGGATACAGCCCACACCGCAAATATGCGGGTGGGCTGTATTTATTTGCAAAATTATCAGATAATTATTGTTTGAAACCTTAAAATAATCCTTTTGGCTGAAAAACTTTTTAATATTTGCACTATGAAAATGTCAATAGGATTTATTATCTTTTTCGTCATTTTTTTATTTTCATTATTATTGACCAAAACATTTGTTTCTTTTCATTTTATGTAAATCTGGTATTCCACATCCAATTTTTGTGGATAATGTGGATAACTTTGTGTATAACTCAATTTTCCAGTAAAATCAACCATTCTGAAATGTGGATAACTTTTGCACCTAAATCGACATTATCCACATTTTCCGACAAGTTTTGTGCAATTTGCCAGATGGTCGATTTTGTCCGATTTTCTTCGACAAAATTACTGTCACACAGTTTTTTGTTATAAAAATATACATGCAGATATTTTCCCCTGGCTCAGCTTTTTTTATACCAAAAAAGCCCGCAGAATCTTGCGTTCCGGGGCCTTATCTTTGATAGTTTTTCGTATATTTTATTTCACGTAGGTTCCGACTCCAACCGGTGTATCGTAATTGTAATCTGTGATCACGATTCCTTTATTGGAGTTCAGCGCGTGGACAACTTTACCATCGCCGATATAGAGAGCAACGTGGTTGATCCCACCTGCTCCGTAGAATACCAGGTCGCCTGTCTCCATCTGGCTGATATCTTTTTTCTGGGATGCTTCATACTGAGCTGCTGCCACTCGTGGAAGGTCATATCCAAACTCTTTAAAGACTGACATTACAAATCCGGAGCAGTCAGCACCGTTTGTCAGACTTGTACCACCGTAGACGTATGGATTTCCTACAAACTGAACGGCGAACTGTGCAATATTTTCTCTGTGTTCCACACGCGCCTGCTCTGCCTTGCGAGCTTCTTCCTCTGCTTTTTTTCTGGCTGCCTCCTGGGCTTCCTCGCGGATCCTTGTGGTCTCTTCCTTGATCTCCTGCGCTCTGCGCTCTACTTCACGGGCATCGATCACTTTCCGGGATGCCTGTTTCTTTTCCTGGTAATCCTGTGCCTGGCTCTGCGCCTGCGCTACGATCTGGTTTGCGATCGCGCTGATATCGCCAGTCTGAGTATCATCACTTCCGTCGCTGAACAGTCCGTCCTCGGCATCTGTGAAATCTGCCTCATCTTCACTGTCATCAACTTCTTCCATTTCAATCTGAACATCGCTGTCTGAGCTTCCTGAACTCAAGTCCGCTGCCTGAACACCGGTATATGCAGAAACGCTCATGCATGCACATAATAACATCACTGTTATTCTTTTTTTCATCAAATTCTCCTTTATAAAAAACTGCCATTTTTTGCCAAAATACTGCCCTATGGTATCACAATCGCCCGCACCTGTCAATTTACCGTAGCAGCGAGGCAAATTTTACGTCTTGACATGCAATAAAAAAGCAGCTCCAGCCATCCACTAGAACTGCCTTTTTTACATATTTTCTGCTTATTTTTCTATCAGGTAGCGTTGCACGGAGGCGACTGCATTTGCCCCGTCAGCCACTGCTGTCACAACCTGGCGAAGATTTTTGGTACGGATATCACCTGCTGCAAAGATTCCCGGTGTACTTGTCACACCGTCCTCTCCTGCGATGATATAACCGCTCTCATCCAGATCAACCAGCCCTTTGAATTTCTCTGTATTCGGAAGAATTCCAACAGCGATAAAAACTCCATCAACTGCGATCGTTTTTCCCTCATCTGTTTTGACATTGTGGACTTTGATATCTTCTACCTTGTCAGTTCCCTCGATAACCGTCGGTACGCTATCCCAGACCATTTCCACATTTGCACACTTAAACAGCTTGTCCTGAAGCACCTTGTCGGCGCGAAGTTCATCCCTTCTGTGAACAAGATAAACTTTCTTACATGTTCTGGAAAGAAGGATCGCATCCTCTACTGCCACATTTCCTCCTCCGACTACAGCAACTGTTCCATCCTGGAAAAAAGCTCCATCACAGGTCGCGCAGTAGGACACGCCCATTCCACTGAGTTCTTCTTCCCCCGGAATCCCAAGCTGGCGGTGTGCCGCACCACATGCAAGGATCACCGCTTTCGCCATATATCTGTTCTTCTTTGTGCGGATCACTTTAAGCCCGTTTTCCTCTTCGATGGAAAGTACCGGCTCTCTCTTTGGCTTGATTCCCAGTTTCTCCGCGTGATTTACCATGGTTTCTCCGAGATCCAGACCTGTGATTCCCGGAAGTCCTGGATAGTTGTCCACCTCATAAGTATCCACGATCTGTCCGCCCTGCACAAATTTCTTCTCAAGCCACAGAGTATTCAGCTTGCCTCTTGTCGCATAGATCGCTGCGCAGATTCCTGCTGGTCCTGCACCCAGAATCGCCAGATCATATATTTCTTCCATTAGATCAACCTCGCTTTCTTAACTCCTGAAACCAAGTTTAGCATACAATCCCGTTTTTTCCAATAAGATAGTAAAAACCTTTCTTTTGAGAGGAATCTATGAAACCTTCTCTTCGCAGACCCCGTTCTCCGATCGTTATCGCACTTCTTTTGTCTCTCACACTGGTTATCGGGCTTTTTATGGGATGGCTGTCCGGAAGTGTAATATCTAAGGACAAAGCTTTCCGCTCCCTCACCCGAAAAATCTTTCAGGAAGAAATATCCGGAAGCATGCTGACACTCCATTATTCCCTTGCTTATCCCGAAAAAAAACATATTTCCAGACCTTCTCCCACCCTCGGAACGATCTCCGATGACACCAGTGCTACATATCAGAAATATGAGCAGTATCTCCGGAAGCTGAAAGATTTCACTCCTTCCGGTCTGACCCGTCAAAATCAGATCACGCGGGATATGCTGCTCCTTTACTATCAGACACAGCTTTCTGCCAGAGATTATACGCTTCTCGACGAACCGTTAAGCCCAAGTCTTGGCATCCAGGCACAGCTTCCTGTTCTGCTGGCAGAATATGCCTTTTATGACGATCAGGATATTGCGGACTATCTGAACCTTCTCACCTCGGTAAAGCCATATTTTCAGAGTATTCTCGCCTATGAACGCCGCAGATCTGATGCAGGATATTTCATGAGCAATGCAACTTTAAACCGCATTCTGGAACAGTGCAGTACCTTTATCAAAGATCCACAGAACAACTATATGCTGGATGTTTTTGCCCGGAAACTCAAAGATTACGGCCGTTTTTCTGAAAAAGAACAGGCAAAGCTGAATGAACGCCACAAAGAGATCCTGCTCACCAGTGTGATTCCTGCTTATCAGGAACTGATGACAGGGCTGAATGAATTAAAAAATACCGGAACTTCCAGCCGTGGGCTCAGTCATTTCAAAGGAGGGAAGGAATATTACCGTTATCTTCTGCAGTCTCAGACTGGTTCTTATCTCTCCGTCGAAAAGATCCAGCAGCGACTTACTTCTCAGCTTGCAGGAGATATGCACACGGTCCAGCAGATGCTCAAAGAGCAGCCATCACTCCTTCGAAAACTCACGAATGGTGCAGAAATAAAAGATTTTGAACCGGCGTCTGCCCTTCAGTATCTGAACCAGCAGATGCAGAAGGATTTTCCTGCTCTCGATACCACCGATTATGAGATCCGCTATGTTCACGAATCCATGGAGGATTTTCTGAGTCCTGCATTTTATCTCACACCGCCACTGGATACGGGCAGGCCGAATGTGATCTACATCAACCGTGCAGGTAGCCGGTCCAATCTGGAGCTTTTTACAACGCTATCCCACGAAGGATTTCCGGGGCATCTGTACCAGACTGTTTTTTTCGGAAAGACACAGCCGGACGACATCCGATATCTGATCACCTCGGGCGGCTATGTTGAAGGCTGGGCGACTTATGTCGAATCCTACGGATATCAGTATGCCGCTTCCCTTCTCTCCGACAAGGCTGCTGCTGATATCACCACCCTGATGTGGAAAAACCGCAGTATCAACCTCTGTATTTATTCTCTGCTTGATACCGGTATCCACTATCAGGGCTGGAATCAGGCTGCCGCCGCAAAGTTCCTGAATGCTTTCGGTATCCAGGATGAAAAAGTAATCGCAGAGATTTACCAGTATATCGTGGAAACTCCCGGAAACTATCTCAAATACTATCTCGGCTATCTGAATTTTCTCGACCTTAAGACCTCTCAGCAGAAAAAACTTGGAGATTCTTTTGACCTCAGAGAATTCCACCGCCAGGTCCTGGAGATCGGCCCGGTGCAGTTTCCTGTTCTTGCAAAATATATGCAGCCTGCTGCCGACAGTTCTTCATAATGCTACCTCCTCGCTGTGCATAAAAAAAGCAGGCATGTCCATCGTTCTGATGATATGTCTGCTTTCTGTATTTCTTTTATTTGTCATTTCCATAAGTCCGGAAAAACTTCTGGAGTTTCGTCAATGCCCTTGTCAGCACCTCTGTCTCTTCTTTGTCCATGCCATCAAGCACTTCCATGACCATCTTCTCGTGGAACATCCGATGATGGAAATATGCTTTCTCCCCCTTTTCAGAAAGAGATACCAGTACAACCCTGCGGTCCTCCTCGCTTCGGCTGCGCTCTACATATCCCTTCTTGACCAGGTGATTGATCGCGATCGTCAAAGTTCCCACCGTCACAGATACCGCACGTGCCACCGTGGACATATTCTTCGGTTCCCGGATTCCGATCGCTTCGATCACATGCATGTCGTTTACGGAAATATCCTTATATTCTGAGGTGAGCAGCGCACGCTCTTCCACATCCATGATCTCGTTGAACAGTTTTACCAGAACATCATTTACAGTTTCGTATGAATTCATCAGCATACCCCTTCCCTGTCTGTTTCTTTATTATAGCGTAAAGTAATTTGAAACACAAAGCAATTTTTTTAACAACATCTTTTTTTGCTGAGTTTAATTTGCTATAATGGGGAAATGAAAGGAAATAAATTTATGAAAAAAAATAAGAATATACCACTGAATCTCAGGGAACAGATGAATTCCCGTATTGGTCTGATCTGCTCCGTTATTTTACTGCTGCTTCTCGTTGCAGGGTTACGTCAGCTTGACTACAACCTTATCGAGAAACCCAAAGAAGAAGCTGCCAAAGTCGCCCAGAAGGAAGCAGAAGCGGCAAAGAAAGCTGCTGAAGAACCGGAAGTTTCCACAGCAAGTGTGATCGCTGTCGGCGACAATCTTTATCACGGAAGTCTGATCGAATCCGGCGAAAATGATTCCGGAACCTGGAATTATGATCAGATTTATGACAAAGTACGTGATGAGATCCAGGCTGCTGATGTGGCAATGGTCGACCAGGAGACTGTTTTTACTACAGAACATGATGCTGTCAGCTCTTACCCGTCTTTTGCAACTCCTACGGAAGTCGGTGATGCACTGATGAATGCAGGATTCGATGTCGTAGAATCCGCAACAAACCATATCGATGATTATGGAATTGATTTTCTTCAGGAAACCTTTAATTTCTGGAGCAGCAAATATCCGGATGTTCCTGTCCTTGGAATCCACCCGACACAGGAAGATGCTGATACAGTCAAGACACTGGAAGTAAACGGGATTACGATTTCTTTTCTGGATTATACATACGGAACCAACAACGGCGGGGTCGGCGAAGGAAATGAATACATGATTGATCTCTTCGACAAGAATAAAGTCTCCACCATGATCCAGAAAGCCAAGGCCTCCAGCGACGTGCTGATCTTTGTCGCTCACTGGGGCAAGGAAGAAGAACCGATGCCTACGGAATATGAGAAAGAATGGGCCACCTTCCTGATGCAGCAGGGTGTTGATGTCGTAGTCGGCGGTCATCCACATATCCTGCAGCCTTATGGACGGATGTCTGACGATCAGGGACACAATATGCTGATCTTCTACTCCCTTGGAAACTTCGTTTCCACTCAGCAGACCCTTACCGGGCTTCTGGAAGGAATGGCAAGCTTCACCATCCAGAAAACTGTCAAGAACGGTGAAACAACGATCGATATCCTCGATCCGACTGTCAAACCAATGGTCATGCATTATAACAAAGATGAAGGCGTGTTTAATCCATATATGCTCGAAGACTACACCGAAGAACTCGCTTCTCAGCACGGTGTGAAAGACATCATCGGAGACGAATTCACCCTGGCAAACCTCCAGGCCAAATTTAAAGAGATCATGTCCATGAATGTAGAACCATCCACCAGAACAGACCTTCTCGATGTATCCTTCGATTATGAACTCAACATGATCAACTCAGACGGAGACATCGTAGACGACATCTGGTCCACCAGCGCCGACGAATACCTTGCACAGCAGGGAAATTCCGACGGCAGCGACAGTTCCGGGGACTCCTCCGAGGATTCTGAGGATTCATCATACGATGACTCGTCCTATGATGATTCCTACGATGATTCATACGACGACAGCTACTACGACGAAGACTACTAAAGACTTATTTATCCAAAGACAGGACAGCGCAGCTCCTCCGTCCCATATTCTTTGTTTTTTCTCACCTCCAACATGCGATAACGTAAATGCCGTACTATAGTTGGATAACTCGGTCAACTATAGTACGGCATTAGACCTTATCGCAACAACAGCCTCTCCGCATTCCCTTCCGTCACCGCAATAACCTCATCTTCTGTCACACCTTTGATCCGTGCGATCTCTCTCGCCACATACACCAGATTCCTGGAATCATTCCGCTTTCCGCGATTCGGTTCCGGGCTCAGATACGGACTGTCCGTTTCCAAAACGATCTGATCAAGCGGTGCATACTCCACAACTTCCTTAAGTTTCTTCGCATTCTTAAACGTGACCACACCGCCAATTCCCAGATAAAGTCCCATATCCAGATACTCCCGCGCCATCTCCTTCGCATAAGAAAAACAATGAATGATACCGCCGTACATTCCACCCTTCATGCAATCCTTCACTATGTCCAGAGTGTCCTTCGCAGCTTCCCTGCTGTGGATCATAAACGGCATCTGTGCCTCCCTTGCGATCTCCATCTGTGCACGGAACATCTTTTTCTGAATCTCATGCTCATGTTCTTCCTTGTGCCAGTAATAATCCAGCCCGATCTCACCGACCGCTACTGCTTTCGGCAGTTTACAAAGCTTCCGGATCTCCTCAAGAGTCTCCTCTGTCATCTTATCCGCATCATCCGGATGGATTCCAAATGCACCATAAACAAACGGATATTTTTCCATAAGAGCTTCTGTGTCCTTCAGACTTTCAAGCGAAGCACAGGCATTGACGATTCTGTCAATTCCGTTTTCCTGCATGGAATCCAGAAGTTCCTCCCTGTCTGCCTCAAAAGCTTCGTCATCATAATGAGCATGTGTTTCAAAAATCATATGTGTTTCCAATTATTCATTCTCCTCGATTATCACCAATTCATCTCCTTCATGGATCACGCCTCCATGAAGAACTCTCGTAAAAACGCCCTCTCTCGGCATGATGCAGTCGCCCATCTTCTGGAAGATCGCGCAGCCGTGATGGCATTTCTTGCCGATCTGCGTCATCTCAAGAACTACATCGTTGCATCGAAATTTCGTTCCCACCGGAAGTTTGGCAAAGTCAAAGCCTTCGACTACCAGGTTTTCTCCAAAAGCTCCATCTTCGATCTCGGCACCTTTCGCGCGGAATTCCTGGATCTTGTCATAGGAAAGAAGACTGACCTGACGGTGCCATTTGCCCGCATGTGCGTCATCCTTGATTCCCCATTCTTCTATGAATTCACCTTCCGGTATACGATACTTCTGTGTTCCTTTTTCCTTGCTGATACATACTGCGATTACTCTACCCATAATAAAAAACCTCCTGTTTCTATTTACCCCTTTTTATTTGCGTGCACAGTTTCCTGCTTCTCCTGTCAGGATCTCGATTCCATGTCCCAGTGCATCGATGATGTATTCCAGACTTTCCTTAACCGCTTTCGGACTTCCCGGAAGATTGATGATCAGTGTCTTTCCTCGGATTCCGGCAGTTGCACGGCTCAGCATTGCTCTTTTTGTGATCGTCATGCTGTATGCACGCATTGCCTCCGGGATTCCCGGTACTCTGCGCTCAATAACTTCTTCGGTTGCCTCCGGTGTAACATCCCTCTCTGAAAATCCTGTTCCGCCTGTTGTCAGGATCAGTTCTGCCATCTCTTTGTCTGCAATTTCCTGCATTTTGCCGGCAAGCATAACCTGATCATCCGGAAGGATGTCCATGGATACAACTTCATATCCCTCGCGTTCTACGATTTCTTTGATCGCAGGTCCGCTTAAGTCTTCTCTTTCGCCACGATATCCTGTATCACTTGATGTGATGATCGCTACTCGTTTCATATTTCCTCCATTTTCTTTTATCTGTTCTCAAAACGGAAATCTCCGCTTTTTCCGCCTGTTTTTTCGATCAGATGGATCTCTGACATGACCATGTGCTTGTCGATTGCCTTGCACATGTCATAAATGGTCAGAAGTGTCACCTGGACACCTGTCAGTGCTTCCATTTCCACGCCGGTTTTGCCCTCTGTCTTTACAGTACAGAAAACGTGGATCCGATTTTTTTGCTGATCCAGTTCGTAATCAATGGAACATTTCTGTATCGGCAGCGGATGACACATTGGAATCAGCTCGGAAGTTTTTTTGACTCCCATGATCCCTGCAACTCTGGCTACGCCGAGGACATCTCCTTTTTTGACATTTCCTGCTGTTACTGCTTCCATGATCTCCGGTCCCACGGAAATATATCCTGTCGCCAGGGCAGTCCTGTATGTGACCTGTTTCCCGGAAACGTCAACCATCACCGCATTTCCATTCTGGTCAAAATGTGTAAAACCCTTTTCCATAAAAAGTCCTGTCTCCTTTTAAATATAAATTCAGGAAGTTCATCATAAACAGTTTCGGCAGAATTTCTGCCCTCTGTCCTGAACTTCCTGAATAAATTTTTTATAGCTTAACAGTCTTTAGCAGATTTCTGCTCCTGCCGGCATTTCTTTCTCCGGTACCATCAGGGACAGGTTTCCGTCTGCATCTTCTGCACAGAGGATCATACCTTCGCTTAAGATTCCTGCAAGTTTGGCAGGTTTCAGGTTGGTAACGACCATAACTTTCTTTCCTACCATTTCTTCTGCGCTGTAGTGAGATTTGATTCCGGATACGATCTGGCGTACCTGGCTTCCGATCTTAACCTGAGAGCAGAGAAGTTTACGGGATTTCTTTACTTCTTCGCAGGCGATGATCTCACCAACCTGGAACTGAAGTTTTCCAAAATCGTCAAATGTGATCTCTGGTTTTGCTTCGATGTCGATCACATTTTCTTCTTTTTTCTCCTCAACCGGCTCTTCTTTCTTCGGATGAAGTTCTTCTACTTTTGCAAGTACTTCTTTGAGGTCAAGACGTGCAAACAGGATCTCCGGTTTTTCGGTTACTTTGTTTCCTGACGGATAGAGTCCGAATGTCTTCAAGTCTTCAAGAGTACGTTTTTCTGCATTTAACTGCGCAAGGATGCGCTCTGTTGTCTCCGGCATGAAGGATTCCAGAAGAGTTGCTCCCATGGTGATTCCTTCAACCAGGTTGTAGAGAACGGTTGCAAGACGATCTTTCTTTGCTTCATCTTTTGCAAGAGCCCATGGCATAGTCTCGTCGATGTATTTGTTCAGACGTTTGAACAGAGTGAATACCTCTGTCATTGCATCTGCAACACGCAGTTTGTCCATCTTCTCAGCAACCTTGCCCGGAACAGCCAGTGCAAATGCTTTGAGGTCTTCGTCAACCGGTTCAGCAACACCTTTGTTTTCTACTACGCCGCCGAAGTATTTGTTGGACATGGAGATGGTACGGTTTACAAGGTTTCCGAGAGTATTTGCAAGCTCGGAGTTCAGTCTCTCTACCATCAGTTCCCATGTGATGACACCATCGTTCTCGAATGGCATTTCGTGAAGTACGAAATAACGGACAGCATCTACGCCGAAGAAATCTACGAGTTCATCTGCATAGATTACGTTTCCTTTGGATTTACTCATCTTGCCATCGCCCTGGAGCAGCCACGGATGTCCGAATACCTGTTTCGGAAGCGGCAGGTCAAGTGACATCAGGAAGATCGGCCAGTAAATAGTATGGAAACGGATGATGTCTTTACCGATCAGATGAAGGTCTGCCGGCCACAGTTTGTTGAACTGTTCAGAGCTTTCGCCGTCGCAGTCATAACCGATTCCTGTGATATAGTTTGTCAGGGCATCCAGCCATACATAAACAACGTGCTTCGGATCGAAGTCTACCGGGATTCCCCATTTGAAGGATGTTCTGGATACGCAGAGATCCTGAAGTCCCGGAAGAAGGAAGTTGTTCATCATCTCGTTTTTACGTGATTCCGGCTGAATGAAATCCGGATGTGTGTTGATGTAGTCGATCAGACGGTCTGCATATTTACTCATTTTGAAGAAGTATGCTTCTTCTTTTGCCGGAACGCATGGGCGTCCGCAGTCCGGGCATTTGCCGTCTACGAGCTGTGATTCTGTGAAGAAGGATTCGCAAGGTGTACAGTACATTCCTTCGTAATGTCCCTTGTAGATATCTCCTTTTGCATACATTTTCTTGAAGATCTTCTGAACCTGTTTCTCGTGGTCAGCGTCTGTGGTACGGATGAATTTGTCATAGGATGTGTTCATCAGATCCCAGATTCTCTTGATCTCACCGGATACATTGTCTACGAATTCCTTTGGTGTGATTCCTGCTTCTTCTGCTTTGAGCTCGATCTTCTGACCATGCTCGTCAGTTCCTGTCTGGAAAAATACATCGTATCCTTCCTGTCTCTTGTAACGTGCGATCGCGTCTGCCAGTACGATCTCATAGGTGTTGCCGATATGCGGTTTACCGGATGTATAGGCGATCGCGGTTGTAATATAATACTTCTGCTTGTCCATTTTATTGTTCCTCCTGGATTATAATAAAAAAAAGACCCCTTCTCATAGAGAAGACGAGTCCTGCCCGTGTTACCACTTCTGTTCGTTCCTGCCTCGCGGTCAGAAACCTTGTTGGGTACGATTCCATACGGATAATCCGACCAATACTGTAATAGTCTGATAATCTGCTATTGTCCTGATACCCTTCCGCTATAACAGGCGGTCCTGTTGCAGTCTGAATAGTACTAAATCTTATTTCCTTTAAGAAATTGCTTTCTGTATGCCAGGAACCCTCCCATTAACATCGATACTCATCTCGACTGCACCTCTCCCAAGCCATCTTCCATCTGCACCTGCACCTCCCTCTCAGCCACGAAAATCTGAAATTTCCTCCGGGGAATTCTCTGTAATGTGGTCAGCAAATGTACTCTCTTGTTCGTTGAGTTTGCTTATATTTTGCGGAAACTCATGTTTCCGCTCCTTTAAAAATAGTAGCATATTTACCTATATTTGTAAACCGCGAATTTCGGTGTTATAACTATGCATAATCCTGCATATTTAGCACACACTATCTTCTGTCAGCATCTCCTATCCAATATGAGCAGAGACTACCTAATGTTCCAATTGACGAACATATATTCTTAGTTGTACAATAAATTCAACAAACAAAAGGTAAATTATCTGACACTAACCATTTCTATTTTTCATCAAAGGAGGTATTTTTATGCAGGCTTTATCACAGACAAATGCAGGCGATACCTGTACTATCAAATGGATGTTCGGCGTTCCGGAAATTCTTGAAACTATGCGAAAGATGGATATCAAAGAAGGCAGCACCATCCAGGTCATCCAGAAATGTCGCGACTGGCTGATCATCGGAAGCAATAACCGCCGCCTGGCAGTTGGAAATGAAGTTGCGGATCGGATACAGGTTTAGGATTCAGCAAAAAAGACCTCCTTCTGATATCATTCAGAACAAGGTCTTTTGTTATTATTTCATTTTAAATTCAATCGTCACCTTAAACAGATCCCCATCAAGATACAACTTAAATTCTCCACCCTGGAGCCGGACGAGGTCTTTGGCGATTGACAGGCCAAGTCCGCTGCCTTCGGTGTTTCGGGAGACGTCGCCGCGGATGAAACGTTCGGTGAGTTCGTCTGCGGAGATGTTCAAAGACTGTGCGGAGATGTTTTTGAGGGAAAGCTGCACGTTTGGCCGGTCAACTTTTACATCGACGTAAACTCTTGTGTTTTCCATCGCATATTTTGATGCGTTTCCAAAAACATTCTCGAGGACTCGCCAGAGTCTGCGGCCATCTGCACAGATGATTGCTTCTTCCTCATCGAAATGAACTACCATCGTCAGATTTCTTTCTTCGAATTTCTCTTCAAATTCTCCAATCACCTGATGTACCAGTTCAACGAAATTCAGGTCCGTCATTTCCAGTGTGATATTTCCGGTGCTTGCTTTGGAGGCTTCTACGACATCTTCAGTCAATACTTTGAGCCGCTGTGCCTTGTTTTCCAAAACTTCCAGATAACCTCTGATCTTGGGGTCTTCCGGATTCTCGCGCTTGAGAAGATCCACATAATTGATGATCGAAGTAAGCGGTGTCTTGATATCATGGGAGACATTCGTGATCAGCTCTGTTTTCATGCGCTCGTTCTTGAGGCTGTTTTCTACAGCTGCATCCAGTCCCTCTCCAATATGGTTGATATAATCTGCCACCTGTTCCTGTTCACCGGAAAGTTTTTCTGTTGGAATCTTGTATTGGAGTTCTCCGTCAGTGATCTTCTTCAGACCAGCGATGATCTGCTCTCTTCCCCAGGCTTTTTTTACAAGATAATAAAGAACTGCACAGTCCATTACAATCAGCAGAAGAAAAGCAAATGCTGAACCACCATTAACCGTCATTACATAAAACATAAACTGCAAAAATACAAAGATGCCAAATAACAAAATTATTTTGACCCTGCTGATCATATTGCCACCGAGAAAGACAACCAGATCATTACATTTAGAAAAACACTTTCTTACCAATATCAGAACGTGTCGGAGCAGGCTGTCTCTCCAGAGAGATCTTGCCTTGATCCTGCGAACCAGACTCAGCCAGCCGGTCAGGAACCATCCGCCACACCAGATTCCCAGGATGCTGAATCCCGTCACTTTCCAGACCATTCGTATGTCTTCAAAATCCATTGTCTGGACGATCACCGAAGTGCCCAGCAGCCAGATCATAAATATCATCCCTGCCACAATCTCGGTATACCATCTGTCCAGGAAATTCAGATGCACTTTCTCATCTTCATTGTTTCGTCCGGCCCCGATCGTCAGGATCACAAGTCCTGCAAGTGCCAGAACCAGTGACACTACAGAAATTACCATGATCGATACCAGCCATGGTTCAAACTTCTCATAGACAAGTTTTTCCTGCTTGATCCTGTCTAATACCGGAAAATCTTTATCTACAGAAACGAAATAGAGATAATTTTCCTCACCAAGTCCTGTATTCTCGATCATGCTCTGCCAGTAAGATACTGTCCAGTCTGCGATATTGGAAAATCCCAGGGCACAGTCCTGCAGATCCGGAGCGATCAGCATAAGCGGATCACCACTGGAAGTCAGTTCATCCAGTTTTTTTGCATAATTTGCTGATGTGATGCCTTTTATATTGGTGTACACTTTATCGGATTTTGTGTCTACGTACATGTAGTTAACATTTGTTACACCTGTTGCATAAGTTTTCAGGACTTTTTCACCATAAGAAGCATCACTGTATTCAACCAGAGCCGTGTATAAATACTCATATGCCTTGCTGATATTTCCTTTCCATTCTTCACTGTTGTTTACAACATCAAGGATACTGTCCGCTCCATCCGGTTTGTACGCTTCTTTCAGTGGGGCATCGTTATTTCCACTGGATTCATAATTATGCACATCTGTGTAAACAACATTCCCGTCCGCGTCGGTAACATATTCCACACCATCATTACGGATTCCTATGTTATCATTGGCGTCACCATAGTACGTATACTCTTTGCCGGAGAGTATGGCCAGTATATCCTTTGCATTCTCTGTCCATCCGTCTTCATCACTGCCAAAAACAAATTTCAGTTCACCAGTAGTAATCTTATCTGCAAAATCATTGTAGTACATATAGTAGTCGCTGCCATCCGGCTGACGGCAGATCAGAACATTTGCACTTCGATCCCAGGATGATTTCTTCGCCCAGTCATACAGATTCCCTGCCTTGTAGGCAAGTCCGGATGTGTTTTTGTGCGTCAGCGTCTTTCCCTTATTCAGCTCCGCAAGGTCAACCAGTTCTCCGTCGTCTGCCTGATCCAGGATTTCTCTCTCATTGATCGCATTAATGATCGTATGTGAAAGGCTGTACATATTATCCTGGAAGCTCTGGGAATCCACATAATTTTTGCTGTCCAATGGCTGAACGCCTTTGCTCATGATAAGCACGGATGCCCCGGCTCCCGTGCAGGCTACCGTCACAAAAACTATTGTCAGCAGCACCAGAAGCCCTTTTACACCGCTTTTTCTATACCATCTTGTCTTCATTTATACCCCATTTCCTTTCTGCTAAATGACTCTGCTATAAACACAGGAGTTTTCCACAGGTCCATTCAGAAAATCAGATCTTTTCCACTTTATACCCAAGTCCCCACACAACTTTGAGGTAGCGCGGCTCCTTTGGATTGATCTCAATTTTTTCTCTGATATGTCGGATGTGAACCGCTACCGTATTATCTGCCGCGATCGCTTCCTCTTCCCAGATACTCTCATAGATCTGATTGATGGAAAAAACTCTTCCCTGATTTTTGACCAGAAAAAGAAGGATCCTGTACTCGATCGGTGTCAGTTTGACTGCTTCTCCATCGACAGTAACTTCCTTACGGTCATCATCGATCATCAGTCCGCCCGTCTCGTAAACATTTCCTCTCTTTTCTGCCATTGCACCCAGCTGCGTATATCTGCGAAGCTGGGATTTTACCCTCGCCATCAGTTCCAATGGGTTAAAAGGTTTCGTCACATAATCATCTGCGCCGACATTCAGTCCGAGGATCTTGTCTGTATCCTCTGATTTTGCAGATAAAATTATGATAGGAAGAGCGTTTTTTTCGCGGATCTTCAATGTTGCCCGGATTCCGTCCAGCTTCGGCATCATCACGTCGATGATCAGAAGATCCACCGGATTATTCTGCAAAACCCGGATCGCCTGTTCACCATCGTATGCTTTGAGAATGTGATGCCCCTCCTGTGCCAGATAGATTTCTATTGCCTCCACGATGTCCTTGTCGTCATCACATACCAGTATCTCTGCCATTTCCCCTGCCTCCTGTGTTTTCATGTTTTTACTATACTGCTTAAGAATTAATATCTATGGGGTAAAATATTAAGACTTTCTTATTTTTTTCGCTTTTCTATTGTATCAGAAAATCCGTCTGAAAAAAATATATTTTCCTTGTTGACAAATCTATACCATTATGATACAGTATAGTCACAACAAGAAAACAATAACAATTACTATTATTAAATAAAACAAACTTAATCAGAAAAGGAGATCAAGATTATGGCAAAATGGGTATGTAATGTATGTGGATATGTTTATGAAGGCGATGCTGCTCCGGAGGTATGTCCGCAGTGTAAAGCTCCTGCTTCCAAATTCACAGAGCAGAAAGGCGAGATGACATGGGCTGCTGAACATGTTGTTGGTGTTGCTCAGGGCGTGAGCGAAGATATTCTCGAAGACCTGAGAGCGAACTTCCAGGGTGAGTGCTCTGAGGTTGGTATGTATCTCGCAATGGCAAGAGTTGCCCACAGAGAAGGCTATCCGGAAATCGGTCTTTACTGGGAGAAAGCAGCTTACGAAGAAGCTGAGCACGCTGCTAAATTCGCAGAACTTCTCGGTGAAGTCGTTACTGACAGCACAAAGAAAAACCTTGAGATGCGTGTAGAAGCTGAGAACGGTGCTACTGCTGGTAAATTCGACCTGGCTAAACGTGCCAAAGCTGCTAACCTTGATGCGATCCATGACACAGTACATGAGATGGCTCGCGATGAAGCTAGACACGGCAAAGCATTCGCTGGATTACTGAAAAGATACTTCGGAGAATAATTTAAGGAACTGATTTACAGAAAGGAAACGCGATATATGGCTACATTGAAATACAGTCGTCAGCGAGAATCGATCAAAGAATTTCTCATGACCCGTAAGGATCACCCCACCGCAGATGTTGTTTATGAAAATATGAAAAAAATCTACCCCAACATCAGTCTGGGAACCGTATATCGTAACCTTTCTCTGTTATCTGAGATCGGTGAGATCCAAAAACTGTCCAACTTCGGCGGTGCAGATCATTTCGATGGTTGTGTTGAACCACACTGTCACTTCATGTGTACAACTTGTGGAGATGTCCTGGATCTGGAAACAGAGGGTATGGACGATCTGATAGAGAAAGCCGGTCGAAACTTTTCCGGCAAGATCACAGCATGCGATATACGATTTTTCGGAACTTGCCCGAAATGTATGAACAAATAATGTATTTTCAGACATTTACTTGACTTTGAGCATTCAATGTGATAGATTGAAACTACAGTTATTGAGAATTATTACTATTATTAAACAGAACTAACTTAATTAAGAAAAGGAGATCAAAATTATGGCAAAATGGGTATGTAATGTATGTGGATATGTTTACGAAGGTGACGCTGCTCCGGAAGTCTGTCCGCAGTGTAAGGCTCCTGCTTCCAAATTCACAGAGCAGAAGGGCGAGATGACATGGGCTGCTGAACACGTTGTTGGTGTTGCTCAGGGTGTGAGCGAAGACATTCTTGAAGACCTGAGAGCTAACTTCCAGGGTGAGTGCTCTGAAGTTGGTATGTATCTGGCAATGGCAAGAGTTGCCCACAGAGAAGGCTATCCGGAAATCGGTCTCTACTGGGAGAAAGCTGCTTACGAAGAAGCTGAGCATGCTGCTAAATTCGCAGAACTTCTCGGTGAAGTCGTTACTGACAGCACAAAGAAAAACCTTGAGATGCGTGTAGAAGCTGAGAACGGTGCTA
>NZ_QTWS01000010.1:27433-100943 GCF_003461245.1 Blautia sp. AF19-10LB
TGAGATGCGTGTAGAAGCTGAGAACGGTGCTACTGCTGGTAAATTCGACCTGGCTAAACGTGCTAAAGCTGCTAACCTCGACGCAATCCATGACACAGTTCATGAAATGGCTCGTGATGAGGCGAGACACGGAAAAGCATTCGCAGGTCTGCTTAAGAGATATTTCGGAGAATAAACCATCATATAAAACAATCATCCCCAGGGCTTATAACCCTGGGGACTTTTTTTATAATACCAACAATTAATCCAATGACTGTAACCATTTAATATTTCCTCCACATAAATCATCGTACATCCCTGATTCAGAAATTCTTCTGCCTGTTTTTCCACATCTGCCGGGAAATTGATCCGATTTTCACGAAGCATATCCACATTTCCCGCCAAAATTGTGTGTGTATCCACTTCACACGAAACGCCGCGTCCAGGGATCATCTCAAACTGTCCGGTGGATAACAGTTCTCTCTTCATTTCCTGTCTGTAACAGTTTACGACTGCTTTTCCAAGCGGATGTTCAGACAACTGCTCTGCCGGGATAGTTTTCTCTCCTGCTTCTGTGAGCACTCTGGCTGTCTGTGGTGTCAGATGTACCAGTTTCTCAATACCTGCCCTTGCCTTAGCAACAGTCAGTTCTTCCAGAAGTCCTCCAAGCTGCATGATGAAGGCAACTTCACCGGCTGCAAAATCTTCTCTGATGAGTACGGATGCGATCAGGGCCAGCGAAACAAGTACGTCTGCCTTGATATCAAACTCTGTGACAAGTCCGATGACTGCTTCCAGAATGATCGGGATTCCGCACAGAATGATCATTTCTATTTTCCATAAAATCGACAAAAAAAATAAAAGCCTGGGCGCACCATAGCTTTTATTTTATGTTTATGCGATTTTTTTGCGGAAAGCAGCTTTATAATCATATTGACTATATTTGATTCCACAGTATCTGTTCATTCCTCTTCTTTTTCCGAAGTAAGAATCATATACCCGGCCATTGATTTCTGTCCATGTATGTAAATTGTCTTTTCTTGAGGCTCTGGAACAGACATATACGTTTCTGTAGCCAATTACTTTCGCTATATATGCCATTGCACATGCGTATGAAATACAGTTGCCTGACCTGCGCTCAAAAAGATCGTTGGCATTTATCGCACACCAGGCATCTCCACCTTCACTGAGTGTTCTCCAGGCTCCCAGTCCATTGCACTTCATCCATCTGTAACAGACCTTAAGCTTCTGTGTTTTGCTCATGCCACTGGTTGTAACTCCGTTTACAATCCTTCGCGCATTCTGATAAGCCTTCAGATCATTTAACTGCTCTCTGTTGAGCTTTTTACCAGATGGTGACAGATAACGGGATCCTTCTTTGATTCCCTGGACATGCCCATTGTTCTCAATGTAATATGTTTTTCCTGCACTAGTCACATTTTTTCGCTGCAACACACCATTGGCATTGAAAAAATAATAATTCATGCCTACTTTCTGACACCCTTTGACAAACTTTCCATTTCTCTGGTACTTTCGTCCATTAGCTGTAGTGACCCATCCACTCCGCATTCCGGATGTGAAATCTGCTACACTTTCTTTCATTTCTGCTGCACTTACTGTTTCTGTCATAACCGGAGATATTACCAGAAGTGCACATATAGCTACTGTCAGCAACTCTTTTATTTTTTTCATAATACACCTTTCTATTTCATATTTGCAAAATGTTCTACTGCCTTTGTAAAGTTCTCAATTGTTTTGTCCGGATCTCCATGTTCAATTCCCTCCCGGACGCAGTGCTTGATATGACCTTCCAGCACCACCTGACCAGCTTTATGCAGAGCCGATTTAGCTCTCTCCTCTTTCTGATTTAGCTCTGCACTCTGCGATCTTTTTCCTGCTGTCATTTCGTACTTCATTACGAAGTTTTGTCAGATATTCTGAAAACTGAACTTTGTCATTACCATAGGTCATCTGCAGGTCATACTCAAGCGGAATCCATGTAGAAATATCGGATTCATTATGCTGGATCAATGCCTCCAGATTGTCCAGTGCCTTATAAATTCTGGCTTCCAGTGTCTGACGTTCCTCCATCTCCTGGTAGAGTGCCTGCATTTCCTCTGCAAATGGCTTCGGAAGCTGTCTGACCCATTCCTTCAGTCGTTGTGCTTCTTTCTCCTCATCTGATTCTGTCTTTTCGAATGTAGGAATATCACCTGTAAAAGCTTCTCCAAGATCATGAATCAGACACATTTTCATTAGTTTCTCTATATCAGCTTCCGGGAATTCATCGCTGACAAAATATGCCATCAATGTGATTCTCCATGAATGCTCTGCGACACTTTCTCTCCTGCCGCCTGATGTGTAACAGTGTCTTGTCGCATCTTTCAGTTTCTCTGCTACGGCCAAAGCCTCCATCAATCTGACTGGTTCCATATGTGTGTCATCCCTTTTATTTATAATCACCTCGTATTATAGCATCTTTTTCTCAATAAAACTACGTTTGAAATATTAATTTTCACTAAAAAAAACGATCCATTTCTGAACCAGTTTTTTAGATTTTCTCAGGAAAGTTTTTTCTTTGTAACCGGAGATAAGGTGTAAACACCATAACTTACATTATAGTTTCTGCTGTAGCTCTTGGCTTCTGCAAAAAGTGGATCGTATACACGTCCATTGATCTCTGTCCATGCATGAGAGTTGTCGTCGCTTCTTACACCATCTGCACAGATATAAACATTTTTGTAGCCGAGGGCTTTTGCAAGGTATGCGAAAGCGGATGCATCTGCGATACAGTCACCACAGCCGCGTTCAAAATGATCGTTTGCCTGTACTGCGTACCATACCGGACCACCCTGATCGAAACGTCTCCATGTAAAATAATATTTGCTCATAACCCAGCGGAAACATGCTTCCAGTTTCTGGCTTTTGGACATTCTGCTGTTGGTAACCTGATTTATTACATTTCTTGCATTCTGATATGCTCTGAAATCCAGGGCTTTGTTTGCTGACATTGCCTTTCCGTTGTTATAATAAAAAGTGGAACCTTTCCTCCAGCCTGTTACATGTGCGTAGTCGTCAATAAAGTACTGTACACCCTTGTAGGTTGTGTTTTTCTGTGCTTTAAATCCGTTTTTATTAAAAAGATAAACATATTTGCCGATCTTATGACAGCCTGTAATGTATTTGCCGTTTTTGAAATATCTCATTCCACCGGTTTTGAGTTTGTACCAGCCTTTGATCGTGGTCTTTTTCTTTGTTGTTGTGGATGTTGTCTTTTTTGTTGATGTGGTTGCTGCACTGGCTGTTTCTGTAAATGTCGGTACTGTCGTCATGAGCATCGCGCAGAGACAGAATGCCAGTATCTTTTTCATTTTTTTCATGTTAAACATGACCTCTCTTAAAAATTTATTTTCCATACAATACCGAGGAGGCTTCTCCCAGGCGATTGTATAGTTTTACTGCATCATCAATATGCGGGGTTCCTGCCTGATATGCACCGGCAGTTACCAGTATGTATTCTATGTCGTCAATTTCTGCAAAGCTTGCAAGACAGCAGCCTGCTTCACTGGTGAATCCTGTTTTGCCGCCCAGGATCTGCCCATCGATGACTGTTGTGTCGGATAAGTTCTTGAACATGGTGCTGTAAAAAGTGAAACCATCCGGGTGCACGTTGGTTGCCTGTGTGGAATGATAGGGGCTTTCTATGATCTCACGAAAGGTGTCATTCTTGAGAGCGTAGTGCAGAAGGGTTGCGATGTCCTTTGCGGTGCTGTAATGGTTATCTGCGTGGAGACCTGTTGTGTTGCAGAAATGGGTATTGTCTAAGCCGAGTTTTTCGGCTTTCTGGTTCATCAGGTCTACGAAGGCATCTTCAGAGCCGGCGATCGTGACGGCGAGGGCGCGGCAGCACTCTGCTCCGGAGGGGAGCATGACGCCGTAGAGATAGTCTATTGCGGGGGCGGTTTCACCGGGCTGGAAACCTGCCTGGGTTGCGTCCTGGGCGTAGAGGTCGGCTACCATATCGTTGGTTAGGGTGATCTGCTGATCCAGATCGCTCAGATTCTCTATTGCTACGATTGTGGTCATGATTTTGGTCATGGAGGCGGGATACATTTGGGTATCGCCGTTTATGTCGCCGATGACTTTGCCGGTGCCTGCCTGCATGAGAACTGCGTAGGAGCTGTTGATGCCGGTGATGTCCAGCTCCTGGACTGATGGTTTTGTTAGTTGGTTTATCCAGATGGTGATCTGGGTGCCGAAGCCGAAGTTCTGGGAGAATACCAGAAGGAGTGAAACTACTACCAGGATTTCTGCTATTAGGATGATGATTTTACTTTGTAAGGAATTTTTTCTTCTTTTCTTTGTCAAACTGACTCCCTCGTTTCCGAATTGTAGGTTTTGGGTTTTATTTTATCATTTTAGCATAAAATGGTGTAATTTTGAATTTTTTTGTGTTTGGAAACATTAAAACCCTTAGGGGGAGCATCTCGAAGTCTGCGAAGGCCGAAGCTCCCCCTAAGAACCCCCTTCTTAGCCACGCGGTTTTGGTATGGGGACGGGCGTGCCTGGGGCGCCGCCCTGGGGATTGGGAAAATCATATTAAAAAAAAGACATCCCTGCTTGCGCGCGGGATGTCTCTCTTATTTATTTTAGGCAAATTTAACTGGGTTGACTTTGACTCCTGGTCCCATGGTTGGGGTAAGGACAACGCTTCTTAAGTACTGTCCTTTCAGGGTGCTTGGTCTAGCCTTTACAATTGCCTCCATGAGCGTCTGGAAGTTGTCGCTTAACTGTTCCTCAGTAAAGGAAGCTTTACCGATCGGAACATGGATGATATTGGTTTTGTCAAGACGGTATTCAATCTTACCTGCTTTAATATCATTGATTGCTTTTGTAACGTCCATAGTTACTGTTCCAGCTTTCGGGTTCGGCATGAGACCTTTTGGTCCGAGTACACGACCAAGACGTCCTACAACACCCATCATGTCTGGTGTAGCAACAACAACGTCGAAATCAAGCCATCCTTCGTTCTGAATTCTCGGGATGAGATCTTCTGCTCCTACGTAATCTGCTCCAGCTGCTTTTGCTTCTTCTGCTTTTGCGTCTTTTGCAAATACGAGAACACGAACTTTTTTACCAGTTCCATGAGGCAGAACTACTGCACCACGGATCTGCTGGTCTGCATGACGTCCATCGCAGCCTGTACGGATGTGAGCTTCGATAGTTTCGTCAAATTTAGCAACTGCTGATTTCTTTACAAGGCTGATAGCTTCAGCGGTATCATATAATGTTGCGCGGTCTACTGCTTTAGCAGCTTCCACGTATTTCTTTCCTCGTTTCATTTCTATAACCTCCTGTGGTAATTGCGGGAATTTCCCTCCCACTCACTTCAATTTGTAATTTCTCAGTCTACGACTTCGATTCCCATGCTTCTTGCAGTACCAGCGATCATGCTCATAGCTGCTTCAAGGGATGCTGCATTCAGGTCTTTCATCTTCAGTTCGGCGATTTCCTGAACCTGAGCTTTTGTTACTTTTGCAACTTTTGTTTTGTTCGGTACGCCGGAACCGGATTTGATGTTAGCTGCCTTCTTAAGAAGAACTGCTGCCGGCGGAGTTTTGGTTATGAAGCTGAAACTTCTGTCTGCATAAACAGTGATAACTACAGGAATGATAAGATCTCCCTGATCTGCTGTTCTTGCATTAAACTCTTTTGTGAACTGTACAATGTTTACACCGTGCTGTCCAAGAGCCGGACCAACCGGTGGTGCTGGAGTTGCTTTACCAGCAGGAATCTGTAATTTAATATAGCCTGTTACTTTTTTTGCCATTTTTCGGCACCTCCTATGTGGTATTGGCGGGGGTTGTTCCCTCCCACTTGAATGTGTTTACGCTTTCTTAATATCTGCGAAACTTATTTCTACCGGCGTTTCGCGGCCAAACAATTCAACATTGATAGTAACCGTCTGCTTCTGAGTGCTGAGCGCAGAAATAACGCCTGCGGTGTCCTTCCAGGCTCCGCCTGTTACGACAACCATGTCACCCTCTGCAAAATCTACCTGAATGTCTTCTTTCTTGATTCCTAACGGAAGCATTTCTTCTTCTGTAAGAGGAACCGGTTTGGATCCCGGTCCTACGAATCCGGTAACGCCTCTGGTGTTACGAACAACATACCAGGTATCATCATTCATGACCATGTTGAGAAGCACATAGCCCGGAAACATTTTTTTCTGGACCTGCTTTGCAGCACCGTTTCGCATCTCTACTACATCCTGCAGCGGAACGCGAACTTCCAGAATCTGGTCTTCCAGGTGTCTGTTTTCGATTGTTTTTTCAATGTTGGCTTTTACTTTGTTTTCATACCCTGAATAAGTATGAACAACATACCATTTTGCTTCTGACATACAATCACCGTTATCCTTATTTCATTAAAAGATTTACACCTTCCAGGATTGCAGAATCCATAATACTGATAATTACAGCAAGTACTACTGTAATGGCAACAACCGCAATGGTTTGTTTAACCAGTGTAGGTCTGTCAACCCAGACAATCTTTTTGAATTCCGATTGAAGTCCCTGAAACCATTTTTTCTTCTGACCAGTGCCAGCAGATTTTTCTTTCTCTTGCATAGTCTAACCTCACAATTCGTTACTGCTCACGAAGTGAACAGTCACCTTAATTCTTTGTGATTACTTTGTTTCCTTGTGCAGAGTATGGGTACGGCAGAACTTACAATATTTCTTTGTTTCAAGACGCTCAGGATGATTCTTTTTCTCCTTGGTCATATTGTAGTTACGCTGCTTGCACTCCGTACATGCCAATGTAATCTTAACGCGCACAACTTCCACCTCCAGTGTTTTCATTTGCGTGAGTCTTTCTTTTATTTTTTGCATAAAAAAAAGACCTAACTTCCATGTCGCCCGTCTAGTTTATCACACCTTATACATGAAGTCAAGTGTTTTGCTTTTTTTTATAGAAGTATTTCTTATAAAAATAAGTTTTCTCTTGTCAACGTTCCCTCTGTAGTGTATGATAAAAAAGTCGAATGCCCTCAGTTTTCTGGGGGTCTATAATTTTATCAAAAATAAATATAGGAGCGGATTTTATGTTTAATCGATTCAAGGATGACTTGAAGAAGTACTGGAAGTACGCAATCTATTCTTCCAAGGCTCAGTTAAAATCCGAAATAGCCAATTCCTATCTGAACTGGCTGTGGTGGGTACTGGATCCTCTTTGTTTTATGCTGATCTATGTATTCATGTTCGGATATGTTTTCAAGTCCAATCAGCAGTACTTTGCAATTTTCGTCTTTATTGGTATCACTCTGTGGGACTTTTTTAATAAATCTCTTTTGCAGAGTGTCAAGGTAATCAAGGCCAATAAGCCGATCGTATCCAAAGTATATATACCGAAATTCATCCTTCTTTTTGTCAAGATGGGCGTTAACGGATTTAAGATGTGTATTTCCCTTCTTATTATTCTCGCCATGATGCTTGTATTCAGAGTTCCTGTAACCTGGAATGTTCTGTATTTCATTCCTATTCTGATGACTCTGATTGTTATTGTATTTGGATTTTCCTGTTTTCTCCTTCATTACGGAGTATTTGTAGAGGATCTTTCCAATGTGCTGAACATTGTGCTGCGTTTCCTGTTTTATCTGACCGGTGTATTCTGGAATATCATGGACAGGCTCCCGGCACCTTACAACAATTATATCGGAAAGGGAAACCCTATTGCGTTTTTGTTGACTGCCTCCCGTGACTGCCTGATCTACGGCAAAACACCTCACAGGAAACTTCTTCTTATGTGGTTTGTTGTCGGAGTTATCATCAGTATCTTAGGTGTACGTAAGATCTACAAAAATGAAAACAGTTATGTAAAGGTGATATAATATGGAAGAGAAACATGCTATTGAAGTTACTGATCTGGTCATCAGCTACCAGAATCTCAAGAAAACTTCTATCAAAAAGAACCTGTTACAGTTCCACCGTCAGAAGGCTGACCGTTTTGTAGCTGTAAAGGGAATCTCCTTCTATGTTCGTGAAGGTGAGATCCTTGGAATCATTGGCAAGAACGGATGTGGTAAGTCCACCACATTGAACGCTCTGGCCGGCATCTTTTCTCCGGACAGCGGAACGATCGATCTGAAGGGACATTCCATTTCCCTTCTGTCCATTGGTGTTGGTTTCCAGCGTGAAATGACCGGAAGAGAGAATATCATTCTTTCCGGTATGCTCCTTGGCTTCTCCGAGGAGGAAGTTCGTGCAAAGGAAGCTGAAATTGTTGAGTTTGCTGAACTTGGTGAATTTATTGATATGCCTGTAAGGACCTACTCAAGTGGTATGTACTCCAAGCTGGCATTCTCTATCACCGCTATTCTGGAAACAGACATTATGCTGATCGATGAGGTCTTAAGTGTCGGTGACCAGAAATTCAAGAAAAAGAGTTACAACAAAATGAAAAGCCTGATCTCCAATAAGGAGCGTACTGTTATCATCGTATCCCACAGTATTGAGACTCTTCAGGAACTGTGTGATACCGTTATGTGGATGCATGATGGACAGATCAAACGAATCGGTGAGCCGAAGCCGGTTCTTGAAGAATATGTAGACTTCATGGAGAAGAACTAAAAAATGTGCTGGTCATCAGATGTGATCAGCACATTTTTTATACATAAACTTATTTGACATTTCTTAAGAAAAGATGATAAAACTTTTCCCTGGCTCCGCCCGGAATCATTCCGACTGTTGTACGGACCAGACAGTTCTTAATATATTCCTTACGGGTAATAAATTTCTTACAGTAAAGATATCTCTGGAAACGCAGTACCCAGTGAAGATACTCTCTGCCGCCTCTGCGGTCATACATTCCATTTCCGGTACGCATATCAAGAATCACTTCCTGAACATTATATCCCTTGCACCCTTTACGCAACATACGCACCCACAGATAATAATCCTCAAATCCCGGGAAGTCCTGATAATTTCCCGCATGAAGAACAGCCTCCCTGCGGAACATCATACATGGATGATTAAAAGGATTTCTCTTCTTGGCATACTGCAGGATTTCCTCTGAAGTCCTCGGCAGCACTCTCAGGCGATCCATATCGCCCGGTTTCCGGGAAAATTCCTGCAAAGTACCACTCACCAGATCATATCCATCACGTTCTATGATGCGGAACTGTCTCTCGCATCGATCTGGTCTGCTGATGTCGTCACTGTCCATTCTGGCGATCACAGAACAGCGGCATCTTGGAACGCCTACATGTAAGGCATTCCCCAGCCCTTTATTCTCCTTGAGGCGAATAAGCTGAAGCTTTTCTCCCATCTGTTTCTGCGCCCATGTGATTACCTCATTCAGTTCATGGGACAAAGGTCCGTCACAGACAAGTACAAAATCTGAAAAAGGCAAAGTCTGATTCAGCATGCTCTCAATGCTCTGCCGCAAAAACTCCGGATTTTCTTTTCCATATACCGCCATCAGAACAGAATATGTCATCTCTGAATCTGTTCCCATACGATCACTCCTTAATTCTGGTATTATGATGGTTCATCTCCTGAGCGGACGGCGGATTCCAGTACTCTCCGTACATCTGGCGGAGAACAAAATCATAATCCTTCGGTCCTCTCAGCGAAATATCCTCAAACGGATAATCTGCACCTTTACCGTAGTGCTTCCTGTGGAACATTTCCTTGAGCTTGTGGATCCCCATAAAATTTACCAGATATGGTGAACTGTCATAGGAATATTTCTGCATCATACGATCCAGACGCTTCAGTTCTCTGTCTGTACGGAAAATCTTCTCTACCGGAAAGATCTTGCCTGCATTGATCAGGATCTGTTCATGCAGCGGTCTCTTCCGCTTGAGATCGACGTTTGTCGAAAACAGGGAATAATTTACCCTCGCTCTTGCGATCAGAAGCCGGAAGCAATGAAATTTACGAAGATATTTGTTGCCCGGCATTCCATCCAGAGGAAAAATATCGATCCATGCTTCTTTTTCCGCATCAACAGCTGCGGATTCATCGATCACCTTGACACGGCTGTCTGTGATTCTCGGTACATAATGATGATAACCTTCTGTTTTCTTAAAGCTGCAGTAATGAAGGTATTCCGGAAGTTCTTTCTCTGCGATCTTCTCGAAGCGTCTGAAATCCGGTCTCGGCATTCCCACATCAATATCATCATCCCACGGGATAAAGCCTTCATGTCTGACCGCACCCAGCAGTGTTCCTCCGAGTGCATAATAGCGCAGATGATGTTTCTTGCATATTCTCAGGAATTCTTTCAGAATGTCCAGCTCTACAAGCTGAAGTTTCCTGAGATCATTTTGATTCTCTGTTTTCTGTTCTGCCATGGTGAAGATCCTCCCCTGTAATTTCCTCTACGGAATCTTTCAGTGCATTTACCTGATTATCATCTACACCCTCAGAAACTTCCTTCTGGAAAAAGATCTTAACTGTCATCAACAGAAGTTTCAGATCGAGGAAAAACGAATAGTTCTCAATATAGAAGAGATCAAGTTTGAGTTTATCATATGGTGTCGTATTATATTTGCCATAAACCTGTGCATAGCCGGTAAGTCCTGCTTTAACTTTCAGACGATAATAAAATTCCGGAAGTTCCTTACGATATTCACGCATAATTGTCTTACGTTCCGGTCTCGGACCTACCAGGGACATGTCTCCCTTAAAGACGTTGAATAACTGCGGAAGCTCGTCCAGATGAAGATTACGAAGGACCTTACCGACCGGTGTGATCCTGGAATCATGTTTGGATGCAAGTCGCGCACCATGTTTCTCAGAATCCACACACATACTGCGGAATTTGCAGATCTTGAACGGCTTGCCACCAATAGTAAGTCTCTCCTGGAAATAAAATACAGGACCACCGTCGTATAATTTGACACACAATGCCGCGATCAGCATGATCGGAGATGCCACAACAATTCCAATCGCAGATACTACGATATCCAGAAGTCTCTTGGCTGCACGCTGTTCCACAGAAAGTCCCATGTTCTTAGCAACCAGAAGTGGTGTGTCAAAAAGATGGATACGTTCACTTCCCATCAGAATGACATCCGAGATCTTCGGACTCAGATAACAACGGATAGAATGTGCAAAACAGTGTTTCAGATAACGGTTCCTGATCTGTGAAGGAAGATCCCAGATGATAACTCCGTCATATTCCTTCATCAATCGATAAATTTCTTTCTCTCCTGCATCAATGTGAACCTTGCCGCTGATGTCATATTTATCCTTACGGGAATTCATCTTGTGAATCAGGTCCCCCGGATCTCTGTCCCCGTAGATCACCAGCAGTTTACGCGCACGGTAAAGTCTGGAATAAATATATCTTGACAGCCAGATCCAGATCAGAATGATCACAAACTGTACCAGCGTCATCTCCACCATCGGCCACGGATCAAGGAACCAGCGGTTGATCAGGGTTATCTGGAAATATGTGATAACATTCGTACAGATCGTCGCGATCGTCATCGAATAAAATACATCGATACGCTTCAGGTAACCGACCTTGAGTCCTCCATATAATCTGGAAAACAGGACATTGATCAGGGCATAGATCGCGATCAGCACCCAGTTACCTTTTCTCCAGAAAGGTTCAAAGATCAGACCACGGTAAAAATCGTACCAGATATACGCAAAAACAGCTGTCTGGGCGATCACCACAAGGCTTGCCAGACAGAAAACAACAAAGCGTTTAAAATCTTCTCGTCTTTTCACCAGAATACCTCTTATTCTAATCATATATTATTTCTTTTTCCTGACGTTGCTATTATAACGTATATCTTCTTTTCCGTCCAGTCATTGCAAAATGTTTGCCGTTTTTCCGCTCTTTCGGGTGTGGTTTTATGGATGTTTCCGACAATTTTTATTCGTATTTTGTAGTATTTTGTAGTATTTTAGTGCATTTTACATGATTTTTGTTTGTTTTTTACTTATTTTTCCTTTTTTTTCATTTTTTTTAATGCATTCTTTACAACACGCATTTTTTTTCTTCAATAAAATAGACTTTTTTGCTCAAAAATGTAGAAATGTTTTTGTAAAAATTGTATAATAGGAGATATACAAGCATTATTAAAGGAAAGTGAGGGTTCACTATGAAACAAAACAACATGTTAGCGATGATCCTGGCTGGCGGCCGTGGCAGTCGTCTCCATGAACTTACCAACAAAGTTGCCAAACCGGCAGTTTCATATGGCGGTAAATACCGCATCGTTGATTTCCCGTTAAGCAACTGCGCTAACAGCGGTGTCGACATCGTGGGTGTTCTTACCCAGTATGAATCTGTCCTTCTGAACAGTTATGTAGCAGCAGGCGGTCGTTGGGGTCTTGATGCAAGAGAAAGCGGAGTTTTCGTTCTCCCGCCTCGTGAAAAAGCCGATGCTGATCTGGACGTATACAGAGGTACTGCTGACGCTATTTCTCAGAATATCGACTTTATTGACAAATACTCACCAGAATATCTTCTGGTTCTCTCCGGCGACCATATCTACAAGATGGATTATGACAAGATGCTGGATTACCACAAGGAAATGAATGCAGACGCTACCATCGCTGTTATCGAAGTACCGATGAAGGAAGCAAGCCGTTTCGGTATCATGAACACAGACGGTGACGGACGTATCGTTGAATTCGAAGAAAAACCTGAACACCCGAAGAGCAATCTTGCATCTATGGGTATCTATATCTTTAACTGGAAACTGCTTCGCAAGATCCTTCTTGCAGATATGAAGAATCCTGATTCTCACCATGACTTTGGTAAGGACGTTATTCCATGTCTCCTGAATGATAAGAAGACACTTGCAGCTTACAAATTCAAAGGCTACTGGAAGGACGTAGGAACCATCGATTCTCTCTGGGAAGCAAACATGGATCTTATCGATTCCCGCAACGAACTGAATCTGAACGATCCGGCATGGAAGATCTACACAGAAGACACATCCGCTCTTCCTCAGTACATAGGACCAAACGCCAAAGTAAATAAGGCCTTCATTACCCAGGGCTGTGTTGTAGAGGGTGAAGTAAATCATTCTGTACTGTTCACCGGATGTAAGGTCGGCGAAGGTGCCAAGATCATCGACAGTGTACTGATGCCAGGCGTAGAAGTAGCTGCAGGCGCAGTTGTACGGCGTGCTCTTGTTGCCGATAATGTCAAGATCGGTCAGGATGCTGTTGTCGGCAGCGCAGACAGTGAAAATATCGAACTCGTGTCCAAACGTGTAAAGGGGGTAGAATAATATGGCAAGAGCATTTGGAATTGTCACATCTTCCGGATCCCATGTTAATGTAGGAGGACTTCAGCAGTATCGTCCGATCGGTGCTTTCTCCTTCCTTGGAAGATATCGTGTCATCGACTTTCCTATTTCAAATATGAGCAACAGCGGCATCGACCGCATTCAGGTATATGTAAAGAACAAACCGCGTTCTCTGGTAGAGCACCTCGGAACCGGCCGTCATTACAACATCAACTCCAAGCGTGGTAAACTCCAGCTTATGTTCTCCCAGAACAGCTCAGAGAACGATGTATACAATACAGATATCGCAGCTTTCGCTGAAAACCTTGAATTCATCGAGCGTATGCATGAACCCTATGTGATCATCGCTCCTGCTTACATGGTATACGCTGCAAACTACAGTGAACTTCTTCAGGCACATATTGATTCCGGTGCGGACATTTCTCTTCTGTATCATTCCGTTGATAACGCAAGAGAATCTTTTCTGAACTGCGATATCCTGAACCTGAACAAGCAGAAAGGTGTCGAATCCATCGAAAAGAACCGCGGAAGTGCTCAGAAACGCAATATCTTCATGGATACCTATATCATGAACAAAGAGCTTTTCATTGACCTCATCAAAAAAGCCAAAAAGATCTCTTCCATGTACACTCTGCCGCAGATCGTAGCAGCTTCTCTTGGAGATCTGGATATCCGTGGTATTGCACACAGAGGATACTTTGCATCTATCACTGACTTTAACAGTTATTACAATGCAAACCTCTCTTTGATCGATATCAAGACTGCTGAGGGACTGTTCAATCCGGAATGGCCAATCTACACCAGAACCAACGATTCCTGCCCGACTCAGTATCTTGAGGGAGCAGATGTTAAGAATTCCGTTATCTCCAACGGCTGCATCATCGAAGGAACCGTAGAGAACTCCGTAATCGGACGTGGCTGCCAGATCAAACCTGGTGCTGTCGTTAAGAACAGTGTTGTACTTGCTCATACTGTAGTTGGTGAGAATGCACACATTGAGAATCAGGTTATGGATAAATGGGCCAGGGTTATCCATGGCAATGAGATCATTGCTGAGGAGGGACATCCTGGATATATCCGCAGAGATGATATACTGTAATCCAAACTTTCTTTTAATAAAATGAAAAAATACCCGGCGGGCAGTTTGTCCATCGGGTATTTTTTCGTCTCTGATCCTTTTTTATAAGATAACGGTAATCGTTAATCCTCTGCCATTTTTGTTCTCTGCCGTGATACTGGGATTCTCCGCTTTCCATTTCCATGACCTCTGTGTTTGCATCAATGATCGTCAGTGGTGTCTTGAGCTCGTGGCTCGCGTCTGTGATAAAGCGTTTCTGTTTCTGGATACTCTCTTCTACCGGTCGGAATACCATCCTGGAAAAGATCACTACCAGCAGAAAGACGTATTTTGCTCCGTCTTCTGTCTCCGTCACTCTGTAGCGGTAGATTCCCTGGAATCCTGTGGTTTTGTTTTTTTGCTGAGCTGTCTGTGTGTATTCCTCGGCAGTCTCCTCATCAACCGCTGCGATCCTGTCCAGATCACAGTCTGTGACTTCTCCGTTCTCATCCACAGTCACAGTAAAATAGCGCGTCTCAAATGGTGTCTCCACAGAAAAACGACTCTTGTCTTTTTTATTATTCTCTGGTTTCGCCGGTGGAGTTTCTGTGTCGTCCTGCTCATGCCATGACGGCTCCTCCGGGAATTTCCCGTCGTTCTGTTCGAGAAGTGCTGTCATTTCATCTGCACGGTCCAGCATTTCTCTGTAATTGCTGAAATTGACAACGCCCATGATGGCGGTGAGCACCAGCATGGTCGAAAGCATTGCCACTAGAATAAATTTTTTTCTTAAATCCCGTATCATGACTGTATCTCCAGATAATAGCCCTGTCCTCGTGCTGCTTTGATCTTCACGTTACGGTCTGTTGAGATCACCTGACTCGGGTTTGCCGCAAGGAGTTCCATGACCTGAAACTCCTTGTTTGGCAGTCTGCACGCATCTGTGGGGGATTTTAGTTCAAAGGTGGTGCAGTCAAGGGAAAGATTTCCGACTTTTAATGTTGAGCTGACGGCTTCTGTCCGAGGAACTATCGGTAGATTCTGCCGCTGTCGCCGCGGAGTTTCCTGCTGCGTAAACGCTTGCTGTTGACATACTTAATACTAATCCTAACATTACTGCTACATATTTTTTCTTCATAAAAAAGTTCCACCTTTCTGTGTTCGTTTCGATAAGTACACTATACAGGTGGAACTTTAATTTTACTTTAAAGTAGTTGTAAAGATTTTGTGATCAACGATAATATCTTTTTCCACTGAATGCTGTCACTACACACTCAATCCCCTCAAGGATCAGATAAGAGCCAACCAGCACTCCCATGGAAAGAATCGTGACCATCGGCCGGAACACCAGCATAATTCCGACGATCAGCCCAAGAATATTCAGGATCAGGGAAAGTGTGTAGTAAGTACTTCCAAAATGCATCTTCATATACTGCAGATGCGAAAGTCTGGAAATACAGTGTGCAATGATCCAGATCGGAAGGAGCATTGCGATCGCCCAGGTTCCTGCACTCGGATGTACCATCAGCATAAAACCTGCCATGATACCCAGAATTCCAGTCACAAGGGAAATGATCGGTCCGAAACCGGTGAAACGTTCCATTTTAACATACAGAACGATATCAGCGATTCCACTGAAAACTGCGATCAGTCCACACAGTACTACGATCCAGGTAATAATGCCTACCGGCTGTTTAATGATAAAAATCCCAAGAATGATCAGAACGATTCCCAAGATCAGTTCTGTCCATCCAATGTCAGACTGTCTTCTCATGATCGTTCGCCTCCTTTGTTTCGCTTCCGTTCAGGATCGCCATGAACTCATCTCCCGTGATCGTCTCTTTTTCATAGAGATAATTAGAAAGTTCATCAAGTTTCTGGCGGTTGTCCAGAAGGATCTTTTTCGCTTTTTCATGTTCTCTCTTGACGAGTTCAACTACCTGACGGTCGATCTCTTTCTGCGTATCTGCGGAGCATGCCAGAGATGCATCACCGCCAAGGTACTGATTTGTCACCGTTTCCATTGCCACCATGTCAAAATCATCGCTCATACCATAACGGGTGATCATAGAACGTGCGATCTTGGTCGCCTGCTCGATATCATTAGAAGCACCTGTGGTCACTTCGCCAAATACAACTTCCTCTGCGGCACGTCCACCGGTAAAAGTCGCGATCTTGTTTTCCAGTTCTTTCTTTGTCAGAAGGTATTTATCCCCCTGTTCTACCTGCATGGTATAACCAAGTGCACCGGAAGTTCTCGGAATGATCGTGATCTTCTGGACAGGTGCAGAATGCATCTGCATTGCTGCGACAAGCGCATGTCCGATCTCGTGATATGCGACAACTTTCTTCTCCTGATCGGAAAGTACGGCATTTTTCTTCTGGTATCCTGCGATAACGACTTCGATGCTCTCTTCAAGGTCTGCTTCTGTCACAACTTCGCGGTTGTCGCGGACTGCACGAAGAGCTGCTTCATTGACAATATTGGCAAGTTCCGCACCGGAAGCTCCGGATGCCATTCTTGCGATCGTATGGAAATCTACATCATCAGAAAGCTGAACTTTCTTTGCATGTACTTTAAGGATTGCTTCACGGCCTTCAAGATCCGGAAGTTCCACAGGTACACGGCGGTCAAAACGTCCCGGACGGGTCAATGCCGGGTCAAGAGATTCCGGACGGTTGGTCGCTGCCAGAATGATAACACCATTGTTTCCTCCAAAACCATCCATCTCTGTAAGAAGCTGGTTCAGAGTCTGCTCACGTTCATCATTGCCGCCTGCCATCTGACCGTCACGTTTCTTGCCGATGGCATCGATCTCGTCGATAAATACGATACAAGGAGCCTTTTCTTTTGCCTGGCTGAAAAGATCACGGACTTTGGATGCGCCCATTCCGACGAACATCTCGACAAATTCAGAACCGGACATGGAGAAGAACGGTACATCAGCCTCTCCGGCTACCGCTTTTGCCAGCATAGTCTTACCAGTACCTGGAGGGCCTACGAGCAGGACTCCTTTCGGCATGGAAGCACCGACTTTGGTGTATTTTTCCGGATTGTGAAGATAATCAACGATTTCCTGAAGATTTTCTTTTGCTTCTTCCTCACCTGCAACATCGCTGAAATGAATTCCTTCGGTTGATGGTACATAAACCTTGGCGTTGCTTTTTCCCATTCCAAATGCCATAGAATTCTTGCCGCCCGCCTGGTTCATCATTTTGCGGCCCATATACTGGCCAAGTGCGATAAAGATCACCAGCGGAAGAATACCTGTGAGCAGAAAACTTGCCAGCGGTGATATCTGCTGATCGATCTCCTTGGAAAACTTCGCTCCGGCATCGTAAAGACGCTCTGTCAGAGTCGGGTCGTCCATCACACCTGTTTTGTAAACGATATTCGAGTCATCCTTGTCTGTAAAAAGGATCTGATTGTCCTCAATCTGGACATCCTCAATCTTTTTGTCTTCAATCTTTGACATAAAAGTTCCATAATCTACTTCCCTGACCATGCTCTTCGTGATCATCGGTGTCACGATCACGTTAAAAATGACAAGGACCAGAAGCACGATTCCGTAATAATAAAGCAATGGCTTCTTTGGTGATTTCACTTCTTTCATGAAACAGTTCCTCCTTACCCTGGTTATCTTTTAATTCATTATCCATTATATCCCAGATCCGGTCTTTTTTTATATAGACAAAATCCGCAATATGTTCGATTTTGTCACACATTGCGGATTCTGTCCTACGTTTCTTTTTTATGAAATTTATCAGAATTTGCGAAAACGCGCATATCTCATTTCAAGGAGTTCTTCTTCTGACAGAACTGTATACTGCTTAAGAAAAGCACGGATTCTGTCGTCCAGCCGCTCAGTCACCTGCCACAGACTTTCAGGAGTCAGATTCTCCGGTTCCGGGATCACCTGCTCGATGATTCCTTTCTGGTAAAGGTCAGATGCTGTCAGTTTCATAACTGCTGCAGCTTCTTTGGCTTTGGTGCTGTCTTTCCAGAGAATGCTTGCGAACCCTTCCGGTGAAAGAATGGAATACACGGAGTTTTCCAGCATCCATACCTGATCTCCGGCCGCAAGTGCAAGTGCACCGCCGCTGCCGCCTTCGCCTGTTACAATGGACAGAACCGGCGTTTTCAGTCCGGCAAGTTCCCAGAGATTACAGGCAATTGCCTCGCCCTGTCCCCGTTCTTCTGCCTCGATCCCGCAAAATGCTCCCGGGGTATCCACGAAACAGATGACCGGTCGGTGAAATTTCTCTGCCTGTTTCATCAGACGAAGAGCTTTGCGGTATCCTTCCGGCATCGGCATGCCAAAGTTGTGCGCGATATTTTCTTTTGTGTTGGTTCCTTTTTCCTGCACGATGACAGTGACTGGTCTTCCATGGAATTTTGCGATCCCGCCGATAACTGCCCTGTCATCTCCGTAGTTTCGGTCTCCGTGGAATTCCATGAAATCAGTAAAAAGTGCTTCTATATAATCACTGCCGGACGGACGGTCTGTCTTTCGTGAAAGCTGGACACGTTCCCAGGCTGTGAGGTACGGGTTGATGCCTGCGTGGGCAACATCGGATTTCGGTGAAAATTCATCCTTATTTATATAAGAAGCTTTTTCATTTTCCGAAGTACTGTCTGCGCTCTGCCCCTCATGCATCTCCAGGATCTTTCCAAGTGTTTCTTTCAGATCCTCACGTCTTACAATGTCATCCACAAAACCGTGCTCTACAAGAAATTCTGCTCTCTGAAATCCCTTCGGCAGTTTCTGGCGGATCGTCTGCTCAATGACACGCGGTCCTGCGAATCCGATCAGTGCTCCCGGTTCTGCCAGAATGATATCTCCCAGCATTGCAAAACTTGCCGTCACACCTCCAGTCGTAGGTTCCGTCAAAACACTCACATAAAGTAATCCTGCTTTACTGTGGCGTTCCAGTGCCGCCGATGTCTTTGCCATCTGCATCAGAGATGTAATGCCTTCCTGCATTCTGGCTCCGCCGGAACAGGCAAAAATGATGACCGGAAGTTTTTCTTCCGTTGCACGCTCTACTGCTCTGGTGATTTTTTCACCGACAGCCCAGCCCATGCTCGCCATCAGAAATCTTCCGTCGCAGACTGCGATCACGGCCTCTCTGCCGTTTATTTTGCCCCTGCCTGTGACAACCGCTTCCTTAAGTCCTGTTTTCTCTTGAAGTGCCTGCACTTTTTCCGGATAACCTTTGTAGTTTACAGGATTTCCACCAGCCAGATCATGATCCCACTCTTCAAAAGTTCCCTCATCAATGACCATCTGAATCCTTCGGTATGCATGGATACGAAAATATCCTCCACACTTCGGACAGATATAATTTCCCTGTTTTACATCTTCTGCAATGATCGCCGCTCCGCACTTGTTGCATTTGCGAAGAAGTCCTTCCGGCACTTCTGGTCTGGAAGCACGGGCTGCATTATGGCTCTGTATTCTGGAAACAATTCTTGTCTTTTTGAACATGTTGTCCAACTTCATGGTCATTCACTCCTGTTATATCTGTTAATCCGAATTTTCGGACACCTGTCTGTTATCTTAACCCACTCTCTTCTCCGCATCCAGTTTCTTCGCTTTGCTTTCCATCCGTTCGATAAACTCTACATCCGTATTCCCGGACTGAAAATCCGGGTGATCCAGGATTTCATACTGGTAGTCCACGTTGGTGTCGATCCCCTCAATGATCACTTCACCAAGTGCACTCTGCATCTTACGGATCGCTTCGGTACGGTTCTTTGCCCACACGATCACCTTCGCGATCATGGAATCATAGTACGGCGGGATCGTATATCCACTGTACACGGCAGAATCAATACGGATTCCTTTTCCACCCGGAAAATACATATCTGTGATCGTTCCCGGTGACGGTCGAAAACCTTTGGACGGGTTTTCGGCATTGATCCTGCATTCGATCGCATGACCGGTAAGATGAATATCTTCCTGCTTGCAGGAAAGCGGAAGTCCGGAAGCGATACGGATCTGCTCTTTGACAAGATCCACGCCAGTCACCCACTCTGTGACCGGATGTTCCACCTGGATTCGGGTATTCATTTCCATGAAATAAAATCTGCCATCTTTATCAAGAAGGAATTCAATCGTTCCGGCATTTTCATACCCGGCTGCTTTTGCCGCTTTTACTGCTGCCTCACCCATTCTGGCACGAAGATCATCGGAAATCACCTCGCACGGAGACTCCTCGATCATCTTCTGATGATTTCGCTGGATGGAGCAGTCACGCTCTCCCAGATGGATCACATTTCCAAACTTATCTGCCATGATCTGAAACTCGATATGTCTTGGATGACGCACAAAATGTTCCACATACATCGTGGAATCGCCAAAAGCCATCTGCGTTTCTTTCTGTGCAGTACGGAAACTTTCTTCAAAATCTGCCAGAGTGTCAGCAACTCGCATTCCTTTGCCGCCGCCTCCGAGAGCAGCCTTGATGATGACCGGATACCCGATCGTTTCTGCTTCTTTCATTCCCTCTTCTACTGTGTAGATTGGATTTTTACCGCCGGGAATGATCGGAACACCTGCATTTGCCATCGTGTTTTTTGCCGCCTGTTTATTTCCAAGACTTGCGATCACACTGGATGGCGGTCCGATAAAAGTAATATTACACTGCTCACAAAGTTCTGCAAAACGACTGTTTTCGGAAAGGAAACCAAATCCCGGATGGATTGCATCGGCTCCTGTAACGATCGTCGCACTGATGATATTTTCCATGCTGAGGTAGCTCTGGGATGACGATGCCGGTCCGATACAGACTGCCTCATCCGCAAGCTGTGTATGAAGCGCATCTCTGTCCGCTTCTGAATAAACAGCCACTGTCTCTATTCCCATTTCTCTGCATGCGCGGATGATCCGCACCGCGATCTCCCCTCGATTCGCGATCAGCACTTTTTTAATCATAGTGTGTCACCTATCCAATCATAAAAGTCAGTTCTGCATCAACTACCACTTTGCCGTCGACACTTGCAACTGCATGACCGACACCTACCGGTCCTTTGCATTTGATAATTGTCGTTTCCAGTCGAAGCTTGTCTCCCGGGACAACTTTTCCACGGAATCTGCAGTTTTTGATCCCGCCAAAATATGCGATCTTGCCTTTGTTTTCTTCAAGGCTCAGGATTGCTACAGCTCCTGTCTGCGCAAGAGCTTCCACCATCAGAACACCCGGCATGACCGGTTCCTGCGGGAAATGTCCCCTGAAAAAGTCCTCACGGAATGTCACACATTTATAACCGACGGCAAATTTGCCCGGTTCATAATCCTCGATATAATCCACCAGAAGAAATGGATGTCTGTGAGGAAGAATCTGTTCAATTTCTTTTACACCTAATTTATTCATGATCTATACTCCCCAGTTGCTTCACACAATCCGGAACAACGGCTGTCCATACTCCACTGCCTGTCCGTTCTGCACATAAATCTCTGCAACTTTTCCGTCGAAATCGCTTTCGATCTCGTTCATCAGTTTCATCGCTTCCACGATGGCAAGTGTCTGGCCTTTTTTCACCTGATCACCAACAGAAACAAACGGATCTGCATCCTCAGACGGTGCTGCATAAAAAGTTCCCACCAGAGGAGATTTTACGATCATACCCTCCGGCTCGCTGGACGCTGCCTGTACAGTTTCAGCATTTACAGTCGCCGGACTGGCTGCTGCCTGTGCTGCTGCAAGACCCGCGATCGGCACATCCGGCTGATTTCCTGCAACCACTACCGTTTCTTTTTTCTTCTTCAGATGAATGCTGGTTCCGTTTTCTTCGTAAGCAAAATCTGTCAGTTCAGAATCTGATACTGTTTTTATTAATATAAGAAGATTTTCAAACTCCATAATCTATCAACCCTCGTATTTCTTCACAAGAAGTGTCGCATTGTGTCCGCCGAAACCAAGAGAATTGCTCATTGCATAGCGGATCTCTTTTTCCACCGGAGCACCGATCGCATAATTCAGGTCACACTCTTCATCCGGCTCTGTGGTTCCAACGGTCTGATGGATAAATCCCTCTTCCAGAGATTTTACACACGTTACAAATTCCACACCGCCAGCTGCACCGAGCAGATGTCCGATCATGGATTTGGTTGAATTTACAACCAGATTTTTTGCCGCATCTCCAAATGCCTTGTGGATCGCTCTTGTCTCAAACAGGTCGTTGTGGTGCGTGCTTGTTCCATGTGCGTTGATGTATTCCACCTCAGATGGCTGTACGCCGGCTTCTTCCATTGCCAGTTCCATTGCTCTTGCTGCGCCTGCTCCGTCCTCTGCCGGAGAAGTGATATGGAAAGCATCAGCTGTTGCACCGTAACCGACAAGCTCGGCGTAGATCCTTGCGCCTCTTGCCTTCGCATGCTCCAGTTCCTCAAGGACCACGATGCCGGCACCTTCACCAAGCACAAAACCACTTCTGTCTTTGTCAAACGGGATAGATGCTCTTGCGGCATCTTCTGTTTTGGTAAGGGCAGTAAGGGCAGTAAAACCTGCAACACCTGTCGGGCAGATACAGCTTTCCGTTCCACCTGCCAGCATGATCTCGGCATCCCCGTACTGGATCGCGCGGAATGCATCACCAATGCTATGAGTTCCGGAAGCACAGGCTGTCACAACATCTGTACATTTGCCGCGGAGTCCGAACTGAATGGAGATATTTCCTGCTGCCATGTTGGAGATCATCATCGGTACCATCAGAGGATTTACTTTTCCAGGTCCTTTGGTGAGGATTTTTTCATAGTTATTCTCTACCTGCGGAAGACTTCCGATACCGGAGCCAACGATCACGCCTGCGCGGAAAGAATCTTCTTTTTCCATATCGATCCCGGAATCTTCCAGGGCTTCTTTTGCTGCCGTCACTGCATACTGGCAGAACGGATCCATACGTCTCGCAGATCTCGGATCCATATGGTCTTTTGCGTTAAAATCCTTCACCTCTGCGGCAATCTTTACTTTGTAATCGGTGGTATCAAACTTCGTGATCGGTCCGATGCCGACTTTTCCCTCGCGGATCCCTGCCCAGAAATCCTTTACATTATTTCCAATAGGGGTAACTGCACCAAGTCCGGTGACAACGACTCTTCTCTTACTCATATGACCATTCCTCCATCGACCTGAATTACCTGTCCTGTGATGTATGCAGCATCGTCAGATGCCAGAAAAGCGACTGTTTTTGCGATATCCTCCGGCTTGCCAAAATGTCCGAGCGGAATCTGTGCGGCAGATGCTTTTTTTACTTCTTCGGATAATACTGCTGTCATTTCTGTCTCAATAAATCCCGGTGCCACTGCATTTACAGTAATTCCACGGGATGCAAGTTCTCTCGCCGCACTCTTTGTCATGCCGATGATCCCTGCCTTGGATGCCGCGTAGTTTGCCTGTCCTGCATTTCCGGCAATTCCAACTACAGATGCCATGCTGATGATACGTCCGCTGCGCTGGCGGAGCATCTGTCTGGAAACAAAACGCATCATATTGAAAGTTCCCTTGAGGTTGACATCGATCACGTTGTCAAAATCTGCTTCAGACATTCCCATCAAAAGACCATCTTTTGTGATCCCGGCATTGTTTACCAGAATATCGATGCTTCCATGAGTTTTTACAATATCTTTTACGGCACTTTCACAGGATGCAAAATCAGCGACATTCCACTGTCTGGTCTCTGCTTCGCCGCCTTTTTCCTCGATCTCTTTCTGGACTTCCTTTGCGCGTTCCTCAGAACCGTTATAATTGATCACAACTGTTGCACCTCTCGACGCAAGTTCCAGGGCAATGGCTCTTCCGATTCCTCTGGAAGCACCTGTTACAACAGCAACTTTCTTTTTATTCTGCTCTGCCACTTATTTTCTCCTTATTTAAGTTCCTCACACACCGAAACAGCTTCTTCCCAGCTTCCAATGTGATAGGATTTTACATTTTTATCGATCTTTCGAAGGAATCCTGTCAGTGTTTTGCCCGGTCCGATCTCTACGAAGGTATCCACGCCTTCGCGGATCATGGTCTCCACACTCTGCTGCCAGCGGACAGATCCGCTGACCTGCGCTACCAGAAGTTCTTCGATCTTTCCACAGTCTGTAATTACCTCTGCGTTGATGTTCGCCACATACGGAACTTTCAGGGGATTCATACTGACTCCGGCAAAAACCTTCGCCAGTTCTTCTCCTGCCGGTCTCATCATCGGTGAATGGAAAGGTCCACTTACTTTAAGCGGAAGTACCCTTCTTGCACCTGCCTCTTTGAGAGCTGTTCCCGCCTCGGCAACTGCTTTCGCTTCACCGGTAATGACAATCTGTCCCGGGCAGTTGTAGTTTGCAATGGAAACGCCCTCTCTGCCATTTAAGACATCCTCAATGACTGCTGCATCAAGTCCGAGTACTGCGGACATTGCCCCGGTTCCTTCCGGTGCTGCATGTTCCATAAAAATCCCTCTGGAGCGAACAGTGCGTACTGCATCCATGTCGCACATTCCGCCTGCCACTGCGATCGCACAGTATTCACCAAGGCTTAAGCCCGCTGTCATATCCGCATGAAGTCCCATTGCTTCGACAGCTCTCGTCATTGCAAGACAGGCTGTTACCATCGCCACCTGTGTATATTCTGTTTTGTCCAAAAGATCATTTTCTTCGAAACAAAGTTTCTTAAGGTCAAGATCTACCGCTTCAGATGCCTGATCAAAAACGGCTTTGGACAGAGGACTTTTTTCATAAAAATCCTTTCCCATTCCAACTGCCTGTGCACCCTGTCCCGGATAAATAAAAGCGATCTTACTCATCTGCATTTACCCCGTTCATCAGCTTGCCTGCATCGACAACAGTTGTTTTGATGATGTCTTCACAAGAACGTTCCTCTTTGATCATGCCTGCAATCTGACCTGCCATCAGGCTTCCGTTCTTTGCATCACCTTCCTGAACGGCTTTTCTGAGGCTTCCCAGAGTAAGCTGTTCCAGTTCCTCAAACGGTGCGCCTGCTTTTTCCAGTTCCAGATATCTGCGGACCATGTCGTTACGGAGAACACGGATCGGATGTCCGGTGCTTCTTCCTGTTACACGACTGTCGATGTCTTTTGCTTTGATGATGCTGTTTTTATAATTTTCATGGATCACAGATTCTTTGGATGCTGCAAAAACGGTTCCCATCTGGATTCCTTTTGCGCCAAGCATGAATGCTGCTGCCATTCCTCTGCCATCTGCGATACCGCCTGCTGCGATCACCGGAATCTTCACTGCGTCAACGACCTGCGGAACCAGTACCATTGTGGTAAGCTCTCCGATATGACCGCCTGCCTCACAGCCTTCGGCAACGACCGCATCTGCACCGCAGCGTTCCATACGTTTTGCAAGTGCTACGGATGCAACGACCGGGATAACTTTGACTCCGGCTGCTTTCCAGTCTGCCATGTATTTCTCAGGGCTTCCGGCTCCTGTGGTAACGACTTTGACGCCTTCCTCCACGATAACCTTAGCAACTTTTTCTGATTCCGGATTCATCAGCATGATATTGACACCAAACGGTTTGTCTGTCAGTTTCTTTGTCTCACGGATCTGCTCTCTGACCCATTCTGCCGGCGCACCGCCTGCTGCAATCAGTCCAAGACCGCCTGCATTGGATACAGCTGCTGCCAGATGACATTCCGCAACCCATGCCATGCCACCCTGGATCACCGGATATTCAATTCCTAATAATTCTGTGATCTCTGTTTTCATAATAAAATCCTCTTGTCCTGTGACTCTTATGCCTGATGCTCTGTCAGGTAGTTCATTGCGTCTGCTACGGTTGTGATCTTTTCAAGATCTTCACTTGGAATCTCTACAGAAAATTCTTCCTCAAGTGCCATTGCCAGCTCAAAAAGATCAAGGGAATCTGCATGAAGATCATCCATGAAGGATGTCTCTGCAGTGATCTCTGCTGCGTTTGCTCCTAAAGTGTCTGCTGTAAGTTCGATGATTTTTTCTAACATTTTTGTTTTCTCCTTTTTTCAATTCATTTTTTATATTTATAAATTCAGATTATCTGTAAACTGCTTTACCACTTTGTGCGGCTGTCAATTTCCCATTCTAATACGCTAGCTCCCCATGAAAGTCCTGCGCCGAATCCTGCCAGAATGATTTTCTGTCCTTTTTTCAAGACGCCCTTCCGGTTCAGTTCATTCAGCAAAATCGGAATGCTCGCGGATGACGTATTTCCATAATCCTGAAGGTTCATTGGAAACTTCCCGATATCCAGGCGAAGCCGCCTCGCAACTGCATCCACGATCCTCGCATTCGCCTGGTGAAGAACAAACCAGTCAATGTCCTCTATAGAAAGTTCATTTTCTTTCAAAACTTCCTGTATCACCTGCGGAACATTGCGGACCGCAAACTGAAAGACATCCTTGCCATTCATGGTAATGTATTCTGTTTTTGCTTCTTTGCAGTCTCTGTCAATACTTCGGATTCTGCCTGCGGCTCCCGGTCCGGTAAGTGCCGGTCCGCCTTTTCCATCGGAGTGTGCCGCCGGTCGGTAGCTCTTGCCCTCTGCTGCCTTTAGAAGAACCGCTCCGGCCCCATCTCCAAACAGGATGCAGGTTCCGCGATCCGTCCAGTCCACCAGTCTGGAAAGACTCTCACTTCCTATGACCAGGATCGTCCGGCAGATTCCGGATGAGATATAAGCCTGAGCAGTATTATAAGCAAAAAGAAATCCGCTGCACGCAGCATTGAGATCAAATCCGACTGCTCTGACCGCTCCAAGTATTTCCTGTACCTGACAGGCTGTACATGGAAAAACCCGGTCAGCTGAACCCGTTGCCACCAGAATCATATCTACTTCTTCCGGTGAAACTCCGGCTTCCTCAAGTGCCTGGCGGCCTGCTTCCGCTGCCATGGAAACTGTCGTTTCCTTTTCCACAATGCGCCGTCGCTCCACACCAGTCCGTTCCCGGATCCATTTATCACTGGTATCTACAAAACCTGCGATCTCATTGTTATCCAGAACTCTCTCAGGGACACAGGCTCCCGTTCCCCGGATGACTCCGGTTATGGTCTGTTCTTTATTCATAATAGTTGTTTCCTCATATTCCTGATTTGTTTTGATTTTAGAATATTTTGATTGTCAAAGTATATATCCAAAAAAAGCTTTTGTCAAGAGAAAAAATTAACAACTTTGCATTCCGCAGCTTTCTGGTTTGTATATAAACATAAACATGCACGTTTCATATTTATTTTCTCTTTTTCTCTGATATACTAAATCTGTAAAGCAGTATTCCTATGGAAGCCTGCTTTTTTCTTTAAAAAGAGCTGAAGAGGTTATCTAAACTTTTTCAGCTTTTCCTTTTGTCGATTTCGCGCTATAATAGAGTTATCAATATACAACATAGGAAGGGAGATTTTATCATGTCCAAAACAATCCGTGAATTAACAGAAGACCTGCTCGCAGCACCATCCGCATGTGCCGAAGTCAAAGAAACTGCACAGAATTATCTCGATGCTATCGGCAGCGAAAATGAAGCTGCTGCTGCCAAAACATTCGTAGCAGAACTTGAAGAAGACATCATGCCGATCGACGGTCTGATTGCTTTCGCAGAGTCCGATATGGGTGCCAAAGTTTTCGGTGAAGAAGGTGCAAAAAACATCCTGATCCACGCCAAAGAGATCAAATCCAACGGAGCAAAATACTGCGACTGCCCTGCATGTGCAGCGTGTGAAGCACTGCTTGAGAAGAAGGATGAAATCCTGAAATAAGGGTTATTGTTTATCAGATAATTACATAATCATTTAGAATGCCCAGACAATGCCGCATACGTTTTATCGGCTGCCATTGTCTGGGCGTTTGTCTGACAAGCTAAAGAGACCCGCTGGCATTTACTTAATGTCCATCAGCTTCTCCTGCACTTTCGCCGGAACTCTGATCAGCTCGAACTTCCAGAAAATACTATATATGTAAGAAATACCAAAAATCTGCCCTATCGCCTTCGGTCCTTTATATTCCGGCAGGATCAGCTCTGCTTTTCCATCTATATCACAAATCTGAGTTGCATCGATCACTTTGTGAAACGCCAGAAGCACAGAACTTCGAGTCAGAGTTTTGCTGCTTTCCTTACGGGACACCAGCAGTTCTCCACTGTATTCCCCGTTTCGCTTTCTCTTCACAACATAAGAAAACGGAAGCCCCGATGAAGTATTAAAAAACTCCCCCTGCCCTGCCAGAAGTGCATCCCACAATAATTTATCAAGTTCTGTTTTCTTCTCCAAAATCCCCTTCTGCAGCCTTTTCACTGCCACCTCACGCTCGCTCTGATACATACTCACAAAACATCACCGTTCCTTAGTCTCAAGTGTTTTAGTTTTTTATAATTAAGTCATTATGTGTAATATATCACTTAATTTAAGTCTGGCATTACGCAAGAACGAAACGCTCTTTAATCTTACCAGTATCTCCAATATTTCTCTTCCAAAGATAATTTTGTCTCTGGTTTTATTCCATATTTTTCCAAAATTAAGTATTATATATCTTGCTTTTTATATTTCAGGTTTTATATATCCTGTTTCCAGTAAGTTAGTGATATAAAATGTCACAAAAAGGAGAATTTGTGATATGAATACGAAGGAAAGTTTCAGCACACGGCTTGCGCAGTTAAGAACGGATGAAGAAATCTCTGCCAGAGAAATGAGCCTTGATCTTGGTCAGAATCCCAGTTACATAAATCGAATTGAAAATCAGAAAGCTTATCCATCTATGCAGGTCTTTTTCTATATTTGTGATTATCTCAAAATCACTCCTGGAGATTTTTTTAACCAGCATATGAGTTACCCGAAAGAAATAAATGAATTAATCAAAATCCTTCAGAATCTGAACTCCGAGCAATTGAAGTTGATCAAACAGATTGCAGAACAGTTTTGTAAAAAGAAATAAAAAATTAAAAAATGAACCACAGAACAGTTTTTGACAGCTATTCTGTGGTTTTTGTTTTTTATTTCAATGTATCCCACCCAGTCAATCTTACGATCTCTGTAGTAATACTCTCTGTCATGGTCGTTGAGTTCTCGAAGGACACGGCAGGGATTACCAAGATGAACATGCCGTCCGCCCCAGTTTGCATAAAACGGTGGCTCGATATAACAGCCTTCTCCTGCTTCTGCGAACATTTCTTTGATCAGCTCTGCTCGTTTTTCCATCTGGGATGGGCGGGTCTGATTGTAGTCGTACATTTTTTCCAGGCAGGTCATCTGGAAACCTACAAGTTCTTTGATGTTTGGATTAAAAAAATACCAGCTTATAAAGCATAGTGTTGATGTTCCATACTATATCTTTATAAACTGGTGTTTCTTCTATTTATCTAACTCAATTACTCTTGTGCAGACTTTCTTGATCAGTTCCGGGCTGTGGCTGACTACGAGCATTCCGATATTTCTTCGTTCTGTTTCTTCGATGAGAAAATGCCAGATCTGGCTCTGGGTGATGAGATCCAGCATGGTTGTGATCTCGTCTGCCAGAAGGAAACGGGTTCTCTGTCCCAGGGCTCTTGCAATGCAGAAGCGCTGTAATTCTCCTCCTGAGAGTTCTGTCGGAAATCTATTCATCCAGTCGGGTTCTATTCCCAGCTTTTCGATCAGTTCCGGTGCTGTCCTGTCTCCTTCTTCGATTACATTTTTCATGCGGAGTCTTGGATTTACCGCCTGCTCCGGGTGCTGCCAGATCATCTGTATCGGACAGTATGCGCCATATTCGCTGAGTGGTTTGCCATCAAGAAGCACTTCGCCACTTTGCGGTGCTTCATATCCAGACAGGATCTTACACAGAGTTGTTTTGCCAAAACCACTGGGAGCTATGATTCCTACACGTTCACTGCTGTCTGCACTTAAACTGAACTGTCTCAGTATCTGTCTGCCTTTTACATCATAACTAAAAGACAGATTTTTTGCTTCAAGTCTCATAATATGCACCTCACATATCCACTGCCGGAAGCTTTCCATGGAATCTCGCCCTGACATTCCTGTGATTTCCTGTCGCATCGTGGTGCAAACGGGCATCCCTGCAGGTTATCTTTTACATAAGGCTGTACCCCGTTAATATATTGGAAACCGTGCTTCGGCATCGCACGCCAGAGTGCTCTGGTATATGGATGTCGAAGAGTTTCTTCCTCATTAAAATCATCCACTGCCGCGTCTTCGATCGTATAACCGGCATAAAATACCTGTACTCTGTCTGCCGTTTCCAGGGCAAGTTCCAGATCATGTGTAATGACAAGAACAGCAGCTCCCATATCCGCAAGCTGGCGAAAATGTTCCATTGCACGTTTTGCGAGTTTCGGATCCAGCCCGGGTGTCGGTTCATCCGCGATGACCAGCTTTGGATTCTCGATCAATGCTGTAGAGATCATGATTCTCCTGGTCATTCCCCCGGAAAGTTCAAACGGATACTGTTCCTGAACCTTTTTATCCAGAGAATATTGTTCAAAAATAGAATCCAGATGTTTCTTCTTTTCTTTGTTCTTTTTTCCTTTGCAGATCTGCTGTCCGACCTTCATTAATGGATCCAGATAAGAAGTACTCTGCGGGACCAGAACGATTTCTTTCCCCCGCAGTTTCCGGATGTTTTTTTCTGTCAGCGGCTCTCCGCAGTATCGTATTTCTCCACCCATTTCAGCATTATATGGCAAAATCCCCATGATCCCATGTGCCAGCAGACTTTTGCCCGAACCGGAAGAACCGACTACTGCCACCATTTCTCCTGCATGGATCGTGACACTCAAATCTTTGATCACAGGCAGTTCTGTCTGCTGTATTCCTTTCTGGTACTGGGTAAAAGATATTTTCATGTTGTTGATTTCCAGAATTTTTTCCCTTTCCATTCTCTTCTCCTATTCGTGTGCACTTGCCGGATCCAGCAGCCTGCGGAGATTTTCACCTGTTGTATAAAAACATACAACGGTGATCACCAGCATAATTCCCGGAAATAATGCAAGCCACCACTTGCCTGTGATCAGATATTTCATTGCTTCTGACAAAATAATTCCGATCGCAGGCTGTTCATTTGACAGCCCGAACCCAAGAAAAGTGATACTGGATTCATGAAGGATCGCATGCGGAAAAAGAAGGACAAGTCCGACAATAAACTGCGGAAGCAGATGTGGAACCATGTGTTTCATTGCGATATACAAGTTGCTTTTTCCCAGTTTTCTGGCTGTTTTTATGTAAATCTGTTCTTTGAGCTGCAGCACTTCACCTCTAATCAGTCTCGCCAGAGATGTCCAGTGCGTCAGTGCAACTCCAAGAATGACTCCCTTAAGTCCTCTTCCGCATGCAACGCAGATAAGGATCAGAAGAAGCATATGCGGAATTCCCATGACCAGGTCTATGATCCATGTCACAATGGTATCTGCTGTTTTTCCCATTGTTGCAGATACAACTCCAAGAATAAATGCCATGACCGCGCTGAACGTAGCTGCACATACTCCTATGATGATACTGATAGAAAGTCCCCTGACTGTCCGTGCAAACATATCTCTTCCAAGCCAGTCTGTACCAAACGGATATTTCAGGCAGGGTGCAAGATTTTTTCTGGAAAAATCTGTTGCCCTTGCTGCATCTTCGCAGAACAGGCCGCTGATACAGACTGCTATAAGAAACACCACGGCGATAACAAGCCAGAGTACCAGAGTTTTTCTGCGGTTCCATCTGTTTTTCATCTTCCCGCACCCCCTCTTCGGATCCGCGGGTCGATGACTCCGTACAGAATATTGGCTATAAAGTTTCCTCCAAACACAAACAGTGCACTTATGATCGTGATCGCCATCAGAAGCGGCATATCACTTCCAAGACCTGCACTGACCGCTGCCTGTCCAAGTCCCGGATAGGAAAAAACCTGCTCCACAAGCACTGAGCCGCCAAATATCTCGCTGATCGAAGCAAACTGAAGTGTCACTGCCGGGCCAAGGACATTGCGGAAACCATGGTTTTTGAATATCTGCCAGTTACTCTCTCCTCTTGCTTTTGCAAAAAGCACGTAATCGCTGTCACAGATGTCGATCATTTTTTCTCTGGTATGCATGGCAATATTGGATATTCCTGTGATGGAAAGTGTCACCGCCGGAAGGATTGCATGACGCACACGGTCAAAAAAAGTCACTCCGCTTGCCTCAACTCCAATCGGTACACTTAATCCTATCGGAAGTATTTTGAGCCATACTCCAAAAATGATAAGCAACAGCATAGCAATCCAGAATGCCGGGGTACTGGAGATCACCAGACAGTATCCTTTGATGATCTTATCAATCGGTTTTCCACGGTTCATCCCTGCAAGTGAGCCCAGCAAAAAACCAATCAGTCCTGACAAAATCCATGCAATGATCATCAGAAACAGGGAATTTCCAAGTTTTACGGCGATCACTGTCGTTACCTTCTGTCGATAAAGGAGAGATATTCCCATATCTCCCCTCACAAAATCTCTGAACCATGCAATGTAGCGCTGCAGGGGCGGCTGTCCCACGCCCCAGTATTCTTCAAGTTTTGCGATCTGTTCCTGACTCATGCTTCCAAGCGCAGCCTGTCCGACGTTCGCTTTCAGAGGATCGATCGGAGAAGCTGTCATAAGTGCAAAAGCAGCAACACTGACCGCAAACAGCAGAAGCAGCACTTTAATGAAATTTTTTAAGATAAATTTTGCTTTTGAATTATTCAAGATCTGTTACTCCCATGACCACTGATCTACGTTATTTACGATAGACCAGCCATGTCCGTGTGGATGGATCTTCTGGTCAGCTACTTTGAGTCCGTCTTTTACAAAGTACAGATGATCGATATTGCAGAGCCAGATCCACGGGATATCTCCCTCCTGCGTAATTCCGCTCTCTCCGTCCCACTGGGCTTTTTTCCAAAGGTCATACGATGCTTCCAAATCACTGGATTTCAGAGCTTCATCCATATATTTGTCTACGGTTTCGTTCGCATATGGAGAGTACTCTGCAAGGCCGGTCTCGCTCATTGTATGATAGATGTTGTACAGCTCCATTGGTGTATGTGCGCCCCATCCCCATACAAGTGGCTCAGACTCTGCTCTTGTGTAGGCAGTATCCCAGTCAACGCCCTCTGTTGACACTTCAATTCCAAGTTCGGCAAGCTGATTCTTGCTGTCTTCTGCCAGTGCCTGGCGAACAGAATCGGATGCCGGATACAGCATGGTAAATTCCGCACGTACGCCGTCTTTTTCACGGATTCCGTCATCACCTTCTGCCCATCCTGCTGTTTCAAGAATTTCTTTTGCTTTATCCAGATCGTATTCTACTTCTGCTTCCTCGTTATACCATGGCATTTTATCGCACACGCTGTATGCCGGGGTTCCGTAACCATTCAGGACATTCTGGATCATTTCTTCACGGTCAATGCCGATATTGATCGCACGTCTTACTTCCACATCGCTGGTGAAGTCATTTCCATAAGTTACTCCGTCAATTTCCTCTGCTGCAGTTGCCGGAAGGTTGAATCCGCGGTTATCTACTGTCTGCACGCTGAATAGATCATATCCATCAACCGTCATATCTGAATAAGATGCCGCCGTATGTGCCACGTCTACCGTGCCGGACTGAGCTGCTGCCAGTGCTGCATCTTCTTCCATGAAAAGAACGGTTACTTTTTTCATTTTTGGTGCTTCGCCGTAGTAGTCCGGATTCGCCTCAAAAATAACCTGCTGTCCTTTGTCCCACTGTTTCATGATATAACGTCCGGAACCGATCGGATCCTGTCCGTAATTCTCATCATAAGCATGTTCCGGAACGATTCCCACAATTGCCATTGTATATGGCCAGACTGCAAATGGTGTGTTCATGTGAAATTCAACCGTTGTATCATCCACAGCCACTGCTTCTTTCAGCATGGAAAAATCATTGACGGAACTGTTATCGCGGCAGTTGTTGTATGTAAATGCCACATCGGATGCTGTCAGAGCTTCACCGTCTGTAAATTTGACATCATCCCGGATCTTAACAGTCCAGGTAAGTCCATCATCGCTCACAGAATAATCTGTCGCCAGGTCCATACCGATAGAAAGATCTGTGTTTGTAGTAGTAAGTGTGCTCTGGATCAGTGGCTCATGCACATGCTCTCCTGCGCCCCATCCATATGCCGGGTCAAAACCGGACTCCGGCTCAGATGTTGTCGGCATGGTTACGATTACTTCATCTTTCGCTGTGCTTTCTTCCTGTGCCGCAAATACAGTTGCAGATCCTCCTGCAAAGGATGCTGTCACACAGACCGCCATCATAATTGCCAGTAATTTTCTCTTCATTGTCTCATTTCCTCCTTTTGTTCTTATTTATGCATAACGCTGTGTCTATCAACAGTTTTATGGTTTATTTTTATTTATTATGCATAACAAGTTCTATCAGTATACCATCAATTTCGGTCATATATAACCGCCCCTGGGGGATATTGACATATTCATATATCGCATGGATCATACTGTTTTTTTCATGGCTTTACATCCCCCTGGGAGGCTTGTTTTTACACTGCGTTTTGTTAAAATATAGTCAACACAAAGAACTGTGTTATTTTATCAAATAAAGGTGCACAGACCTCCACCCTTAAGGCACCAGTTAACCCATAATAAAAAAAGTACTTCTAATCCGCGGGAAGTACTTTTTTTATATTTATATCATTTTTAATTCATGGTCTTCATTCATAACCGCAAATCTGCTTCCGATCGTTTCTGCAAGATGTCGATTATGTGTGATAGTAATCAATGTCTTTCCTGCCCTGTGAAAATTCTTCAGAAATTCCAGCAGCATGTCCTGTGTTTTCTCGTCCAGACCGGCAAGCGGTTCATCCAATATCAGCACTTCCGGATTTAGTGAAAGAATACAGGCAAGCGAAACTTTGCGTTTCTCACCTCCGCTCAGATGATACGGCGGTCTTTCTCTGAGTTTTTCTATTCCAAACAACTGCAGACAGTCTTCTGTTCTTTGCCTGATTTCAGTTTCTGACAGTCCCATCTGAACAGGGCCAAATGCAATTTCTTCTTCCACGCTTCCGCAGAACAGCTGTGTATCTGCATTCTGAAACACATATCCCATCTGCTGATGGAACCACTTTGCAAACTGTCTGTCTTTCAATGCTTTTTCTGTAATTTCATGATCATTATAAAAATAATGTCCCTCAGAAGGATATATAATTCCATTCAATAACCTGATAAGCGTGGATTTCCCACATCCGTTTGGTCCCTGAATAACCACAGAATCGCCTTTTTCAATCTGGAGATTCACATATCTTAGTGCCACCTCATGCTCATATGCGAAGCAAACTTTTTCCAGTGTGATCATAATTGTCTACCTTTATCCTCTCTCCTGCTGCCTTTATGTCTTTATGAAACAGATGTATCGTAAACGTTACTGTTCATTCAGTTCAGGTGAATAAACAGTGCCACGCACCCTGCCATGATCAAAATATGTACAATGTCGTACGGACACACTCTGTATTTCTGTTTTGACTGATATTCTCCGGTGAATCCCCTGCAGCACATGGATGCATACATTTCTTCTGCCATTTCGCTGGATTTGAGAAAGGTAATTCCAAGAATGCCGGAAAAAGATTTTGCCTTGTCCGGATTTTTTCCCACAGATCTCAGGCTGACGGACCGTAAAATCTCCACACATATCTCACCCAGAACTGAAATATATTTCAGTGTAATATCCAGAGTAAAAATAAACAACGATGGTACATGAAAAGTTCTCATGCCGGCTGTGAGTTTATTCCACGAAGTCCCTGCTGACAAAATACCGACCAATGTTACCGATACGTATACTCTCGCTGTAATGTTTGCCAGAGTCTGAGGATTCCCCATAAAAACCGCCGGCAAAAGAAGAAATATCGAAATCATAACTGATCCTGCTGTTCCGCTTAATATCTGTCGGATAGCAGATGCTGAGAAAAAGGCCAGTCTGACCGTTACAGCAACACACATGATCAGTACAAACAGATAATTTCCCGAACATGCGGTAAGAATAATATAAAGTACCGTATAAAACAATTTAAGAGAAGGAGTGGCAGAAAATCTGCCATCCTTCCCTTCATCAAATCTGAGTCTTGCCAGCACAGACAAAACAGATTTTGTGCTTCTGGTAAGAAAAGCTTCTTTGTCTGCAGAGGGGTTATACTCTTCCTGCCTGCACATCCAGTCTGGAATCTCTGTTTTTTCTGTTCTGTAATTATCCATCATTATGCCGCTTTCTTTTTGAAATCAACTTTGTCTTTCATAAGTGAAGAAATGATCTTAAAGAAAATCACCAGAAGTGCCACACCGACAACTGCCGACAGAATATATCCTGTCCATTCCGGCATACCTGCCATGGAATAATCCGGGAACAATGTCGAAAGTTCAAATCCGCTTTCCATTCCTGCCGGAGTGTATCCCAATTGTGCGCCGCCACTGACAAGTGTTGACATTTCATCAACGCCCCATTCGCCCCAGGCAGTGCCTGTCGCAAGAAGACCGATCGGTGTCAGGACGATAAGTATCGCAATCAGTATATACAAAGGTTTAAATGAAGTTTTATTCGGAACTGCATCCAGAGCGGATGGTGAAACCTTCTCTACAAATGTCAGTACCACTACAGTCAGTACAATCTCTGCCAGTCCAAACAAAGTAATATGTCCAATCATCATTGCCGGTATGGACACGCTTAAAGGATATGGACAATAAAGAGCCTGACCTGCCGCATTCTTAAACAGTAATGGCTGAATTCCAAATTCTACAGCGGCACAGAATGCTGCTGCATTGATTCCTATATATGCACCAATCGCGGCACTGAGCTTACGCATACCCGTTTTTTTCAGAAGCAGCTTATACAGGAAAAATCCCAGGTACGGCAATACAAACGCCATATTGAAACAGTTTGCTCCAAATGCAAGGATTCCTCCATCCCCAAAAAGCAGTGCCTGTATCAGCAGCGCAATAGAAACGGATATACATCCGGCTGCCGGACTGCCTGTAAGGATTGCAATAAGAGTTCCACCTACTGCATGTCCTGTAGTGCCTCCCGGAAGTGGCACATTAAACATCATTCCAAGAAATGAAAAGGCAGCACCGATACCAAGAAGCGGCATCCTGGCCTTTGGTATTTCTGTTCTTACTTTGTTGATTGAATATCCCCAGACCGGAACCATGGCGGCTGTCATTACAGCACATGTCGACGGACTTAAATAGTTCTCAGGTATATGCATAGATATACTTCCTTTCCCTGTGAAAACTTTATTTTATTTGGTGCGCGCCTCATAATTAACTGTATTGTAGCACCACATTAAAGCGTCAGCAACCTACCCTGGGGGATATGGAGATATTCTTATCTGTTATGGATAAGTGATTGTTTTTCATATGTGCAGGCTACTGTCCCATTCATATCCTATTTCTTCTGCAATTTTTTCAGCGATATCAATATCCAGCATATCACTGATCAGCCCCAGTGCCATGTCCATTGCCGCTGTTGTCGTACTGCTGGAATAATATTTCCCGTCCGAAATCCAGTTCTCTCTACTGATGTAATTGATTCCCACTGTAAACATCCGCTTCCAGTTTTCATCATATGCATAATCTGCCACCTGCCTATGGAACAGAAGCCCTGTTCTCACAAGCATTGCAGAAGCATTCTGAACCATCACACAAAAAGATGCTTCTTCTACGGCCTGTTTTAACATCTGCTGTCCCTTATCTCCTTCTGTATGCAGAAAGCTCTTGACGCCCTTTCCTCCTGGAATCAAAAATATATCCTCAATCTCGATAGGATTTAATGGTTCGGTCCATACTTTTATTCCCTGCTTTCCGGTGATCAGTCCTCCGCGCAGTGAAATAAAGCGTATATAAAAATGCTCCGGTACACATCCAAAGATCTGCACCGGGCCAAACGCATCCATCACTTCAAAATCATCAAACAGAAAAACATTTACTACCATAATTCCTGCCCTCCGGTTATTGTCGTTGATTATTATGCTGTTAATTTTATAAAACTGAATCTATTAAGTTTTTTGTATAGTCCATCTTCGGATGATTGATGATATCATCTGGGGTTCCGTATTCTACTGTCTTTCCATGATAGAGCACCAGCACTTTGTCACAGAATGCCTGCACCAGTGCAAGATCGTGACAGATCAGGATAAACGACAGATTCTCCTTCTCTTTCAGTTCGATCAGAAGTTCCAGAATCTGTTTCTGCACGGTTACATCCAATGCACTGGTTGCTTCATCGCAGATCAGGATTTCCGGATCTACTGCGAGAGCTCTGGCAATCGCCGCTCTCTGGCACTGCCCCCCGCTGACCTGGTGAGGATAACGGTCAGCATATTCTTTAGAAAGACCGCATCTTTCAAGAAGGTTTTCCACACGTTTCCGTGTTTCTGCACGATTTATCCCCATATTCCGGAGACTTTCCCCAATTCCGTCGCCTAAAGTGCATCTTGGGTCAAAAGATTCCATCGGCATCTGAAAAACCATCTGGATATTCTGATATGTTTCTCTCAAATCTTTGCCTCTGGCATGAGTGATGTCCTTTCCCTTAAGAAAGACCTGTCCCTCTGTGATACTTTCCAGATGTGTGATCATCTTGGCAATCGTACTTTTGCCAGATCCGGACTCTCCTACAATTCCAAGGCATTCTCCACGTTCCAGTTCAAAGCTTACATCATCCACAGCGGTCATGGATTTTTTCCCTGATATAAATACTTTTTTGAGATGGTCTGCTTTCAGGATAATGTCTGTCATTTTACTGTACCTCCTGATTTCTGTTCCGTTTCAGATGAAGCACGGAACTCATCAGTTTCTTTGTATACGGATCTTTCGGATGATCCAGAACAGTCTCAGTTTCTCCATACTCCCTTGCCTGTCCATTCTGAAGTACCAGTATTCTGTCTGCCATCAGCCTTACAACACCGATATTATGTGTTACAAGAATCATCGCGGTATTGTATTCTTTACGCATAAGCAGAAGTTCCTCTACTACCTGTTTCTGAACGGTCACATCCAGAGCACTGGTCGGTTCATCTGCCAGAAGCAGATTCGGATGCATGATCATGGCTGTACAGATCCCCACTCTCTGGTTCATTCCACCGGAGAGTTCAAACGGATAACTGTCCAGCACACGGTCACTGTCATCCAGACCTATCTTCTTCATGATCTCTCCGGCACGTTCCCGGATTTCCTTTTTGCTGACTTTCTCATGTTCGGATACTGCCTCATGTATCTGTGCTCCAATTGTCCGAACGGGACACAATGCAGTTTTACAGTCCTGAAATACCATTCCGATCTCTGTTCCCAGAAGCTTACGGAGTTTTTTTTCACTCATGTCTGTAAGGTTCTCACCTTTGTACCAGATATCACCTCTTGTAACCAGACCTTCTTCTCCCAGAATCCCCATGATTGCCTTGATGATCGTACTTTTGCCGCTTCCGGACTCGCCCACGATTCCAAGGATTTCGCCCTGCTTTAATTCAAAGCTGACATCCTCAACCGTTGGTTTTCCATTATAAGAAATTGTCACATGCTCTACACGAAGCAAAGAATCCATAATTTATTTTCTCCTCAAAAATTGCTGCTGCAAGCAGAAGCAATAATTTTATTCTACATCCAGGTCAGCAGTGATCTCATAGTAATCGCATGGATGTGCTGCCATTCCTGTAACATTTGACTTGGTTACGATTCCCATATTCAGATGAGATACAAAGAAGAATGCATCGTCATCCAGAATATCCTGCTGAAGTTCTACTGCAAGTTTGGCTCTTTCATCCTTATCAAAGCTCTGATGAAGCTGATCTGTCAGTTTTGTTACTTCTTCATTCTGATAGTTTCCATAGTTCTTGGCACCTGTAACTGTACTGGTAAAGAAGTATTCCGGATCTCCGGTCGGTGCTGTGGTTGTAGAACTTACATATACATCAAAATCTCCACTCTTGGCAATTGTCATATGATCCGAAGTATTATTTACAACCACATCAATTCCGATATCTTTCAGCGTAGCCTGTGCATACTCTGCAAGTTTCGGCTGTTCCAGGCGGGTTGGGTAAGTCAGCCAGTTAATGCTGAGTTTCTGTCCATCTTTATCTACATATCCATCACCATCAGTATCTGTCCATCCTGATTCTTCGAGAAGTTTCTTAGCGCCTTCCGGGTCATAGGAAACCGTTTCTACTGCATCATTTCCATAAGAAAAGCCGCTTGGGAAAGCTGTCTTTGCCGGAACTCCACGTCCTTCCATGATGACAGAGCAGAATCCGTCTTTGTCGATTCCCATCTCAACAGCTTTACGCACGTTCTGGTCTTTCATGATCTCTGAATCCATATTGAACTGACCAAAGAAGCATCGGCTGGTCGCACAGGAATTAATCATGTAATCTGAATTATTTTCAAATAATGCATAGTTGTCATACTGGAGTCCATAAGTACCCTGAATATCACCTGTCTGCAGGGCTGCGGTCAGTGCACTTCCGTCTGCAAAAGATTTGACTGTAACTTTATCTACTTTCACTTCACCGCCCCAGTAGTTATCGTTTTTTACCAGATCGATCTGGGTTGGAGTGACGTTCTCTGCAATATATGGGCCAGTTCCGGCCACATTGGCAGATCCGCCTTCTCCCTGGATTCCATAATCCATGTCAATGATCGCACCATATGGATCACCAAGATAATTAATGATCGCTGGACATGGTTCTGTGGTATAAATAGTAAGTGTCAGACCATCTGCATCAATATAATCGATCTTGAGGTCATAAGGTGCACGGTCATGAACTGCGATCAGATCTTCCAGACATTCCTTGACTGCTTCCGCATCCATGGTACGTCCACTGGAAAACTGTACTCCGTCACGAAGTGTGATCTTTACAGTTGTATCATCCACAAATTCATAATCAGTTGCAAGCCATGGCTCTACTTCCATGTTGTCATTATATTTGAACAGAGTTTCGCCAACGCCATAACGAAGTGCACTCCAGCCTGAATAGTTGTCATGTGGGTTTAATCCCGCATCTCCCATTTCCTCGCTGTATCCGGTTGTTCCATAAACAAAAGCCTTTTCACCGTCAGCCCATACGGTTGTAGACATTCCTGCTACAAGCATTGCTCCTGTCAGAATTGCTGCAAGTAATTTCTTCTTCATAATCGTTGTTTCCTTTCTTTATTCTCTTATTTCTTTGCTCTTTCTTTTGGATCCATAAAATCTCTGAGTGTATCCCCGAGAAGATTAAAGATCATAACGGTTATAAATATGGCAAGTCCCGGTGCAAGTACCATCCATGGTGAGATCTGAAGCATACTCCTTCCATCATTAATCATGCTTCCCCACTCTGCCATCGGAGGCTGTACGCCAAGTCCGAGGAAGGACAGTCCTGCAAGTTCCATCATCATAGTTCCGATATCAAGAACAGCGGTAACCAGTATCGGACCTGCAATATTCGGTAAAATATGTTTAAACATAATTTTCAGTGTGCTGCTTCCCGAAAGTCTCACCGCCATCAGATATGGTGAATCTTTCTGTGCAAGAGTCAGTCCTCTGGCAAGTCTGGCAAACTTCGGCCATCCGATGACGGCCAGTGCTATGATTGCATTCTGGATGCCACCGCCAAGTACACCAGCTACTGCGAGGGCAAAAACAAGGCTTGGGAACGCAAGAAACAGATCTGATATACGCATCAGCACAGTATCTACGATTCCTCCACACCACCCGCAGATGATGCCGATCACCGTTCCAAGTATCGTGACGATCGCCACCAGAAGCAGTGTCGCATAAATACTGGTCGTACTTCCTACCAGTACACGCGAAAACATGTCTCTTCCGTAGCGGTCTGTACCCAGTATATGTTCTGCACTTGGCGGTTTCTGTGCCAGCAGAAGATCCTGTACATCCGGATCATACGGACAGAGCTTCCGTGCAAAGGCTGCGACAACAAGTAAAACCATCGCCAGTATAGTAAAAAAGATCAGCTTTTCTCTGATATGATTTTTCTTTATTTTCTGTTTTCGGACAGATATCTGTTTCTTTTTCTGCGTCATGCTCTGTCACCTCCTAATCTTACTCGAGGATCCAGATAGTGATAAATGATATCCGTGATCAGGTTTACAACCACATAAATGATTGCCATCCAGGCTACATATGCCTGAATGATCGGGTAATCTCTCATGGTAATGGCATCTACTGCCATTTTGCCAACACCATCCCACATAAAAATAGTCTCAACGATCGTAGTTCCTCCCAGAAGACTTCCTATTGATAAAGCCAGCAGAGTAATGATCGTCAGCATGGAAGATTTCATCACATTCTTCCAGATGATCACACTGCCTCTCACCCCTCTTGCCCTTGCTCCGGCTACATAGTCCTTATTCAGTTCTTCAAGGATCGTTGCCCTTACCTGTCTGGTATACTTGGATGCCATAGATATCGCAAGGGTCAGAGTTGGCAGGACAAGGCTTAATGCTATATTGTCACTGGTAATGACCGGAAACCATCCCAGTCTGATGGAGAAAAAGTACATCAGCACCAGTGCTGCAAAAAAGTTCGGCATGGAATTCCCGATAAAACTTAAGAAGCGTATCAGGTAATCGCTCCATTTATTATGTTTTACTGCTGAGAGAATTCCGAGTGGAATTGCGATCAGCATTGTCAGCAATATAGAAGATACGGTCAGCATGATCGTTGCCGGAAGTTTTTCTACAAATGTTTCATAAACATCTCGTTTGGATACGTAGCTCTTGCCCATGTCTCCGGTTGCCATTCCTGCAAACCATTTCGCATACTGAATAAGAAATGGCTGATCCAGACCATATTCCTTCCGCGTCTCATCAATGACTTCCTGTGAAACTGCTGAACCGGCATTCTCATACATATACGTTACCGCATCACCGCCCGCCAAACGCATCATGGCAAAAGACAAAAAAGTGATCCCAATTAGAATCGGGATCAGCTGAAGAAGTCTTTTAAAAATGTATTTAATCATGAATTCTCCTTTTGTGTCTGTAAATCATCAGACAAAATATCCGCATAGTAATTCGTCAGATAAAGTCTATCAGATGTCAAAAAAGCACACAACCCCGTGGGAGGGTTATGTGCTATTCGTAGTTCGAATACCTTTCGGCTGTTCTGGAATGAGTCGGAATTAACTTTTGGGAAGTCTGCTTACCAGAAAGTCGAGAAATTCCTGCATACTTTCATCAATTTTTTCGCCTTTGTGGAGCATATAGCCAAAAATAACCTTACTGTCACCCATATTCAGCGGGATTCCCGGCGTAGTACCTGTTTTGTTCTCGGAAAGATAACTGCCGCTTACATTTGCAACCCGGCTGTTCCTGAGCATTTTTTCCATAATGTAGTCACTGTTGGTCAGCACAGAAATATCAAGATCTTTCCACTGGAATGCATCTTCCCGTGCAGCTCCGATATCAAAAAATTCATCCTGATAATTCTGGATAAAACGGATTCCTTCCAGATCTGCAAGCTCTGCTTTATCCTTTCTGGAAGCATAAATTTCTGTCTTCCGCCCTGAATAAAGGACTACATCTGTTTCATACATTGTAAAAAACTGTAGTTTATTTTTGGTCAGCTCGTGCAGGAAGTTCTCCTTTTGCTGACTCAGGATATAAACAAATCCAATGTCATCCATGTAGTCACGGACACGTTCCATAACACTCCGTACGCCTGCTGTTGTGATCTGAAAGTGATAGTTTTTTTCATAGGTTTCATTATAAAAATCTACAAACTGATTGGCAAACCAGGAACTTGGATTCAGCGAAATACGAATCCATTTTGTCATGCCTCCCAAAGCCATATTCTCCAGAACATTCATCTCATTTGTGATCTTACATGCATAGTGATAGACTTTCTGTCCCTGCACTGTCAGTCGGATTCCTCTCGGAAGGCGCTCAAAAAGCTGCATTCCAAGAGTGTCTTCCAGTGCCTTGATCACCTTGCTCACACTGGGCTGTGTCGAATAGAGGATCTTCGCCGCATCACTGAAAGACCCTGCCTGGGCACATGCCACAAAATATTGTAATTGTTTTAAATCCATATGATTCTCCGCATATTCTTATAGTCTGTGTAGCTGCCTGCCCATTATTTAACTGTCCGCAGCATAAACAGCGGAGTCGGATTATAAAATTCGTCTTTTTCAAGATAGATCCTGCTGCTGATTCCTAAGTCTACCCGGAAATCTTTAAGATCCATAGATCCCAGGGTTTCCAGATCCCACGCCGGACGGCTGTAGGAACTGATCGGAAGCTGACGTTTGATCTCCTCGCACTCGCGCATCATGTCATTTCCGAGTGTGTTATGTGCATGATTTTCCGGAAGGTCTTCCACATTTGAGAAGTCTGTGATTCCGTAGTTTGCATCAAAATTGAGCAGTACACCGCCTTTTTTGAGGACGCGAAGCCACTCCTGATATGCGTGACGCACATGCGGCAATGTCCAGGTCAGATTTCTGGAAATGATCACATCAAAGGTGTCATCCGGGAATTCCGGATTCTCTGCATCCATAACTGTAAATTCGCAATTTACGCCCTCTTCTTCTGCAAGGATGCGGGCGTTTTTGATCATATCCGGTGTCAGGTCGATTCCAGTCACCTGATGGCCTGCTTTTGCAAGAAGGATAGTGAAAAATCCTGCTCCACAGCCCACATCGAGAATCTTGAGATTTTTTCCCTCCGGAAGCTGTGTATTGATTTCTTTCATCCAGCGTTCTGCCATGGTGCTGTGAAGTTCCTGTCTTCTCTGCTCCAGAAAACTGTTGCTTCGTTTTTCCCAGTATTTTACGATTTTTTCCTTGCGCTCGTCGTAGCGGCTCACGATTCTTCCGTAGGTGACCATCGGTCCATTGCCAAGTACCTGCAGCGTGCCGCACTGATAGAGAAGAACGCCGTCGAACTCTGCGATGCTGACTTCTTTGACTTTTCCCTCATAGTCACGGACTTCTCCGAGGATATCGCCTTCCTGGATCATGTCGCCGACTTTTTTGAACGGATACCAGAGACCGCTTTCCTCTGCATCCTGATAGCGGACATCTGCCACATCCAGCGGATAGTATGTCCTGAAATCCTTGATTCCCTGATAGATTCCCATATGGCACAGGATATTGCGGACATCTCTTCTGGTAGAGCGGACTTCTTCGTAATTCCAGTCGCCCATTCCGCCACGTTCAATCAGAATACTCGGAATTCCCTGTGAAGCCGCATAGTTGTAGGAACCGCCGGACGCCACGTTGGATTTTACCATGTATGGAACATCGACCTGTTCTGCCATTTTACGGGATTCTGCGACAACTTCTTCTGCTGCCATTCCTGCATAATAGACATACGGTGTTAATTTCTCATAGTCATCTCCACTGTGGAGATCGATGTAATAATCTGTCACCGGCTGAAGTTCCTGAGACACTGCCCATGCAAGGCGCTCCATTTCTGTTCCCTGCGGGTCTCCCGGAAATTCGCGGTTGAGGTTTTTGTCATCAGTCAGTCCCATACTGCCGTTACGTGCCTCAAATGCAGGTCGGTTCATGACTTTGACAATGATGATCGTGCCTGTTACTTTTTCAATTTTGAGTTTCTGGGACAATTCGATCGCTGCCTGGATCCCGACATATTCTCCGGCATGAACACCTGCTGTGATCAGCATGGTTTTTCCTGTACCATGTCCGTGCAGGACAGTCGCCGGAAGTTTGATCTCGCCGTTTGCAAGTTTTAATTCTCCATTCCACTTCTCACCCGGCTCCACTGTTATATTTTTGAGATTAAAAGAATCTCTCTTTCTTCCTGTCAGGAGGAAGATCGGAGAAGTGCTGTTATTGATGATCTCTTCTTCTGTCCAGACTTCTTTCCAGACCGCTTCATCGCAGGAAACATCAAGAAATCCTGTTTTCTGCATAGTTTCGATATCCCACTTCGGACGTTCCAGACGACTTAATGGAACCTGGCGGGCAATCTCTTCCATCTTTTCGATGTCAGTTTCGCTGTAATAGTCCTCCACGTTTTGTTCTTCTGTCTGCTTCCGGTCTTTCTCATAGCTGTTTCGCTTTTCTTCATTATAAAGATGACCGTACCAGTCTGCATCAAAGTTATAAAGCATACCGCCTGGTTTGAGCACACGCAGCCATTCTTTATATGCGAGGTCCGGGCGTGGAAGATTCCATGTTACATTTCTGGTTACAATGGCATCAAAGCTGTTGTTTTCCACATCAAGAGCCTGTGCGTCGCCGGTTTTCCACACAATACACTCCGCTAATCCACCGGCATTCTGCTGTGCTTCCTTGAGCATTTCTTCTGTATAGTCGATCGCCGTCACCTGATAGCCGGCTTCTGCGAGAAGGATTGCAAAAAATCCCGGGCCGGTTCCGACATCAAGGATTTTAATCTCTTTTGGTTCACGCTCCGGGAACTGTTTTCCCAGTAGATCGAGGAGTTTCGCCCTCCACATGGTCTGTCTGGCATCTGCCATTTCCTGCTGATTATATTCTGAATAACCTCTGGCCCGGTTGGTCCAGTAGTCATGGATTTCGTTTTTAAGATCGCTCATGATTTGTTCTCTTTTCCGTATAAAATGTTATTTTTTTAGTATATAAAAAAAACACCCCTCCTACAAGCCGGGAGGGGGGATGTTTTGTCAGAAATTTGACAAATATGTTTTTACTGGAGAAAAATGCTCCACAGACAGATAGTCGGAAGGGATAACAAGGTTGAGAAGATGACCATTTTTGTCGCAAATGGAGAATCGACCTGGTATTTTTCTGCGAGGATACTGGTCGTTGCACCTGCCGGCATTGCTGCAAGGAGTACACACAGTCCCAGGACCGTTTTGCTCAGAGGCAGGAAACGGCAGACGATATAAACGATCGCCGGAATGATAATAAGTCTGTGAACTGTGTATTTCACAACTGTCCAGTCCCAGAAATCTTTGAGATTGATATCTGCAAGGATCATTCCAATGACCATCATCGACATTGCCGTATTACAGTTTCCGACAGCAGTCACCGCACCGTCGAGTCCTGGCGGGATTGGAAATCCTGTGATCATCAGGATCATTCCAAGTACACATGCCAGAATGCATGGATGTGTGACGACTTTTTTCACCGTTTTCATCTTATCACTGCTTCCGGAAAAAACAGCCAGACCGGAAGACCACATCATGATTCTCTGCGGGATCAGGTACACGCTGGCGAGAACCAGTCCTTCTATTCCGTAAACGCCTTCCGCGATCGGGTTTCCAAGAAATCCTGCGTTTGAGCAGATAGTTCCGTACTGCAGGCACTTCCGACGGTCTTCGGATTCTTTTCGGAACATGACTTTTCCATAGATAACACAGAATACCTGAATACCGATCGAGATAAAAAGAATCGCCAGATAATTGCTGAAATCTCCATCCGTTGCACTCTGGGTAAATGCATGGAGGATGTTGCATGGCAGGATCAGATAGATGACCAGATCATTGATGTTCTTCTGCCCCTGCGGACCGATGATATGTATCTTTTTCATTAAAAATCCTACAGCTACCAGAATAAAGATCGTGAGCTGCAGTGTCAGCAGTGTTTTCATATTTTTTCTCCTCTAAGTGCCTTTTTTCCTTATAACAATATCACTTTTTCTGTGATTATTTTTGGCACTTTTTGAGTGTAGCACATTGAAGTATGTACCACAAGAAGGACTGGTATATGTTTACGGTTATGTACAAAAAACGTGATATTCTACACGGTTTTTGAATGTTTTTCTGTCTGAAACTGTCTGTACCGTTGACGCATTTCCTGGTTTCCGGTACAATATTTTCAAGTAATGGGAGGAATTTTGCATAATGAATACAGTCTGGGAAACCGGGCGCAGCCGGAGGTTTTTACGAATGCATTTTCCGGGATCTGGTGGGCTGCTTCCACCCTGCTCACTGTAGGCTATGGTGATATTTATCCTGTCACCACGATCGGTAAGATTTTTGGTATTTTTATTGCATTTCTTGGTGTCGGCATGGTTGCGATCCCCACCGGTATCATTTCTGCAGGATTTGTCGACCAGTATTCGAGACTTAAACGGATCGGGGAATATGGTCAGGAAGAAGATGTGCATTTTATCCGCATCCGCCTCACCGAAAATGATCAATGGGTGAATCACAGGATCATGGAACTGAACATGCCAGAGCGTATTATCATCGCCGTGATCCAGCGAAATCACAGGGTCCTTGTCCCAAAGGGCGATATGGTCGTGCTTTATACGCAGACGTATATGGCAAATGCGGATGATCTGGAGATTTAACAAATCTGCTATTGACGTTTTTCTGGTTCTCATGCTACAATTCTTTCGTCCAAAACATAGTGTGGATTTTTCTGGCTAAACCATTTTTCGCCACACAATTATCCTTCGGGGTGATTGTGCGGCGTTTTTTATGTTTTAAATTTTATAAAGGAGGCTTATTATGAATGACACATTTATGAAAGAAAAACCGGTTTTCCCGCTGATTTTGTCGATGGCTCTGCCTATGGTGATCTCTATGCTTGTGAATTCTCTGTACAACATTGTGGACAGCTTTTTCGTGGCACAGATCAGTGAAAATGCGATGACTGCGCTGTCGCTTGTCTATCCGATCCAGAACTTTGCGAATGCGATCGCGATCGGATTTGGGATCGGGATCAGTGCTCAGATCGCGATCTGTCTTGGTGCCGGAAACAAAGAAACTGCCAGCAAAGCAGCGACTCATGGGCTTGCATTATCTGCCCTGCACGGTGTTCTTCTGACAATCGGATGCATCCTTGTGATGCCGGGATTTCTGGTGCTTTTTACTTCTGACGCAGATGTTATCGACCTTGGAATCCGGTATTCCACGATCGTTTTTCTGTTTGCAACTATAAACACTACTAACCTTTCCTACGAAAAAATCTTCCAGGGTGTGGGCAAGATGAAGGTTACTATGATCGGGCTTATGGTCGGCTGTGTTTCCAATATTATACTTGATCCGCTGCTGATCTTTGGTATCGGACCGTTCCCTGCAATGGGGATTGAAGGTGCTGCGATCGCAACTGGTCTGGGGCAGGTATTCAATCTTGTTTTCTATTTGATCGTCTACAAAATACAGCCTCTCCAGGTCAGATTAAGCCGGAAATATTTACATCCGGACAAAGCTCTGATCGCAAGATTATACTCTGTTGGCATTCCGGGAGCACTGAATCTTGCGCTTCCATCTGTGCTTGTTTCTGCATTGAACGGACTTCTTGCTGCCTACTCTCAGAGTTATGTTGTGATCCTTGGAATCTACTATAAACTGCAGACATTTCTCTATCTTCCGGCGAGCGGGATCGTACAGGGAATGCGTCCTGTGATCGGGTATAATTACGGTGCCGGAGAGCATAAACGTGTCAAAAAAATCTACTATGTTACACTTTGTATGAGTGGTGTGATCATGCTTGTTGGAACCATCATCTGTCTGACTGTTCCGGGGCAGCTTATGGGAATGTTTACTACAAATCCAGAGACGATCGCTGCCGGAAAAACAGCTCTTCGTATTATATGTGCGGGATTTCTGGTTTCTTCTGTGTCTGTTACGGCATGTGGTGCGCTGGAGGGACTTGGAAGGGGGACTGCTTCTCTTGTCGTTTCGTTGTGTCGGTATCTGATCATAATTCTTCCTGCGGCTTTTATCCTTAGCCGCATCTTGGGGGCTGTGGGGGTATGGCATGCGTTTTGGATTGCGGAGGCGCTGACCGCTGGGGTGGCTTTCTTCATCAGCCAGAAGGTTATCGGGGTTTGATCCCCGGGCCCCGTAACCTTGTGCTCGCCTGGGCGAGGTTAGGACCGAGGGGACGTGGCCCGTCCCCTCAGGCACCCCTGGGCTTTTTTTGAGCTTTGGTGGAGACCCTGGTTGTTTTATGGGGAAGGTGATGCTGTGTGGGTCCATACTATTGGTGGGAATTGATTTGCCTATAGCGCGGTTTGGTCTTTTTTGTGGTTCTGATGACTTAATTGCGACTTTCCCATGTTCTGGTCTATTTTTCTTTGTGGTTCTGATAACTCGCTTGCGGCTTTCTCTTGTTTTGGTCTACTTTTCCTTGAATTTCCGATGACTTGCTTGCGGCTTTCCCTTGTTCTGGTCTACTTTTCTTTGCATTTCCGATGACTTAATTGTAGTTTTGTTATATCCTGGTCTATTTTTCTTTTTATTTTGGATGATCTGTCTGTAGCTTTCTTGCATTTAGGTCATCTTTTTTTATTTCCTCTTGACAAATACCCTCATGGGGTATATATTACAGGCATAGTAAACATACCCCTTGAGGGTATTTTGGATATGTATTTTGAGTATATTTTAGAAAGGAAGTTGGTCTATGGAGAATAATAATGATGTGACGAAGACTCCTGTCTGTTCCTGTTGTTGTACGAAGCATACGGATAGGTCGGAGGCGGAGAGGAAGAAGCTGGTGAATCGGCTGAAGCGTATTGAGGGGCAGATTCGGGGAATCATAGGGATGTTGGAGAATGATGCTTATTGTAATGACATCCTGATCCAGTCCGCTGCTGTCAATGCCGCTGTCAACTCTTTTAATAAAGAGCTTCTTGCGAATCATATCCGTACCTGTGTGGCACGTGACATCCGTGCCGGTAAGGATGAAACGATCGACGAGCTGGTTGCAACCCTGCAGAAACTGATGAAATAACTGCAACTGTGAAAATCGCAGAAAAGAAACTCAACAAACACAAAGACAAAATATTTAAGGAGGAAGAAAAATCATGAAACCAGCTGATATCATTATTTTACTTATTGTCATTGTCGCTATGATCTTTGCAGCGCGCAAAGCTGCAGGACATTTTAAGGGAGACTCTCTCTGCTGCGGAGGCGGTGGTGGAAGTTCCAAGAAGCCGAAGAGAAAATTCCTGGACGGCCCTGTTCTTGGAACCAGGACGATCCGCATCGAAGGCATGCATTGCCAGCACTGCGTGGATTCTGTAACCAATGCTCTCAACGAGATCGACGGAGTCGTTGCAGAAGTTGATCTGAAAAAAGAAATCGCAACTGTTTCCTATGACCGTTCCATTTCTGACGGCGACCTTCGCGAAGCAGTAAAAAAAGCAGGCTTTACATGCCTGAGCATTTCATAAGAGGAGGCACACAATGGAACAATACAACGTCACCGGTATGAGCTGCGCTGCCTGCAGCACCCGTGTGGAGAAGGCTGTATCCAAAGTGCCGGGAGTCACATCCTGCTCTGTCAGCCTTCTGACAAACTCCATGGGTGTGGAAGGAACGGCTTCCGCCCATGATATTATCAATGCCGTAGAACAGGCAGGTTACGGCGCATCCCTCAAGGGAGCCAATAAGGAACAGGTTTCCATATCTGAAGCCGAAGAAGCCCTCGAGGATCACGAGACACCGATCCTCAAGCGTCGTCTGATCGCTTCCGTCGGATTTTTGCTCGTGCTGATGTACTTCTCCATGGGACATATGATGTGGGGCTGGCCACTGCCTGCATGGTTTAATGACAACCATATCGCAATGGGTCTTGTGCAGCTTTTGCTTGCCGGAATCATCATGGTCATCAACCAGAAATTTTTCATCAGCGGATTCAAGAGCCTGTGGCATCGTGCCCCGAACATGGATACACTCGTTGCCCTCGGTTCCATGGCATCTTTTGTATGGAGTGTCTACGCACTCTTCGCCATGACAAGAGCTCAGGTCGACGGCGATTCTGCCGCTGTCATGAACTACATGATGGATTTTTACTTCGAATCCGCGGCAATGATCCTGACTCTGATCACTGTTGGCAAAATGCTTGAAGCCCGTTCCAAGGGAAAAACCACTGACGCTCTCAAGAGCCTCATGAAACTCGCGCCAAAGACCGCTGTCGTTCTCCGCGACGGTCAGGAAACTACCGTTCCGATCGAGCAGGTCCACAAGGGAGACATCTTTGTGGTCCGCCCAGGAGAAAACATCCCGGTTGACGGTGTGATCGTCGAGGGAACCAGTGCTGTCAATGAATCTGCCCTTACAGGCGAAAGTATCCCGGTCGACAAGGCCGCCGGAGATCTTGTCTCTGCCGCTACTGTCAACCAGTCTGGATTTATCAAATGCGAAGCAACCCGCGTCGGCGAGGATACCACCCTCTCCCAGATCATCAAAATGGTGAGTGACGCAGCAGCTACCAAGGCTCCGATCGCCAAGATCGCAGACCGTGTTTCCGGTGTCTTTGTGCCGGCAGTCATCACGATCGCGATTCTCACCACACTTGTCTGGCTTCTGACCGGACATGAATTCGGCTATGCACTTGCCCGCGGAATTTCCGTTCTCGTTATCAGTTGTCCATGCGCGCTCGGACTTGCCACTCCGGTAGCGATCATGGTCGGCAACGGAATGGGTGCCAAGAACGGTATCCTGTTCAAAACCGCTGTTTCTCTTGAAGAAGCAGGCAAAGTCCAGATCGTTGCCCTGGACAAAACCGGTACGATCACCAGTGGTCAGCCGGAAGTGACAGATCTGCTCCCGGCAGATGGGATTTCTGAACAGGAACTCCTCACCATGGCATTTGCCCTGGAAAAAAAGAGCGAGCATCCTCTTGCCAAAGCGATCCTTGGCCACGCCGAAAGCCTTCATCTCACAGCACCGGAAGTCACCGATTTCCACGCTCTTCCGGGAAATGGACTTTCTGCTGTGCTTGATAATGAAACTCTGATCGGTGGAAGCATGAAATTTATCAGCAGCCAGGTAAGCGTTCCTGCCGCACTCTCCCAGAAGGCAGAAAAGCTTGCAGAAGAAGGAAAAACTCCCCTCCTTTTTGCCCGCAATGGCAAGCTGGCCGGCATCATCGCTGTCGCTGACGTCATCAAAGAAGACAGCCCGCAGGCAGTCAAAGAACTCCAGAATATGGGAATCCGTGTTGTCATGCTGACCGGTGACAATGAGCGTACCGCAAGAGCGATCGGTGCCCAGGCAGGCGTGGACGATGTCATCGCAGGCGTTCTCCCTGACGGCAAGGAAAGCGTGATCCGTTCCCTCAAAGAACAGGGCAAAGTTGCCATGGTCGGCGACGGTATCAACGATGCTCCTGCCCTCACACGCGCAGATATCGGAATCGCGATCGGTGCCGGAACAGACATTGCGATCGACGCAGCTGATGTCGTTCTGATGAAGAGCCGTTTAAGCGATGTTCCTGCCGCTGTCCGTCTCAGCCGTGCCACATTGAAAAATATCCACGAAAATCTTTTCTGGGCATTTTTCTACAATGTGATCGGCATTCCGCTGGCTGCTGGTGTATGGATCCCGATCTTCGGATGGACACTGAATCCGATGTTCGGTGCCGCCGCAATGAGCCTTTCCAGCTTCTGCGTTGTCACCAACGCCCTGCGTTTGAACCTGTTTAAGATCCACGACACAAAAAAGGACAAAAAAATCAAACAAGCTACTTCCATTGAGGTAAAAAATGATTATAATATAAAAGAAAAGGAGCAAAAAACTATGGTAAAAGTTACAGTTAATGTTGAGGGAATGATGTGCGGACACTGCGAAGCACACGTAAATGAAGCAATTAAGAAAGCATTCGGTGTAGAGGAGGTCGTATCTTCTCACGAAAGCAACACAACCGTTTTTACAGCACCGGAGAAGGTTGATGAGGACAAGATCCGCCAGACGATCAAAGATGCCGGATACGAAGTAACCGGAATTACACAGGAATAAAATCTTACAAATTTATAATCATCATATTTCAAACATCAGACGGTTCCGCATACTATTTCGGAACCGTTTGTTGCATGTCATAAATTATTTTTTACTTTACGGGGGGAACTTATGAACAACACACAGGACAAAAATAATCCAGAAGAGACTAAAGATCTGGATTATTATCTCGGACACATCCGCTATGATATGACGAATCTTATCAAATGGCTGGTCCTCGCAGTACTGACCGGCCTGACCGTCGGCTTTATCAGCAGCCTTTTTGCGAGGGCACTCAAATTTGTCACAAATTACCGGGCAGAAAACACATGGATCTTTTTCCTGCTGCCGGTATCCGGTCTGATGATCGTATTTCTTTATCAGAAATTTGGACGCGAGGATGGCGGTACGAATCAGGTACTCTCTACGATCCGCTCTCAGGATGATGTGCCTTTTCGCTCTGCTCCACTGATCTTTGTTTCTACGATCCTTACCCACCTTGTGGGTGGTTCTGCAGGTCGTGAAGGTGCTGCGATCCAGCTTGGCGGAAGCATTGGAAATCAGCTTGGAAGCTGGTTCCGGCTCGATAAAGAAGACCGTCATGTCATGGTCATGTGCGGCATGAGTGCTGCTTTTGCTGCTGTTTTTGGTACGCCGATGGCAGCTGCTGTATTCGCAATGGAGGTTATCAGCGTCGGCGTTATGTACTATGCAGCACTTGTTCCCTGCGTGATCTCATCCCTGATCGCATCGGAATTCGCTGCCGGTTTTGGCATCAATCCTGAGTCATTTCATGTTGTAAATATCCCTGAATTGTCCGTCATAACAGGCGGCAAAATGGTCATCATCGCAGTCGCATGTGCCGCAGTCAGCATCATTTTCTGCATGGTTCTTCAGGGTGTCAGCAGGCTTTATACCAGGTATCTTCCTAATCCATATGTCCGCATCGTGGCGGCAAGTGCAGTCATTATTGTAATCACTCTTCTGCTTCATACGACTGATTACATGGGTGCCGGAAACAACCTTATTGAACTCGCGGTAGAGGAAGATCAGACTCGTCCACTGGACTTTTTGTGGAAGATAATCCTTACTGCCCTGACTATGCGTGCTGGTTTTCGCGGCGGCGAGATCGTCCCTTCTTTCTGCATCGGAGCCACCTTCGGATGCCTTATGGGACAACTTCTCGGGCTTTCTCCATCCTTGTGTGCAGCCGCAGGCATGACGGCTCTTTTCTGCGGTGTTACCAACTGCCCGATCACCTCGATCCTGATCGCATTCGAGCTGTTTGGATTCCGTGGAGTTTCCTATTATCTGATCGCTGTCTCCATCAGTTATGCCGTTTCCGGATACTATGGACTGTATAAAGATCAGACAATTGTATATTCTAAATACAAAGCCAAATACATCAATCGTCATACCAGGTTTTAATCCCTGGTACGACGATTTTTAATGCATTTTTCTATAATTCAGAGGCAAAAATGTTATAAAATTAACGTTTTATTTTGCTAAATCTTTACTTGTACATTAGAAATTATGTGTTAGAATAAAGGTGTATTTTTTAGGTAAAGAAAAGTAGGAGGAAATTTATGCGCAAAACAAAAATTATCTGTACCCTTGGTCCGTCTACTGATAAAGACGGTGTTCTGGAAGAACTTGTTAAAGAAGGTCTGAACGTAGCACGTTTCAACTTCTCTCATGGTTTACACGACGAACAGAAAGGCCGTATTGATAAATTAAAAGAAATTCGTACACGTCTTGGTAAACCGGTAGCTGCGCTTCTCGATACAAAAGGTCCTGAAATTCGTATCCGCGAATTTGAAAATGAAAAGGTTACTCTGAAGGAAGGTCAGGAATTCACCTTAACCGCAGAAGAGATCATGGGAAATGAGAAGATCGTTTCCGTTACCTATAAAGAATTATATAAGGATGTCAAACCTGGCAACAGCATTCTGATCGATGACGGTCTGATCGGACTTGAAGTCAAGAAGATCAAAGGTCAGGACATTGTCTGTAAAGTAGTAAACGGTGGTGTTCTCGGCAATAAGAAAGGTGTCAACCTTCCTGGTGTAGAAGTAAACATGCCATTCATCAGCCCTAAGGATCACGACGATATCCTGTTTGGTATCAAAGAAGGCTATGATTTCATTGCCGCTTCTTTCACCAGAACAGCAGCCGATGTCAAAGAAATCCGTGATATCCTTGAGAAAAACGGTGGACAGGACATCAAGATCATCGCCAAGATCGAGAACCAGCAGGGTGTTGACAACATCGACAGCATCATCGAAGCTGCTGACGGTATCATGATCGCCCGTGGTGACATGGGTGTTGAGATCCCGCTTGAGGATGTTCCGGTTATCCAGAAGGATATCATTGCCAAAGTATACACTGCTGGAAAACAGGTTATCACAGCTACTCAGATGCTGGATTCCATGATCAAAAACCCGCGTCCGACACGTGCAGAGACCACAGACGTTGCCAATGCGATCTATCAGGGAACAAGTGCGATCATGCTTTCCGGTGAAACTGCTGCAGGTAAATATCCTGTAGAAGCACTCAAGACTATGGTCAAAATCGCAGTTCGTACAGAAGCTGACATTGACTTTAATCAGCAGTTCAGTTTCCGCACCAAGGAGCACGCTACAAACGTAACCACAGCAATCTCTCATGCTACCTGCATGACAGCGATCGACCTGAATGCCAAAGCCATCATCGCAGTTACCCGTTCCGGCAATACTGCACGTATGGTTTCCAAATATCGTCCAGGATGCCCAATCATTGCATGCACTCCGGATGAACGCATCTGGCGTCAGCTGAATCTGGTTTGGGGTGTTACTCCACTCCTGACCAAAGAGGAATACAGCATGGAGATCCTTCTCCTTCACGCTACAGAGGCAGCCGAAGAAAACGGCTACGTCAAAGAAGGCGATGTTGTTGTTCTTACTGTCGGTGTTCCGCTTGGACGTTCCGGTAATACCAACCTGCTTAAAGCAACCGTTGTTGGCGAATACTAAGAATTGTATACCAAAAAAACCAAGGTCATTATCCTCGAAAATGAGGATAATGACCTGTTTTTTTACTTATTCTGTGATTAATTTAACAATATTATTTCTCATATACAGTGATCACGACAGGTGTCTGGGATTCATCGTCATACTGTTGGATCCAGTAGTATTTCTCATCCTTCTTTGCCGTATCCTGGGATGTTTTTTCTTTCTTTAATTCTTTCAGTGCAGCCAGTTCTATGTACGGATTCTTCCCGTCTATTCTATGAAAAACAACTTCATTCATATCTATATCCGTGAAGTTTTTGTTCTTATCTCTGACTGTAAACTTCTGGATCTCCTGACTGATCTCGCAGCTTCCACCAGTGGAAGTGGTCATTGTGATCTTCTTTTTGGCTTCTGTGATCCTGATGATATTGACCAGTTTCTGATTTTCTGTGAGCGTCATTATCATTCCGTCATCTGTCTGTTTCAGATGGATTCCAAGTTCGGATGCCGGTTCCTTCGCAGTCAAAGTGATCCAGTTTACGCCCGGAACTTTGCTGTTGATGATCGCAATGGAATTCAGAGTTTTACTCTCACTGCTGAACGAAAATCCATGTTTTATCTCCTCAACAGAAGTAGAAATTGCAAGGTCTGTGATGTTTCCATCGGAGTCTTTTTTGACATCCACAATGCCTTCTGAAACTGCTCTTCCTTCCACTTCTTCCGTGTCAGAAGGGTCTGTCGGATTCGTGATTTTGCGTGTGCTGACTGCCGTTTCCGGGTCATATTCTGCTACTACTTCTGAAGATGTCGCGTATGCAAAACTTGCATATTCTTCGTCGATATCTTCGTCTGGAAGTTCCTTTGTATCGCTGCCACCGATACCATCATTTTTCGTTTCATCTTTGGAATTTTCTTCAGATTTACTTTCATTCTTTGTATCAGAATCCACAGTGTTTTCCTTCTCCGGATCTTTCTCTTCGCCATCTTTATTTTCGTCTGTATCTTCCGGATCAGATGCTGCTTTCGCCGGAATAACTTCCTTCATCTGATAATCGCAACCATTCCTCTTGCACGCATAGATGATAAAACCATCCTTATCGTCGGTGGCTTCCTGACGTGAGATTTCTTTCAGATCATGTTCCTTTGTTTTTGGTATGGACGCTGTTTCTGATATTCCACACTCCTCACAGCTCCGTGTCTGCTGACCCTCAGTTACACAGTCTGCCGGGATCGTTACTGTCCATTCCGTCCATGAATGCTTCCCTGTCTCACAGCCATCCGCCACAGAAGATCTCGCTTCTGACTCCTCAGGATTTCCAGTGATACCTGGCTCTACTTCTGTTGACTTCGGTTCTGCATAAACGCTTCCGCTGACTGCCATTGTCATCGCAACTGTCAATGCAAGTGCTGCTGCTTTTCTTTTCATGTACTGCCCCTCCTCTGTCTGAAATACGTTCCATATGATGATTTTATCTTATCATCAAATCCTTTTTTAGTTTTTCCCTGCCAGGTCTTTGATCACTTCTCCTGCGATGATCAGTCCGACTACGGACGGAACAAAGGCTGTGGAACCTGGAATATCACGACGCTCTGTGCATTTATGTGCTGCGCCCGGAGGGCAGATGCAGTGTGTACGGCAGCTGATAGACATGTCCTCAATCGGGCGGATTGGCTTCTCCTGAGAGTATACCACTTTGAGCTTCTTAATTCCACGTTTTTTGAGTTCACGACGCATAACTTTTGCCAGAGGGCAGACGGATGTTTTGTAGATGTCTGCTACCTGAAAAGCAGTCGGGTCGAGTTTGTTTCCGGCTCCCATACTGCTGATGATCGGAACGCCGGCTTCTTTGGCTTCCATGACGAGCTGGATCTTTGCAGTTACGGTATCTACTGCATCTACAACATAATCATATTGGGAAAAGTCAAACTCATCCTTGGTTTCTGGAAGGTAGAAGCATTTGTGGACATTAACTTCTGCCTTTGGGTTGATGTCGAGGATGCGGTCTTTCATAACATCGACTTTGTATTTGCCGACAGTGCTTCTGGTGGCGATGATCTGACGGTTCAAGTTGGTGAGGCAGACTTTGTCATCATCGATCAGATCAAGTTTACCAACTCCACTTCGCACAAGTGCCTCTACGGTATAACCGCCGACTCCACCGATTCCAAAAACGGCAACTCTGGAGTCCGCCAGTTTCTCCATGGCTTCTTTACCAAATAACAGTTCTGTTCTGGAAAACTGATTTAACATTTATATCTCCTTTTCTTTTTCATCCAGTGTTTCATTCATACTTCCGGTACGGTAGCCCAGAAGATCGAGAGTTACATAGTCAAAACCATACTCTTTGAGCTGGTTTGCAATTTTTGTTCTGTTGCCTTCCTCGACAATTTTGGTGATCTCGTCTGGAAGGACTTCGATTCTGGCGATGTTTCCGTGGATGCGGACGCGCACCTGATGGAATCCCATGTCCAGAAGAAGCTGCTCTGCCTTGTCTACCATGCCGAGTTTTTTCTCACTGATGGTCTCACCGTAGACAAAACGTGAGGAAAGACAGGCAAAGGACTGTTTGTCCCAGGTCGGAAGTCCCATTTCTTTGGAAAGTTCGCGGATTTCTTCTTTATAAAGTTCTGCCTGACGAAGCGGGCTGCTGACGCCAAGTTCCTTGACCGCGATCAGACCTGGACGGTAGTCGCCATTGTCGTCCATATTGGAACCCTCAGCAACTGCATTCATGCCATTTTCACGGGCAATCTCCCAGATTTTCTCAAAGAGTTCATGCTTGCAGAGATAGCAGCGGTTCTTCGGATTCTGGCGGAAACCGTCGATATCCAGCTCCTCAGATTTACAGACGATATGACGCACGCCGTTTTTCTCACAGAACTCTTTCGCTTCCTTCAGTTCTCTCTCCGGGAAAGAACAGGAACTTGCGGTAACTGCGATCACATTCTCTCCTCCAAGAGCTTCCAGCGCTGCTTTCAGCAGGAAAGTAGAATCCACACCGCTTGAAAAAGCAACTGCAACACTTCCCATTGCTTTCAGATTCTGCTGTAATACTTTATATTTATCATGGATATTCATTGCTAAACGCTCCTTTTAACCTAGTATACTAGTGTGTATTATAGCATACTGCATTCCGCACTACAACATAAAAACAGGCAGGAATTTTGCGCTGTTATGCGAATTTCCTGCCTGTATTTTTGTTTCATTTATCACTCAAAATCAAATCTTCTGACTTCGCAGTTTTTCACTCCGAATGTCGCGTATTCTTCGTTTGTCATCTCGTAGAAATAGGACTGGATCACCCTGGAAATCCCGTTGTGTGCCACGAGGATATAGGTTTTGTGATCGGATTCTTCTTTGATCTCGTCGAGGAGATTGTAGATCCTCTGTGCCAGATGCAGCATGGATTCTCCACCGTCGTATCTGGTAATGAACTGCTGCTTTGCTTTCTGGAATTCCTCTCCGTTGCGGGCAGTGGATTCGTATTTTCCGAAATTCTGCTCGATCAGTCTCGGCTCTACACGCGCCGGGATTCCGGTGATCTCAGAAATATGTTTTGCTGTATCTGCTGCACGCATCAACGGAGAATAAAGGATCTCATCTGCCTGGATCCCCTGTCGCAGAATCTCATGTCCTGTCTCGATCGCCTGCTGATGTCCCTTCTCTGTCAGCGCGATATCTGTCGCTCCGCAGATCTTATTCTCTACATTCCAGACTGTCTGTCCATGTCTCACAAAATAAAAATGTCCCATTGTATTTCAACTCCTGCTCTTTCGTTTTTCTTTATCTTACCATCTTTATCCTGTAAATGGGTATCTCTATTTTGTTATAATGTTATAGGAAATTTCTATCGCCCTGCCATCCATCCCATTCACAATGACTCTGATGATTTTACGCCATCGTCATAAGTACCGTTCCGACAGTGATCAGTACAACTCCCACCGCAGATTTGCGCGTCAGTTTTTCGTGGAAAACGATCCAGGAAAAAGCAATCGTCGCGAGAATACTGAGTTTATCGATCGGCACGACAACACTTGCAGGTCCTTCCTGCAGAGCACGATAATAACAGAGCCAGGAAGCTCCTGTCGCGATACCTGAAAGTCCGATAAAAAGAAGCTCTTTTTTCTCAATCTCTTTTACTTCCTTCTGCTTACCCTGGACAAAAACCATCAGCCATGCCATCAGAAGCACAACTGTTGTACGGATCGCGGTTCCCAGGTTTGAGTCAATCCCTGAAATTCCAACCTTTCCAAGAATCGCTGTCAGGCTCGCAAAGACTGCTGAAAGCACTGCATAAATAAACCAACTGCTGTCTTTTTTCTTTGTATCTTCTATAACTTTCTTTCTGGAGATCATCATATAAGTACCGATCGCGATCAGACAGACACAGCCAAGCTTCGCCCATGTCAGTCCCTCATGGAGAAAGATCAACGCCAGGAAGATCGTCAGTATCGTACTGGATTTATCGATTGGCACAACCTTGTTGACATCGCCTTTCTGGAGCGCATGAAAATAGCACAGCCACGATGCTCCCGTCGCCAGTCCGGACAAAACGAGAAACAGCAGCGTCTCTCTGCTGATATTGTGGATTCCAGAAAAAGTCCCCGTGACCAGCACCATCAGCCATGAGAACAGAAGAACTACGATCGTTCTCACTGCTGTCGCCACATCTGAATCTGTTTTCTGAATTCCACACTTTGCGAGAATCGCTGTGATTCCCGCAAAAAAAGAAGATCCTACTGCGAATAAGATCCACATAAACAATCCCCCCTCTTTATTCATTTTATCTGCAAAAAGAGCAGGTCTCTGCCCGCTCTCTGCTAATCAATCCTTATTAATCCTCATCAAAGTTTACTGCGTAAACTCCCTCTGGAAGTCTCATTGTAAGGATTCCAAGATTAAATTCATGATCCATAACTGTGATATGATACTCAAAGATCACATCATCCTCAAACTTGGACAGTAATACATAAGTGCCGTTTTCTTTGCCGTCAATCTGGTCACAGATGTCCTCGTAGACTGCTTCACCGGAAATTTCCCTCGGATAACCTGATGACTTGATCTTTTCCTCAATTGCCTGATATAATTCTTCCATTTGTGCATCTCCCTTCAGTAGCGGATTCCGAATCGCCGCTCATCCTCATCCAGAGAAATCCTTCGCCTTCGGATATCATCGATCTCTATATAACGGTCATTGTAAAGTGCCTGAATGATCTTGTCAATATCTTCTTCAAGGCCCTGCAATTCTGTCGAAACAGAACCGTCATATTCGTTTCTCGCCCATCCGGTCACACTGTACATCTGTGCCAGGTATCCTAATTTATACCGGAATCCAACACCCTGGACTCGTCCATAAAAACTGATCGCTTCTCTGATTTTCTGCATGGTTTTTCCTCTATATTTATTTTATCTGTTTCTCAGTTTTTCCATAATTTTGTATCCTATATATCCTGACAAAATTCCGAGAAGGATTCCTCCCAGTACATCTGTAGGATAATGTACATATAAATAAAGTCTTGAGACTGCGATCAGGCAGGCAAGTACCAGCGCCGGTTTCCAGGCTTTATTTTTTGCAAAATACAATGCGCCCACTGTTGTAAACGATGCTGATGTGTGACCCGACGGGAAAGAAAAATCGTGAAGCTTCGGAACCAGAAGCTGAACCGTCGTATTTACATCATACGGTCTTGTCCTCGCAAACAGATTTTTGAGAATCACATTGCACAGTATCGTCTGTACAACCAGTGCCGCCAGCATTACGCCGCCGGCCCGCCTTGTTTTCGGTATCACCAGAAAGATCGCCGTCAAAATGATCCAGATAATTCCGGCATCTCCAAGTCTGGTGATCCCGACCATGATCTTATCCAGCACCGGTGTATGCAGTGTCTGGATAAAATCCAGGATTTTTAATTCAATGCTCATAATCCTCACTCCATTGTTTATAAATGTATCTGCATGTGCCGATTGTCTTATGTATTTTAATCTTCTGCTCTTCTGTAGGATTGATCTCTGTTTTGAATCGCTTCAGCAATCTCCTCATCCTTTTCCTATTTATCCCATGAACAAGACCTAAGCTCCTACCGCAGTTTCCTCAGTTCGCCTTCGATCAGGAACACTTCGTCGCCCTCGTTGATGTCCAGCTCATACAGTCTGGCATCTTTTTCGTGGATGATCTTTTCTTCTCCTGTGAGATTGCTTTTGAGAAGTACTTTGTCTTTGATCTCAAATCCATCCGGCCACCCTTCACAGCCGAAATCCGGTTCTTCAATATGTAAAACCTGAAATGTTTCCAGCATAGTAATTTCCCCTTATTAAAAAATTATTCTTTTTCTCCCTCATTTGCATCTTCCATTGTGATGCATTCCTGTGCCTGTTCTTCTATGTAATGGAGGCTCAGGACTGCCTGCGGCCAGTTGACATTTACAACTGATGTCTTTTTTCTTTCTTCTCCCGCTTTGCGGATCAGGTCGAGAAGTTCCTTCAGTACTTCTCTGGTAAGATAGCCGCCACGCCAGTGGAAGGTGAGTGTTTTGCCTTTCTTTGCAGCCTGCAGGGAGCGCTTGTAGACATCTTCCTGCTTCGTAAAGGAAAGTTTCTTTTCTTTGTAGTAAAAATGTTCGTGATCTGTGCAGTGTGGTGCCGGTGCGATCAGAGGCTCATGATCCCGGAAAATACTCTTATCGTCAAGATTAAAGTAATCGTAGCGGATATCCTGCACCTGGTCGCTCTTTCCAAGGGCGTTGTCAAAAGTCGCATCCAGATGATAATATACGCCGCCGACTTTGACGATATTCCAGGTGTGGCGGTATTTAATCCCCTTATCCGGATTGTTTCCGCAGATTGCGATGACGCACCAGACACCAAGCTCATCGAGAAGGACTTTGACCGCCTTGGCGATTCCCTCACAGACACCCACTCCCTGTCCGAGCGGTCCTATGATCTCGTGAGAATATGGTTTCTTGAGTTTATCGTAGCGGATGTTTTCGCAGATAAAATCGTGGACATATTTTTCCTTTTCCCATTCGGACAGGTTTTTGGCAGGCCGCACGAGCTTGTCTACCCGTGCGGTCATTGCCTTCTGGTGTTCTTTGATCTTACTTTTTTCGAAGAGATATTCCGGGATAAAGATGATATTCGGTGAGTCTTTGTAGTAGCGGTACTTGTATCCGGTTGCCCAGAAAATCTCCGGATGATCCAGCCTCAGCTGAAAAAATACATCATATAGAGCATCTGCATCCAGTGCCGGAATCTGAAATTCATCCGCCAGTCCGCGGATTCCCTGCAGCATGGCATGATACGCCGCCTGCTTCTGTTTATCCATGTAGTTGTAGTAATACTGTTCCATCTTACTCGTATCTCCCGGATCTATTTCATAGAGTACTGCATCATCTCATAATGAAGGATACATCCCTCATAAATCTCCATCGGCAGAAGCGCCCTCGCCACCAGCTTAAGTTCCTCCTCTGGTCTGTCAATCCTCTGCAGATGTGCATAGTCTCCATCGATCTGTTTTACTTCATAATCACATTCTAACATTGTTTTTCTCCTTATTGTAAAGTGGATATTTTTAATTTACCTTATTTCCATTCTCGTCATAGTTCCAGTCATCAAACCAATCTGTCTCTTCCGAATCTCTGTTGTCAAAATCGTTGAACCAATCCGTTTCTTCTGTATTTTCCTCCAATGCAGCTTCTGTTGGGGAGATTTCAACTGTCGGAACAGGGGCTTCTGTTGGAGTTTCTATCGGAGCTTCCGTTGGTGCTGCACTTATTGTCGGAATGGCAGTTGCCGATACTTCCTGATTCTCTTTCGATTCGATTTTCTGTAAATTTCCCATTCTCATATAGCCAAATGCAGCAATTGCAATTCCCGCAATACACAGAATGCCGATTATCGCTGGCATTTTGGAGGATTTCTTTGGAGTTTTCGGGGTTTTATTCTCCGGTTCCACCGGCTGTACTATCACCCGTTCCGGTTTCACTGATTCTGTTTTCTCTGCTTCTGTTTTCTCCAAATCATCTTCCAATCCGGAGAAAAAATGAATGTCTTCTTCTGCTCTTTCTTTTTCTGAAACTTTTGCTGTTTCCTGGTCTTTCTGGTTCTGGTCATAGCTTTGTAAAAGCTTTTCTAGTTCTTCATACATTTCCTGCGGACTCTGGTATCGATCTCTCGGATTAACTGCACATGCCTTCCGCAGAATATCGCCAAGTACATGGCCTCCCATTGCCGGGTCTGGAAGTATCTCTCCTTTTAGACGTCTCTGCTTTGCCTTTGTCACATCACTGTATGACACAACTTCCCGATCCGGTGGCACAAACGGCAACTTTCCCTTATTTGCAAGCTGGTATAAAACAATCCCCAGAGAGTAAAGATCTACCGTAGCATCATACACTTTTCCGTAAAAAACTTCCGGAGCCATATAGCTTTCAGTTCCTGCCCGCGTAGACCCTGACATCGTATGTTCCAACTGTTTGGAAATTCCGAAATCGCCTAATTTATACTCCCCAAACTCTGAAATAAAAATATTGGCTGGTTTGATATCTCTGTGTATAACACCTTTTTTCCTGCATGCCTGCAGCCCATCGCACAGATCAAGTCCCAGTTTCAGGATTTCTTTCATTGTAAGGTTTCTTTCGCTTCGAAGCTGCACCAGACTTTTAAGAAGTTCCATCCTTATAAAAAGAGTCCACCCATCAGGTTCTTCCTGAATTTCAGAATCCTCAATCGCCACAATATGTGATGCACTTTTCAAAGATTCCATAATATTAATCTCTGAAGTAATATTCGCCTGCGTTTCCTGTAAATACGATGCCAGTGAAATCCTTTCGGATTCCAGTTCTCGCCTTTTCTGCTCATCAAGCGATACGTGAATTACTTTCAATGCCGCTCTGGCAGCATATTGGGTATTCTCTTTCCGGATTTCATAGACATCTCCATACGTTCCTTTTCCGATAAGCTTAACTACTTCCCAGTTTTTCCATGGTAACGCTTTTTCCTGTCCCATATTTTTCTTTCCCTTTTTAATTTTTTATATTCTTAATTTCTTTCTGAATTCACGCAACATGTCCTTTTTCTGAAAAATAAACAAACCTGCCAGCGTCAGAAAGCTGATCCCTGCACTTAATACAGACGGCCAGGTGTAAGTAATGAGGCCGACTGCGGTCAGGATTGCAGGAATACATCCTATACCTGCGGATTGTATCAGATAATACAGATATTCTTCTCTTTCCAGATGGTTGATCTTTGCGATCACAGGGATCGAACCCAGGACTGCCAGTGCTCCGAATGGAAATACGAAGTCGATCGACCAGCCATGCCATCCCGTAAAATGATCCCACAAAACACATAAAACCGTTATGATCAGAAGCTGCCACATTTCATTCTTGAGGATGTTTCTTCGCTTCAGATAAGCCACATGAACCACCAGCCATGCACAGAAACAGCCTGCTGACGCGAACCAGAACCAGTTCAGTGTTCCGAGCATCAGATAGTTGAACATGCCGCAGATCACAGCAACTGCCAGGCACAAAAATGTGAAAGTCTGCATCACTTTTCTGTCCTCTTTTTTTTGTTTTTCACCGCATCCCGGGAATTCATTTTTTTCTTCTTTGCAGGAAATCCCCTCTTCTTTCAGCATGCGGACAAAGTTTTTCTGGATCCTGTCATCCGGTATCTTAGAGGTAAAATCTACCACAAACTGATCTTCATAAGAACAGGAGCAGACCTGCAGGGAATTCGTGCTTGCAAAGATACCGAACCTGTCAATATATTTCTTATATTCCGGAGGGAATTTGAGAATTCCGATATTGGAATATACTGCTGTAATACTTCTTCCTCCCAGATTTGCACCTGCAATGAGGAAATATCGTTTGATCTCCAGTGGGACTGCACGTATGAACGGATTCTTTTCCAGACGGACATAACCGTTCATATCCATTGCGATCCTGTCTTTCTGAAGTTTTTCTTTAAACTGGTCTTTTACGGATTGCAGAAGCTGTTCGAAAGTTGTACTTTCCTCAAATTTATAGCCTACTTCGATCCAGCCAAAGAAATTTCCCATTGACTGTGATGGAAAATAATTACGCAGATTGACCGGGATCATCAGTGTGATCGGGCGCTTCTGCTGGTTCTTCGGGATATCCTCATGAATCGCGCGAAGCAGAAGTGCAGTCAGAAATATCGTGATCGACACACTATAAGAACGGGCTTTTGCCAGAATCTCTTTCACCGAAAAAATGACTTCCGTGATCTGCATATCGGAGTGAATCAGTTTCTCTCCTTTCAGCTGCACTGCCGGTGGTTTTTTCTCTTTGTTTTTTGGGATTTTTGACGAATAATACTGTGAAAAACTGTCCTCTTCCTGCTCGCCGGGAGTCGCCTCATCTGCCAGTTCGATCCATGGAAGTTTATCTTCAGGATGTGCCAGGATCAAGTAATCCTGAACCAGTTCTGTAACGAAATTCATCGCTCCTGTTCCGTCTGTCAGTGCATGATAAACCTCGAAATTGATCCGGTTTCTGTGGTAGCTCACGCGAAACAGAAGCGACTTCTGATCCGGTATATAGAGCTGGCTGCACGGTGGTTTTTTCTCCGGTTTTACGACTGCCCGGATGTCTCTTCGCTCCAGATAAAACCAGAACAAACCCTTGCGGAGCACCGCCTGGAACAGTGGATATTTCTCCATTGTCTGGTCCAGTGCTTTCTGCAGAATATCCGGATCTACCTCTTCTTTCAGCTGGCAGTAAAACCGGAAAACCCTGCTGTCATTCTTCCCCGTCACCAGCGGAAAAGCCAGTGCCGCGTTATCTAATTTTCTCCATTTTGAATATCCTGTTTCCACGTTTTATCCGCTTCTTTCTCCAAAAACTTATTCATGATCTCAAAGCTTTCCTGCACATGAAGGAACCGGATCCCCAGTGCAAAATAGCCGTGAAGTGCTTCCGGGATCCTGTGCACTTCCACATAATTTCCCGCTTCTTCCAGGCGTTTACCGTATGCTTCTCCTTCGTCCCGCAGGGGATCAAACTCTGCGGTAAGGATCAACGTATCCGGCATATGGGAGAGGTCTTTTTCGAGGATCGGTGCGAAATATGGGTTCTGTCTGTCATCTGGACTGCTCTCATATAATTTGAGATAATCTTCCATTTTGACTGCTGTGAGGAGATAGCCTTCGCCATTTTCCTGCACGGATCTATAGGGGGATTCTTCTGTATAACAGTTGTTCAATGCTGGATAGATCAGGATCTGTTTCCGTGGCATGAACTCTCCTCGTTCTCTTGCAAGAAGGCAGACCGCCGCCGCAAGATTTCCTCCTGCGCTGTCTCCAATGATCGTGATTCTGTCCGGATCAGCCGGAAGGATCAGTCTGCCTGTATAAAGTGCTTTCGCCGCCGCATAACAGTCCTCCAGCGGAACCGGGAAATGATATTCCGGTGCAAGACGATACTCCACAGACATCACGATATGCCCTGTAGACTGCGCCATCCTGCTGCATACGCGGTCATAATTCTCCACACTTTCCGTCACCCAGCCGCCGCCATGAAAAAAGAGCAGAACCGGATATTTTTCTCCATCCACAGGCTCTCCGCTCATAGCTTCCTCACTCGGAAAATACAGCCGCACAGGTACTTCATAAGCTCCATTATACACTTTTGTATCCAGTTTCTTCACAAATATACGCATCGCATCCAGCTTCTTAATATCTGCCAGCCGCCGTGACGCCTCCACCTCTATATTTCCATAAGATAGTGCATGTAAGATTGTTTGCATTGTCTTTGAAATCAAATGTTTACTCCTTGTCTGTGTGAATTAATATCTTACTCAACATTATATTATCTATTTTACTCTTTCGCAATTTGATTTTTGTTTTCTGTTTTGGAGTCAAAAAAAACCTGCCAGCGGTGTTTTTCACACCACTGGCAGGTTGGCATTTCCATGTCCGGACTACGAATATCTTACGATTCTGCCGTTCCTCATATTAAAAATAATTTTATGAACCTTCCGGGATGAATAATTCCTTGAGTTCATATCGTACAAAATAGTAACATAGTTTCCGGAAGCAGTTACTTTGTATGGCCAGTAATTTCCGGTTCTGAATGTGTTTGTTTTCCAAATAATCTTTCCTTTAGTCGATATTTTGTAAACATACTTGTCATAGTAGCCGGTTACATAAAGATTATCGTACCTGTCAAAACCGAAAATATGCCCTGCCGGGCTGATTTTGGATGTGCTCCATAAACGTCTGCCGTCTTTTTTCCGAAATGCAATTACTTTGGAACTCTCAAAAACATAAACTTTGTCTGCGCGAACAAGGCAGGTTATCTGCTTAAGTTCTGTAGCAGGATAACTCTTTGTTGTATATTTCCAGACTAATCTGCTCCTGCTGTCCAGCCCCCGTACAGTCATAAACTTCTTACCGCTTTTGTAATAAGTTTTCATTCTGACTGTAGTTGCTGTCCGATTTGCAGCCTGAGCCTGAACAGGCATCATCGCCATTAATATCAAAAACAATATGACCGGTAACAGGATTTTTCTGGTCTTCTTTTTCATAGATATCTTCCTTTCCGGGATTATCCCAAACATTCTCAAAGTTACCTAGCGAGTCCGCCACTCCATTTCGTCAATGCTTTTTTGTTATTTCCATTTAAATCGCATCTGCATTTCCTGCTTTCCCAGGAATATTTCGATTCTGTGTAGTAAATGTATTTGCCCTTTACGCTTACCTGCGTGACATTTTCTCTGGTAATCAGTTTTCTGCCACTGCCATTGCGGTTCATGATTGCAAGACTTCCTCCATGTGGAAATTCTGTCGCTGAAACAAGGAGTTTTCCATTACTCAGACGGCGAATATCACTCACGCCATAATTGGTATAAGCAACTCTTCTGGTCCTCACATTCATAATGCTTAAATTATAATATGCACCACCATACTGTGTGCAAAGACCAAAATAAAGATAAGTTCCATCACAGGCAACCGGTGCCAGAGATCTCGCAGGTCCTGATTTATAAAGCAGTGTTCTGGACTTTCTGGAACTGATCGAATACTGTTTGATTCGAATATTTTTGTAATTTCCTCCAAATGAACCATAAGAATAAAAGTTTCCACTTGTATAGTAAATAACCTTTCCATTTGTAACAAAGCCTCCACCCGAGCAGTCTCTGACAAGTGCCTGTGTTTTTCCATTTCTTCTCATATAAATCGTGTATCTGTTATATCTGTCATTATATTTCATGGAATACACCGTATTTCCAATTTTCTGAGACTTATAAAAACTTACCCTCTTATAAGAACTCAATCCTGACGCTGCCTGCACCTCCGTTGGTGTCTGTACTGTTGTCAATGTCATACACATCACAATCGCCAGGACAACACCCAACATTCTTTTAAAAATTTTGGTTCCCCTTTCCATTTTTTTCCTCCTTCATTTTTTATATATTTTCAGCCAACATCGCTGTTGCCCTCTTTATATATTGAAAATAATATGTCTGATCTGTTAATTTATAGTTTTAATATACCATACACCTGTCCTATACGCAAGAAAGGACAAGATTCTTTTGAATCTCGTCCTCTCTCAATTTAATCATGTCTTTCGTCTTTATTATCATAGCATTCGCAGAATCTCGCTGCAAAGGCAGGCGGTTCGTTGTTTGCGTAAAGGTGGGAAATGTCGCCGAAGGAATTCATTCTGAAACTTGCGATTCCTTTGCGTCTTTCTTCTGTTGTTACGGTCGTTACGGAACTTGGCGCAGCGGCGGCTCCGTGCCAGAGGACCATTGGGGATACGCTCATCAGATGGCTCAGAAGCACACATTCCAGGCCGAAATGGCAGAAGAAAACGATGGTATCGTTGTTTGCTTTTTCGACTCTGTAGTAGTGTCCTTCTCTGACATAACCATGTTCTGCGAGAAGCTTATCAAATTCTCCTGTGACATAGTCGTAATGTTTTTTTGTATCTGCTGCCTGGAGGCGTTCATTTTCAAACCAGTGATCATACTGATAAAAACGCTCGTCCATGCTCCAGTCCTGTGGAAGCCAATCCCAGAGAATGATCTTGCGGTCCGTTACATCCGGACGGTCGATCAGAACATCAAACTCTCTGAGCCAGTCACATTCTGTCGCTGTTCGGTTCATTTTTTTGAGAGTAAGAGATGCGGTGTCTTTGGCTCTGCCGAGCGGTGACACATAAAAATCTTTGATATCAAGTTTTGAAAGTTTCTCAGAAAGAAATTCAACTTCTTTCCAGCCTTTTTCTGTCAGGGAATCTATGGTGTAATCCGGATCACCGTGACGCACGATCAATAACTTCATATTTTAAAGCCTGTCCTTTCTTACTTTCTGCCACAGCATTTCTTGTATTTCTTACCGCTTCCGCATGGGCATGGATCGTTTGGATAGATTTTCTTTGTTGCCATATTTGACGGAACAAAAGTCTTATTTGCTATGCTTCCCATCGGAACGATTGACGGAATCGTTCTTTCCGATACGGACATACGTGCGATCTCATTCGGTGTATATCCACGGAAATCCAGCATTCTTGTGTTATTATTTACATTTGTCATGATAGAAGCAAAAGTTTCCATCTGTTTATCTGATTCAAACACAACATTTCTGTTCTTAAACTCTTCTGTGATATCAGAAAGCATTCCATCCATAGAAAACTCTTTGAACACAATGTACATCAGCTCTGTGATCTGAGCTGTATTCTGATGAAGTTCTTCTCTCAGGAAGTTTTCAAGTTTTTTATATGCCGGATCCTGGGATGGGTAGCCGTGTTTTGCATAGTCCAGCACTTCTTCCGGTGACGGCATATAGAATTCTCTGTCTCCCTGATACTCTTCGATCCGTTCATAAAGGTTTTCGCGAAGTACTGTTTTGAGGATCATTTTGTCATCGCGGACGATGCACATATTGTCGTTTTCCGGAACCTGTTTCAAGATTTCAAGGAATTCGTCATAACTTACCTTGTAATCTGGTCTTCTGCGATACATGCGGTATACGATCTTTAATGGCGCGATCGCATAAATAAATCCGAGCATAGTCTGGCAGGAACGCATCCAGCTTACCTGTCTGCATAATTTGCGGAATTCCGGAGTGTTGATCTCTTTATATAAGGAAATAACTGCTTTCGGAACTTCGGCATGATGGTCGCTGTAGGAAACCACATATCCTGCATCGCTGAGCCAGCCAAGTTTGATCCAGTCTGTTTCTTCTGCAAGAAAACATTTCTTGTCCAGGACTGCCTCAAATGCATCTGCTTCCCATTCATCTGCCTGAAGAAAAATCTCTCGCATTCCTTCCGGACTCAGAACATATTTCGCAATCTCCTCTGCAAGTTCTTCTTTGGTGCTGCCACTGCAGGTGATGTTGAATTCTTTGGCTTTTTCTTCGAGATCTTCTTTTTTGTAGGAAAGAAGATATTCTTTGACATCTGGATTTCTGGTTCCTTCTTCTTCCAGCTCAAGCTCTGCCATTTTTTGTTCGATAAATGGATTCAGATAGTTATCCGTAAATTCTCTCATGATTGAATCAGTGGATTGTTTATTATGAAGTTCCCGACTTACTGGCTTTGTGCTGGTTATGAGGATTTTATTGCTTTCTGTATCTGCCTTAATTTCTTCGAAGCTGCGATAATCAGATTCTCCGTCCTGCAGTTTGAAAGTCTCTTCAAGATAAGCATTTCTTTCTAATGCATCTGTCCATATTTCTTCATCTTCTCTGCTTACTTCTTTCACGATTACAGGAAAACATACTTCTTTGTCTCCCTCATCTAATATCGCTTTCTTAACTCTGTTTTCAATATCTACACGATATTCTGGCAGTTTTTCTTCTGCATGGATTCTGAAAGTAAACCATTTTTCTGTATTCATCAGATCATTTACGAAAGTATCTGCTGCATTTTGAAAATCATATTGCCAGGTTGCGCTTTCCCCGTCTTCTGTCCATTCCCGGATGCGTACTTTTTTCTGGAAAAATTCAAATTCATATAAAGATGAAGTTTCATATTCCAGAATCTCTTCAAGTACAACTGCCATCTGTGCAAATGTGATATCTGCAGGAACAAGGCAGCGTCTCCAAATAGGTGGTTTTGTTCCTTTTCTGGTTATTTTTACCTTATAAAATTCCATATGTTCATCCTTTACGTATAAATTTATTATTAGTTTTTATCTCAGTATACACTGAAACAGTTCAAAGATACAGTCCGCCATTCTATATTTAAGAAATAAAAAAACCAATGATACAACAGATTACTCATCTGCTCTAGCATTGGCTTTTTTCTATCGTATCTTCAAAACCACATACATGTTGACATTTCTGAATCAATAACCAAGCTTCCGTTCGAAATCGGTCACCTCATGACTTCGTCATTCGGTGTCATTTGCTCGCAAATGTTCAATCCAGTCTGTAAACAGCCCTCCGTGAGTAAACTCACTCCGTTCTGTTTCCATTCTGTCTTGACCGTTTTCTCACTAGTTGGTCAAGCCCTCACCCTATTAGTAGCAGTCAGCTCCATGCGTTACCGCACTTCCACCCCTGCCCTATCAACCTCGTCGTCTTCAAGGGGGTTTACTCCTTTCGGAT
>NZ_QTWS01000100.1:0-311 GCF_003461245.1 Blautia sp. AF19-10LB
TTTTATTGGACTTAATAAGGAGTATAATAGAAAACACAAGAACAAATAGGACTTATTTGCATCAGTACAAGATAGAAAGGTTAAGAAACAGATATGAAGATTACATCCAGCTATGGTGTGGAATTACGAAAACAGAATATCCCAATCCGCCAGACGCTGGATGTCTACAGGTCTGCTGTTAGTTATCTGGTAAAAATTTATGCGCAGGTATGGGAAGAGCTGGAAGGGATTCTGGAAGCGAAGAAACGTTTCAATGAAGCAGAACATCTGATACATACAACGAAAAAGAATCAGGCCCGTTTTGATTTTGA
>NZ_QTWS01000100.1:321-633 GCF_003461245.1 Blautia sp. AF19-10LB
ACGAAAAAGAATCAGGCCCGTTTTGATTTTGACATCCGTTTTCAAAAGATGCCTTCTTATCTGAGAAGGGCAGCCATCCAGCATGCGCTGGGAAGCGTATCCTCTTACAAAACTCGACTGGGATTGTGGGAAAAAACAGGTCAGAGAGAAAGTAAACCGAAACTTGTATATGAGAATCATGCCATGCCGGTCTTTTACCGTGATGTGATGTACCGGGAGGATAAGGAAGGGAAGGATGCTGCTTATCTGAAACTATATGATGGGCATGACTGGAAATGGTTCCATGTACGGTTAAGGCATACCGACATGGAG
>NZ_QTWS01000101.1:0-374 GCF_003461245.1 Blautia sp. AF19-10LB
CAGAAACAAATTATGGGAAGAGGTGAAAGAAATCATATGAAAAAAGAAAACAATTTTTTAGATCTGATGGGAGAAATAGATGAAAAATTTGTTTACGAAGCTTCCTTACCATGGAAAAAGCGAAATGTTAATTTGAAATTAAAATTAGCAAAGATTGCAGCAGCAGGAGTTGTAATAGCATTATTGATAGGAGGCTTGGGACATCCGCATGAGATAAAGGCGGCCTGGGAACAGATTACTTCGTGGATTCAAACTGCATTGGGGATTAATGAAAATGTAGAATCATATATAGATAGTGTTGGAAAAACGATTACTAAAAATGGAATTTCTATTACGTTAGATGAAATTGCTGCTGATAAGGAGAATTTATGGGT
>NZ_QTWS01000101.1:384-597 GCF_003461245.1 Blautia sp. AF19-10LB
AGATGAAATTGCTGCTGATAAGGAGAATTTATGGGTGGCAATATCTGATAATATAAATGATTCAAAAGAAAAAGAGACTATTCTACTAACAGAAGTGGAGATAAATGGAAAAGCAGCACAGTTAGATGGAACATATGCTCTGGAGAAAAAGGAAAACGGAACAGATGGTCAGGTTTGTCATTATAGGTTGGAAGATACAACTATTAAAGATAA
>NZ_QTWS01000102.1:0-373 GCF_003461245.1 Blautia sp. AF19-10LB
CAGAAACAAATTATGGGAAGAGGTGAAAGAAATCATATGAAAAAAGAAAACAATTTTTTGGATTTGATGGGAGAAATAGATGAAAAATTTGTTTATGAAGCTTCCTTGCCATGGAAAAAGCGAAATGTTAATTTGAAATTAAAATTAGCAAAAATTGCAGCAGCAGGAGTTGTAATAGCATTATTGATAGGAGGCTTGGGACATCCGCATGAGATAAAGGCGGCCTGGGAACAGATTACTTCGTGGATTCAAACTGCATTGGGGATTAATGAAAATGTAGAATCATATATAGATAGTGTTGGAAAAACGATTACTAAAAATGGAATTTCTATTACGTTAGATGAAATTGCTGCTGATAAGGAGAATTTATGGG
>NZ_QTWS01000102.1:383-596 GCF_003461245.1 Blautia sp. AF19-10LB
AGATGAAATTGCTGCTGATAAGGAGAATTTATGGGTGGCAATATCTGATAATATAAATGCTTCAAAAGAAAAGGAGACTATTCTACTAACAGAAGTAGAGATAAATGGAAAAGCGGCACAGTTAGATGGAACATATGCTATGGAGAAAAAGGAGAACGGAACAGATGGTCAGGTTTGTCATTATAGGTTGGAAGATACAACTATTAAAGATAA
>NZ_QTWS01000103.1:0-363 GCF_003461245.1 Blautia sp. AF19-10LB
AAGAACTGGGACTGGAAAAGTATCCTGACTGGTATTATCAGAAAAAAGCACATAAAGGAAATCTGTGGTATAAACAGCTTCCGTCACAGACAGCACAGGAGACCTGTAAGCAGCTGGATAAGGCGTGGAGATCTTTTTATGTCCTGAAAAAGACTGGAGGGATCAAAGATCCAAATCCGCCCCGTTTTAAACAGGATAATATACCGGTCACATACATGCAGATGGGGATCCGGCATGAGAAAGGTTCAGACCAGCTGCGTCTGTCTCTGTCAAAGGATCTGAAAAGCTACATGGAAGAAACATATGGGATCCATGAAAAATTTCTATATCTTGAAAATAAGATTTTCAGGAACATGGATCATA
>NZ_QTWS01000103.1:373-588 GCF_003461245.1 Blautia sp. AF19-10LB
CTTGAAAATAAGATTTTCAGGAACATGGATCATATAAAACAGCTGCGGATCTATCCACCAAAAAACGGAAAATGCGACCTTATTGTTATTTATGAGATTGAAGAGCCGGAACGGCTTTCTCAGAATGGATATTATTTATCGATTGATCTGGGACTTCATAATCTGATGACCTGTTATGATTCTGGAAATGGCAGGACTTTTATTCTGGGAAGAAA
>NZ_QTWS01000104.1:0-266 GCF_003461245.1 Blautia sp. AF19-10LB
AATGTGTTTTACTGTTGAGTTATCAAGTGCGTAAGTGCACTTCGGAGCAAAGCTCCTCAGTCGCGACTGCGTCGCATATACAAGCCTGATAAAAAGTCCTTATGGAAGCAAGCTTCCAACAGCCTTTTTCTCAAACTTGTGCACTTACTTGAGTAACGCGAAATTTCTGGTGGCGATACGCTTAGGGGAAACACCCGTTCCCATCCCGAACACGACGGTTAAGACCTAAGCGGCCGATGGTACTGCATTGGAGACGATGTGGGAGA
>NZ_QTWS01000104.1:276-587 GCF_003461245.1 Blautia sp. AF19-10LB
CGGTTAAGACCTAAGCGGCCGATGGTACTGCATTGGAGACGATGTGGGAGAGCAGGTGGTCGCCAGATTAAAAAGAAAAGAACAGACGCAAGTCTGCTGAACATAAATACAGGCATTGGAAAGTGAGCCCTGTCGGAAACAGGGTGGAGCCAGTAAATAATCGATAAGTCCGATGCTAACCCGTATCAGCCGGGAAGAGCTGTTATAATAACTGGTTTTACCAGTGATATAAGATGAAAAGAAAGCTTTTCTTCTTATATGACTGATAAAGATTCAGTCAATATCGTACCTTGAAAACTGCATACATGTAA
>NZ_QTWS01000105.1 GCF_003461245.1 Blautia sp. AF19-10LB
ATCCAAAATCATCGAAACATATCCAGAGACTTTACAGGAAAAAGCAGAATGCAGTGAAGGATTATCTCCACAAAGTGACCAGATGGATTACAGAATACTGCAGAAAAGAAGATATCCGCTGTGTGGTTGTGGGAGACATCCGAAATATCCGCAAAGAAAAAGATATGGGGCATATGACCAACCAGAAGTTTCACAGCCTGCCATATAACAGGCTGTATATTATGCTGGAATATAAGCTGAAACTGTATGGAATACAATTGATAAAACAGGAGGAAAGCTATACCAGCCAGTGCAGCCCGTTATCACCAGAAGTATCAAAAAGACATGCAGAAGCATCAAATCGAAAAGAACGTGGTATGTATATAACTGATGGAGTAAGATTTAACGCAGATGCAGTAGGTGCATTTAATATCCTGCGGAAATATCTTTCCGTATCCGGAAAACAGAAGGAACTGTCCGTAACCGGACTAAAAACTCCAGAAATAATAAAAGTAGCTGCATAGCCGAAAGGCAAGCAGTATTGGTGTCATGGACGCACCCTGAAAAAAGGCGGTATCC
>NZ_QTWS01000106.1:0-325 GCF_003461245.1 Blautia sp. AF19-10LB
AATATACCGGTCACATACATGCAGATGGGGATCCGGCATGAGAAAGGCTCAGACCAGCTGCGGCTGTCTCTGCCAAAGGATCTGAAAAGCTATATGGAAGAAACCTATGGGATCCATGAAAAATTTCTATATCTTGAAAATAAGATTTTCAGGAACATGGATCATATAAAACAGCTGCGGATCTATCCACCAAAAAACGAAAAATGCGACCTTATTGTCATTTATGAGATTGAAGAGCCGGAACGGCTTTCTCAGAATGGATATTATTTATCGATTGATCTGGGACTTCATAATCTGATGACCTGTTATGATTCTGGAAATGGCA
>NZ_QTWS01000106.1:335-542 GCF_003461245.1 Blautia sp. AF19-10LB
CATAATCTGATGACCTGTTATGATTCTGGAAATGGCAGGACTTTTATTCTGGGAAGAAAGTATCTTTCTTTGGAAAGATATTTTCATAAAGAAATAGCCAGAGTGTAGTCTGCATGGTATGCACAGCAATCGGAAAGAGGAATAAAACATCCAAAATCATCGAAACATATCCAGAGACTTTACAGGAAAAAGCAGAATGCAGTGAAG
>NZ_QTWS01000107.1:0-284 GCF_003461245.1 Blautia sp. AF19-10LB
TACATAATACAAATTTGTTCCATTTACAGTGGCAATAATATCACCTGACGGAGTAAGTTTTGAGGTAACTATTCAGTACCCCATTAAGTACATCTTGATTTTTCGGCAAAACAGAGAAAATAAAATTTCTGTTTCGTCATCGTTTTAGTGCAAAATGTGGATAATTTTTCAGTTTGGCTGCCAAGTGCTTTGGGTTTGTGGATTACTGAAACATAACTCCTTAGTTTTATCCAGATAACAGCATTTTTGTGGATTTTATCCGGGTGTTATCAGCATTTAATCTC
>NZ_QTWS01000107.1:294-523 GCF_003461245.1 Blautia sp. AF19-10LB
CCAGATAACAGCATTTTTGTGGATTTTATCCGGGTGTTATCAGCATTTAATCTCTGATTTTTTCTGGTTATCCACCGTCATTTTGACAGTATGCAAAAATCTTACGATTCGCTTTTTACCCCATTTTCCGTTAAAATAGAAGTATCAAATTTTAACGGAAGAAGGTGGGCTGATTGACAAAAGATGAAATGAATAAGAAGTTATTACAACAGGTTAATTCATTAACATC
>NZ_QTWS01000011.1 GCF_003461245.1 Blautia sp. AF19-10LB
AAAAGGCGGTATCCCGCCAGATTTCAGATGCTCTGGTAACTTGTTGCCGAGTAGTTCACCAGCAGTTTCACGTACTATTCTGAAGTCGCTGGCAGGATATTTTATTTTAAGTCTGCTTCTGGGAAAAGGCTGGTTTCTTCTTTTAAAGCTGATCCGATGGCTTTTGGAATCTACAATAGGTGTAATAGTGCTTATGCTTCTTGGCATTTCACTGGCTATTACGGTACCGGTAGCCATAGCATGGTGTATTGCAACACCAAGAAAATGAAGAATCAATCGGAAAGAAAAGGCATCTTCCAAAGGATTAGAAATCCGTTGAATCCCCACCATTTTTGCGTTACAATAAATGCATACTAAAATACCACAAAGGGGATTTTACCTATGCAGAAATACATAATGGCACTGGACGCGGGGACAACCAGCAACCGGTGCATCCTGTTTAATAAAAAAGGTGAAATGTGCAGTGTAGCACAGCGCGAGTTCCATCAGTACTTTCCGAAGCCGGGCTGGGTGGAGCATGATGCGGATGAAATCTGGGCGAGTATGCTTGGCGTAGCGGTGGAAGCCATGAATATGATCGGTGCGGAGGCTTCTGATATTGCGGCGATCGGAATTACCAATCAGAGAGAAACGGCAATTGTATGGGATAAGAATACCGGAGATCCCATTTATCATGCAATCGTCTGGCAGTGCCGCAGAACTTCCGAGTACTGCGACTCCCTCAAGGAAAAGGGACTCACAGAGAAATTCCGTCAGAAGACAGGTCTCGTGATCGATGCCTATTTTTCTGCGACCAAAATAAAATGGATTCTGGACAATGTAGAGGGTGCAAGAGAAAAGGCGGAACGTGGGGAACTCCTTTTCGGAACGGTTGAGACCTGGCTGATCTGGAAACTGACGAAGGGATCTGTGCATATCACAGATTACTCCAACGCATCCAGGACGATGCTTTTTAATATCAATACGCTTGAGTGGGATGAAGAGATTCTTGAGGAATTGAATATTCCATGCAGTATGCTTCCCGAGCCAAAGCCGTCAAGCTGTGTTTACGGAATGGCAGATCCGTCTTTCTTAGGCGGCGCGATTCCGATCGCAGGTGCAGCGGGCGATCAGCAGTCGGCACTTTTCGGGCAAACCTGCTTCCAGGCGGGAGAGGCCAAGAACACTTATGGCACAGGCTGTTTCCTTCTTATGAATACAGGAGAGAAACCGGTATTTTCGGAGAATGGTCTGGTAACAACGATTGCCTGGGGACTGAATGGCAAGGTGAATTATGCACTGGAAGGATCGATTTTTGTGGCGGGAGCTGCAATCCAGTGGCTTCGTGACGAGATGCGTCTGATCGATTCTTCAGAAGATTCAGAGTATATGGCACAGAAGGTTCAGGATACGAATGGATGCTATGTCGTTCCGGCATTTACCGGACTTGGTGCACCGCACTGGGATCAGTATGCGAGAGGTACGATCGTGGGAATCACCAGAGGAGTAAACAAGTACCACATTATCCGTGCGACACTGGAATCTCTGGCATATCAGGTAAACGATGTTTTACAGTCTATGAAGGCTGATTCCGGGATTCAGCTTGCGGCACTTAAAGTCGATGGAGGAGCCAGTGCCAACAATTTCCTGATGCAGACGCAGGCAGACATTATAGATGCACCGGTCAACCGTCCGAAATGTGTGGAGACAACGGCAATGGGAGCAGCCTATCTGGCAGGCCTTGCGGTAGGATACTGGAGCAGTAAGGAAGAAGTTCTCAAGAACTGGGCGATCGACCGGACCTTTGATCCGAAGATCACGCAGGAAGAGAGAACAAAACGAATCCGTGGATGGGAAAAAGCTGTAAAATATGCGTATGGATGGGCGAAAGACGAAGAGAACTGATCGAAGAATCAAGTGGACGATAAGTTTGTATTTAAAACAATTGCACATACTGGCGTGAAGAGGAGAGCCTGACAGGAAATCCATGAAAATGGGTTTATTTGTCAGGCTCTTTTATATATACAGGAGGTTTTTACAATGAATAAATACGATATTGCGATTATCGGTGCGGGAGTTTCCGGTACGGCGATTGCACGGGAACTGTCCCGTTACCGGATAAAGGTATGCGTACTGGAGCGGGAGGAAGATGTCTGCTGCGGAACCTCCAAGGCGAACAGTGCGATCATTCATGCAGGTTATGACGCAGAGCCGGGATCACTCAAAGCAAAACTGAATCTTCGGGGAAATCAGATGATGGAGCAGCTTTCCTGTGATCTTGATTTTCCATTCCGAAGAAATGGTTCACTGGTTTTGTGCCTGGATGAAAAAGACCGCCCCGGTCTGCAGAAACTTTATGAGAGAGGAATCCAAAACGGTGTAAAGGGACTTCGAATTTTAAATAAAGAAGAAATAAGAAAAATGGAGCCGAATGTTTCTGACCAGGCTGTGGCGGCATTGTACGCACCCAGCGGAGGAATTGTATGTCCATTCAACATGACGATCGCACTGGCAGAAAATGCCTGTGCAAACGGAGTGGATTTTTATTTCAATACAGAAGTGCACAAGATCACACGGGGAGAAAAAAACTGGACGATTGAGACAACAGAGGGAATTTTTGAGGCAGACTGTATTGTAAGTGCGGCAGGAGTTTATGCAGATAAATTCCACAACATGGTCAGTGAAAAGAAACTTCATATCACTCCGCGAAAAGGAGAATACTGTCTTCTTGATAAAGCTGCGGGGACACATGTAAGCCGGACGATTTTTACCCTTCCCGGCAAGTTTGGCAAAGGAGTTCTGGTCACACCAACCATTCACGGAAACCTGCTGATCGGGCCAACAGCCACAGATATAGAGAATAAAGAAGGAATCAATACCACCAGAGAAGGTCTGGAACAGGTTCTGAAAAAAGCGTCCGAAAGTGTCAAAAACATTCCGGTCCGTCAGGTGATCACTTCTTTTGCCGGACTTCGAGCACATGAGGACGGAGACGATTTTATTATAGGAGAGACGGAAGAAGGATTTATCGACTGTGCCGGAATTGAATCACCGGGCCTTTCCAGTGCTCCTGCGATCGGAGAAATGGTTGCTGACATTCTGAAGAAAAAATATGATCTGAAAGAAAAAGAGGATTTTCTTTCCACAAGAAAGGGAATTACCGATGTATCAAAGTTTTCACTGGAAGAACGAAATGCGTGGATTCGACAAAATCCGGCTTATGGAACGATTGTCTGCCGCTGTGAGATGGTGACAGAAGGTGAGATCATAGATGCGATTCGAGGACCTCTGGGTGCCAGATCACTGGATGGAGTGAAACGCCGTACCAGAGCAGGCATGGGACGTTGTCAGGCAGGATTCTGTTCGCCGCGTGTTATGGAGATTTTAGCCAGAGAACTTGGAATTCCCGTGGAAGAGATCACAAAATCCGGAGGCAACTCTGGAATCATAAAAGGCAGCAACAAAGATTCTTTTGGGGAGGACGGCAAATGATAAAAAAATATGACATTGTGATCATAGGCGGCGGTCCGGCAGGACTTGCAGCGGCTATTTCAGCGAGAAAAAACGGAATCGAAAGTACTCTGATTCTGGAGCGGGACAAAGAACTGGGAGGAATTCTGAACCAGTGCATTCATAATGGTTTTGGGCTTCATACCTTTGGAGAAGAACTGACCGGACCGGAATATGCCGACCGTTTTATTCGTCAGGTCAGAGAACAAAATATAGAATACAAACTGAATACCATGGTCATAAACATCAGCAGGGAAAAAGTTATCACAGCGATGAACCGTGAGGAAGGCATGTTTCTGATTCAGGCAAAAGCGGTGATTCTGGCAATGGGCTGCCGGGAACGTTCCAGGGGAGCACTGAATATTCCGGGGTATCGTCCGGCGGGAATTTATTCTGCGGGGACGGCACAGAGACTTGTAAATATAGAAGGGTATCTTCCGGGAAGAGAAGTTGTCATCCTTGGCTCCGGGGATATCGGACTTATCATGGCCAGGCGTATGACACTGGAAGGTGCAAAAGTAAAAGTGGTAGCAGAGCTGATGCCGTACTCCGGCGGGCTTAAGCGGAATATCGTGCAGTGTCTGGATGACTTCGGAATCCCGCTGAAACTCAGTCATACTGTGGTAAATATTAAAGGAAAAGAACGTGTAGAAGGAGTTACTCTGGCACAAGTCGGAGCGGATGGAAAACCGATTCCGGGAACGGAGGAAGAATATGCCTGTGATACTCTGCTTCTTTCAGTAGGCCTGATCCCGGAGAATGAACTTTCCAGAGAGATGGGAGTGGAACTGAACCGTGTCACATCGGGGCCGGTAGTCAATGAGAGTCTGGAGACGAATATCGAAGGGGTGTTTGCCTGCGGAAATGTTCTGCACGTTCATGATCTGGTAGATTTTGTATCCGAGGAGGCAGCAGCGGCAGGAAAAAATGCGGCAGATTACATAAAATGGCAGCAGCCAGTGGAAGTTCCGGAACAAAAGCAGAATCGGACAATTATTCTGGAATCCCGAAATGGAGTTCGCTATACTGTCCCGGCAGTGATAAGACCGGAGCGCATGCCGGAAGAAATGACAGTCCGTTTCCGTGTGGGAGCTGTTTATAAAAACTGTTATATCAGCTGCTATTTTGATGAAGAACGTGTTCTTCACAAAAAACGGACAATTCTGGCACCGGGGGAGATGGAACAGATTAAACTGACAAAGGAACAGATTTTAAATGCTTCATCACTGAGAAAAATCAGCATTCTGATTGAGGAGGAATAAAGATATGGAAGAAAAAAATCTTACCTGCATCGGCTGCCCGATGGGCTGTTTCCTCACTGTAAAAATAAAAGACGGAGAAGTACAGAGTGTAGAAGGCAATAGCTGTAAGCGGGGAGCCGTCTATGGAAGAAAAGAAGTGACCAATCCGACCAGAATTGTGACAACAACCGTTCGTGTATTAAATGGCACGGAAAAGGTCGTTTCCGTCAAGACAAAAGAGGATATTCAAAAGTCCGGAATTTTGGACTGTATCCGGGAATTGAAAGAGGTCACTGTTACTGCTCCAGTAGAGATCGGAGATGTGGTTCTGCATGATGTGGCAGGAACCGGTGTGGACATTGTTGCAACGAAAAATATTTCTGTTTCCATTGACATTACAGGGTCAAACGACTATCATTAAAACAGTATGTTTTTCTGTAGGCACCTCTTGCGGATTCGACAGATTTTTACAGAAAAAGATACAGGAGGAACACAAAGGAGAACAGAAATATCATGACAATATCCATGATAGGGATAGATCACGACAGAGCACCGGTAGACGTCCGTGCCCTGTTTGCATTTACGAAGAAAAATGCCGGAGAGGCAATGGAAAAACTGAAAGAAAAAGCAGGCATCCGGGGATGCATCATTCTGTCTACATGCAATCGTCTGGAAATCTGGGCGAGCCATGAGGATGAGCAGGAACTTTCTTTATACCAGTGTCTCTGCGAGCTCAGAAATATACAGGATCCTTTTTATGAAGAATATTTTATTTCAAGAGAAGATAAAGAAGCGGTTGAGCATCTTTTTTATCTGGCAGGAGGTCTGAAATCACAGATTCTTGGAGAAGATCAGATCCTTACACAGATCAAGGATGCACTCAATCTTGCGAGAGAACATTTTACCACGGACAGTGTGCTGGAAGTCCTTTTCCGCATGGCAGTGACCGCGGGCAAAAAGATCAAGACAGAAGCTCCGCTTGCACATGGAAATCCGTCTGTGATCCATCAGGCAGTCAGCAGTCTGCGGGAACAGGGATATGACATGCATGGCAAAATCTGCATGGTTATCGGAAACGGAGAGATGGGTAAGGTTGCAGCGCAGACTCTCCGTGATGCCGGAGCGAATGTCACCGTAACCGTCCGTCAGTACAGAAGCGGAATGGTGAGCATTCCGATCGGATGCAGCAGGATCCATTATGGTGAACGAATGAACTTTCTGCCGAAATGTGATGTAGTAGTCAGTGCGACAGCCAGTCCGAACTATACACTTCGCAGAGAACTGTTTGATGATATCACGCTTACGAAACCACTGCTTCTTCTTGACCTTGCTGTGCCGAGGGATATCGAACCGGCACTTGGAGGAGAAGAGGGCGTTACCTTATATGATATGGACAGTTTCCGCACCGAGAGGATCTCTCCGGAATCCATGGAGAGCATCACAAAAGCCGGCGAGATCGTCAGGGCACAGATGGATGAATTTTTCCAGTGGCTGGATGGCAGGGATGTGATCCCGAGGATCCAGGAGATCAGGGAGGATGCAGTGCAGGATCTGAACCTGCGTATCCACAAGATCCTCAAGAATACACCAATGGATGACTCCGACCGTGCAAATCTTCTCAAAGCAGTAGATACTGCAGCAGGAAAAGTGGTCAACAAACTTATTTTCGGACTCCGGGACAGTCTGGAACAGGACACTTTCCTGGAGTGCGTGGCAGGATTGGAGAAATTATATGAAGAATAAACGTTTTTTTCCAATGTTCGTAGATCTGTCTGACAAGAAAATCGTAGTGGTAGGCGGCGGGAACATTGCGACCAGGAGGATTAAGACTCTTTTGCAGTTTACCAGGAACATTACCGCAGTAGCTCCAAAGACAACGATGGAGCTTCATGAACTTGGCAAGGCAGGATTCGTAAATCTGATCAACCGTCCGGTGAAACGGTCTGATTTTGCCATGGCATTTATGGTGATCGCGGCGACAAACGACTGGAAACTAAACGATGAGATCTATCGAGTCTGTAAGGAGCAGGGGATCTACGTCAATGTCGCAGATGACAAAAGCAAATGCGATTTTTATTTTCCGGGGATCTACATGCAGGACGAGGTTGTTGTGGGAATCACAGCGAGCGGGCTGAACCACAAGAAAGCCCGAAGAGTCCGTGTGGCGATCCAGGAGGCAATGGAGGCATCAGACAATGAAGAATAAGATCACGATCGGCAGCAGGGAAAGCAAGCTTGCAGTGCTGCAGAGTGAGATGGTGAGGGACTACATAACCGAGCATAATCCAGATCTGACAGTAGAGATCCTGACCATGAAGACAACGGGTGACAAGATCCTGGACCGCACCCTGGATAAAGTAGGCGGCAAGGGACTTTTTGTAAAAGAACTGGATCACGCACTTCTGGAAGGAAGGTCAGAACTTTCTGTTCACAGCCTGAAGGACATGCCGATGGAAGTGCCGGCAGAACTTCCTCTGCTGGCTTTTTCCAGAAGAGAAGATCCGAGGGATGTGCTGGTACTGCCGGAGGGCGTAACAGAACTTGACAGATCCAAACCGCTTGGCTGTTCCAGCCTTCGCCGGACCCTGCAGCTTCGGGAGTTATATCCGGATATGGAGGTCGCAAGTGTCAGGGGAAACCTTCAGACAAGACTCCGCAAACTGGATGAGGGACAGTATTCAGCTCTGATCCTTGCGGCGGCAGGACTTAAGAGACTTGGACTGGAATCCAGAATCAGCCGGTATTTTACAGAGGAAGAAATGCTCCCGGCAGCAGGTCAGGGAATCCTGGCAGTACAGGGACGTACCGATGTTGACTATGCATTTCTGGACGGCTACTGTGATGCAGATGCATGGAGCGCAGGAAGTGCAGAGCGTGCTTTTGTACGTTTTCTGGACGGCGGCTGTTCTTCTCCGGTGGCGGCGTTTGGTGTGGTCGAGGGAGAGGAACTTTTCCTTCGCGGACTGTATTATAATGAAGAAACAGGAAACTGGTTCAAGGACAGCATCCGCGGAAAGCGCGAGGACGCAGAGGTACTTGGCATCGCGCTTGCAAAACAAATGAAAGAATCCGACAGAACAAAGACGGATAAAGGTGAGGCAGAATGAAACAGGGAAAGGTATGGCTCGTAGGAGCAGGACCGGGAGATATCGGTCTTTTTACACTCAAAGGAATGGAGGTTCTCTCCCAGGCAGAGGTTGTCGTCTATGACAGTCTGGTGGGACAGGGCGTACTTGCAAAAGTACCTTCTTCTGCAAGACTCATCAACGTAGGAAAGCGTGCAGACAAGCACACCATGCCGCAGGAGCAGATCAATCAGGTGCTCCTTGAGGAAGCGCAGAAGGGATACCGTGTCGTGAGACTGAAAGGCGGAGATCCGTTCCTGTTCGGAAGAGGCGGAGAGGAGCTGGAACTTCTGACTGCCAATGGGATCCCGTATGAAGTGGTCCCGGGCGTGACCTCTTCGATCGCTGTGCCTGCTTATAACGGCATTCCGGTAACGCACAGAGATTTCTGCTCTTCCGTCCATATCATCACAGGACATAGAAGAGCAGGTAAGGAATATGACATCGATTTTCAGGCACTGGTCAACACAAAGGGAACACTCGTATTCCTGATGGGGATCGCTGCTCTGAATGATATCTGTCAGGGACTTCTGAATGCAGGAATGGACCCGGAGATGCCGGCGGCCGTACTGCAGAAGGGAACAACTTCCGACCAGAAAAGAGTCGTTGCCACAGTTGCAACACTCAAAGAAGAAGTAGAGCGTCAGGGTATCGAGACTCCGGCGATCATCGTAGTTGGTAAAGTCTGCCGTCTTTCTGAGGAATTTGGCTGGTATGAGAGACTTCCGCTCGCAGACTGGAAAGTCCTTGTGACACGTCCGAAGGGCAGAAGCTCCCGCACAGCAGATGAACTTCGAAGAAAAGGTGCAGAAGTCCTGGAACTTCCGTCCATCCGTACCGTGGCACTGGAAGACCAGAGCGCACTTTATCAGGCACTTGATGAGATCAGCGAGTATCAGTGGCTGGTATTTACTAGTCCGACAGGGACAGAGATTTTCTTTGAAGAAATGTTCTCCATGAAAAAAGACATCCGTTGTCTTTCTTCATTGAAGGTGGCAGCGATCGGACAGGGAACAGCCAAAGTTCTGGAGCAGAGAGGCATTCTGGCGGATCTGATCCCGGAAATTTACGATGGAGACTCCCTGGGAGAAGCACTGGCACAGACCCTGCATGGCGGCGAAAAGATCCTGATCCCGCGTGCCTCAAAGGGAAATGCAAATCTGGTCAGAATCCTTGAAGAACACGGTGCCAGGGTGGACGATGTACCGACCTATGATACCATCTATGACAAAAATCCTCTGATCGATGTAGCAGCAGAGATCACGAGGGGCGGTATCGACTGCGTGGTATTTACCAGCGCATCTACCGTCAAAGGTTTTGTAGAAAGCACAGGACTTTCTGATTATTCAAATGTGACAGCAGCATGTATCGGCAAACAGACAAAAGCAGCAGCAGACAGCTATGGAATGAAAACATATATGGCATCCAAAGCTACGATCGACGATTTGACGACACTTGTTGAACAGATAAAAACAGATAAGGAGTGACAATAATGGATCTGATTCAAAGACCAAGAAGACTGCGTGGCAGTGAGACTCTGCGCAAAATGGTAAGGGAAACAAGAATTGACAAATCTTCTCTCATCTACCCTCTGTTTGTAAGAGAAGGACAGGGGATCGAGGAGGAGATCCCGTCTATGAAAGGACAGTTCCGCTACAGTGTGGACCGTCTCCCGTATGAACTGGAACGTCTGACGAAAGCCGGAGTCAGCAACATCATGCTGTTCGGTATTCCGGATCATAAGGATGAAGTCGGAAGCGGCGCTTACGACGAAAACGGAATCGTACAGAGAGCACTCCGTGAGGCAAAAAAACAGTTCCCGGATCTCTACTATATTACAGACGTATGCATGTGTGAGTACACTTCCCACGGACACTGCGGTGTTCTATGCGGTCATGAAGTAGAAAACGATGCAACTCTGGAACTGCTTGCAAAGACAGCTCTTTCCCATGTTGAGGCAGGTGCGGATATGGTAGCACCTTCTGATATGATGGACGGACGTGTGCGTGCGATCCGTGAATGTCTGGACAAAGCAGGACACAAGGAAGCACCGATCATGTCCTATGCAGTAAAATATGCATCTGCTTTCTACGGACCATTCCGTGATGCAGCTGGTTCCGCTCCGGCATTTGGTGACCGCAAGAGCTATCAGATGGATTACCACAACCGCCGTGAAGGAATGAAAGAAGCCCTGACAGATATCGAGGAAGGCGCAGACATCATCATGATCAAACCTGCAATGTCTTACCTTGACATGGTATCAGAAGTTTATAAGGCAACCAATGTTCCGATCGCAGCTTACAGCGTCAGCGGTGAATATGCAATGGTCAAAGCAGCAGCCAAGATGGGCTGGATCGATGAGGACAAGATTGTGTGCGAGATGGCAGCAAGTGCTTACCGTGCAGGTGTTTCTATTTATCTGACCTACTATGCAAAAGAACTTGCCCGTTTTATCGATGAAGGGAGAATTGGATAATGGGAAGATCAGAAGACTTATTTGAGCGTGCAGTCAAAAGAATCCCGGGCGGCGTCAACAGCCCGGTAAGGGCTTATGGTGCGATCGGAATGGCTCCGCGTTTTATCGAGCGTGCAGATGGCTGCTATATTTATGACGTGGATGGAAACAAATACATCGACTACATAGATTCCTGGGGACCGATGATCCTCGGCCACAACTTCCCGGCAGTCCGTGAGAGCGTGCTCAAAGCCTGCGAAAACGGGTTAAGCTTCGGCTGTGCGACAGAGATCGAGGTCGAGATGGCAGAATTTATCTGCGAGCATATCCCGCATGTGGAGATGGTTCGTATGGTCAATTCCGGTACAGAGGCCGTTATGAGTGCGATCCGTGCCGCAAGAGGTTTTACAGGAAAAGACAAGATCATCAAATTTGCAGGATGCTATCACGGACACAGTGATGCACTTCTTGTAAGTGCAGGTTCCGGCGTAATGACCAGCGGAGTTCCGGACAGTGCCGGTGTTCCGAAGGGATGCACCCAGGACACCATGACAGCAGTTTACAATGATCTGGACAGCGTCAGAGCACTTCTCGAGGAAGCTCCGGATCAGGTTGCGGCCGTGATCGTAGAGGCGGTTGGAGCAAACATGGGCGTTGTCCCGCCGAAGAAAGGATTCCTTGAGGGACTTCGTACTCTGTGCGACCAGTATGGAACACTTCTTATCTTTGATGAGGTCATCACAGGATTCCGTCTTGCATTTGGCGGGGCAGCAGAATATTTTGGCGTAAAACCGGATATGGTTACTTATGGCAAGATCATCGGTGCAGGAATGCCGGTCGGTGCTTACGGCGGAAGAAAAGAGATCATGCAGATGGTTTCCCCGGCCGGTCCGGTTTACCAGGCAGGTACCTTAAGTGGAAACCCGATCGCCATGGCAGCAGGACTGACACAGCTCAAATATCTTTATGAACATCAGGAAGTTTATAAGGATCTGGAAGCAAAAGGTCAGAAACTCTATGGAAGCATGGAAGAGATCCTCAAGGAAACAGGAAGCCCGTACCAGGTAAACCATGTTTCTTCTCTGGGAAGCATCTTCTTTGCGACAGAGGAAGTAAGGGATTACACTTCTGCAAAAGCTTCCGACACAAAGAAATTCGCAGAGTATTTCCTGCACATGCTGAAAAATGGAATCCACCTCGCACCGTCACAGTTCGAGGCAATGTTCCTTTCCACAGCACACAGTGATGCCGTGATTGAGGAAACTCTGGACAAAGTCAGAGGCTTTTTTACAAAATAAAAACTGAATAAGGATTAGGATCTGTCCGCAGGAACTCATTTTATTTATTTTTGGGAGGGCACTTATGTTTCGGATCGCAGTATGCAGCAGTCAGACGAACGATAAGAACGAAACCAGCAGGACCATACAGAAATGGATAAAACGAAATATCACAGCAGATGCAGAGCTCTGCCAGGTGGAAAGTGTAGAAGAACTTCAGAACATCATGGAAACACAGCCGGATAAGTATAACTTTTGCATTATGGATATGCCTGCCCTTAAGAGTGCTTTTGAGGCGCAGACAGAGCAGAAGAAGCATCCATTACTGATCCATGGGACAGATTCGATCCGACATATTTTTGTGGAAGATATCATGTATGCAGAGAATTCCCTGCGGCGCATCACTTACACGCTGTACAACCGGCAGAAGATCATCAGTGTCCGGCGGGCGGGAAGTTTCGAGAGCGCAGTCGGGGAAATTGCAAAGGCACAGGCTTTTATGCAGCCGCACAAGTCTTTTTTTGTCCAGTTCCGGTACATTTCCGAACTGGGGACAGATCATATCCTGATGGCAGACGGCAAGAAGATCCCGGTAGCACAGAGCCGCCTGGTCACGGTACAGAGCAGGTATCTGCATTATCTCACACAAAGAACGAAAGCATGAATAAAAACTCCACAGACTGTTTGATAAAAACGGTCTGCGGAGTTTTTTTATATGCATATCGTGGTCTGCGCAGAAACAAGGCGCAGTGCGCAGAATCAAAGAACAAGAAGTGTATAAAATCTGCTATGATAACACTACAGAAGAAAAAGAGATGCGTGACCGCTTCTTCAGAGTACCTGAATATTTTTTTGGAAAATGCCTGATGAGTTTTTCGGCAGTTCTTTGAAAATCAAACAGCAAAGGAAGGAGAGGTGGCGTTGAACGGTAAAAAAAGAATCACAAAGATACTTGCCATGATAATCTGCCTGATCTTCTGCACCAACCAGGTCGCAGTTTATGGGGCGGAACTTGTTTCGTTTTCCGATGGGGTGGAAGAGCAGGGAGAGATATCATCTGCAGGCATAGAAGAAATGGGTTCTTCAGAGACAGAAGAGGAGGTATCAGCTGACAACAGTCCGGGTGATTCAGAAGGGACGGAGATTTCGGAGGAAGATTTTTTAGATAACAGCACAGAAGAAAATCCACAGGAAATGCAGGGCGATGGATCTGAAGGTACTGCGGATGCTGCGATTGAAGATGATCTGCAGGACAGTACAGAAGATGTGCAGGAAGAAGTTTCCGATGCGTCAGAAGAACTGTTTCTCTCGGAAGAAACGCAGGATGTTTTTTCGGCAGGAGCTGACAATATCCCAGTCTATTCATCCGAGATCAGCCAGGATATCTACTGGCAGGACAACAACGAAAGCGCACAGGCGGGACGTCTGAGTGCAGACGAGTATGCAGCGTGGTTTTATCAGTACGGCAAGGTGGAGGTGACATATCAGGATTCTGACAAGACACAGAAAACACAGATCATGAAGGTGAGTGAACTTCTGGTGAATGGTCAGAGCGGGATCACGATGGAAGATCTTGAGGGAACCGGACATTATGTGATGCATTTTGCACAAGATTCACTGAAAGGAAGTCTTTCCGTTACAGGAAGCGATGGCCAACTATTTAATGCGACGATTCAGACGATCACACTTCTCCCGCCGGATCCGGAGACAGACAGAGACTATCCACAGGATGATAAGCTGGCACAGAATTATAAGTTTCTGAATATTCCGGACGAGAAAGTGAGGGAGGAATACATCTCTAATAAAAATATCGGGTTTGGATGGTATTACATCAAAAAGATGGATGTTACTACACATGTAGAGATCCGCTGTGGCGATATGAGCTGTGGCAGTGATCTGACAGATGCAGTACAAAAGGAACTGTATCTTCAGTATCAGAAAAAGAATCAGGATGTGAACACCATTTCCAGTTCGCTGGAACAGACTCGAAATGCACAGGTAAAAGAACAGAAAGACGGAAGCAAAGTTGTTTCCATGGATATCACAGTTTCCGGACTGCCGCAGTATCGTATTGACGGCACGGAGATCCTCTATGATATCCGGGAAGGTGATTCGCAGGATTATCGCCTGAACAGCTATGATCCGGGGGAGGGAGATTATTTTAGCATTGATTACAACAACACAGATCTCTCCAATCATGGCACAGATACTACAGCGGTTTATAATGGTGGAACGATCATCCTGACGCGGCGCGGCACGGCTTCCTATCAGGCAGAGAAAGAATGGAAGGATGCGGAGGACTGTACAGAGCGGTCGGAAGTATCTTTTACCCTGTGGCGTTACAGCGAGCGGGGGGATGCGAGTTACCGGAAGGCATCTCAGGTGAAAAACAAAGAAGGGGATACGCTGAAATATGTGATCCCTGCAAACAGCACTGAAGACAGCCAGAAGATCACGTTCGAATATTTGGCGAATCCCGGAGCAGGAAGTGTATGCCTGACAGAGCAGGAAGCCCTGCCGAAATATGATCCCGAAGGATATCCCTATGTGTATTTCACACGAGAACGCATGGAGAATAATGGAAAGTATGAGCAGGTTCTCGGGAAGATTACTTACAAAAAGAATGGAGACTTTGCGATAAAGGATACTCTTCCAGATGGAGTTACCCGTGAAAGCACAGACAAAAGCATCTACAACGACGGCACGGTCAGCAACGTTCTCACCGGAACGGTAACGGCTGATTACACTAAAACCTGGCGTGCTCTTGCCTGGCAGGGTGAGCTTACGGATGTGCGGGTAGAATTTGCGCTGCAGGCCAAACATGTTGAAAGTTATGGAACAGATGATGACCAGTGGTACACAGTACAGGAAAACGGTGCAGATGTGACACAGAGCCTGTCTGGATTCGACGAGGAAATGACCTCCATGTCCGGAAGCAGAAGCATGCCGAAATATGACAAACTTGGACATGAACTGGAATACCGATGGATAGAGATTGGAGTATATCAGGGAAATGATACCACGAATCTGCTTAAGAAAGATGCAGATTCCGGGAATGCTTCGTTTGTCCTGACGCAGAAAAACAAAAAAGTTTCTTATACTTCTTCTGTGGAAAGTGTGCTTAAGGAAGACGGAAGTTATCATTCCGAGATCGTCAACCGGATAGAGCGAAAGGTAAATTACAAAGTTGTCAAAAAATGGCAGGAGGCCGAAGGCAACGAGACAGAAGCACCGGAAGATGCGAAGATCACACTGGCACTGCTTCGGCAGGATTCCACCAATCAGGTAAAAGAACTTGGCACACTGACTCTGGATGGAGAGAAGGACAGTGTGGAAACACAGATCCAGGATGAAGAAGGGAATGTGATCCGTGCGGCAGAGACAGAAAGCTGGCAGGGGGAATTTCTTGATCTTCCTCTCTATGATAAGGACGGACGCTGGCACGATTACCTTGTAGTGGAAAAGGACACAGATGCTTATCGTGTCATCTACGGCGAGGTTCAGTTTGATGAAGAAACTTTAACTTATTACAGGGAGATCATCAACCGTCCAGGTGCTGGGAATTTTCAGTTTATCAATGTCCGGAAGGAATGGATCGACGACAGCGACGCGGAGCATCGTGGTGACGTGACATTTACAATCTATCAGCGAATCGGAGAAAATGAGTTTCAGGAAATCCAGACAGTGACGCTTAAGGCACTGGATTTCTGGCAGAAACAGGTGGAGATTCCAACGGATCTTGATCTGAAAAATATCCTGGTGTTGGAAACGTCTGTTTCACATACCAGTAACAACGGAGAAGCAAAAGTCCCCTGTGATCTGTCATCCAACACTGCCAGAGACTATAGCGGTGAAGAAATGGAACAGATCTGGAAACGCTATCAGGACAGTTCTTCCGCGCAAAATCCGGCGATTTATTATCATTCGGATGAACACTGGTATCGTGTCATGTTCCAGACGAAAAACATCGAGGGGATTTCCTATTATACCATCACAAACCAGAGACTTGGAAGAATCCTTCTGGATGTGACAAAAGAATGGATCGATGGTGACGGAACCAGAAGGACCGAACTGCGAGAAGCTCTTAAGACGCAGGGACTTGGTCTTTATGCGAAGCTGATCTGTGACCAGGCAGGTGTGATAGATTATCAGAAAGGGACGATCAACACCGGAACAGGTGAGCACGCTCCTGTTGATGCAGATGGAAAAACAGTTTCCATGTATCAGGAGATCAGCATTGACACGGCGGTAAAAAATCAGAAATTTTATTTCTATGATCTTCCAAAATACGATGAGAACGGATCTGTCGTTCACTATTCCGTGAAAGAAGTCTATGCAAAAAAGACTCCTGACGGCAGTTATCAGGAACTTTCCCTGAATGAATTAAAACAGACCGGGATCACAACAGAATACACTTCCCTTACTTCCAGTAAGTATCAGGTAGGAGATTCCCACACAAAAGACCAGCAGCATTTTTATCTGAGAAACAAACTCAGCGGAACGAAGAAGATCGTCTTCCACAAGCAGTGGAAGGATCATTATCGTTTCGAAAAAGGCGACCGCCCTGACATTTATCTGAATCTTTATCGTCAGGTGCATGAAGCAGATGGAAGCGTGAAACTGGAGCTGTTTTACAAAGATCATCTCTGGCGGCCGACAGAAGAAGGAGACAGCCATTATGACTGGACTGTCGATTTTGACAATCTGCCGAAGTATGATAAGTATGGATATGAAATTTTGTATTATGCGCAGGAAAAAATGCATGTCAACGCCGAGCTTTTTGATTACACAACGGTGGAATATCTTGATCCGGAAAAAAATCTGATCGGAAATGAGGAGGGATTTTTGGAAGAAGTGACGGAGAACACCCGTCTGGCGCAGCTGTCTGATGGAAGCTGGATTCTTGGTGAGAACGGAACTTTTGTCAATCGCTTGAAGGAAGATATTCGAATCGAAGGCAAAAAGATCTGGGGAAATGTCCCGAGAGGTTTTGACAAAGCGGTACTTCCAAAAGCAACCTTTACCATTTACCAGAAACTGGAAGAAGAAAAGGGAGAAGGCAGCGAATGTGCATCCGTTACGATCAAAGACTGGTCGAAACAGTATGTCAATGCAGCATACCGTTTTCTTCTGGAATATATGGGTGAAAACTGTAACCGGATCGATACAGATGCAGATGGCAGACAGAAACTGACTGCCGAAAGTGCAGATGGAACAGATCAGAAACTTCCTCTTTATGATAAGGATGGAAGACGATATTCCTATACAGTCAAAGAAACCATGGAGGGGATACCGAAAGACCGGGAAGGAAAGGTGTTTTTACAGCCGGAGATCCATAACTTTATGGTAGAGAATTTTTATGAAAGTGAGAAAGGAAATCTCACCGTTAAGAAAATTCTGGAGGCAGAAAAGACAGAAGAAGAAAAATATCCTTCTGTAACCTATGTTCTGACCCGTTATTATATGGGAAAAGACGAGAATGGAAAAGATGTACTGAAGCGGGATATATCCTTCAAAAAGATGTTAACGCTTGATTATAATGAGTTTTCTCCTGTTGGAAAAGATACAGGATTGGCATCCGCAGAAGGAACGTTTGAGGATCTGGAAATTTATGCACCAAGTGGCGAGAAATTTCAGTACAGAATTGAAGAGAAAAAAATATCAGAAACTTATGACAGTTACAGTCTTGCCTTTGCAAAGCCGGGAAACCGTGACAAAGCTGGCAGACTGATCCGGGGACAGACCGGAGATCAGCTACAGGGAGAAGAAAATCCACAGGAATATAGGGTAGAGAATCTGTATGCTTCGGATGATGAAGAAAAAATTCCAGATGCGACGTTTAAGAATGTTCTCAGCGATGACAGAATTGTGATCGAAGGAACCAAAAAATGGGATGACAACAATAACCTTTTTGGTTTCCGTCCGTCTGTGGATGAATTGAACAGTCAGGGACTTATTTCGTTTGAAGTGATTCGTTATGCAGAGGCACAGCCGGGAATGAGAAATGCTATCGGAAGTGCACTATATCCATTAAAAGTTGTTGATGAACAGGGACATAAACCATATCAGATTGTCTGGGAAAAAGTGAAAGGAAAAAACGACAGATATCTGTTTCAGATTACAGGAACAGATGGAGAACTGGAAAAGTATGCACCAAATGGAATACCATGGAAATATGGTATTCGTGAAATATATGCAAGGGACAAAGAAGATGGACTTCCGGGTTATCGCGACAATACGAGAGATTACTGGTGTTATTTTTATGGAAAAAAACATTTGCTGAAAGAAGATAAAACTTATGAAGCAGAGGTAGCAGAGACAACCGTTACCAATCATGTCCGGGTAGTGACTGCACGGATTGAAAAGAGATGGCGTACACTGGATGTGAAGCATAAAGATGCAGAGAATGCAGACCAGGTATTTTCTGAAAGACCTGAAAATATCACAGACAAATCAGATATCCGGGAATCTACGGGAGCAGATTATCTGGGATATTACCTGTCATTGCAGTTTGTATTGCAGGGAAGAGTAAAAGCCTGCTATAACGCGCAGGGAGAAAATGTTGCGCTGGAAGAACCTTCTTCCTGGATGGGACTGAAAGAATTATTTAAAGGAAGCAGGAAAGAAAAAGGCTTTGCACAGACACGACCGCTTCAGGAAATTCTGAAAAATCTGGTACAGGAGGATGCATCTGTTACAGTATCTGAAGATGGCGTGAATGTTATTTTGCAGGGGTATATGAAAGATAATACATGCTGGATGCATAAGCTGCAATATCTTCCGAAATATGCAAAAGGTGGAGCTTACAATAAAGAAGGCTGTTATTATGAACTGGAATACAGGCTATGTGAAGAAAACATTTCTTTCAGGCAGTCGAAGGATGCGGAAATCTTATTTAAAGTGGATTTAAGTAAGGCATCACTTTCAGAAACACCAGATGGCATCTTGAATGAGATCATCAGCCGCGGAACAGGAAAATTTGATCCATTTTTTGTGATGGGATTTTTTAGAGGAACTTCCGGTACGGATTATTCCTATGGAAATCACGAATCAGACAGTTTATCTGTCTGGGCAAATGCATTTCCGGTTACGAGACTGAAAGTGAGTAAGGTATGGAATGATACCAGTAACGTGTATGGTACCAGGGTATTAGACAAAAATGGAAACTGGACGGTGAGCTTTGCAGTACAGAGGCGGGCAGTTAAACTGGAAGCTGGATCAACCTGGAAATCTCCCTGGCAGAATCTGTCTTCCACGGATAAAACAGGAAACAAAACAGAAGTCAGAATCACTTTGAGCGGCGAAGACAATGTAGAGGCAGAGGACATCAATGAGAAATCAACAGAACTTGGAGGGCTTCCTGTCTATGGTATTGAGAGTATTGACGGAACATATCAGGTGGTTCGATATGAATACCGTGCAAGAGAACTTAATACAGATGGAACAATGATTACTGAGCCAGAGGGAGAAACTTCTGTAAATCATGCGTATTCTGGATCTTTTTCAGGTGGGATTTATGATGTGGATTATCAGGATGGAAAGAAAAAGAATAATGAGACAGATGGTGACTGGAGATATCGTTATATAACTACAGTTACAAATTCTTTTGATCCGACCGTGCGCTATGCAGAGAAAAAATGGGATTTGTCCCAAATTCCGGAAAAATTCCGAGATGAATGGAATTGTCCGGAAATCACGTTGGAAATTCAGTATCAGAAAGCAGATGGAAGTTATCAGTCTTTCAGCAAGAGGGCAATTGTGGTGCTGAATGGAGAAAAAGATAGTGGAGTAACACAGGATACTTCGAAGGATGGACTGCTTCCGGCATATGGAGAATACGATTCCTGGAAAGCCATCTGGAAGGGGCTCCCAGAATATATTCCGGGATCTGCCACGATAAAAAAGGATGGAAAGGATGTCACTGTCTATCACGTCAGAGAAAATCATGGCGGATACTATCAGGAGGAAGAGAAAAATACAGCAGAAGGCAAAGAAAGAAACGGTGAAACGGAAAAGACGGCGTTTTGCTTTGTTAATACGCCTACAGAGATTCAGGCATCCAAAACTGTAGATCTTGGTGAAACAAAGAAGTTTAACCTAAATGACCGTATCTTCGGGTTTACACTTACGAATAATGGAAAAGTTCAGGGAACTTATCACGCAGTGATTGCTATGGAAACGGAGAAAGAAAATGGAACAGCAGTAGTAACAAAAGAGCAGAAAGATATTACTGTTGGCAGGGAATTTTACCTCAAAAACAACCAGACCATAACCATCTATGGACTGCCAATCTACAGGAATAACGATGGAAAAAACAAGATCACATATTATATAGAAGAAACAGATTCTTCAGGAAAGAAAAAAGAAGATGGAAAGGATTCAGGATATGTACCGGGATTCCGTACCGAAATTGAAGCAGAAAATACAAACCTTTCTAACTCCGTCAGTGGAAAAAGTGGCGGAGCACAATTTGCAGATACAAAAGAAACACATCCATCATTTGCATTCAGAAATATTCTGGAAGGCAGCATTGAAATCATCAAAACAGACGGTACCGGCAAAGCACTTCAAAATGTAGAATTTTTGCTGCAGTACAGAAAAGATGATGGAAAAACAGACGAAGACAGTGAAGCGGAATACCGGAATCTGGATGCAACTGTGTGCAGTAACAGAAATCTGGTGCGAAACAACGGTATTGCAAAAACAGATAAAAATGGCCGAATTACATTCCGGGGTCTGAAACTGGGTTACAAATATCGCCTGACCGAGATCAGGCCACTTGCAGGAACCCAGGGACTTGAAAATTCGATTACGGATATAGAACTTCCAATGCTTCTGAAAACGAAATCTGGAAACGAAATCAAACCAGTAGCAGAAACTCAGGGCAGGTTTGTCTATGTAAAACTGAAATATAAGATTTCAAATAATACATTCACAATGCCGATGACCAGCGGAAACGGTTTCTTCTGGCCAGGTATTCTGGGACTTATTGCTACAGGTATCGGAGGTGCGTTCTGGATCAGCAGTGGAAGCAGAAATAGAAACAGCAAAAAGAAGGGAGAGTATGCAGAATGAAAAAAGGAATTCTGAAATTTTTGGCTGGTACGGCGGCCATCGCTACGTTGATAGGAGGAGCACCGCTTTCTGTGCAGGCAGCAGCGACAGATACACCAAAGGCGACACTAGTGACAGATAAATATTATAAAACATTGCTTGGAGAGGAGGATGAAGAATCGGAAGCTCCATCTCTGACACTTAAAAAATACAAAAATGGAAGTGAAAGTAAGGACCCTATTGATGGAGTAGAGTTCAGATATGCAAAAGTCGGTGATCTCTATCAGATCGTAGATGGAAATAAAATTTCCATGGCGTATGGTGTGGAAGCTGTGTTTGCAGCTGCGTTTAAAATCACTGCAGCAGCGGATTATCACATAACTGAAAATGGCGATATGTACTATTACAAAGATATTAACGAAATTAATACACAATATTTGCAGAGTATTAATTTACAGACAGAGACTTCATTGAAAGAATATATAGGAGGAACTGCTTTTACTTCTGTAACAACAGGCTGTGATGGAAATGCCAGTGGCACAGCTAAGATCGAAAATGCGGACTATGGTCTGTATGCTGTAGTAGAGTGGAGCTCTGCAAATGCGAGTATTAATGGAGAAAAGGTATCCCTGACGAATATTCAGAGTCCTTTCCTCATTGCACTGCCTACGTATGTCACTACAAATGAGGGAGAAGCTTACTGGGAAAAAAATGTAACAGCAGAGGTCAAAAACAGCACCGACGAACCGGAAACAGAAAAGAAGATTGTGACAGCAAACGAAGATAAGACAGATGGAAGTGAAAGTGTAGACGATACAGACATTACTTCCATTGGAGACACTGTTCATTTCCGTCTGAAAGGAACAGTTCCGAATATTCCAACCGTAGCCAATGGAAATAAGGAACAGTTCAAAAAATATATTCTTGTGGATAACCTGAGCAAAGGTCTGACACCGGAAACAGAGGAAGATGGAATTCAGTTAAAAAATGTAATTGTACGTACAACAAATAATAATTATTCACTGGAGAACACCGATGAGGTACAGTATTATACTACAAAAGTCGAAAATTATACCGGAACAGAACCGGAATATATAGGTGGCAAGACAATTGCTGTTACCCTGACAGAAGAAGGCCTTAAAAGGATCAGTAACTGGGCAGCAGCTGATGCAGAAGAAACAACAAAGGAAATCTATTTCTATTACACGGCAGTAGTAAATGAAAATGTAAAGATCGGACCAGATACTCAGATCAGCGGACCGGCAGGAAACCCGAATGAAGTAAAACTCCAGTATAAGATCGGCAGCAGTGCAGACATGGAAACGGATTGGGATAAAGTTACAGAGTATACATTTGGAATCAAAGCAGATAAACAACTGGCAGGAAGTGCAGCAGCGGTAACAGATTCCAATAAAAACGCGATCACGTTCGTTCTTTATTCCACAAAAGATGGAAAGGCAGAAACAACAGGCAGAACCTATTATGAGATGAAAAAAGTAAGTGATGGTGTTTACCATGTAACTTCCAAAACAGAAACCAGTGCAGAAAACAATACAAAAATACATCCGGCAGCAGGCGGTGCACTGAATATCAAAGGTCTTGAAGAAGGAACATATTTCCTTGAAGAGCTTAGTACCGTTTCAGGCTATAATCTCCTCAAGGCACCGGTTAAGATTAAGATTACAGCAAAAACAGGAAACAATACCTATGTATTGGATGGAAAAGAAGAGAATAACAATCAGTATATTGGAACAATCAGCCAGGATGGCAACACAGACGGTATCTTCAAAGTAACGATCAATAATATCAAAGGCTTCGAACTTCCATCTACCGGCGGCAGCGGTATCTGGTTCTTCGTTCTGGCAGGTGCGTTTGCCGTGGCAGCAGGATGTGGCTACTATTCTATGACCATCCGCAAAAACCGTGCAAAATAAATGAAGACTAGGAAAAAACGCCCGCTTCTGGTTCCAGGATTTCTGATCGGAACAGGGATACTTCTGATGGCATATCCTTTTGTCAGCAATTCTCTTTATGAGCACAGGCAGGAGGAAGTCATCTACGAATATCAGAAAGAAACCGACAAAATGGATACAACACAGATCCATCAAATGCTGAAAGAAGCAGAAGAATATAATGTAAAACTGAAAAACAGAGAAGCCGTTCTGACAGATCCTTTTGACCCGGATCTTGCTGTGGATGGAACAGAAGAAAAGCAGTATGAACATCTTCTGGATCTGGAAAGTGACGGGATCATGGGGTATATAGAGATCCCGGAGATCAATGTATTTTTGCCCGTGTACCACGGCACTTCACAGGAGGTGCTGCGAAAGGGTGTTGGGCATCTTGAGAACACTTCTCTGCCTGTAGGGGGAAAGGATACGCACTGTGTCCTTTCTGCCCATACAGGACTTTCTGACAAGAAACTGTTTACAGATCTGGTTCTTCTGAAAAAAGGAGATCTTTTTTATATACAGGTTCTGGACCGGCATCTTGCCTATGAGGTGGATCAGATCCGGGTCATCAGGCCTGAGGATACGTCACTTCTTCGGATCATTCCGGAAAAAGATCTGGTAACGCTGGTAACCTGTACACCCTATGGCATCAACAGCCATCGGCTCCTGGTAAGAGGACATCGTGTCACAGAACAGAAGAATCCGCAGAAAGCAGCCAGGAAAAAGCAGACGGCAAGTCCGTGGATGCGGCAGTATGTGCTTTCGATCCTGATCGGCATGGCATTTCTGATGGTCTTTCTGACAGGGCTGTTTCTGTACAGAAGGAGGAAGACGTGAAAAGACAGAGACTGATTTTTTTCCTGTTTCTTCTGGTGGGGATGGGATTTTTGAACTATCCGTTTGTCAGTCAGTGGGTAAATCAGAGAAACCAGAGCAAAGTCATCTATGAATATGAAAAAAAGGCAGAGAAACTGTCGGACACCGGGAAGCAAAAACTTCTGGGCGAAGCCAGAAACTATAATTCAAAACTTCGCGCAGGCAGAGTACTTCCGGGTGACAGTTTTGGAGGTGGCGCAGAAGAAACTTCTGCATACAGAGAATATCAGAAACTTCTGGATGTCTCCGGAGACGAGATCCTGTGTTATCTGGAAATTCCGTCGATCGAGGTCTTTCTGCCGGTTTTTCATGGAACTTCGGAGCATGTTCTGGAACAGGGGGCGGGACATCTGTTTGGTTCTTCACTTCCTGTCGGGGGAGCGGGGACACATGCTGTGATCGCGGCACATACAGGAATCGCGACCAGGATGTTTTTTACAGATCTGGATCAGATGAAGACGGGAGATCTTTTTTTCCTGAATGTTCTGGGAGAAAAGCTGGCGTATCAGGTGGACCAGATCGTTACCGTGACACCGGACCGCACAGATCTTCTGCGGATCGAAGAGGGAAAGGATCAGGTGACACTGGTGACCTGTACTCCCTATGGGATCAACTCACACAGGCTTCTTGTAAGAGGAAAGAGGATTCCATACCGGGAAGCACAGAAACGTGCAGAACAGGCAAAAGAATCCGGATTTCTGATCTGGGGAAAAAGAGTTTTTGTACTTTCCATACTGTTTCTGGGAGCAGCAGGATTCTGGCTCCTTAAGCCATCAAAAAGGAAGGAGGAAAAAGGTTGAAAAGAAAAAATAAAAAGACAGCAGGCGTTTTTCTCCTTGCTGTGATCCTGATATTTGTAGTTTTTCCGGCTGTTTCTGTGGATGCGGCAGAGAGAAAGGGAAGCATCACGGTTCAGCTGAATGAGATCGGGACAGATCGGGAAGGCACTGCACTGGAATGTTTTTATGTGGCAGAGCAGAAGGAGAATGGCTGGCATCTGACAGAGGCGTTTGAAGGCTGTAAGGTAACTCCCTGGAATCTGTCAAGATCCACAGATTACAAAGAAGCGGCAGAAAAACTTTCTTCCTGGGTGACGGCGAAGAAACTTTCGGCAGAAACAAGGATGACAGACGCAGATGGAAAACTTGTTTTTGAAGATCTCAATGAAGGAATTTACCTCATCCGCCAGAAGAACGGGAAAAAAACCTACGGGGTGATCGCGCCGTTTCTTGTCTGTGTCCCAATGGAAGAAAATGGGGAGATCCTCTACGACATCCACACAAAGCCAAAGGGAGAAGAGATCCAAAAGATCACTCCCACACCGGTGATATCTGTTACACCATCGCCATCTGTAACATCCACAGCAGCATCGTCTTCTTCCGGAAATAATCCTTCTGTAAAAAGCAGCTCTTCAAGTGTGAAAACTGTAAAAACAGGAGATGACACGGCACTCTGGGTATTCTGGGCACTTTTGATCCTGGCAGCAGGTGGGACCGTCGGCATTCTGTATTACAGAAAAAAACATTGAGTGGAAAATAAAGTACATTAAGTATAAGATAAAATACATTTCCTCCTGAATGCTAACTTGTTCTTGGAATTGGATTGTGATATAATAAGGACACTTGAGGTTGCTGGAGTGAACAGTAACCACTTAAGTTCATGCAGAGCACTGTCTCTGCGTGGACGACGACAACGCGCGATTTTAGGAGGCAATATCATGGGGAATAAGAAATATGTAGCCTATGTGGGAACATATACCCACGGCAACAGTAAAGGTATTCAGGTTTACGATGTAGATGTTGAGAAAGGTACTCTGAAAGAACGGAGCGAAGTACAGGTCAGCAATGCATCTCATACGGCAATTTCCAAGAATGGCAAGTTTTTGTATTCCATCGAGGACGAAGGTGTGGCAGTGTTCAAACGTGACGAGAACGGTGACCTGACCCGCATTAACAGAGTCAGCATCGACGGAATGAGAGGATGTTTCCTGGCAACAGACGTGGACGGCAAATATCTGTATGTGGCAGGATACCATGACGGCAAGGTGACGGTTGTACATACACGCCGCGACGGAAGTCTCGGACGTATCATGGATGGTGTTTATCACAAGGGACTTGGAAGCGTTGCAGAGCGTAACTTCCGTCCACATGTAAACTGTGTACGTCCTACACCGGACAACAAATACCTGTGTGCAGTTGACAACGGCATCGATCAGGTCAAGATCTACTGCATCAACAAGAGACAGCATAAGCTGGAACTGGTCGACATCCTCCGCTGCCCGAGAGAGAGCGGTCCTAGGATCATCCGTTTCAGTGCAGACGGCAGATTTGCATATATCCTGTTTGAGCTGAGCAATGAGATCAAGGTTTACAGCTATGACGGAAGCGGCAGTACTCCTGAGTTTGAACTGCTCCAGAGTGTCAGCACACTCAGAAAGCCGAATGACGAGGATGCGATCCACAATGCGGCATCCGGACTTGCACTTGCACCGGACGGCAGGCATCTGTTCTGTACAACTGCCGGAGAGAATTCGGTTTCCATGTATGAGATTGACCATGAGACCGGACTTCTTGAGAAGAAGTTCAATCTTCCGATCAGTGGCGATTATCCGAAGGATCTGGTAATCTTCCCAGATAATAAGCACATCGCACTTGCGAACCATGCAAGCAACTCTATCACTACGTTTACTGTAGACTATGACAAGAATATTATCGTTATGAATGATAAACCCCATCATATTGAGACACCAAACTGCATCCATATCTGGCCGGTACCGGATGAGGTAGCAGGAGATGTACATATCGACGAAGACGAAGAAATAATGTAAAGGAAATGTCGCAGTAATGATTTTTTAAATCATTACTGCGACATTTTTGTTGCTTGAAAAATATCAGATATTTATTCTTTTTTATATGTATTTGTGATTTTAGAGACTAGCCAATATATGTGTTTGAAACATCTGGTAAATCCAAAAACTTCCCACACCGATATGGTATGGGAAGTTTTTGAATATTATTTCTGGTAAAATTCCTGAATACGATCCATCTGGGATGTCATATTGGAAAAAAGTGCATCCACGATCGCCAGGGCGCACATGGACTCTACAACAACAACGGCTCTCGGCACGATAACAGGATCATGGCGGCCATGGATCTCAAGAGAAGTTTCCTCTCCGCTGTCTGTGACGGTATTCTGTGGCTGGCTGATCGATGGGGTCGGTTTGACCGCAGCGCGGAGGATGATCTCACTTCCGTCACTCATTCCACCCATAATGCCGCCGGCGTGATTGGAATTCTTGGTGATCTGTCCGTTTTCCATATGGAAACCATCGTTGTCCTCGGAGCCTTTCATCGCAGAAACCTGGATTCCATCGCCAATCTCCACCGCTTTGACAGCACCGATCGACATGACTGCCTCGGCAAGAACGGCGTCCAGTTTTTCAAAGACCGGATTTCCGAGACCGGCAGGAACGTTTTTGATTCGGCATTCGATGATACCGCCTGCGCTGTCCTGATTCTTCATGCATTCTTCTAGATAAGCCCCTGCTGCCTCGGCTGCCTTGGCGTCCGGCATATAGAAAGCGTTTTTGCTGATCTCTTCTGCATCAAAACTTTCGATCTTTACAGGTCCAATAGATTTGGTGTAGGTGTAGAAAGAGATCTCGAGAGTTTCAAGAATCTTTGCTGCGATCGCCCCTGCTGCCACACGACCGATCGTCTCACGTCCTGAAGAACGGCCGCCTCCGCGGTAATCACGGAAACCATATTTGGCATCAAACGTAAAATCGGCATGTCCCGGACGATAGGTGTAAGCAATGTTGCCGTAATCCCTGGAACGCTGGTCTGTGTTTCTGACTATGAGTGAGATCGGAGTTCCGGTTGTTTTTCCCTCAAAGACACCAGAGAGGATCTCTACAAGATCGCCTTCCTTACGTGCGGTGGTGTAGCGGCTCTGACCAGGCTTACGGCGGTCAAGGAATTTCTGGATATCTTCTTCGTTGAGAGAAAGACCGGCAGGGCAGCCGTCTACGACAGCTCCGAGAGCCTTGCCATGGGATTCTCCCCAGGTGGTAACGGTAAAATGATTCCCAAAACTTGATTTATTCATAAATATATGATTCCTTCCTGAAATATACTGTCCGATATGGTAAAAACCATGCAGACAACCATATTTTAACACGTTAACCCGTGAAAAACAACAGGATAGACAAGGTTTCCGGTGCTTCTATTAAAATTGTGTAAATCCAAAACGGTTGGAATTGACAAAGAACAACACACAACTTATAATGAAAATTGTGTTTGACCTATGGGTTAACAAAAGTTGCTGTGAATGAAATGAGCGGCAACAGACAAATAAGAGTGGAAGGGGAGTGGAATCGTGGTTAGAATGTTTCGAACATCAGATGGAGCGATCCATGAGATTCAGGAACCGCAGGACGGCTGCTGGGTTGCACTGACAAATCCGACAGCGACAGAGATTTTTGAAATTTCAGAACAGTTCCAGATTGAGGTCGACGACCTGCGAGCTCCTTTGGATGAGGAAGAGCGTTCCCGTATCGAGGTAGAGGACACTTACACACTGATCCTGGTGGATGTCCCGATGATCGAGGAGCGTAATGATAAGGACTGGTATGGTACTATTCCGCTTGGTATCATTGTCACAGACAAAATGATCTTTACGATCTGCCTGGAAGACACACAGGTACTGACGAGATTTATGGAAGGGCGTGTCCGCAATTTCTTTACTTATATGAAGACACGTTTTATCCTGCAGATCTTGTACAGAAATGCAAGTATGTACCTGCGCTATCTGCGTATTATTGACAAGAAGAGTGAACAGGTGGAGGAGAAACTACACTTTTCACCGCGAAATCAGGAGCTGATCGAGCTTCTGGAACTGGAGAAATCACTGGTATACTTTACGACATCTCTTCGTTCCAATGAAGCTGTTCTGGAGAAACTGATCAAGATCGAGAGCATCAAGAAGTATCCGGAGGACACCGAACTTCTTGAGGATGTTATCATCGAGAACACGCAGGCGATCGAGATGGCGAATATCTACAGTGGTATCCTTGCCAACATGATGGATGCGTTTGCGTCAGTTATTTCCAACAACCTGAATGACGTCATGAAGATCCTGTCTGTGATCACGATCGTTATGAGTATCCCGACGATCGTGTTCAGCGCTTATGGAATGAATCTGAATCCCTCAGGTATGCCGTTTTCCAGCATACAGTGGGGATTCCTGATCGTCATACTGCTTTCGATCGTGGCAAGTATCGTGGCGGCGATCTTCCTGTCAAAAAAGAAATATTTCTAACATTTCTAGCAGGGGGATTCATCTTTCCAAACAGTATAATGACTGAAAAGGAGAAAAAGTGATTTTATGAATTGGATTGATAAACTGGAACGTAAGTTTGGACGATTCGGGGTTGAGAACCTGACGATGTATGTGATCATCTGTTATGTGGTGGGGTATTTTCTGACTTACCTGAATCCGAATCTGATGGATATGATGAGCCTTGATGTGGCAAAGATCCTTCACGGACAGGTTTGGAGACTTGTGACCTGGGTGATCTACCCGCCAAGCACAGGAAATTTCCTGCTGTTTGTGATCTCTATCCTGTTTTTCTATTATCCGATTGGAACTTCTCTGGAACGTACCTGGGGTGCTTTTCGATATACCCTGTATATTTTTTCCGGACTGTTCTTTGTGCTGATCGCCGCTTTTCTGACTTATTTTATAACAGGTGGTTATGTTACGATCGGTGGAGTGAGCTACATGATTGGCGGCGGAGTGTTTACGACATATTACGTCAGCCTTTCTGTATTTCTTGCTTATGCGATGTCATGCCCGGATATGCAGATCCTTTTGTGGTTTGTGATCCCGATCAAGATGAAATGGATGGCGATCGTCTATGGTGCGATCATTCTTTATGATATGATCACTTATCTGAGAATGGGACTCTGGGTATATGTGGTTCCGATCATTGCCTCTCTTCTGAACTTCGTGCTGTTCTTCTTCAGCACAAGAAACATGCAGCGATATAATCCTAAGGAAGTTCACAGAAGAAGAGAGTTCAAGAAAGCGGTCGCACAGAGCAGGGTCAATCCGGCAACAGGCGGTATCACCAAGCACAAATGCGCAATCTGCGGCAGAACAGAGAAGGACGATCCGAACCTGGAATTCAGATTCTGTTCCAAATGCAATGGAAATTATGAGTATTGTCAGGATCATCTGTTTACGCATCAGCATGTGAAATAACAGGTAATAATAAAAACGAGGAGATATACATTATGAAAAAAGAGCCGTTTGTAACATTAGACAAGCTGAAAGAGATTACAGCACAGTATCCGACACCGTTTCATCTCTACGATGAAAAAGGAATCCGCGAGAATGCAAAAGCATTAAAAGAAGCATTCGCATGGAACAAAGGCTTCAAAGAATTTTTTGCTGTAAAGGCAACTCCGAACCCGTATCTGATCCAGATCCTTCAGGAGTACGGCTGTGGCTGCGACTGCTCTTCCATGACAGAGCTGATGCTTTCCAAGGCGATCGGATGCAAAAAAGGTGATATCATGTTCTCTTCCAACGATACTCCGGAAGCAGAATTCCGTTATGCAGATGAGATCGGCGGAATCATCAACCTGGATGATATCACACATATCGAAGCAGTAGAGCGTGCTGTAGGCAAGATACCGGAGACGATCAGTTGCCGTTACAATCCGGGCGGTGTGTTCAAGATCAGCAATGATATCATGGACAACCCTGGAGATGCAAAATACGGAATGACAACAGAGCAGATCTTTGATGCTTTCCGTATCCTCAAATCCAAAGGAGCCAAGAATTTCGGTATCCATGCATTCCTTGCCAGCAATACCGTAACAAATGAGTATTATCCGATGCTTGCAAAAGTAATGTTCGAACTGGCAGTAAAACTTCACGAAGAGACAGGAGCAGACATCAAGTTCATCAATCTTTCCGGTGGAATCGGAATCCCGTACAGACCAGATCAGACTCCGAATGATATCCGAGTGATCGGTGAAGGTGTCCGCAAGGTATATGAGGAAGTTCTTGTTCCGGCTGGAATGGACGACATTGCGATCTATACAGAACTTGGACGTTTCATGATGGGACCGTATGGCTGCCTGGTAACAAAAGCCATCCATGAGAAACACACCCACAAAGAATATGTCGGTGTAGATGCCTGCGCAGTAAACCTGATGCGTCCGGCTATGTATGGTGCATACCATCATATCACCGTTATGGGCAAAGAGGACAAACCATGCGATCATCTCTACGACATCACAGGATCTCTCTGCGAGAATAACGACAAATTTGCGATCGACCGTTACCTTCCGGAGATCGAGATGGGCGACCTGCTTGTAATCCACGATACAGGAGCACACGGATTTGCAATGGGTTACAATTACAATGGTAAACTCAAATCCGCAGAGATCCTTCTCCATGAGGATGGAAGCTTCGAGATGATCCGAAGAGCAGAGACACCGAAGGATTATTTTGCAACTTTCGACAGCTTCCCGATCTATGAGAAACTTCTTGAGGACGAAGATAAACTTTACAAATAATTTTTGTTATTATTACAGATAATTCCAAAAAACACTTGCAGGGAACCGGAAATTATGATAATATAATTTTCGGTTCTTGTGCCGCTGTGGCGGAATTGGCAGACGCACTTGACTCAAAATCAAGCGGGAAACCGTGCCGGTTCGAGTCCGGCCAGCGGCACTTACAGAAGCTCTCTGAATGGTTCAGGGAGCTTTTTTCTGCCCTTAAATAACTTCCAGTCGAAAAACGCTTTATGAAAAGTTTATAAAAATTCATACAATGAACATTGAATAACCATGAAAAAAATGGTATGGTACATGACATAAATGATTTCGAAAGAATACGGGAATGCTGAATATACCGAATGATTTCGAAGAGATGGAGGACAGAGGATAAATGAAATTTGGTAACAAGAAACCAGAAAAGATACCAATGTATGTCTATTACATCATTGCCGGTATCATTATCATTCTTCTGAACATGCTCGTAGTTCCGGCAGTGCAGGAACGAAGCGTGCAGAAGACAGATTATTCTACTTTCATACAGAGCGTGGAGAAGGGTGAAGTCACCAAGGCCACAGTAGAAGAAAATTATATTTATTATGAGATCGGCTCCGAGGATTCAGACGATGCCGTTCTCTGCAAGACCGTCAAAATGGACGACCCGGATCTTGTAAACCGTCTGCTGGATGCAGATGTGACCATGGACGAAGTACTTCCTGAGAGTCCGTCTATCTTTATGACACTTCTTTTGAGCTATGTAGTGCCGATCGTGATCTTTATCTTTATCGGACGCTGGCTCAGCAAGAAGATGATGGCATCCATGGGCGGCGGTCCTGGAGGAACGATGTCCTTTGGAAAGAGCAATGCCAAAGTCTACGTCAAATCATCCACAGGGATCAAGTTTTCTGATGTGGCAGGAGAGGACGAGGCGAAGGAGCTTCTGACAGAGATCGTTGACTATCTCCACAATCCGCACAAATATACAGAGATCGGAGCTTCCATGCCAAAAGGTGCCCTCCTTGTAGGCCCTCCAGGAACAGGTAAGACCCTTCTTGCCAAGGCTGTTGCAGGTGAGGCAGAAGTACCATTTTTCTCTATCTCCGGTTCTGAGTTTGTAGAGATGTTTGTTGGTATGGGTGCGGCCAAGGTCCGTGACCTTTTTAAACAGGCGAATGAGAAAGCTCCTTGTATTGTCTTCATCGATGAGATCGATACCATTGGTAAGAAGCGTGACGGTGCCGGATTCACAGGCGGTAACGATGAGCGTGAGCAGACACTGAACCAGCTTCTGACAGAGATGGATGGTTTTGACGGCTCCAAGGGTGTTGTGATCCTTGCCGCAACAAACCGCCCGGATTCCTTGGACCCGGCACTTCTCCGTCCGGGACGTTTTGACCGGAGGATCCCTGTAGAACTTCCAGATATCCAGGGACGTGAGGAGATCCTCAAAGTCCATGCGAAGAAGATCAAGATCGCAGATACCGTCAGATTTGACGAGATCGCCAAGGCAGCAGCAGGTGCTTCCGGTGCAGAACTTGCCAATATCGTCAATGAGGCAGCTCTCCGTGCTGTCCGTGACGGACGTAAGTTCGCAACACAGGCAGACTTCGAGGAGAGTATCGAGGTTGTTATCGCCGGTTATCAGAAGAAGAACCGTGTGCTTTCCAACAAGGAGAAACTGATCGTATCCTACCATGAGATCGGGCATGCGCTGGTCGCTGCGAAGCAGACAGAGTCCGCACCGGTTCACAAGATCACGATCATCCCGCGTACTTCCGGTGCGCTTGGATACACCATGCAGGTCGATGAGCAGGAACACTACCTCATGACCAAAGAAGAACTGGAAAACAAGATCGCTACATTCACCGGTGGACGTGCGGCGGAGGAGCTGATCTTCCACTCCATCACAACCGGAGCATCCAACGATATCGAGCAGGCGACCAAGATCGCAAGAGCGATGATCTCACGCTATGGTATGAGTGATGATTTTGATATGGTTGCGATGGAAACAGTCAGCAACCAGTATCTTGGCGGCGATTCCAGCCTTGCATGCTCTTTTGAGACACAGACACTTCTGGACAAGAAGGTTGTAGACCTTGTCCGCACCCAGCATGAGAAGGCACTCAAGATCCTTCAGGATAATATCGGCAAGCTTCATGAGCTGGCGAAGTATCTCTATGAACATGAGACGATCACAGGCGAAGAATTCATGAAGATCCTTGAGGCTCCGTCGGAGATCCCGGGTGTAAGCCTTACAAAAGAATAAAAGACACCGCTATTTTGAGCGTGCGGCAGAAGAACAGAAGACAGTTCCGGCGAAATTCGTTGAGAACTGTCTTTTTTTATGCTATACTACGAAGAAGAATGAATACTGCCCGGTCGGAATGGGCAGCCAGACAGAAATAAGGGAGGTGCAGTCGGTGTCGGGAATGGATTGCAGAACAGCAGAGAGTATGGTCACACGTTTTATCGATCACAGTCTGTCTGTGAATGAACTGGAGGAATTTCTGGATCATATAGAGACCTGTCCCTCCTGCTATGATGAACTGGAGACTTATTTTATCGTACATGAGGCAATGCAGCAGCTTGATGAGAAGGAGGACGGGACAGTCCTTGACTTTAAGAAACTTCTGGAGCAGGAGATCCGGAGATCCAGACGCTCTATCCGGCAGAAGAGGGGGCTTCGTTTTACGCTGGGGCTTATCTGCATGGCAGCCGCTGTGGCCTTGTGCGTGTTTGTGATCTTTGCTATATTAGGGAAATAAAGAGCATCGAGTGTGAGCCAAAATGTAACAGGAGGACAGAAACTTGAGTGAAAAAATATTATTGATAGATGGACACAGTATACTGAACCGCGCTTTTTATGGGCTTCCGGATCTGACCAATTCAGAGGGGAAACATACAGGCGCGGTTTATGGATTTTTGAATATCCTTTTCCGCATTCTTGAGGAGGAAAAACCAGATTATCTGACTGTTGCGTTTGACCTTCATGAGCCGACGTTCCGCCATAAGATGTACGAGGCATACAAAGGCACGAGAAAGCCGATGCCGTCAGAACTGCGTGAGCAGGTACCTCTGATCCGGGAAGTACTCACGTCCATGGGAGTCAAGACCGTATCCATGGCAGGATATGAGGCAGATGACCTTCTTGGCACACTGGCGTTCCGAAGTGAGAAACAGGGGATGGATGTCACAATCCTTTCCGGAGACCGTGACCTTCTCCAGCTTGCGACAGACAAGATTATGATCCGTCTGCCAAAGACATCCCGGGGCAAGACAACGATCGAGAATTTCCATGCAGAGCAGGTTCTGGAGAAATATCAGGTAACACCGCCGCAGATCATTGAGCTCAAGGCCCTGATGGGAGACTCCGCCGACAATATCCCGGGGATCCCGGGTGTCGGAGAGAAAACAGCGACCAAACTGATCGTACAGTATGGCTCCATTGAGAATGCACACGAGCATCTCGAGGAAGTGAAGCCAAACAAGGCGAAGGAATCTCTCAGGGAGCACTACGATCTGGCAGTCTTAAGCAAGACTCTGGCAACGATCAACACGGACAGCCCGCTGGAATTTGCATACGAGGAGGCAAGGCTTCAGGATCTTTATACGCCAGAAGCTTACGAACTTTGCAAACGTCTGGAATTCAAGAACCTTTTGAGCCGTTTTGATGCGGCAAGTGTGTCACAGCAGACGATGACAGATGACTTTTTTACCTGCGAAGACCTTTCTGGGGCAGAGGCACTTTTCCAGAAGGCAGCAGCGAAGCCTTATGTCGGCGTAGAACTTCTCTGTGACAGGGAAGACGTTTACGGAGTCGGGATCGCACTGGAGGAAGAGGAAGTTTATCATATTCCGGCGCAGGGGCTTATGACAGGCGACTATCTCTGCGGTAAATTAAAAGAACTCGCCGACACGACGGTTCTCTGCTGCATGGATGTCAAGAGCGTTCTGAAACATGTGAAACTTACAGAAACTTCCCATGTGTTTGATACAGGAATCGGTGTATATCTTCTGAATCCGCTGAAATCTTCCTACACTTTCGACGACGTGGCAAAGGAATATCTCGATGGGAAACTCCTTCCGACCCGTGAGGACCTTCTTGGCAAGGACAGCATCCAAAAAGCCTGGGAAAAATCCTCCGAAGGACTGGGGACCTACGCCTGCTATGTGGCATATACAGCTTTGGCGTCCAGAGGACCGATCGAAAAAGCCCTCCACGAGACGGAAATGTGGAAAGTCTACACAGAGATCGAGCTTCCGCTGGTATTTACCCTGAATTCCATGGAAGAGTGGGGGATCCGTGTCAAGGGCGAAGAATTAAAGAGCTACGGAGAAAAATTAAGCGTCCGCATCCAGGAACTGGAAAAAATGATCTGGGAGCAGGCAGGAGAAGAATTCAACATCAACTCTCCGAAACAGCTCGGTGTGATCCTGTTCGAAAAAATGGGGATTCCGGGCGGCAAGAAGACAAAAACAGGTTATTCTACAGCCGCAGATATCCTTGAGAAACTTGCACCGGAACATGAAATCATCAAAAATATCCTGGAATACCGCCAGCTTGCGAAACTCAAATCCACTTATGCAGACGGACTGAGTGCCGTGATCGAACCGGATGGAAGGATCCATTCCACCTTTAACCAGACGATCACAGCGACGGGACGTATCAGCAGTACGGAACCGAACCTTCAAAACATTCCGGTCAGAATGGAACTCGGACGGCTGATCCGCAAAGTTTTTGTGCCGGAAGATGGTTTTGTATTTCTGGATGCAGACTACTCGCAGATCGAACTTCGAGTACTCGCGCATATGTCCGGGGACGAGAAGCTGATCCAGGCATACAGAGAGGCACAGGATATCCACCGCCTGACAGCATCTCAGGTATTCCACGTTCCGTTTGACGAAGTGACACCACTGCAGCGAAGAAACGCCAAGGCGGTCAACTTTGGTATCGTATATGGGATCAGCTCCTTCGGACTCAGTCAGGACTTAAGCATCACCCGCAAAGAGGCGGCTGCCTATATCGAGAAATATTTTGAAACTTATCCAAAGATCAAGGGATTTCTGGATGAACTCGTTGCAACGGGCAAAGAAAAAGGCTATGTGTCCACCATGCTCGGACGCCGCCGCCCGATACCGGAATTGAAATCCAGTAATTTCATGCAGCGGTCTTTTGGCGAACGAGTGGCGATGAACTCCCCGATCCAGGGAAGTGCGGCAGATATCATCAAGATTGCGATGAACCGCGTCTATGAGAGGATGAAACAGGAAGGACTGGAGTCAAGGCTTGTCCTTCAGGTACACGATGAGCTTCTGATCGAGACAAAGAAAGAAGAGATCGAAACCGTTTCAAAGATCCTGGAAGAAGAAATGAAGGGTGCTGCACATCTCTCCGTGGAGCTTGAGATCGACATGCACGAAGGCGAAAACTGGTATGAGGCAAAATAAAATGAAGATCATAGGAATCACTGGCGGGGTCGGTGCCGGCAAGAGCACCGTCCTTGACCATCTCGAAAAACAATACAATGCCTGTGTGCTCCAGGCGGACAAGATCGGCCATCTTGTCATGGAGCCGGGCGGCATCTGCTATGGGCAGGTGATTGCATTATTTGGAAAACAAATCATAAAAAATGATAAAACCATTGACCGGAAGATGGTTTCTGATGTAGTATTTGCCCATGAAGAAATGCGGCAGAAACTGGATGATATCATCCATCCGGCTGTAAAAAGCTATATTCTGGATAAGATCGAAGAACAAAAAAAGGCAGGCTGTACGCTCATGATAGTGGAGGCTGCACTTCTTCTGGAAGATCATTATGATGCATTTTGTGACAAAGTATGGTATATTCATACAGACCAGGAAATCCGGATCGAACGTCTGATGAGCAGCCGCGGCTACACAAGAGAGAAAGCCGAAAACATCATCGCACGTCAGGCAACGGAAGGATTTTTCCGGGAACATGCGGATTATATCATACAGAATAATGGAGATCTGGACGAAACATGGCGTCAGATCGAAGAAGGGATCAGGGCATTATGAGATTTTGCAGTATTGCAAGCGGCAGCAGCGGAAATTGTATTTACATAGGATCTGAGCAGACACATATGCTGGTGGATATCGGGATCAGCGGGAAGAAGATGGAGGCAGGGCTTAACAGCATTGACCTTACCGGACGCGACCTGGACGGGATCCTGATCACCCATGAGCATTCTGATCACATCAAGGGACTTGGAGTGATCGCGCGCAGATACGGACTTCCGGTCTATGCGACGGAAGGGACAATAGATGCAATGCTGGAGAGCGGATCCCTGGGAAAACTTCCTGAGGGGATCTTTCATGAGATTCGAGAGGATGAAGCTTTTTATGTCAAAGATCTGACCATCAATCCGTTTGGCATCCCCCACGATGCGGCACAGCCTGTTGGCTACCGCGTGGAATGTGGAGACAGCTCCGTAGGGATCGCGACGGATCTTGGTAAATATGATGAGTATATTGTCGAAAATCTTCAGAATCTGGATGCCCTTCTTCTGGAAGCAAACCATGATATCCGGATGCTTCAGGTAGGCAGATACCCTTATTACCTGAAACAGAGGATCCTGGGTGACAGAGGGCATCTGTCCAACGAAAATGCAGGCAGGCTTCTGTGCCGTCTCCTCCATGACAACATGAAGGCAATTTTTCTTGGACATTTGAGCAGGGAAAATAATTACGAAGAACTTGCTTACGAGACTGTATGTTCAGAGGTAACACTGGGAGACAACCCTTACAAATCAAAAGATTTCAGAATTCAGGTAGCGCACAGAGATTTTGCTTCTGAGGCAGTTACCGTATAAGAGAAAGGGAGAAAGTCATGAAAAAAACAATCATTACAGTAGTAGGAAATGACACCGTAGGAATCATTGCAAAGGTATGTACCTATCTTGCAGACAACAACGTAAACATTCTGGATATTTCCCAGACTATCGTACAGGGGTATTTTAACATGATGATGATTGCAGACACCAGCGGTTCAGAGAAGGATGCTGCAACTATTTCAAAGGAACTTTCTGAAATCGGCGACAAGATCGGTGTAGTGATCCGCTGCCAGCATGAAGATATTTTCAATGTAATGCACAGAATCTAAAACCTTGATAAACCTTATACAAAGGAGCACCGACATGATAAATATTTTTGAAGTAAACGAAACAAACAAAATGATCGAGCAGGAGAATCTGGATGTGCGTACCATCACCATGGGAATCAGCCTTCTGGACTGTATCGACAGTGACCTTGACACTATGAACCAGAAAATCTATGACAAGATCACCACAAAGGCAAAAGACCTCGTAGCTACCGGTGATAAGATTGCAACAGAGTTTGGAATCCCGGTTGTAAACAAACGAGTTTCCGTGACACCGATCGCTCTCGTAGGCGGCGTGGCATGTCACTCCACCGAGGATTTCGTATCCGTTGCCAAAACTCTTGACAGAGCTGCCAAGACCATCGGAGTCAACTTCATCGGCGGATATTCTGCACTTGTAAGCAAGGGAATGACACCGGCAGAGGAACTTCTGATCCGTTCTATCCCGCAGGCACTTGCTGTGACAGAACGCGTGTGCAGTTCTGTAAATGTTGGTTCCACCAAGACCGGTATCAACATGGATGCGGTCAAATTAATGGGCGAGATCGTTCTGGAGACAGCAAAAGCTTCCAGAGATCAGGATTCCCTTGGCTGCGCGAAACTGGTCGTATTCTGCAATGCGCCGGATGATAACCCGTTCATGGCAGGAGCTTTCCATGGCGTAACAGAGGCAGACTGCATCATCAACGTTGGTGTCAGCGGCCCTGGCGTTGTCAAGACAGCTCTGGAATCCGTTCGTGGAGCAGACTTCCAGACACTCTGTGAGATGATTAAGAGAACCGCTTTCAAGGTAACACGTGTAGGCCAGCTTGTTGCACAGGAAGCATCCAAACGTCTTGGTGTGCCGTTCGGCATCGTTGACCTTTCCCTGGCTCCGACACCGGCGATCGGCGACAGTGTTGCTGAGATCCTTGAGGAGATCGGTCTTGAGAGAGTAGGAGCACCGGGAACCACAGCAGCTCTTGCACTTTTGAACGACCAGGTCAAGAAGGGCGGCGTTATGGCAGCTCAGGCAGTCGGCGGATTAAGCGGTGCGTTCATTCCGGTCAGCGAGGATCAGGGAATGATCGATTCTGTAAATCTTGGTGCACTGACACTTGAGAAACTCGAAGCTATGACCTGTGTCTGCTCTGTAGGTCTTGATATGATCGCAATCCCAGGAGATACCAAGGCATCTACCATCGCCGGAATCATTGCAGATGAATCTGCGATCGGTATGATCAACCAGAAGACAACAGCAGTCAGAGTGATCCCGGTGATCGGCAAGGGCGTAGGCGAGACCGTAGAGTTTGGCGGACTCCTTGGTTATGCACCGATCATGCCGGTAAACCAGTTCTCCTGTGAGGCATTTGTAGAGAGAGGCGGACGTATCCCGGCTCCGATCCACAGCTTCAAGAACTAAGGCAGGATTAATTGCGATACCTTTGACAGTGAAAAAATCTCGAAGAAGTCAAAAAATGATTGACAGGGAGAATTTCGTGTGGTAAAGTATAAAACAACAAAACCGATGAGGAAGAAGAGTAAATGATCCGGCAACATTCCAGAGAGCAGGTACTGGTGGAAGCCTGTATGAAGCGGATGATCGAATGGCCTTCCGAGGGCAGTCCGAAATTTGAATCCAGAGAGTAGGCACTGACGGGAACCGAACCCGTTATCAATCAGGAGTGTATGTTTGTACATGAGAAAGTGGACGATACGTCAATTTGAGTGGTACCGCGATAATAAGAAATTATTACCGTCTCAAGCATAGCTTGGGACGGTTCTTTTTTTCTCATGGCACATTAAAATGAATGTAGAAAGAGAGAGGAAAAAACAATGAAAAAAAGAATGTTAGTAATCGCAGCAGCAGTAGCAACCAGCATGATGATGGCTTCACCGGTAATGGCGGATGATTTCAAGGTAGGTATCTGCAACTATGTAGATGACGCTTCCCTGAACCAGATCGTAGACAACATCCAGTCCCGCCTTGAGGAGATCGGCGAAGAGAAGGGTGTCACTTTTGATGTATCTTATGATAACTGTAATGCAGATGCCAGCGTTATGGAGCAGATCATCTCTGATTTCCAGGCTGACAATGTAGACCTGATGGTAGGTGTCGCAACACCGGTTGCCATGCGTATGCAGTCCGCAACAGAAGGAACCGATACACCGGTTGTTTTCTCCGCAGTATCTGACCCGGTTGGATCCGGTCTTGTAGAATCTCTGGATGCTCCTGGAGCAAACATTACAGGAACCAGTGATTATCTGGATACGTCTTCCATCATGAAGCTGATCCAGGCACAGAACCCGGATGTAAAGAAGATCGGTCTTCTCTATGATGTAGGACAGGATTCCTCCACAACAGCGATCCAGGAAGCAAAGGATTATCTGGATGAAGAGGGAATCGAATACGTAGAGCGTACCGGAACCACAACAGACGAAGTTCAGCTTGCAGCAGAAGCACTGATCGCAGATGGTGTGGATGCAGTCTTTACACCAACCGACAACACTATCATGACAGCAGAGCTTTCCATCTATGAGAAATTTATTGAAGCGGGGATCCCGCACTACACAGGAGCTGATTCCTTCGCACTGAACGGTGCATTTGTAGGATACGGTGTTGACTATGCAAACCTCGGACAGAAAACAGCAGACATGATCGCTGATATCCTGGTAGACGGTGCAGATCCTTCTTCCACAAAAGTGGAGACCTTTGATAACGGTACTGCAACAGTAAATACAGAAACATGTGAAGCTCTCGGACTTGACCTTGAGACCATCAAAAAAGATTTCGAACCTCTCTGCACACAGGTAAACGAGATTACCACAGCAGAAAGCTTCGACGATGTAGAAGCGAAATAAAGTTACTGTGAATGGAGGGAACAGTAACAAATAAACCTAACTGGAGGAATTCATCGTGACGATTGCAACAATGCTCTCCCTCGGAGAGACTGCCCTGAAGCTCGGACTGATCTGTTCACTGACCGTCCTTGCTCTGTTTCTTAGCTATTCCATGCTGAATGTCTGCGATCTTTCCACTGACGGCTGCTTTACTTTTGGAGCAGCCGTAGGTGCTGTCGTGGCAGTCAGCGGTCATCCGTTCCTGTCTATTCTGGCGGCCATGCTCGCCGGTGTGGGTTCCGGATTTGTGACTGCGATCCTGCAGACGAAGCTTGGCGTTGACAGCCTGCTCGCAGGAATCATCGTAAATACAGCTCTTTATTCTGTGAACATTGCGGTGATGGGAGGTTCTTCCCTCATCAATATGAACAGGACTACGACCGTATTTACCATGATGAAAGATGCGCTTGCAGGTACACCATTGAAGGGAAGAGAGGATATCCTCATTGCTGCGATCGCGGTGATCCTTGTCATCGTATTTCTGGTATTTTTCCTGAAGACAAGACTTGGTCTTGCGATCCGTGCAACCGGAAATAACTCTGATATGGTCAAATCTTCCTCGATCAACCCGGTATTTACAACGATCATCGGACTGTGTGTAGCCAACTCCTTTACCGCACTTTCCGGATGCCTTCTGTCCCAGTCACAGAAATCTGTAGATATCAACATCGGACAGGGAATGGTCACGATCGCACTGGCATCCCTGCTGATCGGAGGCACGATCCTCGGCCGCGGCGGAATCTTTGTAAGAGCCGTAGGAATGGTCCTTGGTTCCTTTATTTTCCGTCTGGTCTATACGATCGCGCTTCGTTTCAACATGCCGGCGTTCATGCTGAAACTCGTATCATCTGTCATCGTTGTCCTTGCGATCTCCGGCCCATATCTTAAGAAACAGTGGCCGCAGATCCGCCGCAGACTAACACACAAAAAAGGAGGCAGATGATCATGTTAAAAATCAGCCATATCTCAAAAACATTTAATCCGGGAACCGTCAATGAGAAAAAAGCGATCACAGATCTTTCACTTGAATTAAAAAAAGGTGATTTTGCAACGATCATCGGTTCCAACGGAGCGGGAAAATCCACTCTTTTTAATGCAATCTGTGGTGACTTTATGACAGATACAGGTGTGATCGAACTGGATGGCAGGGATATTACTTTTATGCCACAGCATGTGCGTGCAAAAGAAATCGGCCGTCTTTATCAGGATCCGATGCGTGGAACAGCACCTGGTATGACGATTGAGGAAAACCTTGCCCTTGCAGCGGGAAAAGGCGGTTGGCTTTCTCACACGACCCGCCAGGAAAAAGAAAGATTTCGTGAAGAATTAAAGAAACTTGATATTGGTCTGGAAAAACGTATGAGCCATCCGGTAGGACTTCTTTCCGGTGGACAGCGGCAGGCACTTACTCTTCTGATGGCGACCATGAATCCACCGAAGCTTCTGCTTCTGGATGAACATACAGCAGCGCTTGATCCGGGGACTGCCGAGAAGGTCCTGAACCTGACAAAACGTATTGTGGAGGAACATCAGCTCACCTGTCTGATGATCACTCACAATATGCAGTCTGCGATCGATCTCGGAAACAGGATCCTGATGATGGACTCCGGTAATATTGTGCTGGACATCGGCGAGGAAGAGAAGAAGAATATGACTGTGGATGCACTTCTTGAGAAATTCAAGACAGGAGCCGGTAAGGCTCTTGATAATGACCGTATCCTTCTGTCAGACTAAAATAACAGCAGCTGGCCCTAGATCAGGACCAGCTGTTTTTGATATTCATGGATGAATTTTTTGCCGCTTTTCTGGCAGAGTAGTTTTTCATAGAGATTTGAAGCGAAGGTTGTTTCTGCAAGCAGTTTCAATCCAGTCTCATCGAGGAGACTGTCTGCGTCTGCGAGTTTGGTGAGAAGCGGGATCGAGCTGCTGTGTTTGATTTCTTTCAGCAGTGTACTGCTTTCTTTGCGGAAACCGAGGACACGGGCGTAGGGAACAGCCAACGGTACATTCCGGATCTCAAGGATGATATGGAGCAGGGCACGCTGGATCCTGGTCTGGGTAAGTTCCTTCGTCTTGAGGAGAGAAGCAGTCTGAAGGAAACCGCTGATCTCATTTGAGCGGTTCACGATCCTCTCGGCGAGATCTCCGGAGACATCCAGATAATTGCAAAAACTGTCCGCCTTTCCCTTTAATATACAATAAGAAAGAAGTGGGTCAAAGGCATCTTCTGTCAGGTATTCATTCTTCCGCAGGGAAGAGGCAAGGAGAGTGCAGACCTCATCTGGAACCTGCGCGGTGATCCGGGAGATTGTTTCCTGCGTGAGATCGGATTTCAGAAGTTCGCGGATCGCAGAGGCAGACGCGAAGGGAATGTTATCGGCAGTAGTATCTGCAGAAACAGATGCAAAAGGAGCATCTGTGGAAACAGCGGCCGGAATCGTTTCGTGATATCCCATGCCCTGACGTTTCAGGGTGACTGGTTTTATATTGCTTTCAAGCCGCAGAAGTGCCTTGCAATATTCAATTCCAAGAATATTGTTCGGAGAATTCAGGATCTGCGCAATCTGATTCAGGAGCGGAGTCAGCACACCGTCAAAATCATCTCCTGTAAAGTTGCGGGGATTTCTGAAATATTCCATCAGTGCCTGGCTTCTGGCAGCAGGAAAGGACAGTCCTTTTCCCAGAAATTCTTTCAGTAATCGCCGGTATTCTTCTGGTTCCTTTACAAGAATTTCCGCAAGCTCCTGCAAGGCAGAAACGTCACCGTATTCGCTTCCGAAACAAAGTTCATCCACAACATGTAGCCCATCCAGCATGGAAACTCCGCCCATGGCAAAAGCTTCCGCGCTGGCAGTGCTCACCGACACCGGCATTTCAAGCACGAGATCCGCACCACATCGAAGTGCCATCTCAGCCCGCACATGTTTCGAAAGGAGCGCCGGCGTGCCCCTTTGCACATAATCGCCACTCATGGCAACGATCACATAATCTGCCCCCAGTTCTTTTTTGCAGTAATCTATCTGATATTTATGTCCCCTGTGAAACGGATTGTACTCCGCAATGATCCCGGTTACTTTCATAATAAAATCCTTTCTGCCCACGGCAAAAGTTATCTGTTTTTCCTATTGTAACATAAAAAATAACAGCTGGACAAATATTTTGTTTTCAGACTTTCGTGATTTTGCCCGGATTGCACGTTAAAAAATACCGCTCTTTGGAAGAATCTACATGTCAACTACTTGAAATGCACAAATTCTGGGGGTATAATAAATTTAGCTGTGAGGTCATATTCTGGACACTCACACGGTCATCTGACCGAAATAACGAAAGGAGAGCCATTTAATCATGGGATTTGTTGATTTACTCAAAGAAAGAGCCAAAAAAAGCATCAAAACTATCGTACTGCCAGAAACAGAGGACATGAGAACTCTCGAGGCAACTGATAAGATTCTGAAAGAGGGAGTTGCCAAGATCATCCTCATCGGAAACGAAGAAGAAATCAATAAGAAAGCTGCTGAAGGCGGATTCGATATCTCCGGAGCAACAATCGTTGACCCAGAGACATCTGACAAAACTCAGGCTTACATTGACAAATTTGTAGAACTGAGAGCTAAGAAAGGTATGACACCTGAAAAAGCAAAAGAGATCCTTCATACTCAGTACCCATACTATGGTGTAATGATGGTAAAAATGGGCGATGCAGACGGTATGGTATCCGGTGCATGCCACTCTACAGCAGACACACTTCGTCCATGCCTGCAGATCCTCAAAACAAAACCAGGAACCAAACTGGTATCCGCATTCTTCCTGATCGTAGTTCCGGACTGCGAATACGGCGCAAACGGAGCATTTGTATTTGCTGACTCTGGTCTGAACCAGAACCCGACTCCGGAAGAACTTTCTGCAATCGCAGCATCTTCTGCAGAATCATTCCAGCTTCTTGTTGAGGAAGAACCGATCGTTGCTATGCTTTCACACTCCACAAAGGGAAGTGCAAAACATCCAGACGTAGACAAGATGGTAGAAGCTACAAGAATCGCAAAAGAAGAACATCCGGAACTCAAACTGGACGGAGAATTCCAGCTTGACGCAGCGATCGTACCAAGCGTTGGTGCATCCAAAGCTCCGGGAAGCGAAGTTGCCGGTAAAGCAAACGTTCTGGTATTCCCTGACCTTGATGCAGGAAACATCGGATACAAACTTGCTCAGCGTCTTGGCAAAGCAGAAGCATACGGACCTGTTACACAGGGTATCGCAAAACCAGTCAACGACCTGTCCAGAGGATGCTCTGCAGATGATATCGTTGGTGTTGTTGCTATTACAGCTGTACAGTGCCAGGCAGAAGACAAATAATTTTGCACAAACAATAAATAATATTACATATTGAAATATATGGAACAGGAGATATTAAGATGAATGTATTGGTAATCAACTGCGGAAGTTCCTCTCTGAAATATCAGCTCATCAACTCTGATACAGAGGATGTTCTGGCAAAGGGTCTTTGCGAAAGAATCGGAATCGACGGAAGACTGGTTTATCAGAAAGCCGGATCTGACAAAGAAATCACAGAGTGTGCAATGCCTACACACAAAGAAGCGATCCAGTTCGTACTGGATGCACTGACAAACGACAAGACAGGTGCGATCAAGAGCCTTAAAGAAGTAGATGCGATCGGACATCGTATCGTCCACGGTGGCGAGAAATTCGCTTCCTCAGCAGTGATCACAGACGAGATGATCGCAACAGTAGAAGAGTGCAACGATCTTGCACCACTTCACAACCCGGCAAACCTGATCGGTATCCGTGTCTGCGCAGAACTTATGCCAGGCGTACCGCAGGTTGGTGTATTTGATACAGCTTTCCATCAGACAATGCCTGCAAAAGCATATCTGTACGGACTTCCGATCGAATACTACAAGAAATACAAAGTAAGAAGATATGGTTTCCACGGAACCTCCCACAGCTTCGTATCCAAACGTGCTGTAGAATTCCTCGGCCTTGACAAAGACAACTCCAAAGTTATCGTCTGCCACCTTGGAAACGGATCTTCCATCAGTGCTGTTCAGAACGGCAAATGCGTAGATACTACAATGGGACTTACACCACTTGAAGGCGTTGTTATGGGAACACGTTCCGGTAACATCGACCCGGCAATCGTTGAGTTCATCGCAAAGAAAGAGAACCTTGACCTTGCAGGTGTTATGAACGTTCTCAACAAGAAATCTGGTCTTCAGGGTATGTCAGGAGTCGGCAGTGACATGCGTGACATCAGAGCAGCGATCGAAGCAGGAAACGAAGACGCTAAGAATGCATACGATGTACTCTGCTATGGTATCGCTAAATTCGTTGGCGGCTATGTAGCAGCTATGAACGGTGTAGATGCGATCGTATTTACAGCTGGTATCGGCGAGAACGTAGGAGCACTTCGTAAAGATGTATGTAACTACCTTGGATACCTCGGAGTTGAGATCGATGACACTGCAAACAACACATTTGGAGAAGAAATCGTTATTTCCACACCAAACTCCAAAGTCAAAGTTGCAGTTATTCCTACCAACGAAGAACTTGCAATCTGCAGAGATACAGTAGCACTGGTTAAGTAATGCCAGGGTTCATGACTCAAATATAAGAAATAAGAGAGGGAATTTACCGTATCGGCAGATTCCTTCTCTTTATCTATGCTAAATACAGTATACCCTGTCAGATTTTCTGGCAGAAAAATACAAAATAATTTAAAAATCAGATTGACAAACCAAGGTCATCTATGTATAATTGATAAGGTGTGAGTAGGAGATAATTATGCAGATTCATTTATCAGAGATTATTGATAGTGAAGGAAAGGTCATTCAGATCACTCCTGAGCTTGAACTAGATACAATTTCATTTCAGTTGGGAGAATATCCGATCCTGGATAAGACTCCGGTGAAACTTACCATTGCCAATACCGGCAATAAGGTACTGGAATTAACCGGTAACGGAAGTGTCACAGTCGGTATTCCGTGTGACCGCTGTCTTGAACAGGTTTCCGTTGAGATTTCATACAGCATTGAGCGCAAACTGGATATGAAACAATCTGATGAAGACAGAGTAGAAGATCTGGATGAGAATGACTATCTCACGGGAATAGACCTGGATGTGGACCGGTTGGTCTATCTTGAGGTACTGATGAACTGGCCTTTGAAGGTTCTCTGCAGGGAGAACTGCAAAGGAATCTGTAGCCAGTGCGGGAAGAATCTGAACCAGGGACCCTGCGGATGTGCAGAGGAACCGAAGGATCCACGTATGGCCGCCATCAGTGATATATTTAGTAAATTTAAGGAGGTGTAACCTATGTCCATATGTCCAAAGAACAAATCATCCAAAGCTAGACGTGACAAAAGACGTGCTAACTGGAAAATGAGTGCTCCGAACCTGGTAAAATGCAGCAAATGCGGCGCCCTGATGATGCCTCACAGAGTTTGTAAAGAGTGCGGAAGCTACAACAAGAAAGAAATCGTGAAAGTAGAAGACTAATCACAACAATAAGAAGCAGAATCTTTTATAGGTTCTGCTTTTTTTGTTGCCAAAAACAGGATGACGATTTCTTCGTTGTCAGTGTGGAGAAAACAGGGTATAATTTTATTATTACAAAGAAGAAATGGAGAAGAAAAATGAAACAGAGGAATATTTTTGAAAATCTGGTTATGAATTTTTCCATAGATCCGGAAGAACTGCCGGAATTATCAAAGGCAGAAGAACGGAAACTGAAGGCTGTTCCGACAAGACTGGAAATTCTGGCAGAGGGATTTGCTGCCGGCTGGGATCTGGATGAGGTGAATCAGCATCTTGAAGAAAGCGGATGCGAGAAACTTTACGCAAGAAGTTTCTATGAGGCGTGTCTGATCTATGCGTTTGACCATCAGATCGGGTATGAAGAATGGAAGAAACTTTTTGCTGAGGGAAGGAAAATATTTGAGGAAGCTGATGGAGCACAGAGACGTTTTTTTAAGGGCGGAAAGATTACTCTGAAGGAACTCAAAGAATATATGGAAGCAGAATCCTCTTCCGATGAACTAGAGACCATGCTTATGACAAAATCTCTGGAAGAGAAAATCATGCAGAGCGATTCCAGAGAGGAATTCTGGGCATTTGTACATGAGAATATTGAGAAATTCTCTTCTGTGCGGGAGCGTGCGAGATATTATTTTTGCAAGTATCTTTATTTTTACATACAGGACCGCTGTGACCGGTATTACGAAAGCTGCATCAAAGAAGAAAAACTCCGGAATCAATATGGAAATATGCTGGAAAAAGAAGAACGGGGCAGAGAGGAAAAATTCGCTCTGGAAGAGCTCGCGTTTCTGAAACCACTGACAAAATTAAAGAAAGATGCAGACAAACAGAAGAATAACATGACACTGGAAGAGAAAAAAGAATATCTCGAAAATACAGCTCTGACACCGGGCGGTATCTTTGACGAATTTAACTATTTTTATTTTGGGTATGTGTCTGTGGACTGGATGGAAATTCTTTTTGAACTTTATGGAAATTTTGACCAGTGGCCGCAGAATATGAAGATCCGTGTCGCACATTCTCTGGGGCTCTGCAGCCAGAATCCGTCTCCGGACGAGTGGAAAGCAGCATCGGAACAACTTTTTCTTATGGAAGAAGAACAGCGCAAAAAAGAAGAGGCGAAGGATTTTTCCGGAAGCAGGGATGAGGGCGAGCGCAAAAAGGCCTATCAGAGAGGCCGTTCCGGAGAAGATTTTTTCCGCGAATTTATCACAGGAGGCAGGGACATCAACAGGGCAACACTGATCAGTTTTCTCTTGTTTGTCAAGGTAAGAGTTCCGCTGGATGAGGAAAACAAGATTACAATGAACCGACTGAACCGTATTCTGATGAACTGCGGATTTGCCGGCTTGAAACCGGATCAGGAATTTGACCGTTTTGTGATCCGTTTTCTGCGTTCTACCGAACCCCTGGATGTGCTGGAGGAAGAAGTGGAGAAGCAGGTGATCCAGGGAAGAAACTTTTATCTTTACAAAGTATACCGGGATTCTTACTGCCATCAGAAAGAATTACTGGATTATCTGATGTGAAAAACAAATTTTCCAAATGGTTTTATATACTGATATCATACAAAGAGGACAGGAAATAAAGCAAAAGGAGAGGTAAGAGAATGAAAAAGAGCAGAATATTTTTGACAAGAACCATACTGGGAATCCTGGCAGGACTCTTTCTGAGCACAGGAATCCTGGCATCGCCGGTGCAGGCAGCAGGGATTAGTTACCAGAAGGCAGTGCGCATGTATAATAATAAAATGAGAGACTGGGCAAGAAGAGGAGTGCGTGTCAATATTAACTATGATCTGCGAAGTCGTTCCGGATGGAAATACAACGACTGTGGAAAGAAATTTTCCATGAAAACCGTATATTATGATGATAATCTTCGTTATATCTACCGTGATGTAACTGGAGACAATGTTCCAGAAGCGTTTTATTACAGTGAACGTGCGAGGGTCATGCTGGTCTGGACGATCTACCGGGGACAGGTACAGCTGGTTGGAGCTATGCGTACTTCTTATTTCGGACCACAGAAGCTGCTTTATAACAAAAAAGAAAAAACATTTATTGTAAAGACTCTTATCACAGGAAGAAGTGTTTCCAGAAATATCTTCAAGATCAAAGGCCGTACCCTTTATATTAATCTTACCATGTCTGATTATGTCGGACAGCGCCAGTCCAATGGCAGAATCAAGGTGAATTACTGGATTGATGGAAGATCTGTATCAAAGGCGAGATATCAGAGCTATTACAACGCATACTTCCGTTATCATGCAGCTTATTCCTGGGGACCGTGAAGATGAAAGAAAGAGTTACAGAAGAGATGCTGGAATTCGGTTATCTGCTCAAAAAACGTTATCTCATCGGGGATTTTCTTCAAAAAGGAGAACAACACAGCCACATTTACCGGGCGTATGATACAGCACTGGATCAGGAAGTTGTGATCAAGGAATTTGTTCCGGGAGATCCGGATGGGGCAGAGGCATGGACAAAAGCGTTCACAGAAGAAGCCGGAAAGTTTTTTGGCGTGTATGAATACCGGGGAATCACAGAAATAATGGATGTTTTTCAGGATGGGGAACATGCTTATATGGCGATGGAATATCTGCCGGGCAAAAATTTAAGACAATATCTGGAAGGGCAGAAAAAGAAACAGATTACAGCAGAAAATGCATGGACACTGCTTCTTCCGGCACTGGAAGCAGTGTCTTTTCTTCACAGCACAGGTATGGTTCATGGCGGAATCACAATGGAGCGGCTGATTTTTGATGAAAATGATACACTCTGTCTGACAGGCCTCGGTGACTGCTTTCTGAGAACGAAAAAAGATACGGCAGGTCCCTGGACAGATGTAAGAGCAGTGGCAGAAATTCTGTATGAATGTCTGACCGGAAAAGCACCATCGCAGGCAGGACGATTCGGAGACAAAAAGAAAGTCAGGTCGATCAGCACCTGGGCGGATGTCAGCAGCAGAGCAGATGAAACAATTCTCGGGGAACTGAACCGGGAGGCAGGAGGCGGCTGCTTTGGAATCTATGCGCTGGCAGAACAGCTTGGAATGAAGAATGATTCTCTGGAAGTTTATCTCGGGGCAATTCAGTCGACCTGGGGAGAAAAATGGCTGGATCTGACAGAAAAGTATCAGAGAGACCATGCAGAAGCAGACCGGATGACCATATTTATGACAAGGAAGCGAAGGAGAGCAGCCGGAATCCTGCTGGGAGTCCTTGTGATCGCAGGAGCATCCGTATCTGGATATGTGCATACACACGAACGGCAGATTCTGGAATTTCAGATTCAGAGAGACCACGAGAAATACCAGAAGGATCCGGTATTTCTTCTTTCGGCAGAGAAGAAGGAGGCAAAAGAAATCTGGAATGCCGCCAGAGAAGAAGGAACAGTGGATGAAACAGTCAGCTCCCCGGGAACTGCTTATAAAGTGTCCCCTGAATTTATGGACAAAAGAAATCTGGCAGGAAATGCGTCACAGGGATTTTCCATCCGGGACAGACATCTCAAAAAGCGGATCGAGGAGGAACTTGGCATTCCTCTGGAAGAAAAAAGCTCCGACCGTGAATGCAGTATTTCGTACCTGGGTGAAAAGACTGCGTATCTGGAATTGTGCAATCAGAAAACCATTGTTTACACAGGTACAGAAAAAGGAGAAGAAAGAAGCCTGGAGATTATCAGTGACGCAGAGAACGGAAGAGTGGATTCTTGTACGGTCGTGCTCTCAAAGGAAGAGATAAAGATTTTCCTGGGGGAGGTTTTTTCTGAAATTGTCCCGGAAACGTATTTTACAGATGCAGAGACGGAGGAAATTTTCGCACAGGCAGAGCAGAATGGTTATTATGATTTTGAAGACCACGGAAAGTTCCGGATGAGCCTGCTGAAAAAGCAGAATACTACTGATGAAGGAGAAGTTTTTTATAATTATCAGCTGGGTCTCACAAGCTATGCCTCGGAAACGGAAGCGGAGAGTGAGACGGCAGCCGGAAGTTATACCAGAAATTCAGAAGAATACAAAGAGTTTCTGGATTTTGTGAAAACGCACGCGGTAAAAAGTGAAAAAGAGGAATTCACAACTCTGTATATGCTTCCGGAAAATGCAGTACGGGAATGGAATCAGCCTTCCAATCTGAAACTTCTCAAAAAAACAAGAAAAGATTTCATAAAGATTCTGGAAAGTCAGAAACCATCTTTTGAACAAAGTTCTGAGGAAAATCTGTTTCAGGTAACAGATTGCGGAATGGGAGCTCTGAAAGCACAGTTTCTGCGGAAACAGGATTTTGCGTCAGAGACGGGGCAGAGGATTTCTCTTCTGTATGATCTTGTCTCGGAAAGAATTTACAGGATCAATGTTGCCGTGGAGAGAGAGAAGGCCGAACGGGACTGCGCTCTGGCAGCAGATCTGGTGACTGCTCTTTCGGAGGACTGCAGCGAATCTGAAGACGAGATCATCTCCGATCTGAAAAAAAATCTGTCGGAATTATCAGAAACAGAGGGAACTGCTGTGTATCAGTATGACTATATGGATCTCAGTCGAATGATCCTTCGGGATGACGAAAATACCATACAGTTTATCATCCGGGCGAATGGCATCCTGGATGGCAGAAAGTACAGCGTGTCAGAGATACAATGGCCGCAAAATGGAGAGAACTGAGTTATGGAACAAATGTTAAAAAGCCGCTATCTGATCCAGGAACAGATTGGACATGGAGCTTTTGGCGTGATCTATCATGCACTGGATGAAGAGAAGAACCGGGAGATCGCCATAAAAGTCTGGAAAGCAGGAAGCGAGACGGAAGTTTTTTCTCATGCGGACAGCCCGTTTCTAAGAGAAGAACAGATTCCCGGAATTGTAAAAATCTATGACTATTTCGAAAAAGCCGGAATGAATTTTCTGGTCATGGAGTATCTTCCGGGTGGAACTTTGAAACAGAAAGCCGATACGATCCGAAAGGAATATTCATCGGAAGAAATCCTGAAACTGTTTGAACCGGTGCTGGAAGGTCTTGCTTTTCTGCACAGTGAAGGTCTGGTTCACTGTGATATGAGCCCGGACAATCTGATGTTTGATGCGGCGGGAAATCTGAAGCTGATTGATCTTGGTGCCTGCCGGGGAAGGAATATCGTCTGTGAGAAGAAGTTTCTGAAAGAATCCTACAGTGCGCCGGAGCAGTACACCGATCCGGAACAGATCGGACCCTGGAGTGATGTTTATGGAATCTGCGCAGTCCTTTTTGAGATACTGACAGGACAAAAACCGCTCTCTGTAGCAGATCGGCTTCAGAATCAGAAACTCCGGCCGGTCTCGTATTATACGAAGATTGACAGAGCGGCAGAGCAGACGATCCTGAAGGGACTGAATCTGGAAATCCAGCAGAGATATTTCAGCATGGAGCTTTTACTGCACAGTCTGGGACTTCACACAGAAAGAACGGAAATCCTTTCAGGAAGTACTAGGCACTTCTGGGGACAGAAATGGATTCAGATCAGCGGGCTTGGAGCTGCTTATCATACAGGAAAGCAGAAAAAAAGCTTTCGCATAGTAAGACGTATGGGGCTTGGAATTCTCGGAATCCTTCTGCTTGCAGGAGGTTTCCGGGCAGGAGATCAGTGGCTTCAGAATCATGATACGGTACGGTATTTTGAACGAAAAGCAAGGAGAGCAAAAGAACGCGGAGCCGCCAGGGAGGATGAACGTCTGATCTCCAGCCTGGACAAAGACTACGATGCAATTTTGAAAAAGCTCACAGACTATGCACCGGAAATGGGAGATAAACCAGAGAACGGATATATTTCCTGCAAACTTACAGAAGAGCAGATGCGTAAGTGGAAGGTGCCGGATAATCTGGGAAGGAAAATGTATCTGGACAGGGATTCTGTCAGAAAAGTACTGTTTTCCACGATGGGATTCCAGGAGAAAAATATTCAGATAAAAACCGAAAAAGAAACTTACGGATCTGTCAGCCGCAGTGTAGATGGATCTTATGAATTCCTCAGAAATTCTTCTGGCATAAAAGAGTCCTTTCAGGTGGACATTCCAGAGAAAGAAACAGAATCCTATGAAATTTACTATGATCCGGCAGATCAGAGAGTGATCTGTCTGAATGGAAGCATGACAGATCCGGAACATCTTAGGATTTTCCTGGAAACTCTGTTTTCCATCTGCTGTCCGGAAGGCCGTCTGTCATCAGAAGAAATTCAGGATCTGCAGAAACGGATGGAGCAGTCAGAGGAGAGTATGATACTACAGGTCAGCTTTCACAGCTGGCTCAGTCTTTTCGGTATATCTGATGCGAATGGAGAAAATATACGATATTATGTGAAGATCGCTGCGTCAAAGGCAGGACTTTTTTACTGACAGGAAAAAATATGGAAAAAAAGACACAGACAAAAAACATAGGGAATGGCCGCTACCAGCTGGAAAAAACGCTTGGCCGGGGAGGCTTTGGAGTTACCTGGCTGGCAACAGACCAGGAAAACCATCAGAAAGTGGTCATAAAGGAATTATGCCCTCCAGAGGGTGAAAAAAGAGAAAAAGAGATCCGGAATTTTCTACGGGAAGCAAGAATGATGGCTTCGCTGCATTCGGTCAGAGAAATCGTGAAGGTTCTGAATTATTTTGAAGAACAGGGAAATGCCTATATTGTCATGGAATACTTAAGAGTCACCAGTCTGCGGCATTATCTGGAATGTCAGGAAGAACCGCTGTCCTTTGAAAAAGCAAGAGATATGCTTCTTCCGGTCATGAACGGGCTGGAACAGATGCACAGGAAGCATGTCCTGCACAGGGATCTGACGCCGGATAACCTGATGCTCCGGGAGAATGGCAGTCTCTGTATCATAGATTTTGGCTCGGCACGGGAAATTACGGAAGATGACCAGACAAAAACGGTTCTTCTGAAGGAGGGATATGCACCGCTGGAACAGTATGAAGCACACGGAAAGCAAAAAGCATGGACGGATGTCTACAGTCTCTGTGCAGTGCTCTACGAGATGATTACAGGAGCAATTCCGGAATCTGCTCTGGCGCGCAGAGGAAAAGATACACTTTATCCGCCATCTATGTATGGCGCACAGATCACGTCGGAGCAGGAAAAGGTTTTGCTGAAAGGGCTGGCGCTGGATTATCATGAGCGTTATGCGTCAATCCCGGAGCTGAGAAAAGCACTGCTTCAGGAAACAGATGAAAAAGAACCACAGACAGATAACAAGAAAAATTCCGGTACATTTAAAATTGTCATACCACTGCTCCTTCTGACTGTCACTCTGAGCGCATGGGGGATAGAACTCAGCACAGAGAGAAGCGGACAGAAAACGGATTATGCCGGGAATTTTGACAGAGGCTCCGTGGAGGCACAGGAATTCCTGGAACTGATCAGGAAAAACGCAGTTTCTTCGGAAACCGCAGAAGATGGAAAAAGTATGATCTATCATCTGCCGGAAAAAGTGATTCGATCATATGGAAAGCCCTGTAACCGGTACCGGCTGTTAAAAACAAAGAAAGAACTGGATGCGTATCTGACGCAGAATGATTTTTCCTATACAAAAACGGAAAAAGAGACAGAGTGTACTGCAACAGTCAGTGAATATGACCTGATACAGACGGATTTTTACAAAAAAACAGAATATCAGCTGGAAGATTTCTGTATGCTGACCGTGGAAGAAGATCTGAATAATGGAGATATCCTGGATTTTTATATGACCTGTCAGAGGAAGGCAGGAGTCGAGCCGGGGGAAATGGCTTCAAAACTTCTTCTGTTTCTGACAGATGCTTCAGATCCGGAGGGGAAAACAGTAAAGGATCTTACCGCGCGGGATCAGGAGCTTCTGGAACAGGGAAAAACAGAAGGTACGGTCTATATGTATCAGTGGGAAGAGGGACTTTTGATTTTTGATGAGAGTGGGAAGGAGAGCCTGACGGTCCGGATCCTTCCGAGAAAAAGTGTCGGGCTATGATAAAGAAAACGGAGGAAAAGCCTATGGAAAAAGAAGAATATAAAAAGATACCGGAGTTTGTCTGTGTGATCGACCGCAGCAGATCCATGTATGGAAAAGAAAAAGAAATTATAGAAAGTTTTAATGCATGGCTCGCAAGGCAGAAACGAAACAAGAAAGAACTTCTGGTGACGCTGGCGCTCTGCAATGAAGAATGTGAACTGCTTTACAGCAGGATGCCGGTAAAGTATGTGAAGCCGCTGGATTCTTTCACATATTTTACAAAAGGATATACGGCTTATATAGACCGGGTAGAAGAAGTACTGGAACTGCTCTCCGGCTTGATGCCATCCGCAGGAGAAAATCAGAAGGAAGTGAGCCTGTATCTGCTCACAGACGGGCTGGATAATTCCAGCAGCGAGGAAGACAGAGAAGAATTCGAAAAAAAACTGGAAAGTCTGAAAAAACGGGGATGGAAGATCCACATGTCCGGTCATGGAATACAGGAGAGTTTTGAGCGTATTGGCGCTTAAGAATATAGAAAAGAAAATAAGAAAAGGAGATTGTATTTATGAGAAAGAGAAAATTTAAGACAGTAACAGTGGCAGCGCTCGCTGCAATGACACTTACCGGAATGAACGCAGTTCCCTGTTATGCAGGGATCACCCTTCCGTTCATCGGAGAGATTGGCGGTTCCTCTGTGAAAGAGCCGGAACTGGAATCCATGCTCGGAAAAAGTCTCAAAGAAATGGCGGGAAAATTTGACGGGATGTCAGAACCTTACTGGAATATGGGAATGACCAGCTGCTCCAACGGACAGGTGACCCTGATGAGTGCAGACTCCGGCGATGGCGGGGACAGTATTACACAGATCCAGCTGACAGGAAGCGGGAATCCTTACTGCTTAATGGGCGTAGATACAGGAATGTCGTACAGCGATGCGACAGGAAAACTGGGAGAAGAGGGACTTTATCAAGTGTGGGGAAGGCCGGTTCGTTTTGACGAAAATGGAAATTATGTAGCATTAAGCGGGGAAGATCATAATCTGACTGTCACAATGTCGCATATTACACTGGGAAACCACACAGATAAAACAGATGTTTCTCAATATATGGGAGCAGATATGCGGTCTCTTTTTTTCGAAATAGACAATGTAGGAGCAAGGACAGAAGGAGAAGACACAGTGGTCGAAAATGACCAGGTGATGTTTTATGCCAGAGGGCAGGCTGTGGAACTGGGAGATCTTAAAGTATCCAAAATCGTAATCCGGGGAAATAACAGCAACTACTGCATGTACGGCTACCAGCCGGGTGACAGCTGGGAGTCTATGTATCCGGGAATGCAGGAAGGCGGTTCCGGTGAATGGACAGATCCGCAGGGCAATGTCTTTTCGATGTATTCCTCCACAGATCCTTCCAGTCCGCAGATCGAACTGTTGGATCCGTCTTTCTGGTAAAATAATTATTCGTCATGCTGTAAAATGCATTGCTTTTCCAAATTTCCTCTGCTATACTGACAGAGATGAGAAATCGAATTACCTCGAAAGAGGAAGAAACGGGAGAGTCATGTGAATGAATGAGAAGAATCAGATTACAGAAGGTGTGATCTGGAAACAGCTTCTGATTTTCTTTTTTCCGATCGTGATCGGAACATTTTTTCAGCAGATATATAACACGGCCGACAGCATTGTTGTCGGTCGTTTTGTAGGTAAGGAGGCTTTGGCGGCTGTCGGGGGATCGGTCAACCAGATCGTCAATCTGGTTGTGGAAGTTTTTGTGGGACTGACTTCCGGTGCATCGGTGGTCGTTGCGCAGTTTTACGGGGCCAAAGACAAAAAAAACCTCAACAAAACGCTTCATACCTCCTATGCATTTGGTATAGTGACCGGATTTGTGGTCGGTGTGATCGGGTTTACGCTGACAGATACCGTCCTCGGTTTGATGAAGACACCACAGGAACTTATGGCAGATTCCAGAATCTATCTTCATATTTATTTCTGCGGAATGATCTTTAACATCATCTATAATATGGGGGCATCCATTCTCCGTGCAGTGGGAGATTCCAGAAGACCGCTGTACGTTCTGATGATCACCTGTGGACTGAATATTGTCCTTGATATTGTGCTTGTCGTAATCTTCCGGCTGGGAGTTATGGGTGTGGCTCTGGCGACTGTGAGCTGCCAGGGAATCAGCTCCTGCCTGGTAACTATTATGCTGATGAAAGAACATCCGTTATTCCAGCTGAAACTCCGGGAGATCCGTTTTTACAGAGTTTCTCTTCAGTCTGTCCTTCGGATTGGGATTCCGGCGGCACTGGAGGCAACGATGTATACGATCGCGAATCTGATCATCCAGGTATTTGTAAATGCACTAGGAACCGATACGGTTGCTGCATGGGGAACCTTTGCAAAGATCGATGCGGTTTACTGGATGGTTGTAAATGCATTTGGCATTTCCATTACAACCTTCGTCGGACAGAACTACGGAGCAGGTAAAGTAAAAAGAATGCGAAAAAGCGTAGGAGTCTGTCTGGGAATGTCGTATGCCGGTGCTTTTCTTGTGAGCGGGACTCTGTATGCACTGGCAGGTCCGCTTTACAGACTGTTTACCACAGATGAAAATGTTGTGCGGATCGGTGTGGATATGATGCACTTCCTTCTTCCGTCTTATTTTATGTATGTAGTCATCGGAATTCTTTCCGGCGCACTTCGCGGAGCGGGCAGAGTTCTGGTTCCGATGCTGCTTACCTGCGGCGGAGTCTGTCTTATCCGTATTATATGGATGTTCGGTGTATTTCCGGGACATCCGGGAATTAATACGATTATGCTGAGTTATCCCGTATCCTGGGGAATCACGGCAGTTTTGTTTGTTATCTACTATTTCAGAAAGTTTCCAAAAGTAAAAAACGTACAGGAGTGATTGAATAGAATGAATGTTTTGAATCTGGAGCACATCAGTAAAGTTTATGGAGATAAAGTGATCTTTGATGATATTTCCTGCGGAATCCATCAGGGAGACAAGATCGGTATCATCGGAATCAACGGAACAGGAAAAACAACGTTTCTCAGGATTCTTGCCGGTCTGGAAGAAGCAGATGAGGGTCAGGTGATCACACAGAACGGACTTCGTATTACCTATCTTCCTCAGCATCCGGAATTTCCGGAGGGTGCGACGATTCTTTCCTATGTGACACAGGGACAGAAAGACAAGAGCTGGAATCCGGAGACAGAGGCGCATATGATCCTCAATAAACTGGGAATCGAAGACCACGAAGAAGAAATCGACCATCTCTCCGGCGGCCAGAAGAAACGTGTCGCACTGGCAGCTGTTCTGGCAAACCCGACGGATGTCCTGATCCTTGACGAGCCGACCAACCATCTGGACAATGAGATGGCATCCTGGCTGGAGGATTATCTGAACCGTTTCAAGGGCGTTGTGATCATGGTGACACATGACCGTTATTTCCTTGACCGTGTGACAAACAAGATTCTGGAGATCAGCCATGGAAAGATTTACAGCTATGAGGCAAAATATTCCGACTTTCTGGAACTCAAGGCGCAGAGAGAAGAGATGGAGATGGCTTCCGAGCGTAAGAAACAGAGCATTCTCCGTATGGAGATCGAGTGGGCGAAACGTGGCTGCCGTGCAAGAAGCACCAAGCAGAGAGCCCGTCTTGACCGTCTGGAAGCAATGAAGAATTCCACAGCCCCGGTACGTGACAAGAATGTGGAGATTGATTCGGTAGAGACCAGAATGGGCAAAAAAACGATCGAGCTTCATCATATTTCCAAGCGTTTTGGTGACAAAGTCTGCATCAATGATTTTGATTATATCGTACTCAAAAATCAGCGCCTTGGTATCATCGGACCAAATGGCTGCGGAAAGTCCACACTTCTCAAGATCATCGCGGGCATCGTACAGCCGGACAGCGGTGAGGTGGAGATCGGGGATACCATCAAACTGGGATATTTTTCTCAGGAGATCGAGGATATGAACAGCAGCCAGAGAGTGATCGACTACATCAAGGATGTGGCAGAATTTATCCCGACCAGGGACGGACTTATCAGTGCATCGAAACTTCTGGAGCAGTTTCTTTTTGATCCGGCCATGCAGTATGCACCAATCGAGAAGCTTTCCGGTGGAGAGAAGAAACGCCTGTATCTTCTCAAAGTGCTGGCAGCAGCACCAAATGTCCTTCTTCTGGATGAGATCACGAACGATATCGATATTCCTACTCTTACGATCCTGGAGGACTATCTGGATTCGTTTGCCGGAATCGTTATTGCGGTGTCTCATGACCGTTATTTTCTTGATAATCTGGCCGACCGTATTTTTGAATTTGACAGAAATGGAAATCTTACCCAATATGAAGGCGGTTATACCGATTATCTGGAGGCAAAGAAACGCAGCGAGGGAATCGATGTCGAAGAAAGTGGAGCTTCCGGAGCAGTAAAAAATGATTCTGAAGCGCCAAAGACAGAGAAAGATTCTGTGAAGACCTGGAAACAGAACCGTCCGGTCAAACTGAAATTCAGCTACAAAGAACAGCGGGAATATGAGACGATCGATGATGATATTGCGGCTCTGGAGGCCCGTATTGAGAAGCTGGATGCGGATATTATGGCAAATGCGACCAATTCCGGCAAATTAAATGAACTTACACAGGAAAAAACACAGGCAGAAGCACAGCTGGAAGAAAAGATGGACCGCTGGGTATATCTGAATGATCTCGCAGAGCAGATCGAGGCGCAGAATAATAATTAATCAGAAAGAGATAATGAATTGCGCGGTTTTTATTGATTTTCACGGTATTCTTTAGTAAGATAAAGAGATAAATCTTTTTCTGCCGTGAGCAGGAATGATTTTTTCAGAACAGATTTGTAGATTTGACATAAAGAAATAAGCAGGAGGACAGATTATGGCAGAATTAGTAAAAGTAGTTGTAGATGCCATGGGCGGCGACTATGCACCGGTGGAACCTGTGAAAGCTGCTGTAGAGGCAGTAAAAGAACGGGATGATATTCAGGTGATCCTGACAGGTGTGGAAGACGTGGTTCAGGCAGAACTTAAGAAATATCCGGATTATCCGAAAGACAGGATCCAGGTGGTGAATGCCACAGAAGTGATCGAAACCGCAGAGCCTCCTGTATTTGCGATCCGCAAGAAAAAAGACTCTTCGATTGTAGTCGGACTTAAGATGGTCAAAGAAAAGAAAGCCGATGCTTTCGTTTCTTCAGGAAGCACAGGTGCTGTTCTGGTCGGAGGCCAGGTACTTGTCGGACGAAGCAAAGGTGTAGAACGTCCGCCTCTTGCCCCGCTGATCCCGACAGCCAAGGGAGTATCCCTCCTGATCGACTGTGGTGCCAATGTAGACGCAAGACCGTCCCATCTGGTACAGTTTGCCAAGATGGGTTCTATCTATATGGAAAATGTAGTAGGCATCAAGAATCCGCGTGTTGCTATCGTAAATAACGGCGCAGAGGAAGAGAAGGGAAATGCACTGGTCAAAGAAACTTTCCCTCTTCTCAAGGAGATCGAAGGCATCAACTTCATCGGAAGCATTGAGGCAAGAGATATTCCGGCAGGTTATGCAGATGTCATCGTCTGCGAGGCTTTTGTCGGAAATGTCATCCTCAAATTGTATGAAGGTGTCAGCTCCGAGCTGATCCACAAGATAAAAGAAGGAATGATGAGCACCTTAAAGAGCAAGATCGGTGCGCTCCTCGTGAAACCGGCACTGAAACAGACACTCAAGAGCTTTGACGCGACAGAGTACGGCGGAGCACCGCTTCTGGGTCTCAAAGGACTTGTAGTCAAGACACATGGAAGTGCGAAATCAGTCGAGATCCGCAATGCGATCTTCCAGTGTGTGCAGTTTAAACAGCAGAAAATAAATGAAAAAATCGCCGAGCGTATTCTTCCGCCTCATTATGAAGCCCCAGAAACACCGGCAGCAGAAAAAGAAGGACAGAAATAATATGGAAGAATTGGAACAGATCATAGGATATACTTTTCAGAATAAGAAACTTTTGAAACAGGCACTGACACACAGCTCCTATGCCAACGAGAAAAAGCTTGGCAAACTTGGGTGTAATGAACGTCTGGAATTCCTGGGCGATGCGGTACTGGAACTTGTCAGCAGTGATTTCCTGTATGCACGTTTTCCGCAGATCCCGGAGGGAGAACTCACCAAAAAGAGAGCCAGCCTTGTGTGCGAGCCGAGCCTTGCCTACTGTGCGAGACAGTTCGGACTCCCGAAATTCCTTCTCCTTGGACGTGGAGAGAACATGACCGGAGGACGAAACAGAGATTCTATCGTATCCGATGCGACCGAGGCACTCCTTGGCGCGATTTACCTTGACGGCGGATTTGAGCCGGCGAGAGAGTTTGTGCTGAATTTTATCCTGAATGATATCGAGAGCAAGCAGCTTTTCTATGACAGCAAGACGATCTTACAGGAGATCGTTCAGGAGAAAGGACTCCAGCCGGTAGAGTATATTCTCACAGAGGAAAAAGGTCCGGATCATGACAAGCAGTTCAGCGTAGAAGTAAGAGTAAACGGTGAAGTGTACGGATGTGGCACCGGCCACACCAAAAAAGCCGCAGAGCAGGCGGCAGCTTACCAGGCGATCCAGGAGAAAAAGCTGGAAGCTGTAAGCGTCAAATGAAATAAATTGCAGGTGAACTATGTATTTAAAAAATATTGAAGTATATGGCTTCAAATCGTTTGCCCAGAAGATCAATTTTGAATTCCACAACGGGATCACCGGTATCGTCGGACCGAACGGAAGTGGAAAGAGCAATGTCGGCGATGCCGTCCGCTGGGTTCTCGGAGAACAGAGCGCGAAGCAGCTTCGAGGCGGCAATATGCAGGATGTCATTTTTTCCGGTACAGAGTCCAGAAAGCCCTTAAGTTTCGCATCGGTGGCGATCACACTGGATAACAGCGACCACAAGCTTCCAGTGGATTTTAATGAAGTGACTGTCGCGAGACGGCTGTACCGTTCCGGGGAAAGTGAGTATCTGATCAATGGCAGCAGTTGTCGCCTGAAGGATATCCAGGAGATGTTTTATGACACCGGTATCGGTAAGGAAGGCTACTCCATCATCGGACAGGGACAGATCGACAAGATCTTAAGCGGCAAGCCAGAGGACCGCAGGGAGCTTTTTGACGAGGCAGCGGGAATCGTAAAATTCAAACGAAGAAAAAATACCACGATCAAGAAGCTGGAAGAAGAACGCCAGAATCTTGTCCGTGTGACAGATATCTTGAGCGAGCTGACCAAACAGCTCGGTCCATTGGAGAAACAGTCCGAGACAGCAAGGATCTATCTTGCCAAGCGGGAGGAACTTAAGACACTGGATGTCAATCTTTTCCTTCTGGAATACGAGCAGAGCGTTCAGAATCTGGAAGAACTGGAGCAGAAACTTTCGAATGCCCAGAGAGAACTTGACGAAGCCCAGAAAGCCTATGACCGCACCAAAACAGAATACGAACGTCTGGAAGAAGAACTGGAAACGCTGAATGAGCGTCTGGATTCTCTTAAAGAGGAACAGCAGCAGAATGCCCTTGGAAAGCAGCAGTTTGAAGGTCAGATGCAGGTCCTCGAGGAGCAGATCCTTGCGGGCAGACAGAGCAGTGAACATTTCAAATCCCGACTGGCAACGCTCAAGGAAGAACTTGCACATCGCCGGGAAGAGCAGGAAAACTTAAGCGAAGAGAAACTGACGATTCACGAAAAGTTAAAAGAGATCCGAAAGAATCTCAAGGAGGAAGAGAAAGAACTCGAAAATATTGCTTCCAATGTAGAAGAATGCACCAGTGCGGTGGAGGACGGCAAGAATGAGATCATCGAGATCCTCAACAGCCGTGCCACGACCAAGGGAAAAGCGCAGCGATTTGATGCGATGATCGAGCAGCTCGATATCCGTAAGGCAGAAGTAAGCCAGAGGATTCTTCGCTTAAAGAGCGAGGAAGAAGTCCTCGAAAATGATCGCAGCCGTTATCAGCAAGCTTATGACGAGATCACAGCTTCGATCCAGGAAGGCAATGAGGAATGTACCCATTTAAGTGGAGAAGTACAGAAACTTCAGACGAAACTGCAGGAACAGAGCAGGGAGATAGAGGCAGGACAGACCGCCTACCACAGAGAGGCATCCCGTCTGGAATCCCTGCGGAATATCACAGAGCGTTATGACGGTTATGGCAACAGTATCCGGAGGGTCATGGAACAGAAGGCAAAAGAACCGGGTATCCGGGGCGTTGTCGCAGATATCGTCCATGTGCAGAAGGATTACGAAGTTGCGATCGAGACAGCACTTGGCGGAAGCATCCAGAATATCGTAACGGACAATGAACAGACGGCGAAGCGGATGATAGGTTTCCTGAAGCAGAACCGTTATGGCCGTGCGACCTTCCTTCCACTGTCGAATATCAGCGGAAGAGGCGGCTTTACACAAAGAGATGCGCTGAAGGAACCGGGAGTGATCGGAACGGCGAACACACTGGTCCAGGCAGATGCAGAATACAGTGAACTGGTACAGTATCTTCTCGGCAGGGTTCTGGTGGTGGACAATATCGACCATGCGATCGCGATCGGCAAGAAATACCGCCACAGTCTCCGAATGGTCACGATCGAAGGTGAATCCTTAAGCCCGGGCGGTTCCATGACCGGTGGTGCGTTCCGTAACAACAGCAATCTCCTCGGCCGCCGCCGTGAGATAGAGGAGCTGGAAAAAAACGTCGCACTTCGTAAGAAAGAACTGGAAACGACCCAGCGATCGATCCTTAAAAACCGTGAACAGCGAAATAAACTCCGTGACACGATAAACGAACTCCAGCAGAAGCTCCGTGGACAGTACATCGAGCAGAATACCGCGAAGATGAACCTCGAACAGCTTCAGGAAAAGGCACAGGAGATCCAGAAAAATTACCGTCAGATCGACCGCGATCAGGATGAGCTGAGACATCAGGCATCGGAGATCCGTGAGGATCATAAGAATATTGCAAAAGAGCTCGAAGATTCCCAGAAAGACGAGAAAGAGCTGGAAACCTTTATCGAGACGAAGCAGGCCGAGCTGGATGAATGGAAAGCAGAAGAGACTGCCAAACAGAAGAAACTGGAGCAGATTCGTCTGGATTCTTCCGCGCTGGAACAGCAGGAACATTTCCTTCAGGAAAACTTAAGCCGACTGCAGTCAGAGATCGAGGCTTTTGAAAGGGAATCCGAGGACCTGCTTACCAGTCTCGCCCAGAGCGGAGATGAGATCACCCGAAAAGAAGGCGGCATCCAGGACCTCAAAAAAGCGATCGAAGACTGCCGCAAAAAAGACGAACAGCTTCTTGTACAGAGACAAAAATGCGAGGCAGAGAAGGAAGAGAGAACCGAAAGCCACAAGGCATTTTTTGAAAAAAGAGACCGTCTTTCTGAGAAAACCACACTTCTGGACAAAGAATGTTTCCGTCTGCGCAGTCAGGCAGAAAAGGTCGAAGAACAGCGGGAAGGACGGATCTCCTACATGTGGGAAGAGTATGAGATCACTCCAAATAACGCGCTTTCTTACAAAAAAGAAGAGCTCGATGATTTTCAGGAGATCAAAAAAGACGTTACCCGCATCAAAGAGGAGATCCGCAGGCTCGGTTCCGTCAACGTCAATGCGATCGAAGATTACAAAGAACTTCTCGAACGTCACACTTTCCTGACGACCCAGTATACGGATCTTGTCAAGGCAGAGGAGACACTGGAGAATATCATCCAGGAACTGGATGAGGGAATGCGGAAGCAGTTTGCCGAGAAATTCCAGGATATCCAGAGGGAATTTGACAAGGCATTTAAGGAACTGTTCGGTGGAGGAAAGGGAACGCTGGAACTGGCAGAGGGAGAAGATATCCTCGAAGCCGGTATCCGGATCATCTCACAGCCGCCGGGCAAAAAACTTCAGAATATGATGCAGCTTTCCGGTGGAGAGAAAGCTCTGACCGCGATCGCGCTTCTGTTTGCGATCCAGAACCTGAAACCGTCCCCGTTCTGTCTTCTCGATGAGATCGAGGCGGCACTGGATGACTCCAACGTTGGACGCTTCGCATCTTATCTTCAGAAGTTGACGAAAAATACACAATTTATTATAATAACACATAGACGCGGCACGATGAATGCCGCAGACCGGTTATATGGTATCACCATGCAGGAGAAGGGCATATCCACCCTGGTTTCCGTAGACCTGGTCGAGAACCAGTTAACCAGATAACGAGGAGGTATGAAAATGGCTGAAGAAAAAAAAGGATTTTTTAAACGTCTGGTCAGCGGCCTTACCAAAACAAGAGACAATATCGTTGCCGGATTTGATTCGATTTTCAGTGGTTATTCCAGCATTGATGAGGATTTTTATGAGGAACTCGAAGAAATCCTTATCATGGGAGATATCGGGATCAACGCAACATCAGCAATCATAGAGAAACTGAAAGAACAGGTTTCCGAACAGCATATCAAGAACCCGGCAGAGTGCAAGCAGCTTTTGATCGACGGGATCAAAGAGCAGATGCGTGTTGACAGTACAGAATACGCATTCGAAAACCAGAAATCTGTGATCCTTGTGATCGGTGTCAACGGAGTAGGAAAGACAACTTCTGTTGGTAAACTTGCCGGCAAACTCAAAGATCAGGGAAAGAAAGTCATCCTTGCAGCAGCAGATACCTTCCGTGCGGCAGCAGGTGAGCAGCTTGCACAGTGGGCAAACCGTGCAGGTGTCGACCTTATCGGCGGACAGGCAGGAGCAGACCCGGCATCTATCGTATATGATGCGGTGGCAGCAGCCAAGGCAAGAAATGCAGATGTCCTGATCTGTGACACCGCAGGAAGACTTCACAATAAGAAAAACCTTATGGAAGAACTCCGCAAGATCTACAGGATCCTTGAGAGAGAATATCCGGAGGCATATCTGGAAACGCTGGTCGTTCTCGACGGAACAACAGGACAGAATGCCTTGGCACAGGCAAAGCAGTTTGCAGAAGTTGCCAACGTAAACGGAATCATCCTTACCAAACTGGATGGCACAGCAAAAGGTGGTATTGCAGTGGCGATCCAGTCAGAGCTTGATATTCCGGTCAAATACATCGGTGTCGGCGAGCAGATCGATGACCTGCAGAAATTCGATGCAGATGTGTTTGTCAATGCACTGTTTGACGTAGACGAGAAAGATCTTGATACAGAAGAATAAATAAACTGTTCACAGAAACAGAACGAGGAGGAGCAAAAGATGCTTACATTAGAGAGCTTTGAAGAGGCAGCAGAGATCGTAAAACAGGTAACACAGGAAACAAAGCTGATCAAGAGTGCATATTTTTCAGAACTGACAGGAAACAAGGTTTTCCTGAAACCGGAGAACATGCAGCGTACCGGCGCATACAAAGTGCGTGGCGCATACTACAAGATCAGCACACTTTCCGAAGAAGAGAGAGCGAAGGGACTGATCGCTGCATCCGCAGGAAACCATGCACAGGGTGTTGCTTATGCAGCACATAAATTCGGTGCAAAGGCAGTCATCGTTATGCCGACTACCACACCGCTTATCAAAGTAGAGCGTACCAAGAGCTACGGCGCAGAAGTCATCCTCAAAGGGGATGTTTACGACGAAGCCTGTGCTTACGCGCTGGAACTGGCAGAAAAAGAAGGATACACTTTCATCCATCCATTCGATGATCCGGCTGTTGCAACAGGACAGGGAACCATCGCCATGGAGATCGTTCAGGAGCTGCCGCTGGTAGATTATATCCTGGTTCCAATTGGAGGAGGCGGACTGGCAACAGGTGTTTCCACTCTTGCCAAGCTTCTGAACCCGCACATCAAAGTCATCGGTGTAGAGCCATCCGGAGCTGCCTGCATGAAAGCTTCCATTGAGAAAGGCGAAGTTGTCACTCTTCCTCATGTAAATACCATTGCAGATGGTACTGCAGTACAGACACCGGGCGAGCACATCTTCTCGTACATCCAGGAGAATCTGGATGACATCATCACGATCGACGATGATGAGCTGATCGTTGCTTTCCTTGATATGGTAGAAAACCACAAGATGATCGTTGAGAACTCTGGACTTCTGACAGTTGCAGCACTCCGTCATCTGAACTTCACTGGCAAGAAAGTCGTATCCATCTTAAGTGGTGGAAATATGGACGTGATCACCATGTCTTCTGTTGTTCAGCATGGTCTGATCCAGAGAGACAGAATCTTTACTGTTTCTGTCCTGATCCCGGACAAGCCGGGTGAACTGGTACGTGTTGCATCCATCATTGCAGAAAACCAGGGCAACGTCATCAAACTGGATCACAATCAGTTTATCAGCACCAACCGTAACGAGGCAGTGGAACTTAAGGTAACACTGGAAGCATACGGAACAGAGCACAAGAATAAGATCGTTCAGGCTCTGGAAAAAGCAGGATGCAGACCGAAAGTGATTCGCGCAAGTCTGTAAAGTATAAGAAATTCTGATAAAAGAAAAGCAGGGGATTCAGACCGGGGAGGTCCGGATCCCCTTTTGGCCAAATAGAATAACCACTTAAAAAGGGGGTAATTTTTTATGACATATGTATCAGAAGATTATATAAAAGCATATAAAATGGGCAAAAAAGATTATCAGGCAAGGATGATGCGAGGCGAAGTCCCGACGCTTAAAGTCCTTGATGATATCCTCCCGTCCAGAGGTTCTTATTCTGAAGTTCCGCTGGGACTTGTCCAGATCCCGATCGATCAGATCGTAGGAACAAAGAGCGGCGGCAGAAGCAGTGCGTTTTCCGGAAATTTCATGCCGATCCTCAGGGAAAACACGGAGTTTGCCTACAAATGGAGTGTACTGATCGACAGTCACCTCAAAGAAGGAATCCATGACCCGGTCAAAGCTTATGAGTACATGAATAAGTTCTATATCGAAGAGGGAAACAAGCGTGTCAGCGTCCTGAAATACTGTGATGCTGTCTCTGTTCCTGGAAACGTGACAAGGATCCTTCCTGCAAGGACTGACCAGAAGGAAAACAAGATCTACTATGAATTTGTGGATTTTTATGCGCTTTCTCAGATCAATTATATTTATTTTTCCAAACTGGGAAGTTTTGCGAAGCTGCAGGAAGCAGTAGGAAAAGGCCCGAAGGAACTCTGGACGGACGATGACAAGCTGAATTTCAGTTCTGTATATTCCAGGTTTGCAGCAGAATATGAGGCTGCCGGCGGTAAGAAGCTTTCGATCACGACGGGGGATGCATTCCTGGCATTTCTAACAGTTTATGGTTATGAAGCGCTCTGCCAGAAGACAGTAAGCGAACTCAAGACCCTGGTCGCAAAGAGCTGGGAAGAGTTTGAACTTCTCGAACATGACAATGTCATTGACCTGAAACTTGACCCGAACAAGGAGAAAAAGCCTCTGCTCAACCGCCTGCTTCCACTCAGTGCACCGAAACTTAAGATCGCTTTTCTCTATGCAAAGACACCGGGAACTTCCGCATGGACTTATGCACATGAACTGGGAAGGCTTCATCTGGAGCAGACTTTCCCAGAGGAAGTTACGACCATGTGCTATGAGAATCTGACACCGGAACTTGCAGAAAAAGCGATCTCCGATGCGATCCAGAAGGGCTGCAATATCATTTTCACAACGACACCGGAGTTTGTACAGGCAAGTGTGCAGGCCGCGATCGCCAATCCGAATGTAAGGATCCTGAACTGTTCGCTGAACACTTCCCACCGTTACATCCGTACCTATTATGCGCGTATGCATGAAGCGAAATTCCTGATGGGAGCGATCGCCGGTGCGATGGCGGAGAATGGCCAGCTTGCGTACATTGCAGATTATCCGATCTTTGGAACGATCGCAAATATCAATGCCTTTGCCCTGGGCGCCAAGATGGTGAACCCGAGAGCAAAGATCTATCTGGAATGGTCCACGCTTAAGGATGTTGACCTGGGACGTACAATGGAAAATGTGCAGAAAAAGGGTGTGACTGTCGTTTCCGGTAAAGATATGGTGATCCCGGAAGAGACTTCCAGATATTTTGGACTTTATCATCTGGAAAACGGCGAGCCGCACAATATCGCCATGCCTCTGTGGCACTGGGGTAAATTTTATGAGCAGCTGATCCGCACGATCATGGATGGAACCTGGAAATATGACGATAATTATGAAACAAAAGCGATCAACTACTGGTGGGGACTTTCTGCTGGCGTTGTAGATGTCATCCACTCCCAGAATCTGCCGATCGGAACGAGACGTCTGATCCAGCTTCTCAAAGACAATATCACAAGGGGAGAATTCAATCCGTTCTCGGGAGTTCTGTACTCTCAGGATGGAATGGTACAGTCAGATCCGAACAAGGCTCTTTCGCCGGAAGAGATCATCACCATGGACTGGCTGGCAGAAAACGTTGTCGGCTCGATCCCGACACGCAAAGAATTAACAGATCAGGCCAAACCGGTTACACAGCAGTCTGGCCTTGAGAATTAGAGGGGAAACGCAAATAAATGAAAATACTTGCCATAGCAGATGAAGAATCCAAGTATCTGTGGGACTATTTCGAAAAAAGCAAACTGGAAGGAATCGATCTTATCATTTCCTGCGGAGATCTGGACCCGAGATACCTTTCCTTCCTTGCCACATTTACATCGGCACCGGTGCTCTATGTTCACGGAAACCATGATGACAAATACGAAAAGATCCCACCGGAAGGCTGCATCTGCATTGACGACAAACTTTTTGTCTATGAAGGAATAAGGATTCTGGGGCTTGGCGGCTCCATGAGATACAAACCAGGTGTCCATCAGTACACGGAATGGGAAATGCAAAAAAGGGTGCTGAAACTCTACCCGAAGATTTGGTTTCGGGGAGGTTTCGATATCCTCGTGACCCATTCCCCTGCCTACCAGCTAAACGACGGCAGAGACCTCCCGCACCAGGGCTTCAAGATCTTCCGCCGCCTTATGGGAAAATACCACCCCAAATACTTCCTCCACGGACACGTCCACATGTCATACGGAAGAAAACACAAACGCTACGACAAATACGAAGAAACCAACGTGATCAACGCCTTCGACCGCTGCGTCTTCGAATTCGAAGCCGAAGAACCCGGGAAGGAGCTGGAATAAAGAGATTATTTGTCAAGAAAAAACACTTGATATAGATTCCTGAGAAAGGCAGGAAATACAAGGCTTTGCGGGAGATGGAATTTGATTCTGTGACAAATTTGTGACAAATGGAGAAAAATTCATAGAAATACCGAGATCAGGCATATTGATTTCCAGAAATACATATGCTATAATTGCCATAGGCAAAAAAAGAAGTAATAATGTTCAATGCAAAGCGAAAGCCCTCAGTACTGGGAATACTGGGGGCTTTCTTTTTGTGCTTTTAGGGTGCGCTAACCGAGGCTAGTTGCTGTTGTTATCGCTTGTCTAACCATTTGTTGATGAGGTGGCAAACCACACCAGCCGCAACAGCGATTAAAAAAGAAGTAATTGGATCCAATACAAAGCACCTCCCCTCTGTTGCCAGATTTGGGAGCAGTAACGTATATAGTATAGCATAAATAAGAACAAATTGCTCTTTGGCGCGTGAGCTAAAATCATAACAGCAAGAAAAATACTATGAGAAGGCTGGTGAAATTATGTTAGCAGTAACTTATTCTATAATCAGAAATAAGTTAAAGGATTATTGCAATCAGGCAACAGACAATCACGAGACAGTCATTGTTACTCGTAAAGGTGAAAAGAACGTTGTAATCATGAGTCTTGAAAAATATAATCAGTTCGAAAAGGCTGCCCGCAATGCAGAATATCTTGCCATGATAGATCGAGGAATTACTCAGTTGTTAGCAGGAAAAGGCCAGGAGCATGAACTAATTGAGGCGGATGAATGAGTTCTGATTAATGTTCAATGCAAAGCAAAATCCCTCAGAGTGGCAGATCTGAGAGACTTTTTTGGGGGAGGATTTTGAGAAAGAATGGGATAAAGGTTATCTGGTTGTAATGGCGAAGTACAAAAATCTGAATGAGGTAGAGTAGTATATTGATCTTGTTCCGATTCTTCAAAATTTATATTATGATGTAGATGAATTCCTTACACCGGTAAAGGAGGTTCAGATTGACTATGCAGCTTGATATTAAAAAGATAGCAGATGCAGCAGATATGATCATTAATGGGTATGCGTATACTCAAGAGGGAAAATATATTCGTATGCTTAATCTGAATAAACCAAACCATGCAGCGGTTATATATGATAATAAGATAGTGGAAACTAATATGGATGATATCGAAAATCAGATAGTACTGGATTATTATTTGAACAATAAGCAGTTTATGGAGGATTAGCCATGCCCAAACAGGCAAGTTATTTAGCGAAATGTCAATGATACAGTACACTAGTGACAGAAAACTGACAGAAGCAGGATCAGCGAAATTCTTTGTAAAAAATAATGGAGATACAACTTTAGAAAGACAGGGAAGTTTGACTGACCGTGAAGTAAGAAAAATCAGAGCTTTTATTAAAGAACACTATAAAGAAATGTACCTGAAATGGATTGAGATTGCTGATACCGGTTTTTATGGTGAAAAATAGTAAACATTAAGCAATTATAAAAAGATATGTGAATTTTGTGGTAAAGATGAAATAAGAAAAATTAACTTTGTCAAGAAAAAACACTTGACACCCGCACCAAAATAAGTTATGATACCCAAGGTGGTTACAAATGGAAAAAATTGTGGAACAGACATTGTTATATGATTTTTATGGAGAATTGCTTACAGAGCGGCAGCAGCAGGTATATGAGAGCGTTGTTCTGGAGGATTATTCTCTGAGTGAGGTGGCAGAGGAACTAGGGATCAGCCGCCAGGGTGTTCATGATATGATCAAGCGCTGCAATCATACACTGGAAGAATACGAGGGCAAGCTTCATCTGGTAGAGAAGTTCCTGAGTATCAGAGAGCAGGTCCGTCGGATCAAACAGATCGCAGCCACTTATCAGGCACAGGAGATCACAGAGATCTCCAATGAAATTTTAGAGGAGTTATAACGCATGGCATTTGAAAGCTTGACGGAAAAATTGCAAAATGTATTCAAAAAGCTGAGAAGTAAAGGCCGACTTACAGAGGAAGATGTTAAGATTGCTCTGAAAGAAGTCAAGATGGCTCTTCTTGAGGCGGATGTAAACTTTAAGGTCGTGAAGCAGTTCACGAAATCTGTACAGGAACGTGCAGTCGGACAGGATGTAATGAACGGACTGAATCCTGGACAGATGGTGATCAAGATCGTTAATGACGAACTTGTAAGCCTGATGGGAAGCGAGACAACAGAGCTTCCACTGAAACAGGGAAATGAGATTACCGTACTGATGATGGCAGGTCTTCAGGGTGCAGGTAAGACAACCACAGTTGCCAAACTTGCAGGCAAGCTCAAATCCAAGGGAAAACGACCGCTCCTAGTCGCATGTGACGTCTATCGTCCGGCAGCGATCACACAGCTTCAGGTCAATGGCGAGAAGCAGGGCGTAGAAGTTTTTTCCATGGGAGACAAGCAGAACCCGGTTGACATTGCAAAGGCAGCAATCGAGCATGCCAAAGCCAATCAGCAGAATGTAGTTCTTCTCGATACCGCAGGCCGTCTTCATGTTGATGAAAACATGATGCAGGAACTTGCAGATATCAAGGCGAACATACAGGTAGATGCAACACTTCTCATTGTAGATGCAATGACAGGTCAGGATGCGGTAAACGTAGCCAAGACTTTTGTTGATAAGGTCGGGATCGATGGTGTGATCCTTACCAAGATGGATGGCGACACCCGAGGCGGTGCGGCACTTTCCATCAAAGCAGTAACCGGAAAGCCGATCCTCTATGTAGGTATGGGTGAGAAGCTTTCAGATCTGGAGCAGTTCTATCCGGAACGTATGGCTTCCAGAATCCTGGGAATGGGAGATGTGATGAGCCTCATCGAGAAAGCAGAGGCGGCACTCGACCAGGATCAGGCAGCAGAAATGCAGAAGAAGCTCAAAAAGATGGACTTCGACTTCAACGACTATCTGACCAGTATGGAGCAGATGAACAAGATGGGCGGTATCGGCAGCATCCTCAACATGCTCCCGGGAATCGGCAACAAGGCCAAGGATCTCGAGGACATGATCGATGAGAAAGCACTTGACCGTACCAAAGCGATCATCCTTTCCATGACACCGGCAGAGCGGACCAATCCGGGAATCCTCAATGTATCCCGCAAGAACCGCATCGCCAGAGGCGCAGGAGTTGACATCGCAGAAGTCAATCGTCTGGTCAAACAGTTTGAGCAGAGTAAGAAACTCATGAAACAGATGCCTGGAATGATGGGCGGTAAAATGGGTAAAAGAGGCGGCTTCAAGCTTCCTTTTTAAATAAATCAACCAATAAAAATACAAAGATATCATAATGGAGGAAACAAAAAATGGCAGTTAAAATCAGATTAAGAAGAATGGGACAGAAAAAAGCACCTTTTTATAGAATCGTAGTTGCAGATTCCCGCAGTAAACGTGACGGAAAATGCATCGCTGAGATCGGAACATACGACCCGAACATCGAGCCAAGCGCATACAAAGTAAACGAAGAAGAAGCTAAAAAATGGCTTGCTGCTGGTGCTCAGCCAACAGACGTTGTTGCAAGAATCTTCAAAGAGGCCGGAATCGAGAAATAAGAAATACTTTACGGAAGGTATTTCTAAAGTCCTGTCATAGACAGTACAGGGAGGTATGTAATGAAAGAATTAGTTGAAGTAATTGCAAAATCTCTTGTCGAGCATCCGGATGAGGTGGTAGTCACCGAAAACGAAAAAGAAGATGCAGTTATCATTGAACTGAAAGTAGGCCCTTCCGACATGGGAAAGGTCATCGGAAGACAGGGACGTATTGCCAAGGCAATCCGTACAGTAGTTAAGGCGGCTTCTTCAAAGAGCAGCAAAAAAGTAATTGTAGACATTCTGCAATAAAGAAAGAATCGGAGCTGTGGAAACATAGCTCCTTTTTACATCTTAAAGGGAGTTTTTTATGGAAGATTTATTAAAGGTCGGAGTGATCACTACCACACATGGAGTGAGAGGCGAAGTAAAGGTATATCCTACCACAGACGATGCAGAGCGTTTTCTGGATCTGGATTATGTGATGCTGGATACAGGAAAAGAATACCGCAGACTGGATATCAAGAACGTAAGATTTTTCAAAAACCTTGCGATCCTCAAATTTGACGGCATCGACAATATCAATGATATCGAGAAATACAAAGGATGCAGTCTCTGGATCCCGAGAGAAGAAGGCCAGGAGCTCGGAGAGGATGAGTACTATATTGCGGATCTTCTGGGAATGAATGTGGTATTAGAAGACGGAACAGAATTCGGGACACTCAAAGATGTCATGGAGACAGGAGCAAATGATGTCTATATCATCAACTCCAAAGAACACGGCGAAGTGCTCCTTCCGGCGATCAAAGAGTGCATTTTGAATGTAGATCTGGAAAGCAATACAATGACCATACATTTGATGAAGGGACTTATATAAATGAATTTTCATGTTTTGACACTTTTTCCGGAAATGATCCAGCAGGGAATGAACACCAGCATCATCGGACGCGCAATCACAGGAGGCTATCTTTCTGTGGAAGCCATCAACATCCGCGATTATGCGTTCAACAAACACCAGAAAGTCGATGATTATCCTTACGGCGGCGGCGCAGGTATGCTGATGCAGGCAGAGCCTGTCTACCTCGCTTACCAGTCCATCGAGGAAAAAATCGGCTACAGACCGCGCGTGGTCTACCTGACTCCACAGGGCAGCGTCTTTAACCAGACTATGGCGAAAGACTTTGCCAAAGAAAAGGATCTGGTTTTCCTGTGCGGACATTACGAAGGGATCGATGAGCGTGTACTTGAAGAAGTAGTCACAGATTTGGTTTCCATCGGCGATTACGTGCTCACAGGCGGCGAGCTTCCGGCAATGGTCATGATGGATTCCATTTCCAGAATGGTCCCGGGAGTCTTAAGCAACCAGGAATCCGGCGAGACGGAATCTTTTGCCGGAAATCTTCTTGAATATCCACAGTACAGCCGTCCAGAAGAATGGCACGGCAAAAAAGTCCCTCCTGTCCTTTTATCGGGACACCATGCCAATATCGAAGCATGGCGGAGAGAGCAGTCCATCCTGCGCACGGCGAAAAACCGACCGGATCTTCTCAAGAAGGCAGACCTCACCAACAAAGAATGGAACCAGGTCCGCCAGTGGAGAAAACAATGGAAAGAAGAAAAAGAACAGAACGATAAGGAGTAATTATGAAAACATCAGATTTTTATTATGATCTTCCGAAGGAACTGATCGCACAGGATCCGCTGGAAGACCGCAGTTCTTCCAGGCTTCTTCATCTTTCTATGAAAGACGGATCCATGGAACACAGACATTTTACAGACATTCTGGACTATCTGAATGAGGGAGACTGTCTGGTCATCAACGATACGAGAGTTATCCCGGCGCGTCTGTACGGACACAAGGAAGAGACAGGAGCCCTGATCGAGATCCTGCTTCTGAAACGCCGCGAGAATGACATCTGGGAATGTCTCGTAAAACCAGGCAAGAAAGCAAGACCGGGCGCAAAGATCACTTTTGGAGACGGAATCTTAAAGGGTGAGATCATCGACATCGTTGATGAAGGAAACCGCCTGATCCAGTTCCACTATGACGGAATCTTTGAGGAGATCCTGGATCAGCTTGGCGAGATGCCTCTGCCTCCGTACATCACACATAAATTAAAAGACAAGAACCGTTATCAGACCGTATATGCCAAGAACGACGGCTCCGCAGCAGCACCGACAGCCGGACTTCACTTCACGAAAGAACTTCTGGAGCAGGTGAAGGCAAAGGGCGTCAAGATCGCACATGTGACACTTCACGTAGGACTTGGAACCTTCCGTCCGGTCAAAGTAGATGATGTAGAACAGCATCATATGCATTCAGAATTCTATATGGTAGAAGAAGATCAGGCAAAACTCATCAACGATACCAAGAAAGCAGGCGGACGTGTGATCTCCGTAGGAACCACAAGCTGCCGTACCCTGGAATCAGCAACCGGTGAGGACGGGATCCTTCTCGCAGGAAGCGGCTGGACAGAGATCTTTATCTATCCGGGCTACAGATTCAAGATGATCGACGGACTAATCACCAACTTCCACCTGCCGGAATCCACCCTGATGATGCTGGTTTCCGCTCTTGCAGGCAAGGAAAACATTATGGCAGCTTATGAGGAAGCAGTACGCCAGAAGTATCGCTTTTTCTCCTTCGGCGACGCCATGCTCATCCTGTAAATCTTGACAAATTAGGGACAAGCTATTTCTCACAAAGAGGACTACCCTTTTTTCTCCATATTTGCTATAATAGGCATATTGGAGGAAAGAGGGTTTTATTTTTTTATCTTCTAACACCGTGGCAGAATAAAATACCAAAAGGAGAAGGATATATATGGATACACCAACAATCGCACAATATTATAGAGAAACAGACCCGGCTAAACGTAAGGAACTTCTGGAGCAGGCAATTGCCGAGGAAGGCGCTACAGAGGAGAATCAGGCCCGCAGGGAGATCTGGGATGCCCGCTACAGCATGAAATCTGATCTTGGAGGTCAGGCAGATGGTTATCTGAAGTTCTGGATGACGATCGAATTCAACCGTACTTCCGGAAACAGATGGTTTACTTCCAAAGGTGCGCGTAAGGGACTTCAGAAGGAACTGGATCAGGTGCACTTTCATGAACTTGCAGCGAAAAGTGAACTGCACAGAGAACTCATTTATCGGGAGTGCGAACACCTTGTGAAGTTGTACATGGATCTCTGCCAGACAGACAAGAGTTATAATACAATACTCTGCGGACTTGTGACAATGAAGAAGGATGATGTCAAATCAAAACTTCAGAGAGATATTTATGAGACTGCTGTCAAAGTACCGAGAGAACTTGATATGGAACAAGAACTGGCACTGCTCACTAGAGCTGCCCGCAAAGTCTACGAGGATTATTTCCCGGGCGAGGGCGGACTGCCGGAATAAATTCCGCAAAATAACAAATACTACATATAAAAAACGGAGGCATCAATGAATTTAAACGAAGTGACTGCATACGAAGTCATCCAGAAAAAAAAATTAACTGATATCCGTTCTACAGGCTACCTGCTCCGGCACATCAAGACCGGAGCGAGGGTAATGCTCATTGAGAACGATGACGAAAACAAAGTGTTCAATATCGCTTTTCGAACTCCGCCGAAGAACAGCACAGGCGTTGCCCACATTCTGGAGCACAGCGTGCTTTGCGGATCCAGAGAATTTCCACTGAAGGATCCTTTTGTGGAACTGGTCAAAGGCTCTTTGAACACTTTTTTGAATGCCATGACTTATCCGGACAAAACCTGCTACCCGGTGGCAAGCTGCAACGATCAGGATTTCCAGAACCTGATGCATGTTTACCTGGACGCAGTTTTTTACCCGAATATTTACAAGAAAGAAGAGATCTTTCGCCAGGAAGGATGGAGCTACCATCTGGAACAGCCGGAAGGACCACTGACATACAACGGGGTTGTTTACAACGAAATGAAGGGAGCTTTTTCCTCTCCGGACGATGTCCTGGAGCGTGACATCATGAACTCTTTGTTCCCGGATATCACCTATGGCTGTGAATCCGGCGGAGATCCTGACAATATCCCGGATTTAAGCTACGAGGAGTTTCTTGATTTCCACAGAACGTATTATCACCCATCCAACAGCTATATTTATCTGTACGGAAATATGGACATGGTGGAGAAACTTGACTTTATCGACAAACATTATCTTTCCGCTTATGACAGCCTAAACGTAGATTCCGAGATCAGAGAGCAGAAGCCTTTTGCCGCAATGCAGGATCTGACCATGGAATATCCAGTTGCAGAGAGCGAGGGTGAGGAGGACAATGCATACCTTTCTTACAACGTTGTAGTGGGAACTGCTATGGACAGCCTCACCAGCATTGCATTTGAAGTCCTGGATTATGCACTCTTAAGTGCGCCGGGCGCACCGCTCAAGCAGGCACTTCTTGATGTCGGCATCGGTAAGGATATCTACGGTGCTTATGAGGATGGTATCCGTCAGCCATATTTTGACATTATCGCAAAGGGCGCAAATGCGGACAAAAAAGACGAATTTGTTTCCGTTATCCGCAAAGTCCTTCAGGATGTCATCACATCCGGAATTGACAAGAAAGCTCTGGAAGCCGGAATCAACTGCATGGAATTCCGCTACAGAGAGGCAGATTTCTCTTCCTATCCGAAGGGGCTGATCTATGGACTCGATATCCTTGGCAACTGGCTCTATGACGATGAACATCCATTTGCACAGGTAGAACTGATCCCGGTATTTGAGAAGCTGAAATCCCTCAAGAACACAGGATACTTCGAAGAACTGATCCGGAAATATCTCCTCGATAATCCACACGGATCTGTACTGACCCTTGTACCATCCAGAGGTCTTGCTGCAAGAAAGGCAAAAGCCCTGGAGGACAAACTTGCTGACTACCTGAATGGAATTTCCGAGGAAGAAAAACAGCAGATGGTACAGCGCACGAAGGATCTTGAGGCATACCAGGAAGCTGAGGAAGATCCGGAAGCAGCCAAATGCATTCCGATGCTTAAGCGCGAGGATATTCGCAAGGAAGCAGATAAATTCTACAATGAAGAACTGGATGTGGACGGAAGTCTTTTCCTGTATCACGACGTTCCGACCAATGGAATCGGCTATCTGGATCTGATGTTTGACCTTAAGAGCCTTTCACCGGACAAAGTACTATATCTCGGACTCCTGAAATCCGTACTCGGTTATGTGAATACTGCACATTACACCTATGGAGAACTTTCAAATGAGATCAATGCCGAGACAGGCGGGATCGTGTGCGGCGTGGAAGTGTTTGATCGCGCAGACTCTGTCGATGAATACCGTGCATTCTTCGGAGTGAAGGGCAAGGTAATGTACCCTAGGACAGATGTTATGTTCCGCATGATCCGTGAGATCCTCAATACCTCTGATGTGACAGACACCCGCAGACTTCATGAGATCATCTCAAGAGTCAAATCAAGAGCACAGTCAAGTCTGGTGAGTGCAGGACATTCCACAGCTGTACTCCGTGCTGCATCCTATGGTTCACCGATGGCTGCGTTCCAGGATGCGATGGCAGGAATCGCTTACTACCAGTTCATCGAAAAACTGGATAAGGAATTTGAAGAGCGCAAGGATGAGATCATTGAGAACCTTAAATCCCTGATGACTGAGATCCTCCGCCCGGAAAACTTAAGCGTCAGCTACACCGGCGAGAGAGAATCTCTGGAAACGATGCAGAAACAAGTCAGAGAATTAAAGAAAACTCTTCATCAGGAAGCAGTCGAAACTTCTCCGGCACCGATGATCTGCGAGAAAAAGAACGAAGGCTTCATGACCTCCGGACAGGTACAGTACGCGGCACAGGCAGGAAACTTCCGCAAGAAAGGCTTTGCATACACAGGTGCACTCAATATCCTCAAAGTCGCTTTAAGCTACGATTATCTCTGGATCAACATCCGTGTCAAAGGCGGCGCTTATGGCTGCATGAGCGGATTCAAATACAGTGGCGAGAGCTTCTTCGTATCTTACCGTGATCCGCATCTGAAACGCACTTACGATGTTTTTGCAGGAATCCCGGATTATGTACGTGGATTTAAGGCTGACGAGCGTGAGATGACAAAATACATCATCGGAACGATCAGCGGCAAAGACGTACCGAAGACTCCGCAGATGAAAGGCAATGCATCCAAGGGAGCATACTTCTGCGGCGTGACAGAAGAGATGATGCAGAAAGAACGTGACGAGATCCTGAATGCACAGGCAGAAGACATCCAGGCACTGGCTCCGCTGATCGAGGCGATCCTGTCCGATGAAGAGATCTGTGTTGTAGGAAGTGAACCAAAAGTACAGAAAGAAGAGACACTCTTTGGAAGCATCAGCCCGCTGATCAACGGCTGATCCAGGGAGCAGTTTAGGAGTAAATATGAAAGATAATTTTAAATCCGGATTTACAGCGATCATCGGTCGTCCAAATGTCGGAAAATCCACATTGATGAACCATCTGATCGGTCAGAAGATCGCGATCACATCCAAGAAACCGCAGACGACCAGAAACCGTATCCAGACCGTATATACCTGTGAGGACGGTCAGATCGTCTTCCTCGATACCCCTGGTATCCACAAGGCAAAAAACAAGCTGGGCGAGTACATGGTCCAGGTAGCAGAGAGAACACTCAAAGATGTCGATGTGATCCTCTGGCTGGTAGAGCCGACGACCTTTATCGGCGCAGGAGAACGTCACATTGCAGAGCAGCTTAAGGGCTTACATCTGCCGGTCATCCTTGTGATCAACAAAGTCGATACCGTTGACAAGGACGAGATCCTCAAGGCGATCGACACCTACCGCAAACTTTATGAATTTGATGAGATCATTCCATGCTCTGCACTGCGCAACCAGAACACAGAGGATATCGTCCCGTGCATTCTGAAATACCTGCCATACGGACCGATGTTCTACGATGAGGACACCGTAACAGACCAGCCGCAGAGACAGATTGCCGCAGAGATCATCCGTGAGAAGGCACTTCACGCGCTTGATGCTGAGATCCCGCACGGAATCGCAGTCGCTATCGACAGCATGAAAGAGCGTCCTGGCAAAAATAACCTCGTAGACATCGAAGCAACGATCATCTGCGAGAGAGACTCTCACAAAGGAATCATTATCGGCAAACAGGGTGCCATGCTCAAAAAGATCGGCAGCAATGCCCGCTATGAGCTGGAACGCATGCTGGATGCCAAGGTCAACCTGAAGATCTGGGTCAAAGTCCGCAAAGACTGGCGTGACAGTGACTTTATGATTAAAAACTTTGGTTACGACAAGAAGGAAATCTGATAAATGAGTGATCTGATCACCGTGCAGGGAGTTGTGATCTCTGCGATGCCGATCGGCGAATATGACAAGAGAATCGTTCTGCTGACCAGAGAGAGGGGCAAGATCTCCGCTTTTGCCAAAGGTGCAAGACGGCCGAACAGCCCGTTTCTGGCAGCAGCAGATCCTTTTGTGTTTGGAACTTTTACCCTGTTTGAAGGCAGGAGCAGCTATAATCTGAACCAGGTGTCCGTATCCCACCATTTCGTAGAACTGGCGGCGATGCAGCCTGGGGTCTATTATGGCTATTACTTCCTGGAACTGGCAGATTACTTCGGGCGTGAGGGGACGGACGAGAGGGAGATGATGAACCTTCTCTATGTCACAGTCAAAGCCCTTTTGAATCCGAAGATGGACAACCGTCTGATCCGCTGCATCTTTGAACTGCGGACGATGGTAGAGGAGGGACTCTGCCCGGAGCTTTTTCAGTGCGCGCAGTGCGGGCGTGAGGAGATTTCGGAAGGACAGGTGTTTTTTTCGCAGGATCTCCACGGCATCCTGTGCCAGAAATGCGCATCCGGACAGAAAGGAACTCTTCGGATTTCGCCTTCGGCACTTTATGCCATGCGCTTTATAGCGACAGCACTGATGGGAAAGCTGTATACTTTTACTGTGAAGGATGAAGTGCTTCTGGAACTGGAGCACATCATACATAGATATACGGCTGTAAACACGGACAAAAGGTTCCGAAGTCTCCAGATTCTGGAGGTTATGAAATAAAAAAGTTGAAATATATTGAAAATGCGGTATAATGAGAACACTTAGGTTTTCACCAATAAAACAATGAGGAGAGATATCATGGAAAAAACAATGGAGAAAATTGTTGCTCTGGCAAAAGCCAGAGGATTCGTTTATCCTGGTTCAGAAATTTATGGAGGTCTTGCAAATACCTGGGACTACGGTAACCTTGGCGTTGAACTCAAGAACAACGTAAAGCGCGCATGGTGGCAGAAATTTGTTCAGGAATCCCCGTACAATGTCGGTGTAGACTGTGCGATCCTGATGAATCCGCAGACATGGGTAGCATCCGGTCATCTTGGCGGATTCTCCGATCCTCTGATGGACTGTAAGGAATGCCACGAGCGTTTCCGTGCAGACAAGCTGATCGAGGATTTCTGCGGAGAGCATGACATTGCGATCGAAGGAAGCGTAGATGCATGGTCCCAGGAGCAGATGATGAACTTCATCAAGGATCACGAAGTTCCGTGTCCGTCCTGCGGCAAGCACAACTTCACAGATATCCGTCAGTTCAACCTGATGTTTAAGACATTCCAGGGTGTAACTGAGGACGCCAAGAACACTGTTTACTTAAGACCTGAAACAGCACAGGGTATCTTTGTAAACTTCAAGAACGTACAGAGAACATCCCGTAAGAAGATTCCGTTTGGTATCGGCCAGATCGGTAAATCTTTCCGTAACGAGATCACACCGGGTAACTTCACATTCCGTACCCGTGAGTTCGAGCAGATGGAACTTGAATTCTTCTGCGAGCCGGATACAGACCTTGAGTGGTTTGCATACTGGAAGAAATTCTGTCTTGACTGGCTGAGCTCCCTTGGCCTTAAGGATGACGAAGTCCGTTACCGTGACCATGACAAGGAAGAACTGAGCTTCTACAGCAAGGCTACTACAGACGTAGAGTTCCTGTTCCCGTTCGGATGGGGCGAGCTGTGGGGAATCGCTGACAGAACAGACTATGACTTGACACAGCATCAGAATGTATCCGGTCAGGATCTGACATACTTCGACGATGAGAAGAAACAGAAATACATTCCTTACGTTATCGAGCCTTCACTTGGTGCTGACCGTATGGTACTTGCATTCCTGTGCAGCGCATACGATGAGGAAGTTCTGGATGCAGAGAAGAACGACGTTCGTACAGTCCTTCACTTCCATCCGGTACTGGCTCCGGTCAAGATCGGTGTCCTTCCGCTTTCCAAGAAGCTGAACGATGGTGCAGAGAAAATCTTCCAGCAGTTAAGCAAGAAATACAACTGCGAGTACGATGACCGTGGAAACATCGGTAAACGTTACAGAAGACAGGATGAGATCGGTACTCCGTACTGCATCACTTACGACTTCGAATCTGAGAATGACGGAGCAGTTACTGTCCGTGACCGTGACACCATGGAGCAGGTTCGTGTCAAGATCGATGAGTTGGAAGCATACTTTGCTGACAAATTTACATTCTAAGTTCTGAGGACTCAGAAACTTTCATAAGAGAATGACGACAGGCATTCGCTGTGCACTGCGCTGATACGCAGACACGGCAGATGCCTGATTTTTTTGTGGCATTCTTCTATTTCTTTTATAATCCATACAGCATATACAAACAAAACTATACAAAATAGATAATAAAAACAAAAGATATATACAAAAACATATAAAAATACACAAATCTTCTTGACGAAAACGGATAATATTGGTAAAATTTAACTATTATATATCCGACAACAAAAAAGGAGATGACAGTATGGCAAAAAAACGCAATATCATTGTAGGACAGTCCGGAGGTCCTACCGCAGTAATCAATTCCAGTCTTGCAGGTGTGTACAAGAACGCCATTGAGCGAGGTTTCGACAAGGTATATGGAATGCTGCACGGAATTCAGGGACTTCTGGATGAACAGTATATCGATCTTTCCACACAGATCCACTCAGAGCTGGACATTGAGCTTCTCAAGAGAACCCCGTCCGCGTTCTTAGGTTCCTGTCGTTTTAAACTTCCTGAGATCCACGAAGATAAGACCATCTATGAGAAGATCTTTGGTATACTGAACCGTCTTGATATTGATGCGTTTATCTATATTGGCGGAAATGACTCCATGGACACTATCAAGAAACTTTCTGATTTCGCGATCCTGACCGGCCAGAAACAGAAATTCCTTGGCGTACCGAAGACCATTGACAATGACCTTGCACTGACCGACCATACACCTGGTTTTGGAAGTGCAGCCAAATACATCGGAGCTTCCACCAAGGAAGTGATCCGTGACGCACAGGGTCTTACCTACAAGAAAAGCATGATCACAATCATGGAAGTCATGGGACGAAATGCAGGATGGCTCACCGGCGCAACAGCACTTGCAAGAACAGAGGACTGCGACGGACCGGACCTTATCTACCTTCCGGAAGTTGCATTTGACATTGAGAAATTCCTTGTCAAAGTCAAAGATCTCCTCAAGAAGAAATCTTCCGTTGTGATCGCCGTATCCGAGGGAATCCGCCTCGCTGACGGACGCTACGTCTGCGAACTTGGAAGCTCCGGAGATTACGTGGATGCATTCGGCCACAAACAGCTCGCAGGAACCGCGACATACCTTGCCAACTTCCTGGCAGCAGAGTGCGGCTGCAAGACAAGGGCCGTAGAGCTTTCTACCTTACAGAGAAGTGCTTCCCATATGGCATCCCGTGTCGATATCGACGAGGCATTTATGGTAGGCGGTGCTGCAGTGAAGGCCGCAGATGAAGGCGACACCGGCAAGATGATCGTCATCGACCGTGTTTCCGATGATCCGTACATGGCAAAAACAGGCATCTATGACGTGCACAGGATCGCCAACGAAGAGAAGGTCGTTCCGAGAAACTGGATGAACAAAGATGCGACTTATGTGACCAAGGATTTTGTCGATTATATCAGCCCGCTGATCCAGGGAGACTACCAGCCGATCATGGTAAACGGTCTCCCGAGACACCTTGTGCTCAACCTTAAGAAGAAACGTTAAAGTAAAATATGAAATGGGGAAAGGTTTTTACATATTATGACAAAAACTTTCCCCATTTTTTGACAGTTTAACCTTGACTATTTGTACTAAAGTCTATACAATAATTATGTGCGTAAAACATAATTTTTTTATGTAAAAGAACAAATAATTAGGAGGAAATGTAAAAATGGCAAAATGGGTTTACATGTTTACAGAAGGTAACGCTGATATGAGAAACCTTCTGGGTGGTAAAGGTGCTAACCTTGCTGAAATGACAAACCTTGGTCTTCCGGTACCGCAGGGCTTCACAATCACAACAGAAGCTTGTACTCAGTACTATGAAGATGGAAGACAGATCAACGACGAGATCATGGGTCAGATCATGGAAGCAATCACCAAAATGGAAGGAGTTACCGGTAAGAAATTCGGTGACAAAGAAAATCCTCTGCTTGTTTCCGTTCGTTCTGGTGCCAGAGCATCCATGCCTGGTATGATGGATACTATCCTGAACCTTGGCTTAAATGAAGAAGTAGTTAATACTCTTGCTGAAAAATCAAACAACCCACGTTGGGCTTGGGACTGCTACAGAAGATTCATCCAGATGTACTCTGACGTAGTTATGGAAGTTGGTAAGAAATATTTCGAAGAGCTGATCGACGAAATGAAAGCTAAGAGAGGCGTTAAACAGGACGTTGAGCTTACAGCTGAAGACCTCAAAGAACTTGCAGAACAGTTCAAAGCTGAATATAAAGAAAAAATCGGTGCTGAATTCCCAACTGATCCGAAGGAACAGTTAATGGGTGCTATCAAAGCCGTATTCCGTTCTTGGGACAACCCGCGTGCAAACGTATATCGTCGTGACAACGATATCCCATATTCCTGGGGAACCGCTGTTAACGTACAGATGATGGCATTCGGTAACATGGGAGATGACTGTGGTACAGGTGTTGCCTTCACACGTGACCCTGCTACAGGAGCTAACGGTCTGTTCGGTGAATTCCTGACAAACGCTCAGGGTGAAGACGTTGTTGCTGGTGTTCGTACACCTATGCACATCACCGAAATGGAACAGAAATTCCCGGAAGCATTCGTACAGTTCAAACAGGTTTGCAAAACTCTGGAAGACCACTACAGAGATATGCAGGACATGGAGTTCACTGTAGAGCACGGTAAACTTTACATGCTGCAGACACGTAATGGTAAGAGAACTGCTCAGGCTGCTCTGAAGATCGCTTGTGACCTTGTTGATGAGGGAATGAGAACAGAAGAAGAAGCTGTAGCAATGATCGACCCACGTAACCTTGATACTCTGCTTCATCCGCAGTTCGATGCAGCTGCTCTGAAAGCTGCTACACCGATGGGCAAAGGTCTTGGAGCTTCTCCAGGAGCTGCTTGCGGTAAGATCGTATTCACAGCTGATGACGCTGTTGAATGGGCAGAAAGAGGAGAGAAAGTCGTTCTGGTTCGTCTTGAGACATCTCCAGAAGATATCACAGGTATGAAATCTGCTCAGGGTATCCTGACAGTTCGTGGTGGTATGACTTCTCACGCAGCAGTAGTTGCCCGTGGCATGGGTGAGTGCTGTGTATCCGGATGCGGTGATATCGCTATGGATGAAGAAAACAAGAAATTCACACTGGCTGGTAAAGAGTTCCACGAAGGAGACTTCATCTCCATCGATGGTACAACAGGTAACATCTACGACGGAATCATCCCGACTGTAGACGCTACGATCGCTGGTGAGTTCGGCCGTATCATGGCTTGGGCTGACAAATACAGAACTATGAAAGTTCGTACAAACGCAGATACACCGGCTGACGCTAAGAAAGCAGTTGAGCTTGGTGCAGAAGGTATCGGTCTTTGCCGTACAGAGCATATGTTCTTCGGTGAGGGACGTATCGATGCATTCCGTGAAATGATCTGCTCCACAACAGTAGAAGAAAGAGAAGCAGCACTTGCAAAAGTTCTTCCATATCAGCAGGAAGACTTCGAAGGACTGTTCGAAGCACTGGAAGGCAACCCGGTTACTATCCGTTTCCTGGATCCGCCGCTTCATGAATTCGTTCCTACAGAAGAAGCTGACATCAAGAAACTTGCTGACGCTCAGGGCAAAACTGTTGAAGAGATCAAGACAATCATTGATTCTCTCCATGAGTTCAACCCGATGATGGGTCATCGTGGATGCCGTCTTGCAGTTACCTATCCGGAAATTGCCAAGATGCAGACAACAGCTGTTATCCGTGCAGCAATCAAAGTTCAGAACGCTCATCCGGATTGGACAATCAAACCGGAGATCATGATCCCGCTTGTTGGCGATATCAAAGAGCTTAAATATGTTAAGAAATTCGTAGTAGAAACAGCAGACGCTGAGATCAAAGCAGCTGGTTCCAACCTTGAGTACGAAGTTGGTACTATGATCGAGATCCCGAGAGCAGCTCTTACAGCTGATGATATCGCTAAAGAAGCTGACTTCTTCTGCTTCGGTACAAACGACCTTACACAGATGACATACGGCTTCTCCCGTGACGATGCAGGTAAATTCCTGAACGCTTACTACGATGCTAAGATCTTCGAGAACGATCCATTCGCTAAACTTGATCAGGTTGGCGTTGGTAAACTCATGAAGATGGCAATCGAGCTCGGAAGACCGGTTAACCCGAACCTTCATGTAGGTATCTGTGGAGAGCACGGTGGAGATCCGTCCTCTGTAGAATTCTGCCACAAGATCGGTCTTAACTATGTATCCTGCTCACCGTTCCGTGTACCGATCGCTCGTCTGGCAGCAGCTCAGGCAGCAATCGCTGAGAAGAATGCATAAGGAATAGATTGTTCTAAATTAGTATAGATTCTAAATTTATACATTGTGTCCAAACGGAGTAATACCGACCCCCACAGATTCATTCTGTGGGGGTCTTTTAAACTCATTAACATAAAATGGGGGGAGTAATCTTGAAAAATAACAAATACGAAATCGACATGTGCAATGGCTCAATCATGGACAAGCTGATCTCGTTTTCGCTGCCATTGATGCTGTCCGGTATTTTACAGCTGATGTTCAATGCTGTGGACATCATTGTTGTGGGGCAGTTTGCGGGAAGCGAATCGCTTGCTGCGGTTGGCTCGACGACAGCTCTGATCGCTGTTTTTACGAATTTATTTATTGGAGTCTCTCTTGGAGCGAATGTACTTGCTGCACGTTTCTATGCTTCCGGCAAGCATAAGGAGATGTCTGAGACCGTGCATACCGCCATTACACTTGCTCTGGTAAGCGGTATTATTATGGCGTTCGTCGGACTGATCTTTTCCAGGCTGGCACTTGAGATCATGGGTACGCCGGATAACGTTATTGCTCATTCGACGCTGTACATGCGTATTTATTTCCTGGGAATGCCATTTTTCATGCTTTACAATTACGGTGCAGCTATTCTGAGAGCGGTTGGAGACACAAAGCGTCCGCTGTTTTATCTGATCATATCAGGGGTTGCAAATGCCTGCCTGAATATGCTTCTTGTCATTGTTTTTCACATGGACGTGGCTGGTGTTGCAATCGGAACAGTAGTTTCCCAGTGCATTTCCTGTATTCTGGTACTGCGCTGTCTGTATCGTTCGGAAGGAAGCTATCAGCTTCGTTTCTCGAAACTCACGATCAAAAGTTTTTATCTGAAACAGATCTTTCAGGTAGGGATCCCGGCAGGAATCCAGAGCACAGTCATCAATATTTCCAATGCACTGCTGCAGTCTTCCGTAAATTCCTTTGGATCGATCGCCATGGCAGGTTATACGGCAGCCAATAATATCTTTGGATTTCTGTATGTGTCTGTCAATGCGGTTACGCAGTCCTGCATGAGTTTTACAAGCCAGAATTATGGCGTACGCAAGACGAAGCGTATGGACAAAGTCCTGATGGACTGTATCATTTTGTCTTTTGCAGTTTCTTTTACCCTGGGATGCGGCGCGTATTTCTTTGGCGATAAATTGCTGAGACTGTATACAAGTGACCCGGATGTTATCCAGTGCGGTATTGAAATCCTTGCATACACAACAGTTCCTTATTTCTGCTGTGGTATCATGGATCTGATCCCGGGAGCACTCCGCGGAATGGGTCGCTCCGGTGTACCGATGATCCTGTCGATTATAGGAACCGTAGGAACACGTATCGTGTGGATCTTCGGATTATTTCCACACTACAGAAGCCTGTCGTTCCTCTTTATATCTTATCCGGTATCCTGGATCATCACGATCATTCTGCAGGTGATCTGCTATTATTTTGTAAGGAAAAAAGTACATAAGACGATATTAGGAATGTGACGGACCGATTAAGTCCGTCACGTTTGTTTATCAGGGAATCTCAAAAAAAGCTGCGGTCGGAGCCGGACGATGGTAGAAGTAGCCCTGGGCGTAACGACAGCCCATGGAGGTGAGAATATCTGCCTGTTCCTGTGTTTCCACACCTTCGGCAAGGATTTCGATGGTAAGTGCTTAAATCTTGGGTAGCTTTACTATCTGCGTTTTGAGCCTCATAATGATAGCAAATAGGTTTTTACTACACTCCGTTTGATAGGAGATAGAATTTTACTATATTTGGAGGTTTCATTATGAGTAATAAACGTGCTCCAGGGCGCTCCCTGGACGAATGGATGGAACTGGTAACTGAATGCAGGCAAAGCGGTCTGACAGATGCTGCATGGTGCAATGAGCATGGGATATCACCCAGCTGTTTTTACAATGCAGTTACCCGTCTCCGAAAGAGGGCCTGTCAGATACCTGATCCGGCTGGAAAAGCCAGCACGGTTGATCTTACATCCCATAAACAGGATGTGGTCCAGATTGCGATAGAACCAGAGTCTTCTCCGGCAGAGCTGATTCCTGATAACAGGAGCGGCTCTATGCATCTTGACAATTCACATACGATTGAAATCAAGGCAGACGGCTTACTTATTCGAATGAGTAATGAAATCAAGCCAGTGCTTCTGAAAGTACTTATGGATGCGCTGAGGGATTCCTTATGTTAGCCGATATCTCAAGTGTTGATGCAATCTATATCGTTTGCGGCAGAACGGATATGCGCAAGTCCATTGACGGATTATGTGCAATCATTCAGGAACAGTTTTCGATGGAGATCGACCATGCACTCTTTCTTTTCTGCGGCCGCAAATGTGACCGGATCAAAGCCATTTTAAAAGAACCTGACGGGATCGTTATGATCTACAAAAGACTGACCGCCCAGGGATCTTACCGGTGGCCCAGGAATAAATCTGAGGTCCGGAATCTTACATGGCGGGAGTTCGACTGGCTGATGTCTGGCATTGATATTGAGCAGCCCAAAGCGATCAAGGCAACGTAAAAAAGGTGCACATAAAACTCTTGCTTTTTGCTGTATTTTCGGCACTTTTAAGGTCTGGTAAATCCGCTGTTTTGCTGGGAAAAGCCACTGTTTTCTGGTATAATGGAAACATCAGAAACAGGAGGAAAAAGCAGTGGCAGACAGTTCCAAAGATATCCAGCTCCGTGAGCTGAAGGACATGATAAGCGATCTGAAAAAAATGATAAAAACGCTTCAGGCAACTGTCGACGCTGCTAATAAACGGGAAGAAGCTCTCACCCAGGAACGCGATAACCTGAAAGAAGAAATAGATCTTCTTCGAAAAAAACTGTTTGGCACCTCCAGCGAAAAAAAGAACTCTCGATATTCCAGGACAGTTAAACTTTTTCAACGAGGCTGAACTGGAACAGGATCCGGAGGCTGCAAAAGCAGAGGATCTTGAAACAATTCTTCCGGAAAAAACAGCAAAAAAGCGAAAAGCAAGAGCTACAGATGCGGAGCGTTTTAAGGGAGTTCCTATTGAAAAAAAGTATCTGGAACTTTCTGAGGAAGAGAAACTCTGCCCTGTCTGTGGTACCCCACTGAAAGAAATCGGGGAAGAGTTTGTCCGCCGGGAACTGGTTTTTGTACCGGCAAAACTGAAAGTATATGAATACTACAGTAAGAGCTATGAGTGCCCGCAGTGCAGGCTTCAGGATATTCCGGTTATCAAAAAAGGAAAAGATGGTAGAGCTCATATGCTTTATGGAATGGCTTCTGCCGGAACGGTTGCCTGGGTAATGTACCAGAAGTTTTGTAATGGTCTTCCATACTACCGTCAGGAAAAAGACTGGAAATAGTATGGCGTAGAGATCACCAGAGCTACTATGGCAAACTGGGTGATCCGAAATTCTGAAGCATTTTTTCTTCCTATGTATGAATACTTCCACAGGAAACTTCTGGAACGATGATTCGCGATGGCAGATGAAACGCCACTTCAGGTTCTGCATGAACCGGAACGCCGTGCACAGACCAAGTCATATATGTGGCTGTTCCGCAGCGGTGAAGACGGAGGACCACCTATTATCCTCTATAAATACTCGGAGACCCGAGCCGGAGATAATGCCGTAGATTTTCTTCACGGCTTCAAGGGTTATCTGATGTGTGATGGCTATAGTGGATACAATAAAGTTCCAGATGCCAAACGCACAGCCTGCTGGGCACACATCAGAAGATATCTGACAGATGCCATTCCCAAGGGAAAGGCTCTGGATTATACCCAGCCATCCGTACAGGGAATGCTGTACATTAACCAGCTCTTCCACCTGGAAGATGTGATCAGATCAAAGTATTCTTCCTTCGATGCTATCAAAAAGGTTCGTCTTGAAAAAGGAAAGCCGATAGTAGAAGGCTTTTTGTCGTGGCTTGATCAGCAAAGCCCTATCCGTGGAAGCAGAATGGATAAAGCTGTCACCTACATTCAGAATCGCCGCTCCTATCTGTCCACCTATCTGGAAGACGGCCGCTGCAGTTTTTCTAATAATCTCAGCGAAAATGCGATCCGCCCGTTTACAGTAGGCCGTAAAAACTGGCTGTTCTGTGATACACCAAACGGAGCCCAGGCCAGTGCCATCGTGTACACAATGGTAGAAATGGCAAAGGCCAATGGAGTAAACGTCTATCACTATCTTACCTATCTGCTTGAAAAACTTCCTGGCAGTAAGATGAGTGATGATGAATTAGAACTTCTGTCGCCGTGGAATGAGAGTGTCAAAGTGGAGATCGAACATCGTGTAAACGACTCAGATCAATCATATGTGAATTGTCAAGGTGCTCCGACTACTGAAAAGTAGTCGGGGAATTTTTTATCATACCGGAAATTTAAGCGCTTACGTTTTTTAGTCATTCCCTTAACAATGATGTGGGATCCAATGACCTCATCGCAGTATGCGAAAGCATTATCCCGGTTAAATTCATGGATGCCGTTATCATCAAACCATTGGGATACCGCATCCCATTCTGATGTGAGAGCATTTGCATGGTGAGCGTGATACTCTCTGTCATGCACTTCATCCTTACATAATCGTATAAGTTCTTTTAGATTTGTAATCATGGAACAATCCTCCTTTCAGTTCCATGATACAATACCTGATTGTTATGTAAAGAAATCTATGCTGAAGTTCAACGTATATGGGTTTTAGCAGACATTTCTTTACATAAAAAATATCTTGTCATAACCTTTTGATTTCCCGCTCCGGACAGGGGCATGACGGATTGTGATCCCAAGCCTGGACAGGGAAAACCTCAGTTGTCTGGCAATGTACTGTGAACCGTTATCAAAGTAGCAGGCATCAAATTTTCCTGCCTTGAGTATGGCTTTATGGAAAGTATCTTCCACGATGGATTCTTCCTGGTTATCGTAAAACCTTGAATGGAGTACGTAACGGGAATGGTCATCAATGGCTGAGGACAGATACGTCTGTACCATTGCGCCGTTTTTTCCAATGGGGAGTTTGATCCCATATTTGATGTCCCCCTGTATCAGCATCATCCGGTGTGGTTTACAGAAACGTTTGGATGAACTGTTCCGGGCATCCCGGTACATCTGCATCTGTTTCTGACCGAATCCGGCATTATAGAGATGCCTCTGCATGGTGGAGCGTTTCAGTGTCCCCACAGGTGCCCAGCCTTCCAGTTCCAGGATGTAAATGATCTGGTTTACAGACCGTGTCGGCACTTCCCTTTTCAGCTGGACTGCCTGTTCCAGGATCTCCTTAAAGTTATCCGGCAGCTTTGCGGAATGCTGTTTCGGACGCTCTGCCGGTTTCAGTCCGGAAAACCCCTCTTTTTTGAAAGCAGCTTCATAACGGTACAGGCTCCGCAGGGAGATCCCGTTCCTGGATGCGATGCCCTCCCTCATCTGGAGACGTTTTGCCGGATCAAGGGAGCCTTCCAGTAATGGTGCGATCAGCATGTAGCGTTCCAGGGCTTTCCCGTCGCGCCATTGGTTATCTTTTGTTATATTCATGGTCATTATTCCTCCTTTGAGAGGAACTTACCATATCTTATGAATGACAGCAAAACAAAGCCGGTGCATAGGGAAAACTGTATCACGGGACAAGAAAACCGCCGGAATCATAGATGAATTTCAGTATCGTTTCCAGCCAGTTATACAGGGAACTGCGAAGCATTTCAAGCAGCGGCACGCCGGACATCAGCAGTTCCTCACTGAATCCCGGCAGACGGTGGCCGACAGACCTTAAATAACCATCTATCCTTAACGTATTTTTCATCAGTCAGTGATGCCAACGGTGCATAGTCATCTCACAGGGATAATCCGCAGAATCTTCATCATATGGAGTAACCTGCCCATCCAGGACACCGGATATGACTTCAGCAGTGTAATGTTTGTATGGGACCAGAAAATCCGGCAGTTCCCGGTGAAAGATCCCACATTTCGTGCATTTCATCCGGCGGATGATACAGATATGACGTTCATGCCCTTCCTGTAGCAGGATCCTTTTGCAGGAATCCCTGTAGGAGAGCTCTTCCATACAGACTGGACAGTAGGATATGGCGCTGCTCTTAATTAAAAATATCGTCTTCCTCATTGTACGAAACGGAATAATCTGATATAATAATCATGGTTTCAAAACCATGATCCCAGAGTATACGTCTTGTCAGGAAGGATGCTCTGGGATCCCTTTCTTTACTGTATTAATGACAGTATACAGGGTAAATCAGAGACAGGCAACAAGGTCTTTGTATTGACATCTAAAGTTAGCATCAACAATGGATAAGAAAGAGTAATCTATTTCATAATGATAAAAGGTAAGAGAATGAATATTATTATATGTGATGATGAAAAAAGTACGTGTGGAGAATTGGAAAGAATGCTAATGGAATATGCACGTAAGAATGGAATCTGCTTCAATATAGAAGTGTTTTTCACTGGTGATAGTTTAGCTGATTATTTGGATAAAGAAGTAGTAGATGTTTTGTTTTTGGATATCGAAATTCCAGGGCTTGATGGAATTATGGTTGGAGATTATATTCGCAGAAAGTTAGAAAATGAATCGATTTTCATTGTGTACATATCTTCAAAGGAACAATATGCATTACAGCTATTCCAAAACAGACCCTTTGATTTCCTGATCAAACCATTAGAGAAGACAAGGATTTTTAATGTTATGGATAACATTTGCCGTATTGCTGGAAAGACGAGCAGAGATTTTGAATATCAAAATAAAGGAACTACATTTCGTATACCTTGTAGAGAAATTCTATATTTTCAGAGCTATGGCCGGAAGATCAATATTGTCATGAGAAATGAATCCAGGAGTTTCTATGGAAAATTAACTGATGTTGAAAAAAATGTACCGTCAGGGCTATTTTTGAATATTCATAAGTCGTATTTAATTAATTTTAATTATGTTGTTGAGTACACATATGAATGGGTAAAAATAATCAATGGGGATATTTTAAATATCAGTAAAGTGAATAGATCTGAAATCCGTAGAAAGATATTGGAGATAGAATGTGATGGACATGGGGAATTTAAATAATATATTACTTGAAATATTAGCTACCGGGGTAAGATTTTATGCCATAAAATGTTTTATAGATATTTTTTTATCGAAAGATGAATATCAATGCAAATATACATGGGTTCTTTATGTAATTGCATGCTTGTGGACAAGTATTATTTATGAAATATTTAAAATGCCTGTATTGAATATAATTTCAAATTTAACAGCAATTTTTTTATTAGTTTGTCTGTACAAGGTGAAAATGTCAAGAAAATTGCTCATTACGGTCATGATATATGCGGTAAATGTATTAGTTGATAGTATTGTAGTGCTTTCGTTTACAAAATATACGGTTGGAGATTCGGTAAATCAGATTTATGAATGTATAACAAGCCTTGTGATTTTGATTATAGCGATCGCACTGGAGCGTACTATTCCTATAGAAAAGGATATTTATCTTCCTGTTGTTTATAGGATTTCTTTAGGTGCCGTACCGGTAATAAGCATTGGGTGTTTGTACTATATGGTCATAACCGGAACGAAATTAAAAATGACAGTCGTTGTTGTTGCTGCCTGCATATTGTTCATTAATATTTTAATTTTCTATTTATATAATTCATTGATTCAGTTTTATTCTGCACATATTGAGAAAAAAATGCTGGAACAGATGGTAGAAGTATATTCTTATCAGCTGGACGTTGCTAGAGAGTCTCAGAAACAGGTGAACTCGCTTAGGCATGACATGAAGCATCATATTATTGAATTGCAGTCTATGTTAAAGAATACTAATAATCCAGAAATAATAAAATATTTGCAGGACATGGAAAAATTTATGTTGAATCCAAAAGAATACGTTTCAACAGGAAATAAAGAGATTGACGGTGTGTTAAATTATCTGTTGAGAAACGCCGAGCAGGTTCTAAAAGATGTGGATATTAAAATAAGGGTACCGGAAAAAATTTACTGGAACGATTTTAATATTTGTGCAATACTTGGAAATTTAGTTGATAATGCAGTACGTGAAGCAAGTAAATCAGAAGAAAAGTATTTAAAAATTGATATTCAGACAAAGAAAGGAATCATGCTGATTCATGTGAAAAATAGTTATTCGGGGAGAATCATTGAGACGGGGAATAAAATTCAAACTTCACAAAAAGAGGTGGCCATTCATGGTATAGGTCTGGAAAATGTGAAAAAAATAGTGAAATCAAATGGTGGAGAAATTGAAATTGGATATACGGAAAATTATTTTGAGGTAAAAATTTTATTGTATTTGTCTAATATTAAATAAGTTTTATTTGAGACTCTTGAGATTGAAAGGAATTCAACGAAAGAGTCTCCTTTTATATAACAACCATTTTTAGCAATAAAAAGTCTATTTTTTACAAGCTTCAAATTGAAAGGAATAAATGTGCTATGATGCAGGTATTAAATAACAAGGAGGTTCACAATATGAACAAGAAAGTAGTTGAATATGGAAAAAAAGTAATTGGTAAATTGGCAAAGACAATTGCGGTTAAAGATGCTAATACAACTTGTCCTTTTCTGGGATATCAGCCAGATCTTCCGGATTCTGTAAAAAAACTAGGTAAAACTAAACCTAGAAAGTGAAATAGTAGAATTATCTTTGGTAAACATCAGAGATTATTACTAGAAGGATAATCATATAAGGACAGGAGACATATATATTGTCGGAGAAAATAGCGAGAAGCATAGGGAAAAATTCAGAGGAAATAGAGATAATTCAGTATGGATTACATCAGGCGTTTTTTATGCTGATTAATTTCATAACAATCATTATATGTGGGCTATTATGGCAGGAACTGATATTTTCTCTGGTTCTTTTTACCGCAATTTATTTTATAAGACCATATGCCGGAGGATATCATGCTGATACAGAGATACGTTGCTACTTTTTGTCGGTAGGTGTTATGAATTTAGCAATGATGTGTAGACATATATGGAGTGGAACAGAAAGCACATTTTATTGTATTTATTGGATTGCGGGTATATTTATATGGATAAATGCTCCTGTTACGAATCCAAGAAATAAATTGAGCGAAACAGAAATAGCAGCATATGCAAACAAAACTAAAATGTATCTGATTATTTTTAGTGTGCTGTTTGTATTAGCTGTTTTTGGGAAGAAACAAATTTTGCTGGATGGGATTTTATACGCAACTCTTTGTATTGCAATGGCTATGATATCAGGAAAAGTGAAATATAGTAGAAAGCTAGAACAGTGAGATGATTTATACGCATACAGATGAAGTGGATATTATTTTAAGCATGAGGAGCATTTTTGTAATTCAAAATGAAGAACGGAAATGATTAAAAAATAATTATATTACAAAGTGTAGAAAGTCAGATTGGATTTGGTGAATTAGAACAAATACAATCGTGCGGAACAGGTGGTTTATGTACTTGTAGAGCTTATGATAATAGTTGTACGGATAAGAAAAGACGAAAGGAGCATATTTATGCAAAATAGAAAATTTAAAAAATTATCAACTTTTATAGCTGTTACAATGCTGTCAGTAGCAACAGTGGGAACAACAGCTTTTGCTAGTCCGCAGATGTTGTTTGATTCTGAAGAAGGAATAGGCATAGAGGTACATTGCTCAAATCCTAATGCTAGAAGTGAAATTAATGATAACCATACCAGTGTTTTGGGCGGGACACTATGGACCACATGGAGAACTAAAACATATAGAGCTAATTATGATCATGCTAAAAAAGAACATAGATGTACAGCTCAAAATGGTAATGGTGTAACATCTCGAAGTGACTGGACTGTTGCAGGAAGGACTGCTCGAACTGACTTCATCTCACAAACACTTGCTAATAATAGAAGCTATGCAAGTACTAAATAAAAAGTTCGTTTCTAAGAAAAATAAACATTTATCTATTTATCCAATTATAAAGCTCCTCACAATTGTACGAAACTGCTATGACTCTCCATTAAATATATGACATTAGAAGAAAGAATTGCTTGATTACCCCTTGTGAAAGCCTTAACTTGACCCATAAGTAATCATAGATATTTATATGTTCCCATGTTATACTAAAGAA